>JAVBKV010000017.1:0-96435 GCA_031553885.1 Bacteroidales bacterium
TTCGTGTCCCTCTGAACACTACGTATTTCTGGAAAGCGGATGCAAAGGTAATCCTTTTAATAATACAACACAAATATTTTTTGCCCTTTTTTTATAATAATAACCACAATCTGCACTGAATCAATCAAATATTTTTTGGAAAAACATGTTATAAAACAGGTTCAACAACATATCCTGCTTTCTCCAATTGATTCAACAGACCCTCTTCTCCTGCCAGGTGCAAGGCTCCAACTACAATAAAAGACGATTTTTCTTTCATTAAAGTGGGTAGGTTTTTCATCCAGGCATCGTTCCTGTTTTTGTTCAGCTGGTCACTATCCTCATCCGAATATGGACAGGGGCCGTTTTTATCTTTCAGTATACGATAAAGGGCATTTAAATCTTTTTTGTTATAATTCATCAGCAGTTCATCCAATGACTTCTCCGCATGTTCCGGGTTTTTCATCAAGCACAGGAGGTCTTCCGATTGCTCTTTTAATGAGGAAGAATACAAAACCTGAATCTGGCTTTGCACAGTTTCCAATCCTAATACCGGTTTATTGGCTTCAAGAGCCTGCTTCTGTACAAATGCATCTATTCCATTTAAAGGGTTGAAATTCGGATGCTTTTTCACATATAACATCTGTGAATAAAACATAGATATTCCTGCCGGTTTTATCATACTCATCTGATCTAATCCTCCGCCAAAAAGAGAAGTCAGTTTTTCATTTACCAATTGATATTCATCTTCAGTATACAGCATCTGATAAGTGGTATCAGGAGTCATCATTATTGCTTCCTGTGTTTTTTGAATCAGCTCAGCCATATCATTCATTACTATTTCACCAATCACCTGTTCGGCATTATCTAAAGCCGCCCCGGCTCCTGGAATACTATCCAGAAATGCTCCACTCTTAAAGTGCATGGTTCCCAACAGGTAAGAAGGTTTTGCAAGTTCTTTCCCCGATATTTTCCAAAGCAAAGAGCCTGTTTTGTAATTACCTGTTTGCGCAAAAAGACTACTGCATGCTGAAACAATCACAGCTATGATCCACACTAAAACTCTCGTTGTTATCATGTTTTTATTAAGTAAGTAATCAAAATTAAGCGGCAATATGAGAGTATTTAATAAACAGTCCTTTACCCACGTCCGCCAACGCCCTGTTGGTGGTATAGAAAAGATTGTCAGTACTTACATAGTCGAGAGGTCTGATCCATTTTCCTTTCAATATTCTCCAAAGTGTTTCCGCAATGTTCAGATGTGGGGAATACGGTGGCAGATAGAAAAGGAAAAGTCCTCTTTTCTCCCAGACTGGTCTCAACTCTCGTATTTTATGATTTCGGTGGACGGTGGCATTGTCAAGTACAACAAACGTGTCCTTAGACACACCGAGCGAGAAAGTATCAAGAAAGCTGACTACCTTGTCTGCGTTGATACTTTCCGTAGAGGTAAAACCCTCATAATGGTTCTTGCGGTCAATCATTCCGAAGATATTAAGCCTTGCACTCCTTTGGGATGGTATACATACATCTTCTCCGGGCAACTGCCAACCGTAAGGAACATATCCCTCGGTACAAACATGACTCTCATCGGCATAGTAGAGGGCGATGTACCCTTCTCGTTCCCGTTGTTCAAGTTCTTGCAGCTTCTCGCACTTGTAATCATAGAGCTGCGGCGAGGGGAATCCCCTTGGGCGTTTCCTTATACGCTTATATCTTGCGCCAATGCGGATAAAAAACGTTTGAACGTCAGATCGCTCGCCTCTTTCCCCGTAGCCTCCTGCCATGCAACCCTGGCTTTGCTTACACTCTGTCTGTCCTGTTCGATGGCGGCACGGACGGATTCCTCGTCCGAACAGTCCATAATAGGTTTCCGACCACGACCCGCACGAGTTTCCAGACCCGCAATGCCTTCCGATAAGAAGCGATGTACCCATGCATTTACGGATACCAAACTCATTTGCGTCTGCTCCCCTGCTTTTGCAGATGACAGACCTTCGGCTTTAAGAAGAACTGCACGGCAACGCATGCGCAAACAGTGGCTTCTGCCCTTGCGGAACCCGTTCTCGAGTTGCCTGAGTTGGACTTCCGTTAATTCTAATTGCTTTATCTTTCCCATTCTTAATCCTATATATTATAAGAGAATGCAAAGAAAAGCTAAATATATTATATAAACTAATTATGAACATTTACTTATTTAAATTAATATACTCGATTAATGTTGATTTCTTCTATTTTTAATTTTACTCTCCTGCTCTTAGTTATTATCAAACTCTTCCAATTCTTTCAGACTCTCTTTGATCTTATTGATATGCCTGTAATAAATTTTCTTATATAATATGGGTATGGCGATTAAACCCAGTGTATAAAGAACAGCCATGTAAATGATAAGAAACCAGACAATCTCATCCCCAAAAGTTAACTTATAGTATAAAAAATACCAAATAGCTAAATACACAATAAACAATATCATTCCAAAAAATTGTCCTTTACGTATAATTCGGTAGTATTTCAGTATTTTTTCCGATACCTCCCGGACTGACATGATCGAAAAATCAATTCCTTTCAGCAAGCGATACAGGTAAGTCTCAAATGGCATCATTAATATACAAAGCAACAAGAAACTCAAAGGTACAACCGGATAATATCCTCCTTCCTCAAAAAAGCGATACGAACACGCACATAAAAGCAATCCCAACGGAATAATAATGATAGCAAAAAATCTCGCCGTACGAATGAGTTTATCCAAAGCCGACTTGCCTTCATTGCGCAACATCCGTTTAATCCGTTCGTCACTGATCTTCTTTTGTTCTTTCAACAAATCCATATCCTGCCATATTTTTTTTATTTCATCCAGTTCCATCATAATCATAAATAAGTTATTGTTCTGACATTTGTTTCAATTTCTCTTTAATCCGTCCCAAGCGGGTCGAAACATTGGTTACCGTCATACCCATGATTTCGGCAATTTCTTTATACGGACGATCTTCCAGATAAAGTAACACCAATGCTTTTTCCAGTTTTCCCAACCGATTGATCAGCGTATATAATTCCCTGATCGATTCACCATTTCCCGGATCGTCTTCCACATCGTAAGTAATTTCCACAAAAGAAGGCCGGCTTTTCCCGCGACGAAAAAACGAAACGCAGGTATTCAAAGCGATCCGGTAAATCCAGGTGGAAGGAGAACTTTCCTGACGAAAAGAAGGGAATGCTTTCCAAAGATTGAGAACAACATCCTGGTACAAGTCTTCCAGGGTATTACTTCCATCCGCATAAAAAGAGGATACTTTATAAATGATACGCTCGTATTGATGTATCATTTTTAAAAACTCATTTTCAACTACTTGTTTTTCCATCAGCAATTATGTTGCATTTACTCAATTAGTCGAATGAAAAAGAGAAAAGTCACAAAAGGAGGGATTTTTTTGAAGAAATATAATTTACCCGTGAATGATATGAATCGTTATCCTTTGAAATTCAAACAATTCACGGGTAAAAAGCTTTATTTACATTCTTTCCGGAACATCAATTCCAAGCAATGCAAATCCGGTTTTAATAACGTTACCTATATTTTGAGAGAGGACTAAGCGGAAGTTTCTGAGATCGTTGTTTGTTTCCCTGAGTATAGAAAAATCGTGATAGAACTGGTTGTATTCTTTCACCAGATCATAAATATAATTGGCTATAACTGCCGGGCTATACGTTTCTGCAGCTTCTTTTACCACCGTTTCAAATTCAGCAATCAACTGGACCAGGGTTTCCTCTTTTTCACTGATAGCGACATTTAAGGGTAAAGATCCGGGCAATATGATTCCCTGTTCGGCAGCTTTTCTTAACACGGACTGGATCCGGGCATACGTATATTGGATAAACGGACCAGTATTTCCGTTAAAATCAATGGATTCCTTCGGATTAAACACCATATTCTTACGAGGATCCACCTTCAGGATAAAATATTTCAGTGCACCGAGTCCGACTATTTCGGAGACTTTTTGTGCTTCCTCTTCCGAGCAACCATCCAGTTTTCCGAGTTCGGCGGAAGTTTCCCGGGCTGTTTCGATCATTTCTGCGATCAGGTCGTCGGCATCCACTACAGTTCCTTCCCGGGACTTCATCTTTCCTTCAGGAAGTTCCACCATTCCATACGAAAAATGCACCAGGCCTTTTCCGAATTCAAAACCTAATTTATCCAGCAACAATGACAAAACCTGAAAATGATAATTTTGTTCGTTACCAACCACGTACACCATTTTATTAATCGGGTAGTCATCAAAACGCAATTTAGCCGTTCCGATGTCCTGGGTCATGTATACAGAAGTACCGTCTCCTCTCAACAACAATTTATTATCCAATCCGTCGGCAGTCAGGTCTGCCCAGACCGATCCGTCCTCCTGTTGATAAAAGACGCCTTTTTGAAGACCTTCCAGCACCTTTTCCTTTCCTTCCAGGTAAGTTTCCGACTCATAATAGATTTTATCGAAATCAACGCCCAAGGCCTTGTAAGTTTCATCAAAACCGGCATATACCCAGGAGTTCATCATTTTCCAGAGTTCTACCGTTTCTTTATCGCCGGCTTCCCACTTCCGGAGCATCTCCCGGGCTTCCGACATTAATTTTGACTGTGCTTCAGCTTCCTCCTTGGTTAATCCTCCGGACTGGAATTCAGCCAGTTCCTTTTTATATTCTTTATCGAACAACACATAAAAATCACCAATCAGGTGATCCCCTTTTTTACCCGTGGATTCGGGTGTAGCTCCATTCCCCCATTTTTTCCAGGCCAGCATAGATTTACAAATATGGATCCCTCTGTCGTTTACAATGTTTGTCTTCACCACATTGTAACCATTGGCTTTCAGTATTTCTGACAAGCTGAATCCCAGCAAGTTATTACGGATATGGCCCAAGTGCAAGGGTTTATTTGTATTTGGAGATGAATATTCAATCATGACCAATGGAGAATCAGCCTGAGGAGCTGTTGTTCCGTACAGTTTCTCGGCATGGATACCATTCAGCAGTTCAATCCAGTATTCTGAAGAGATTGTTAAATTCAGAAATCCTTTAATGACATTGAAATCGGAAATGATGCGTTCGTTTTTCATCAGGTATTCCCCTATTTCCTGCGCTGTCTGTTCCGGATTTTTTCTGGAAATTTTCAATAGTGGAAAAACGACGAGTGTCAGATGTCCCTTGAATTCTTTTTTTGTTTTTTGTAACTGAACCAGAGACGGTTGAATCTCCTGTCCGTATAAGTTTTCGATGGCCTGTTGTACTGATTGTTGAATATCCATAATCGTGATAACTGTTTTACTCTTGATTTTAGCGTACAAAGATAATACAAATAAAAAAAGGCATCCGGGCGGGATACCTTTTTTTTAATTTCTTCAAACGATGCAATTATTTTACAACTCCTGAAAGTTCAGCACCCGCTTTAAATTTAACCACTTTCTTGGCTTCGATTTTAATCGGTTGTTTGGTTTTGGGGTTGATACCGGTTCTTGCGCTTTTTTCAGAAACTGAGTAAGTTCCAAAACCTACCAAAGCGACTTTACCACCATCTTTAAGTTCATTGGTTACTGCGGCAATAAAACCGTCCAACGCTTTTTTAGAATCAGCTTTACTCAAGCCAGACTCCGCTGCAATAGCATTAATTAGTTCTGTTTTGTTCATGACTAAATGATTATTAATATATTAAACATCAAAAATTGAATAAAATCACAATTTTATGACGTCAAATATAAAACATATAGGATTAATATTCAAACATTTGATGTTTTTTTTTTAATTTTTTTAATTTTTCGAAAAGAAAAAGAACAAATCAATTTTTAATTATGATTTCGAAAAACGGCTATTTTTATCAAAATAACATCTTTTTCCCAGAAATATCACTCCATATTTATTGTTTTAGGTTTCAGAACGACTAATTGCAATACAATTGCAACAAGAACAACAATTGTAAGCATAGCAAAATCTTTTCCCAGATTACCTGCATCCGTCGATTTTCCCAGGAAATTCGTGATGAAAGCTCCTGCAGAAATCCCGGCTAAATTCATGAGTCCATACCCGGTAGCCCGGTAACGGGGCGATACAAACTGGCAAAGAATAGGCATGCAATTGACATCGAAGATTCCAAAGCCCAAACCGAAGCACAACGCACCACTGAGAATACCGATAAAACCGGTACCGTATCCCAATAAAAACAAGGCTGGTATGGTTAAAGACAAGCCGACGACTCCGGTATAAATTCTTCCCTTGAGGTGACGCTGTACCCATTTGTCCGATACGGCTCCACCCAATAAAACACCGACAAAGGAAGCCATGGCGATTGTAATAGTAGCCATAGGCCCGGCCTGTGTCATGTCCAGGTGCAAGGTTTCGGAAAACAAGGTTGGAGCCCAGTTTTTAGTTGCCCAACCCGGAAGACTGGGTGCTGAGAAATAAAACAGCAACACCCAGAAAGAGATATTGCCGAATAGAATACCCAGGCCTTTGAACGCTTGTTTGAATTCTTTTCCTACTGACATTTTTTGCTGAGGATCCACCGTATAGGCTTTCTTTTCTTTCAAAAAAATAATCAGGATCAATGCATATACCATGCCGATCAATCCGAATGAATGAAACGTCATCTGCCACGAATAATTACTGGCTACAATCGCCCCAAAGCCACCCAGAGCCTGACCAAGATAGACACCTGTAGTATGAATCCCGATCGCAATGGAACGGGTTTTACCCTGGTGGTAATCGGCAATCAGGGAAAGACCGGCCGGAATATAAAAGGCTTCACTCACTCCCATAACGGCCCGAAGCACATAAAGCTGATCAAAAGTCTCGGCATATCCCATGAGTAAAGTAACACCCGACCAGATAAACAAACTTCCCACAATCAGCCATTTCCGGTTCAAACGGTCTGCTATGATCCCGGAAACAGGGCTCATGAATGCATAAATCCAAAGGAATATGGCCATTAACCGACCGAAATTAGCTGCTGAAACCAATTCCGTAATATCGATCATCATAGAAGGTTTCATGGTCGAGAGCATTTGCCGGTCCAGGTAATTCAGCAGAGCTACAAACCACAACAAACCAACGACTAACCAGGGATATGATTTTGAATTTTTCATAATTACATACTTAATTGTACTTGATCTTCACTACCACTTTTCTTACTTCCGATTTTTCTCCATCAGCAATACAGGGACGGTGAATATCCTGAGGGAAGAAAATGAAAAAAATACCCGAGTTCGCCTCCAACATCTGTCCCGGACGATGATCATAAAAAGCCAGATCACTTTCCGGATCGTATGCCTGACGAACAGGCAAGGCCGTATCCCTTGTCAGCTCTATCCATTCTTTTCCGGAAGCAACATACTGGATATCTACGTATTTTTGATGCGATTCATACGTTGCTTCATCGGAATCCTTGGTTGTATATTCTCCGACAGAAGCAAATACCTCACTGGTAATATCAACTCTTCCCAGCGGATAACCGGAAAAATCGGTCGTACACAGAAACCGGAATGCAGCTTCCCATCGTTCGGGATATTGGGCATATTGTTTTTGCAATTCCTGAACATCGATTGTCGGGCTGGGTTGAGCTGAAAAACAGGATTCTATTTTTCCTTCTTTAATATTCAGGTAAGAATCTGAACTTCCGGTTTCTTTTTTCTTCGATTGACAGGAAGAAAAAAATAAAGCTAAAACGATAATCAGGGACAGTGATTGTTTCATATCCGTATAATTTTATAGTGTTAAGTCCAATTGTTCGATTGCCTTACGAATTTTATTCCGTTGTTCTTCCCCGAATTTATTGAAAGGTGCAGCCAGAAAATCACTACAAATACCAAGCAGGGAAAGGGTACATTTGACTCCCTTCAGGTAACTGGAACCGTAGCTTCCTATATTGTAAATCGAGGTACTGATCTGCATGACCTTGGCATGTAATTTTCTGACAGTATCCACATCTTTGGCTACAGCCGCATTATATAATGCCACATATAACTCAGGAAACATGTTAGCCCCACCATTCACACCTCCACTGGCACCCAGCAACACCACTTCTCCCGTCATTTCCTCGGGACCTACAAACAGTGAAAAATCAGGACATTCCCGCATTTCATACATCACTGATTGGAAATAACCTCCGTTGGCCGAGCTATCCTTAAACCCAATAACTTTTTCATTCTGGGCGATTCTTTTAATTGTGGAAGGGGCAAAAGAAACTTTGGTATGAGTCGGCATATTATATAAAAAGATCGGCAACGGCAATTGAGGGATCAGGTTTTCGTAAAATTCGGCCAGCTCAGGTTGTCCGGTTGCAAAATAATAGGGAGGAGCTGAGACCAGGGCATCAGCGCCACAATCCGAAGCAACCCGGGACAGACGAATACTATCGACCAGGGAAGTATCAGAAATTCCGACCAACAGAGGAAGCCTGTTTTTTAATATCCTGCTGGCTTCTCTGATCATTTCAGCCCTCAGGTTAAAGCTTAAACTCTGGGCCTCACCGGTAGTTCCCAAAATAAAAATACCGTGTACACCTCCTTTGATCACATGTTCGATCAGACGTTCCAATCCCTCTATATCCAGCCGGTCGTTATCCAACAACGGCGTAACCAACGGCGGAACAATTCCGCATAAAGATTTTTTCATCATATTATTATTTTACCTGTATATTATTTTGTTTTTAATTCCTATTATTCAATATTCCGGGGCATTGGAAAGGCTGGCAAACAATTCCGTATGAGTAGATACTGTTGTCTCCTTTTTTATCTGCTCAATAAGCAATTCGACCGACTTTTTACCCATATCCCGGATCGGTTGCTGGATGTATGGAATTGGAATGCTGGCAAAATCAAAGGCATCGCTTTTATCAAAACAAACTACCCGGATATCCTCCGGAATACGCACACCCCTATCGAGCAATCTACGGATACCCAGCATGGATATACTGTTTGTTGCAAAGAATATTCCATCGACCTTGGACTCCCTGCTAAGCAAATCATCGATCGAATCATTGATATCCTCTGAAATATTCTGATAATTGATTTCTTTAATGATGGACGGATCATATATTTTAGCACTCTTCAACGCTTCTGCACATCCTCTTTTCCGTTCCTGCATGTGGGGCAGCTTGTTGTTGTAAATTACCTGGGCTATATGCCTGCATCCCGATTTCATCAGTAATTGAGTAGCATCGTAAGACGCATGATAATTGTTCACTACCACATGGCTGACCGGTAAATTCGGGAAGTAACGATCCAGCAGCACCAGGGGAATCCGGGAATTCATCAGTTCACGTATCGGTTTTTCCCCGTCTTCGGTCGGAACGATGATAAACCCATCGACCTGCCTGCTTTTCAATGCACTGATCATTTTCTGCATTTTACTTCCGGATTCATTCGTGTTGGTGATAATGACCGTATATCCCAACTTTTCAGCGTATTCCTGGATATAAAAAGCCAGGTTGGCAAAAAAGTTATTGGAAATATCGGCAATAACCAACCCGATTGTCTGAGACCGGCCCATTCGCAATCCTCTTGCAAAATTATTCGGTTCATAGTTTAATTCTTTGGCTGTCTGTCTTATCTTATCGGCAACCTCGGTTCTGATACGTCCTTCCTTTTCTTTGCCATTCAGGACCAAAGAAACCGTAGCATTGGAAACTCCAACTTTCTGAGCAATGTCTTTAATGGAAATACGGGCCATAGTTATAGTTATTTAATTTCTAATTCAACGTATTTAATCATTTTCCGGTTATAGGTATATACGGCATGAACTGTTCCTTTTTTATCTTGTATAATAGCCGGATAACTGAATTCGCCCGCTTCCTGATCCTCCAGATCAATCAGTTTTCTCCAACTTCTACCGTCCATGGAACAAGCCACGGCCAATTTATTTCTTCCCTTTGTCATGGGATTGTATATCAATAACTGCAATCCATTGGACAGCGTGACGGCATCCGTACCTGCATTGTTATTCGGAAGGCCGGTAGCAGTCAGCGGAGACCAGGATTCACCGTTATCGATCGACCAGGATTCCGCAATGCATTTGTTTTTGGTGCGGCATAAAATCTGCATCGCTCCATCTTTATAAAATAAAACAGAAGGCTGGATTGCATTGAGTGTATCGTTTTTCAATTCGATTTTCCTCCATCCTTCAAGGTCCTGACCGGACATTTCCAGGTAAACATTCCATTTCCCGGGGATTTCGATACTGGTCGGATAAAGAATTTTTCCGGTCGACAAACGAACCGGCTTATTTTTGATCGGTCCTAAACAAGCGCGTGGTATTTCCGTTTTTTTTGACCAGGTTTTCCCTTCATCTTTAGAAATCTTATATTCTCCCCACCAGGTACTCGGACTGGGGCCTACTTTATAATACAACACAATATCACCGTTGTCCCTTTTGTATAAAACCGGATTCCAACAGGGGTATCTTTCCTTGTCGTTCTGTATGCCGTCGGCAATCAGTACCGGAGCAGTCCATTTCCCGTCTTTTTGCAAGCGGGAAGAGTAAATACAGACATCAGGATGATTTTCATGAGTTCCTCCGAACCAGGCAGTCAGAATGCCGTCTTTTGTTTCGACAAGCGTAGATGCATGACAGGAAGGAAAAGACGCTTTTTCGTAAATCATTTCTGCTTTACGTAGCTGGACATCAATAGCTTTCAATTTTTCCAATTCTTTATTTTTCAGAAATTCAATCAGTTGTCCGGGATAATCCGTCTGAATCACATTCACAGAAGTCATATCCTTCAGTAATTGAGAAAAGCCTTCGTTTTTATTTTCAAATTTATCGTATTTTCCCAACGCATTGGCCCAGATTCTTGTTTGACTATGAAATTTTTTCATGGCTGTATCCTCATAAAAAGAAGGATCGATGTGAACGACCGGCACTTTTTCCAGTTTGAGGATAGCCTCCATGTCCTTCTGTTCATAAGCCCTGGGCATAATCATCACGTTACCGGATATCTTACGCAGGAAAGGAATTTCCTTATAGTCGTACAGAAAAAATAATACCTGACTTTCCATACCGGCAGTGCGGATGGCATCACAGGTTTTTTGCACATAAATACTATCCGCTTTGTAATCCAGATCGACCAGGATTCTTCCCTTGGTCAGTTTCAACACCTGATCGAAAGTTGGGATTTTTTCTGAAGTTTCTTGTCCGTTGTGAACCAGTCGGAGTTTTTGTATTTCTTCAAAAGTAAAATCACCGACATTTCCTTTCCCGTTTGTGGTCCGATCCACTGTTTTGTCGTGCATAATGATCAGGTGACCATCTTTGGTTGACCGCAGATCCACCTCCAGGATATCCACACCCAGGCGGATGGCTTCTTCGAAAGCCGGCATGGAGTTTTCGGGATAATCCAGATGAACGCCACGGTGAGAGGCGACCAGTATCTTATCCGGATTATTGTGGAACCTGGATAAGATAAAATTCAGATTGGATTCCTGGGCTATAAGACTTATACACAGCCCAAATAGCCAACCAATCAAAACAGGGATTTTTTTATTCATTTTCCTGAATCTGATTTGTTAAAATTATATAATTTCAATACTTTAGATAAAATATCCGAATTCTGGTATATTCCTGCAAACTGGTTGGCACCTGCACCATAGGCAAATACTGGGACCATTACAGCAGAATGTCCTCCGGTAGCATACCTGGCATCCACTTCTCCTGCCTGCAGATCTCCACCGGTCAGGGCCATACCTCCCGTTTCATGATCGGCAGTAATAATTACCAAAGTGTGAGGATCCTGTTCGGCATAATCGAAAGCAACCTTGACGGCACGGTCAAAATCAAGCATTTCATTCACCGTACTGTCCTTGCTGTTGGCGTGGCAGGCCCAGTCGATCTGAGAGCCCTCTACCATCAGGAAAAATCCTTTTTCATTATTTTTCAGGATGTTGATTGCCGTTTGTACCCCTTCTGGTAACATGTCTCCTCTTTCAGGGTAGGCAGCCGGATGCTCGTCTGCAACAAAACCCATCAACTTTCCGGAAGTTACTTTTTTTGCATCTTCCAGGGTATAAGTCACCTGATAACCCTTTGCTTTCAGTTGTTCGGACAAGTTCTGTCCATCGGCACGTTCTTCGAATTTTTTACGTCCACCGGCAATACAGACAGTAATATCTGTTTTCAGGAAATCGGCAGCAATCTCTTCTTCCATTTTGCGACTAACCTGATGGCCATAAAAAGATGCAGGAGTAGCATGTGTAGCGGCGCAGCTAACAACAATTCCTGTAGATAAACCAGCTTCGGCAGCATATTCCAGCATTGATTTTACCGCTTTATTATCAGGATCCATGCCTATTGTTCCGTTATTTGTTTTAACTCCGCAGGCAATGGCTGTTCCTCCCGCCGCAGAATCAGTGATATAACTATCGGCAGAATACGTCTTTGAGAATCCAACAAACTGGCAACGTTCCAAGTTGAGAGTTCCTTTATTGGCAGTCAATCCGGAATAAACCTGACTTACCCCCATTCCATCTCCAATCATTACAATGATATTCTTTACCTGAGGCGTTTTTTCTGTCGAACAACACTCTTTTGAAGTACACCGGATAAACAGTACGGCAAAAACGATAGATACCCAACAATAAGACTTTTTCATCTTTCTATATTTTTATATGTTATATTTTTTATTTTTTAATCAACCAGATATCACATACTTTGGATTGTTGCCTCCAATTGAGTTGGGATTCTTCCGGCTCGTCAAAGGTTACCTCTATTTTACCGTCGCATACATAACGGCGATCGATCAGAAACTCCTTGAACTCTTCCAGTCCTTTATTGTACACCACCGGTTCGATCCGTACTCCGTCTACCCTCAGCAGGGCATCACCAAAGCCGGCAATGCGGATAAAATAACGTCCTTCCGGATCCAAGTCCTCGTAAACCAGTTTCGGAAAATTCTGGAATAACTGGGTAGAAAGCCGTTTGCGGCTCATTCCATTGTCCCACCAGGCCACGTCACAAGCATCATCTACAACAGTCAACACATGCGAACTTTGAGCAATGTTTGAAACATTATCATAAAAACTTCCTTTTCCCGGATCATCCCAGGTACGGATCGTATCCAGACGGGCCAGTTGTTCTTCTTTGGTTTTCATCGAACGGATTTTTCCAAATTCATCGGCCAGCCACCAGCGATTGTTCAGAGGATAATCCACGAAATCGAGGATGCAACCTCTTTCAGGTCCGGCTGCGCCATATTTATCAACGCTGGTCTGGTAACCGATCGTCTTGTACAAACCTTCACAATAATCGACTATCTTCTGACGCAATGGAGCAGAAGGGTTGATCTGATCCGCTTCATTTACTTTAGCCAACGCCTGCTTCATCGCTTCTTCCGGACCTATAACGGGTGCCTGAGCCATTATTGAATTTGCTTCTTTTTCTAACTTCTGTTCGTAAATTTTCCGTCTCCGGACATACGTATCGTAATAAGAACGCAGGACAAACATTTGCCATCTCCAGTTTTTCTGCAACTGAGGATAAGCCTTTTCCAGTTCCTGCCAGCGATTGAAAGTCATCTCGATTCCTCCGTTCGCTTCAACCGGACCTCTCCAGTTGTTTTCCAGACTCAGTACTGCATCCGATACATGATCGGCCGGATTGGTTCCGAAGAAATAACGCACATATTGTTCGACGATATCCGTTACGTCTTCTTTGGTATCCCAACCTTTCCGGCTCCAGACGATCTTATTCATATCATCGTGCGAACCGTCGGAATAGGTCAGAAAACCATCCGTAAGCGGAGCATAACGATTATGAATTTCTGCATAAAAGAACGGTTCCGGATTAACCGGTTCACGTCCCAGCGTCAACGCATACGCCTGATCATAACGGGGAGTCGGATATTGGCAGCGTACCGTATGCGTAATATCCGGATAATGACGGTGCTTGTATTTTTTAGGCAAACGCGCCCGGGTATCAGCCATAGACGGACTGCTTGGCCCGCTGGCAATACCGGTAAACCAATCCGGATCTTCTTTTTTCAGGTATTCATAAAAATAATCCACCTGTTCATCGCTGAATCCCTGTAATGACAGCCAGATTCCTGCATTCGGATGATATTTTTTCAACTCCGTAGCAATATCCTTCAGGAAAGGCATCACATATTCCGGATGATTTTCACCCGGATCTCCTCCCGGGAAAAACAGGCCATCGAAACGAGGACATTTTTTATAAAATTCAATGTGCCTTTTAACTTCTGCAGCATAATACGTTGGATCAGACAGATCTCCTTCCGCCGGAACCCATACCCAATATTCCAATCCGTAACGACGACAGACATCACTGATAAAAAGATTCATATCGTCTTTCGTTTCCTTCATGAAAGGAACATCTTTTTCATCAAACGGAATGGTTTCAATACTGTTTGTTCCGAAAACCGCCAGATCCCGGATGTATTGTTCGAACTGCTCCTTCGACCAGGCATCGTACGTATTAGCCGTATTACGATACCCTAATTGGTGACCGCGGAGAGGATATTCCGGAGCCGTACAAATGGCATATTTCGTATCGAAAAACAACTTACCTTTGGTCAGGGAAGCTGTGCGCAACAAATAACCGGCTGCAAACAAGGCTCCCCGCTCATCGGCGGCAATCAGCCAGAGGACCTTACGATTGCCATCTTCCGTTTGTACCAGACAGAAACCTTCTGCTTTCGTCATTTCCCGGGCCGAAGCCGGAAGATCGAGTCCGGATAATTGCTTATCAGTGGACAAGGCGAGCGCTATTGTTGTATTTCCTTGTACTTTATCAGTCAGAGGAAGACGAATCTGTGTCCGGGAATAAATTTCTTCCTGCAAAACCTGAATAACCGTTTCCCTGACGGGAGAAGGAATTTCCTTCGAGACAATCAGTGAAGCTTTTGAAAAATCGGTATTACCGGCTTGTAACAAAACCGGAGTAAATAAACATACTGCAAATATTACTAAAAAAATGCGTTTCATATTTATCGTTTCATAGGTTTAACATTCACGCCCTGAATAATCACTTTCGGTTCCGTAGCAATATCCGTTTCGCTGCAACGGGCTGTAATTACTTTCTTGTCATCGTTGATCATAGAAACATAATTATCCGTCCAGTAGACCGGTAAAACAGGTTCTCCGGCATCATTGACCAGCAACAATTCAATGCAAAATGCAATGTGTTTACTTGTATTACTCAACGTCACTTCCACTACCCACTCTCCATTTTCTTTTTTCACCTTCTTGGAAGCATTCACCTGAGGCAAAGGTAATTCATTCAGGCGTTTCAGGTTGGCAAAATCTTTCTGGGGAGTATAATACCAGAAATACTTGCTCCAATCCATCTGGTCTTCCTTACCGGAAAGCCAGTAAAAATTATCGGCAATCGACTGATGAGAGCCATCCTCCAGAGTCAGGTTCAGGAAATAAGTTTCTTCCGGAGACGCCAACCGGGGAAGTTCAACCACTGGTACCGTTGTGTTTTCTTTCAGGGAAACCTTGGTTCCGTATTCATATACGACTTTCGATTGGCTGTCGTACAGCGTCACGCGAGCCGTAACATCATTCAGATCGCCCCGTATATCATTGGCTGCATAGACCTTCCTGTCGTAGTAATTATAAATAATGTTGACCGGCTGGCAAGCCTTCTTTGTTCCGAAATAAGCACCATTAGGCATCAGGTATGAATCGTACAACTGCCAGTAAAATTCCGGCCAGGCTGAATTCAGTTGCCACTGTACCACTCCGGTCGCTGCCGGACGGTTCACGACAAAAGCTTCAAACATCGGGCGGATAGCTTCGTAATTCATCCACTGGGCTTTCATCGCCAGTTCTTCAATATTCTGAGACTCGCCATACCGTTTATTCATGGCATTAAGGTATACTTTGACACTGTTGAAATCCTTGCGTCCCGAATGAAAGTCCCACATTTCATTCATCGGCGGCCAGAGTTGTTCTTCCGGGATCATTTTACGAATGCTCGATATGGGAGGTATCTGCGGACCAGGACCCGTTTCCGTATTAAAGCCGAAAGCGCCTCCTAATTTCTTATCTTCATACCAGTAAACGGGTGGAACATATTCATAAGGACCATTCATTTTCATTCCGGTCGGACCGCTGAGCGTGCTGTTAAATTCTCCGGCCGACACCAGCAGCGAACGGCTTTGATCGTATTGCTCCAACGTCTGATCGTATTTTTTCTCCAGCGAAGGTTTGGGCATCGCATCACTACCGACAGCCCATACAAAAATCGAAGGGTGATTACGCAACCAGATTACCTGATCGCGGAACATATCGGACAACAACGTTTCTTCCTCCGGTTTTAGTTTCACTCCGTAGATTTCCGTTCCTTCGTTGATCGGAATGTTCTGGTCTTCTTCCTTTACTTCCAGTGGCAGGCCCAGGTAATCCGGCCATTCCCACTGGCAACTCCATCCCACCATCAGCAGGATACCGTTTTCATCGCAAAGATCGTATATTTCTTCACTATTGCCCCAGAAACCTTCGAACCGGATCGAGTTCAGGTTCATTTCTTTCACATAACGGATCTGAGCCTCATTGGTACGGGTGTTGTCCCGTAAAAACAAATCATCGACCCAGCCTGCGCTTTTTATCAGAACTTCCCGTCCGTTCAGTTTGTATCCCCGGACCTGTTTCTCATTCATGTAGGTTTCAATCGAACGAACACCAAAACGAACCGAGGTAGTATCGACCAACTGACTTCCGTCCCACAATGCCAGATTCAGGGTATACATTTCAGGATTCCCCAATCCGTTGGACCACCACAGACGGGGTTCTTTCATTACCAATTCCTTGAATTTATCCGGACTTAATTTCGCCAAAACCGTTTGTCCGGGTTCTGCGGTAAATTCATCTTTCACAACAATATTTTCAATCCGGGCTTCCAGTGTCAGCGTTTTGGCTTCCGGACCATGATTGGTCAGTTCCGCACTGATATTCACAGCCGCTTCTTTTAATGTCTGGGTATTAACATCTGTCGTAATAAAAGGACGGTTGATCGAAGCTTTTCCGCTGCGTTTCACCCGGACCTGACGGTAAACACCCATATTATGATCGGGAGGCACAGGCGCCCAGTCAACAAATCCCATGTAAAAATCACCAGGTACAGGAGGCACTATTTCTATGGCCAGTTGGTTTCCTGATGATTTGGCCAAAGCAGTAATATCGCAGTCAAACTGACGAAAAGCCCCGAAAGCCGTATCCGCAGAAATGACCTGGGTTCCGTTCAGCCAGACATTCGTACGGTAATTGACTCCATCCAGGAAGAGTTGAGTTTGTTCACTGGCAGAATCAAAAGCCGGTAAATCGAATGAGGTACAATACCACCAGTTCTTTTCAAAAGGAGCAACCGGAATAGTTGTAAGGTTCTTTCCGAAAAACGGATCTTTGTAGACTCCGGCATTGCATAGCGCACCCAAGACCGTCGAAGGGACTGATATTTTATACCAATCTTCGCCCGGAGTAAACGAAGAAGATAATGTTGCTCCATCCGCATTCAATTGTTCAGAAGAATGCAGGTACCAATTATCTGCAAGGACTACCTCCTTAATCGTAACCGACCGGGAACAGGATACCAGCAGTAAAGCAGATACAACCAAAGAAAAAACCGTTCTGATGTTCATTATGTATTATCGTTAAGTTATTTATTTTTCAATGTATTCCGAAGGTAGCGACTCTATGATTTGATTTTGCTGACCTTCCCGTTTCCGTATCGTACAGGAATCATACAGTTTTCCTGTCGCCGTACGTGATTCATAGCGGATTTCCCCGGATCCGACATGAATAACCTGGTAAAGTTGTACGTATTCACCTGCTTTTTTCATCCAGTCCTGCAGGTCGACATGATACAATTTCGGACCGCTTACCGATACGATATAAGTTGTTCCTTCCGAATCCGTACGTGCATACGTATGATCATGTCCTGTCAGGACCAGATCTACTCTGAATCTTTCCAGCACAGGTTTCAGCAGCGCCCTCAACTCCGGATTATCCCGTCCGATAGTCGGTGAAAAAACCGGATGATGAAAAACCAGAATGGTCCATCGCTGAGGATTATCCGACAACACCATTTTCAACCATTCAACCTGTTCTTCCAATTGTTCATTCGTATTCAGAGCAATAATTCTTGCTCCTTGGTAATCAATATAATAACAAGTTTCCACAACCTTCTTCGGCCCATTTTCAGGAAAAGAGAACTGAGGTCTCCAGAAAGAAGTCAGGCGCGGATTACCAGGCTCTGCATACCGATCGTCCAGGGCTGAAGCATTTGGTTTATATCCTCTCAATTCTTTTTCCGTATAACCGGTCATTTTCTGAATTCCCTTGTCAACACGGATAATCCGGTCTTTGGCATCCAATGTGATTTTTCCGGTACTTCCATCGACCGTACGAGCAGTTATAACCAACCCGGTTTCATTTCCTGCCGGATCACGGGTAATTTCCTCACTGGTACGCACCTGCAAGGTTGATCCATCTTTCAGGGTCCATTTCCGGTCTTCCTTTTCTCCCCTTCCTTCATAAAAATATTCATGATTTCCCGGAACTGCAATCATAGGAACAGTTGCGTTTACCCACCCGGGAGCCGAGAACCATTCGCCCCATTGCTCATCGTTTTCAGCCCGGTTGATCTGGTCTCCCGCATGCAGGGTAAAAGCAGCCTGCGGAGCATTTTTAAAAGCTTCATGGGAAACCCTGGACCAGTTTTCTTTGATATTGGCTTGTGCATCGCCAAAATAGATAAAACTAAAAGGCTTAGCCTCTTTAGAAGCTGTACGGAAATGAAACCATTCCGTCCAGGTAGAACCGTCTCCGATCCGGTATGCATAAAGGGTCTGGGGAAGCAGATCCGTAAAATTCACGCTGTGATAAAGCACATTACCTCCCATTTCACTGGAAAAAGGAGTAGTTTCAGCACTGAACGCCTGAGGTTTAAGCTCATTTCCGTTATCTTCCGCCAACGCGATCTGAGCCTGCGGAGTCTGAACGGAAACATCTGTCCTCCAGGTAACTGACTGAGAAGAAGATGGGTCTCCGACCCATGACAATACAATCCGGTCCGGCTGAGGTCCGGCTGCTAATGAGATAAGCACAGCCATAAAACCAACGGCCCGGACAGTGAATCGTTTTATCACCCAATAAGTTCTCAATGCATATTTTCGTTCCATTTAGCTACTTATTTAACTGATTTAACCCGTTCAAAACGATCGATAACTCTTCCGTCTTTACTCTTCGAAAGGAAATTAAGCCGATTGCCATCGATGGTGATAATTTGATACAACCCGCCCTGATTGGCATAAACCGGATTGTATTTTTTTGAGGGAATTTCCCTTTCCCGGGTTTCCACTACTAAAGAAGAGATATAGACCGTACCCTCGTCCGGACGACTTGCCACCTCGCCTCCAAAAATCGGATAAGAGCGAAAATATTGATGAATATGACCGGAAAGAACCAGGTCTACGTGGTACTGATCGAATAACGAACACCATTTCTCCCGGATATCCGGATAAGAATCATCGGTCGAATAAGGAGGAAAATGAGTAACTGCTATTTTCCACTGTTCCTTACTTTGTTTCAATTCTTTTTCCAGCCAGCAGGCAATACTATCCACATCTCCGGTGGCATCGATCATGAATAACCGGGCATTGCTGTACCGGAATGAATAATTTCTTTCTGCGGGCAGATTACAAGAGGAATCTTTCGGAAGCATGAATAACTGAGTATACAACACCGGCGGTAAACCATCCTGACTGTCATGATTACCCAATGTTGGCGCAAGAGAGAGAAATGGAAAAACATTCTTTCCTTTCTCGAAATACTTATCCCATAAATTCCTGAATAATCCGATATTGACATGATCTCCCGAATGAACGATAAATCCGGCATCCGGACATGTTTTATACGCTTCTTCAATCACCGGTTTGACAATATCGTCGTTATGCGTATCACCCAGGTGAATGAATTGAAAAGGAACCGCTTGGTCAGGAGCAGTCCGGAAACTGTAAACCGGAGAAGAAGCATCCGGACGATCGGTTTGTATTTTGTAATTATAACGCGTACCAGGCGTTAATTTCCGGACGACTGTTTCCCAATGGTTTACGGACCTGTCGTTGTAAATATAAACATCCGTCAGACGTACCGGCTGGGCTTCCTGCTTCCGTACGTCCGCTTGAGAAGTCCCCTCCGGCCAGTATTCCACCCAGGCTTTTCCGACCGTAGTATCAGTACGAAATTGAATCGACTGAGTCGTTTCCGGATCTTCACTCCAGGTCAATACCACCTGATCGGGATTCACGGAAGAAGGATAATCTGTTTTTCTGAAAGCGCCCAGAACAGCAGCATCCCGGGCACGTCCCCTGATTGTGGTAAACAAGACGTGTCCGTTCAGCTCTTCGGGTAATTCTTCAATTACCAGTTCATCCCAGTCGTTGTAAGTATAAGCACCTTTTTCCATTGAAATCACTTTCCATTCATCCGGATAAACCCGTGAAATAGTGGGTTGAATTCCATTCTTCACCGGACCTATTGTTACAAAATAGGACACCCGGTGCAGGTCAAAACCATTGATTCCCAACCGGATTTCTCCGGCCGGATATTCTTTTTGCCAGACTTCGTATTCATAATTTTCGTTCCTCACTGTTTTTCCGGTATTCGTAAAACCCTTTTCGATCAACCAGAAAGGAACAATCTTCTGCTCTTTATGCCTCATGACAGAAACCAATACCGGTTGATCTACCGTAAAACGCCAGTGATTATTGGCAAATACTTCTTTTTCTTCCGGAGTAATGAAATTCATCATAAAATCATTATCCAGGCTATCCAGACGCGAAGCCGGAACCTCCCTGATAATCCTATCGATGACCAGATCCCTCACTTCCGGTACGGGAATAAACGCACCACTCTGTCCGGTTTGCTTGCTAGTACATCCGGTCAGGACAATAATGAAAAGAAAAAAGAAATACAGAATACGCATGTTTGTATAATACTTTAATTATTTTCCAAGTTCACTCATTATACCCTTCAATTCTTTATAAATCAAAGGAGCCGTTTCAGGTCCCAGTGAATTTTCTTCCCCATAATAGGGTTTGTCACGGTAAACAAAAGGAGCCTTGACATCCCATTGGCTTTTGGGTACTATATAACCGATTTCATCGTTGGCTAACCCGATAGCAAAGCGGAAATCACCACTCATACAACTTCTTAATCCCGGAGTTTCAACCGGATCGATTTCAAAATCCCGGCCAGGAAGCGCGACTACACCTCCGTTCAGAATCTCGGGATACAATTCTCCCGGGATCGCCAGGAACATTGCCGGACCGATTGTCCAGGCCGCAGCCTCCGTCCGTTTCTTCATCCATCCCGTCATATCTGCATCCATAATTCCGAGAAAAGAAGCCAGGCGAAACATCGTATTGTCCAACGGCAGATTAAATGTTTTAGCTCTCAGGCTGATTCCGGCTTCTTTCACTTCCACCGGATTTTCTTTCATAGCACGCAAAACAATCAACCCCAACGTATCTCCCTGAGCCCTGAGCTTATCGTATGAAGGCTCCACATAAACGGTATCCCGGAAAGGATCTTTTACTCCCAACGAAGCATGCGTAGTCATAAGTCCACCCACAGCTCCGTTAACATAAACAGCAATTCCCCCTACTCCTTCTGTAACGAGACTATCACCGTTGTAAACTCCTTTTTCCACCGCTTCCCGCAGGTAATGAGGGAAATCGGAAGACACCAGCAGGTTTTTGCTCCAAAGTGTTTCCGGGTGATTCGCCCACTGGATCAATGTTCCCAGTGTTTTTCCGGTTTCTGTATCCACTGCCTGAAGCATTCGCAGGCCTTCATCAAAAACTTCGGGTTCCCGGGTATCTTTCAAGGTAACGATTCCGTCCTTCAGATTCTGGGAAAAACGGATTGTAGCCGGTCGTAAAGATTTGACTGCTTCCGTGACCGATTCTACGATCCGCTTTTTCACATATTCTTTCCATTCCGGATTGACACCGCTCTTGAAAGGAGATTCTCCCCAGAGTCCCATCAGATCAGGACCTTCGTGGGTATGTGTAGATACAATATTCAGGTAAGTAATTCCTGTCTCTTCCGGCAACAGGTTACGGACATCGATCACCATGGGATGAAAAATCCCGATCGCATCTACCGCGACCATGGCCAGGCGGGTTTTACCGTCGTCCAGCACCATCGTTCGCGCCCAGACATCATCGTGAACCCCATTCATGGCTACTTTGTTTCCGAATCCGGCAATCCAGTAAGTATCGAACTTACCGTTACCGTTGATATCTTCGAAAGTATCCCCTTTTTCCGGTTCATACCGGGCATTGCCGTCCACATCCTGCCAGGGTTCCCAGAACTCAGGCGTGATGGTCACCGCCGCAAAACCGGCTTTCAAAGGGCGAACACCCTCCGAACGGATCGAAAGGTCCACCTGGTATCCGGAATGCCTGTCGCGCATGTTGATGTATCCATACGCAACAATTGCGGCAATCAATACCAGGAGCACAATACCCGATATTTTTAAAATTTTCATTTTGTCAATCTAATTTTTCGCCTTTTGAGTCTACCACATAAGCCCTTGTTGTAAAACTACAGGAATTCGGATATTTCAGTTCCACGAAAAAAGCACGGTAACCTGAAGCCGGTAACTCTACACTTGCTTCCAGATTTGCTTTATCTTTTGTACTCACCTTAGTACTTTTCCAGACAGATTCCCTGAAATCCTGCTTATCCGAATCGGCAATCCACAACACAGCCTCTTTCAATTCTTTAGCTGTCGTAGTGACATTTAATACAGCCTGTTTATTCTTCACCGTCATATTCCATTTACATTCCGGATAAGGCTTTTTATCAAGTGTAGTCTTAAAGAAAGCATTCAAGGTTTTCAATGCCATTTTCTTATCCCCAAGATTATGCTGTACATTCGGCACATAAACCAAGCGGTAATCGCCAACCAGCCCCTTTTCATAAAAACGGAAAGCATCGATCGGCCAGAAGTTATCGTTTCCTGCCATAACAATCAATTTAGGAACCGTAATATCCTGCCGGTAAGCATAAGGATCCACCATGCGGGCAATCGCCTCTCCCTGGGGAGACGGTTTTTTCGCAGATATACCCATTTCCGTATACGCCTTTACTTCCTCATTACGGGTATCACCATATACCTTAGCCTGGTGATCCAGTTGCACGGGCATGTTCAGCATATCGATCACCAAAGGAGCAATCGCTACCACCCTCTGATCCTTGGCTGCACCCATCATCCAGCTTACCCAACCTCTTTTGGAACCTCCGGAAACTACAAAACGGGAAATTTTTTCATTTCTTCTCTTCTTGGTAAATTCCTGGATCAGATCCATGGCTTTACTGGCACTTTTCACCATCGGAAATAATACCGGCCAGGTATCATCTTTTGTTTCCGTATATTTTTTTAACGAATACACCATCAGTTCCCCTTCACTCAAATTGTCAAACAAAGGTTGGTTCGGCACCTGGCGCAATACCGCCGTAACCGTACCATTTTCCATTGCTACCTGAGCCATTGCCACATTCTCTCCATCGGTTTTTTTCCTGAATACCGGCATTCCCTTATCGTCTACCTGTCCTCCGGTCACCCATAGCAGAGCCCCATCCGATTTAATATTGTTGGGAATAATAATCGCCAACTCATGTTTCCATTCCATTCCCTGCCATTTCTGAGAAGTAAATTCAAAGAAATAAGCCTTGATACCCAGGTACGACAACGAATCGCGGACCGTCCATTTATAAGCTCCATCGTTACTACTCATATAACGCTGAAAAGCGGTTGAAGGATCATTCGTTTGTGCCCGACCCGATAAGACGACAGCACAAACACACAGAAGAAGAAAGATATATTTTTTCATTGTATTTTATATTGATATTCTAGTCCCTGATTGGGTTTTACATACAAGTTTTCAATCACAAAACGAAGAACCGGCTGTACGCCTGCTTTTTTAATGTTCACATCGATCATGTAAAAAGATTTGGGAGCGAGTGTCATCTCACGTTCATATTCCAGGTCCGGATTATGGCCCTGTTTTTTCAGTTTAAAAGGAATATCGGAGCGGTTACGGATCAGCATTTCCACACCATCTTTACCCGCCTTTACACCCACGATCTCAATGCTTTGCTCGAACAATGCCTTCAGGTATTCTTCCCGCCCGATCAGTTTATCTTCGTGATAAACCACGGTACGACCAGCCTCCAGGGCTTCTTTAATACCATCCACACTGCGGTCTTCAGCAAAAACGAGGGTCATCGGACGGTGTTGTCCTTTACTGAAATCATAGTACAGGCCCGTCGGCATGTGAGCATCCGAATTCGCCACCATGGTCAGGTTTTTATCTAGACACCACTGATGCGCTTCCGGAAAATAATCTCCTGTATTGACTATTTCGATTCCCTGCATCAATCCCTGGTTAAGCATTTCCGTATGTTCCTTGAACCAATGGGTGGAATCCGGCTGATGCCTCCACCAACCCGGGTGATTCCAGAAAATAAAACCACCCTGCTGCCTTGCTTCCTTACAGGCATCCATGAATTCAGGCGTTTCCAGTTTATTGGCATCCTTCAGAAAAATCGCATTGATATGTCCCGGAGGCATACCCCTGGAAATTTCAGCTCCGTTGATGATCAGCAGATTCATAAAAGCAGCATACGTTTTTGCTTTTTTAAAAGCCTGGTTATGGTCCGGATCATTAGCAAAATTCTTCCCCGGCTTTCCGTAAATGTGATCGGTAAACGCAATAGCGTCCAATCCTTCTCCCACTGCTTCAAACACACGGATATCAGGTGTTACATTTCCATCGGAATAAATGGTATGCATGTGGAAATCGCATTTCAAAGTCTTATAACCCGGAATATCCGGAATGTCAATGGTTTTATAACGAACCTGAGCAGTTGACGGCAAAATAAAAAAAACAATCAACCCCAGCAGTCCTCCAATCTTTTTTCTCATTTTGCAATTATTTCTTTATTTTTCGTTGTAAATCGTACAATTGTTTGTATCCGATAACAATAATTCCCTGGTCTTTAATCAGCTTTTTTGCTTCCTCGCTGGTAAAAAAAGCCAGTTCCCGAACACGTTTTTCCGCAGAATTAGTAATAGAACGGATTTCTTCGCTATCGCTGGCCGCATGAATGTAGATTTCCGTCACTCCCGGCTTCAGGTTTTTGATGTAATCAGTCCAGAATTCAGCTACATTTTCTGTTTTGTAGTTTTCAAATTCTTCATGAACAAAATAGTCCGGGCAAATGATCCCTTTTTCCTGGCATATTTTTCTGAATTGCGGAAATTGCATGGCATCAAGAGTCGTCTGGGCAGGCATACGAGCCGGCAAGTTAAATTCCTGAGCCAGTTGCAAATAAACAGTCATATATTCGGGTGAATACTGGTAAGTACCCATGTGAGAATCGATATGTGTAATCGGAATCCCGCTGGCCTGCGCTTTTTTGATCTGGGCGCGACCTTCGATCAAGGCTTCCTCCGGAGTAGAAGACTCATACACTTCCATTACCCCTTTCCACATATACCCCTGTTCGTCATACATTTTTGGAACCTCATTCCGGGAAGCAACTGTTCCCCAACGGTAAGTTTTCCATTCCGAAGTCAGGGTCAGGTGTACGCCAAAATCCTTATCCGGGTGACCAATCGCATACTTGGCAATTTCATTGTACCACGAACAAGGAGTCATGATGGTCGCCGAACTGATCAACCCTTTTTCCATCCCTTCAATCGTACCGGTATTGGCCGCATGGCACATTCCGGCATCATCATTATTAATAATCAACAGCTTATCCGTCTTTTTATAACCCAAACGCTCTGCTAATGTTTGAGCATTCAACGTTACACAAAACAGACAAATCACACAGGGAATTAATATCTTTTTCATACTTAACATTATTTAACAAATACTTGTTTGCTATCAGAAACATACGTACGGGTGCTGACCGAATATTCGCCCCCCTTCGGATCACTGTAAACCAGATCCACATAAAAAGCCTGGTATCCGGTTTTTGGATATTTCAGACTGGCTTTAGCTACTGATTTATCGCCTTTCTTGAATTCAATATCCGAACTGCTCCATTGAGATTTGCGGAAATCACGGGTATCACACTGAGCAGTCCAGAGAACCGCTTTCACCAGCTGATCCGGAGATGTTTTTACATCTAAGGAGATATTTTTCCCTTTTTCAGTCAAGGTCCAGGTACATACCGGATACGGTTTTTTATCCAGGGTAAGACCGAAGAAAGCACTCAAAGCCTCCATTGCCTGGAATTTAGTACCTAGGCTATGTCCGGCATTGGGAACATAATGCAGGTAATTCTGACCTGGAATTTCATTGATGTAGTGTTTGACGGCATCTACCGTCCAGTATTCGTCGTTGGTTCCCATAAAAATCATTTTCGGAATAGTCAGTTTTTCCCGGTAAGAATAGGGATCGATCATTTGCACGACAGCGCTTCCGAACTCACTTTTAATTGCCTGAGGAATTTCCAGTTTCACATAATCATTGATCTGATCGCTGTATTTGCCATAAAGCTCCTTCTGATACTCAAGTGTTGCCGGCATGTTAAGCATATCGATCACCATCGGACCGATCGCTACCACACGGGGATCCTGGCTCGCACCCGTCAACCAGGTCGTCCAGCCGCGTTTGGATGCTCCGGATACAACAAAACGGTTCACCTTCTTTTTCAATTGCTTATCCGAAAACTCCTGAACGGCATCCATCGCTTTTCGAGCGCTTTTTACCATCGGAAAAAGAAGCGGCCAGGAATAATCCTTATCCTTCTTGAACTCATTGAGCGTGTAGGAAATCAGGGCATCTTCCGTAAGACCTCCATATAAAGGCTGGTTGGGAACCTGACGAAGCAATGCAACAATCGCATTGTTTTTCGCAGCTACGGCAGCCATGAACTGATTGGTTCCGTCATCTTGTTTGGAAATGTTGGGAATACCGTCTTTAACGGAACCTCCGGTAATAAACAGTAACGCTCCGTCGTAATTCAGCTTTTCGGGAACAAAAACAATCATTTCATGTTTCCACATCATTCCCTGCCATTTCTGGGAAACAAGAAGCAGGGAGTAAGCGGGAACCCCACCCACTTTATACGTATCACGAACCTCCCACCCCCAGGTAGGATCACCATTATTAAGATAACTCTGCAAGGCATTTGCCGGAGTTATTTGTTGTGAATAGGAAATAACAGCAAATAACCAAACGATTAATACGAAAAAAATCCTTTTCATTTTTTTTCAGCTAATTAAAATTGATAAATCATTCCACTACTTTCAAATACCGGGCCATCCAGTAAGGCAACAGATATTCATCTCCGGCCAAACTACGGTTCCCCTCTCCTCTACCACCATCTATATCGAATTCATTGGCATTATGTCTGTTTAGAGGCCGTTCGTTTTTCGGAGGAAGAACGGTCGTTCGCTGTTCCCTGAAATTGACATCCAGGTCCTGAGGAAGAAACTCCAGGTCCTTCCGGTGGGAATTCTTCACAGAATACCGCCTGGTGTCCGAGGGGAAAGTCCTCAGGTACCAAAGAGTCGACTCCAGATCGATATCCCCGGAAGTATCGTAACTCAATAGATTCCAAAGAGCATTCCGTTCCGGTTTTTCGATTTCCCAGTGATCGGTGATCATTTTAGTATATTCCTGTTTCAGGGTATCATTAAATGCATAATGATAAAGCACCCAATAAGTCATAAAAGCCATTTCGTCGTCTGAATGATTCCAATCTTCCCCCAAGGTAATACCGGCATGCTCGAATCCGGATGTAAACTTCATGTTTTTCATCGGAGCCTTCATGTTTTCCAGGTAACCATGCTCTTTCATCATCCGGAAGGCCTCTGTTTTATAAATTTCTTTTTGTGTCAACTGATAAGCCAGTTGTAAACCGGCAATGGTCAAAGCACTATTGAGACGACGGTCAAACTGAGTCGGAGCGAACGAATTAACGTAATCCGGATTCCAACGCCCCCAAAGTGTAGGCTTACCATCATGATCGATGAAATAATAATCATTCGTAATGATATGTGTCATAATTGCATCGATGTAGTCTGCTATCCTCTTTTTTTCTTCCGGTGTTTGGGCTATCAGTTTATCAATCACCGCCGTATTGAAAATATATCCGACAAACTCATCGGTACTGGTCGTTCCTTTCCACCACCAATCGGGATCGGGAGAAGGTCTCCAGGGAACTGTGTCACCTGCAATGTAACCCGTACGTTCAAAAGTACGACCGGAAAAACCGGTAATCGGGTGAATGACCAGCAAACGTTCGTAAGGTTCAAATGACTCCCAGACATAGCGTCTGGCGGATTCGTCTCCGGTAACTGCATAGCGGAACGCCTGGCTGCCCAGATAAAATGCCGTCCAGAGTCCATCGTTATCATCGTCTTCCAATACAATGGAAGTCGGATCAGCCGGATCCTTCATTCTGGATTCGACGGAAAATCCGAAACGCATGTGATATTTACGCAGGTTATCCTGTATAAATTCAGCTTTTTGAGCCAGGGTTTCTTCCCTGAACTCGATTTTATTTAATCCGGAAGGAGTCAGAAAATACATATTACCGGATTTATCGGCAGTCATATCGATAATACTGTCCTGATCCAGCCAACGCTTGGAAGCATAGTAAGCAAAACGGTCGGACTCTTTGGAAAAAGCGCCTTCATAAGTAGCAAACCAATACTTGCCCTGGACCGACAGCATTTCATTAATAGCCGGAACCGGAAGGCGGTTGTTTTTTTCCTGGGTAATTTTCCCATTGGAATCCATCAGGTAATAACCATCCGAAGTTCCCACAGCAATGGCATTATCTCCAAAAGCCAGCGCCTGAAGATCCTTGCCTTCGTGTATTTTTTTCCAGGATTTATCCTCAAGTTTATAAACGGCATCCGGAGTCAGGTACCAGAAATAACGATCCACCGCATACAACTTCTGCAATTTTCCTTCCGGTAAATTCAGATCTGCGATTTTATTATTCCGGTTGTACAGTGCAGCCTTCTCCCCTCCTACCAATAATACATCGTCATTGGAATTGACTCGTATGTATTGAAAAACTCCGGAAGGAAGATGCCCGCAGATAGTTCCGGCATGCATGTTGGTCAGGAAACGATCGGTATACAGGTAATACAGGTATCCGGTTCCCTCCTGGATACAGATATCCATAGGAATTTTATCCGCCAGTGAACTGTACATCAAGTCTTTAGAGATAATATTCCCGGGAAAGTCCCGGTATACCCCTTTGTCCGTCAGAACAAAAACAGAATTATCTCCGTTCACCACGACTTTCCTTAGCTGAGCATCCGACCATTTCGGATTCAGGATATATTTCTCTGAAACCGGTGTCCGGTAAGGATCATCCTTTAAAGGCATACCAGCCCCCGGTTTCCCGGGGTGCTGACATGCTGTAAAAAAAAAGACTAACGCAACTATTAACCCATGTATTTTTTTCATTTTCTCTAGTATTCGTTGTATTTACCAAGGCTTTCCTGTTCCCTGAATTACCCACATTTTAGAATATTCATCATCAGCTCCATCATCCGAATATTGTGTTTTTTCCAACCCTTTAAGGGCTTCATTGTAATTCGTTGTATTATTACGGGCTTCCTCCACCTGGTATTTATAACGTACCGGAATCTGCGGTTTAGTTGCATTCTCAGATACTTTGAGTTCCGGAAGTCCAGTACGACGCCAATCAAACCAGGATTGTGGTTGCAGAAACATAGCAATCCATTTTTGTTCCATGATACGTTCCAACGTAGCATTATAAGTAACATTGGTCTGCGCATAGTAACTGGTAAAACTCGTAGCTGCTTTATATTCCGTCAATGCAGCCTGTATTCCTTTTTTATAATAATCTTCGGCTGTACCTCCTGCATTCCAACCGCGGTATGCTGCTTCTGACAAAATAAAGCAGACTTCAGCATAAGAAATCAAAGTAGATTTTACCAATTCATTAGCATTCTGCTGGAACATCGGTGTAAAGTAGGATACAGAAGGATTTTTCGCATCGTTGTCCATCTTTGTCAGGTTATATTCAAATCGATCTGTTTCAGGAAAACCAGCTTCCAAACCAACGTATGACTTCGTATCATAAGGTAAGCCTTTCTTCAAAATAGCCGCATTATCATGGATGTAACGCAAACTATCGGCCAAAGAACCTGCAGGCGCCTTGATGGTATAATCTTCCGCTGTATATTCATAAGGAGGATTATCGATAACAATCTGAGTCTGAACCGGAGTAAACCAGATCGCTTGTCTCGGGTCATTCAATTCGCCTAACCGATCGATAAGCGTACTGCAAGGTCTTCTTTTTCTGAAATTATCGCCATCCGGCCAATTCAACGGACCTCCGGGCCAGGAATCCCACTGATTGGCTCCGGGATAAGCAATGGAACAATTATCGGTAGCACCGTCAAAGATAGGATAAGTAGACGGATTTCCCATAATTTTTTCAACTCCCGCCTTTGCAAAATCCGGCAGTTTGACGCTGAGACGCATGTAATAACGTAATGCCAATGAATTAGCCATTTTACGCCACTTGGTGATATCACCCTTGTAAGCCAGGTCGTACGGTCCTTCCGATGCAGAAGAATAATGAGCTGGAATCCCTTTGGCCAAGGCCTCGTTAGCAAGTTCCAGGTCCTGCAGAATTCCTTTATATACCGTTTCCTGGGAATCGAATTTCGGCCTGAATATATTTTTATCTCCTTGTACCGCCTCCGTATAAGGACAATCACCCCATAAGTCTGTGATATATCCGAAAATAAAGGCTTTCATGACCATACCTGCTCCATAATAGTAATTATTCCCATCGGATTCGGCCCTCTTAATCATTTGGAGATTATTGCGTAAAATATCATAATAACCACTCCAGGAAGTAGTTCCCCATGCATACAGATTATCACTGGCTCCATCAATACGCTGCAGATATTGAACCGCTGAGGAAATCCGGGTACCGGTATAATTGTCGGAGGTATAAACTCCTGCTGTGCTGGACAAAACGGTTGACAGTAACAAGTGTCCCTGTACATTTGTCAATTCATTGGGATCCTCGTTGGTTTCCGTCAGGTCAATACAAGAAGACACGGCCATCAAGACAACAAAAAGTCCGACTAAAAATTTATTTCTTTTCATATCTATATGGTATTATTTTATTATCAGACATTATCAATTAAAACTCAATATTTAATTTTGCACCGTAAGAAATGGTCTGCGGCATTAAATTAAATTTTTCAAGTCCTTGTTGCAAAGCTCCGTTATTAACATTAAATGCCATTTCCGGATCCAGATTAACATTATTAGCCGTCCACAACATGATATTCCGACAGAAAACCGTCAAGCCTAACCGTTGCATTTTAAGTTTTGTGATCCATTCTTTGGGAAAAGTATAAGACAGTGAAATTTCCCTCAGTTTGACAAAAGAAGCATCATGAATGTATTCTCCTGCAAAATTCCACATGTTTCCAATCGTATACGGAGCTGGAAGATAAGAGGTGGTAGACGGATCTCCGATATTTTCCACATAATTACCATTTTCATCCACATAAACCCCCGGAACAAAAGCTCCTGTAAACGGACGAACACTGTTATACATGGCATTTTCCGAACCCGGAGGATAACTGAAGCCACCTAAGCTCTGAGCAAAACCGCCGACCCATTTTCCAAAATAACGACCAGAATTAGCCTTGATCTCGGCAGGAAGGTTATTGGCATCTTTATAAGAAACGCCCTGGAAGGTTCCCGAATAACCGGCATTATCGGTACGACGTTGCGTTGCTGAGAAGAAATCACCTCCCTGTCTCCAGTCAATCTGGGCATTTAAGGTGAATGATTTCCAGGTAAATCCGGTAGAAATTCCTAATAAGAAATCATGATTGAAATTACCTATTTTCATCATATCCTTATCTTCTTTCAAAGCCTGTAACTGATATCCGCCTGTCGCTTTTTCCAATAAAGGCCATCCATAATAAGGAGAGTTTTCATCTTCCACTTTTTTATACGAATATCCCCAGATATCACCGATATATTCTCCCACCTTGGTTCTGGCAAAAGCAGCATCTGTATCATATAGAGTAATAAAATCCATACCATCTGTTAATTCTTTCACTTTGGTCCGGTTCCGGGTAAGTGCAAAATCCAGTGTCCAGCGGAAGTCTTTCGCTTCGAACGGTACAGTCTTCAACTCTACTTCCCAACCGGAACTTTGTACGTTACCTGCATTAATCTTCTGAGAGGAATATCCGGAAGAAGGAGCCAAATCACTAATGTTCAAAATCTGATTCCGGTTATCGCTCTTGTAATAAGTTACACCTAAACTTATTCTGTTCTGGAAGGCACTCACATCAATACCGTATTCCTGAGAAGTCGCAATCTCCGGTTTTAAGTTAGGTGATTTCAGCACACTGGGATAATTCGCCCTTTTTACAGAACCCCAGCTGTTGATGATGTCATAGGAAGGATACAATTGATACGGAGCCGTATCACTACCAACCTGCGCCCATCCGGCACGAAGTTTAATCATGTTTTTTGAAGTAGAAATACCAATCAATTCATTCACCAAAAGACTCAATGATGCAGACGGATAAAAATAACTCCTGTTGTCCGGAGGTAAAGTACTGGACCAGTCATTACGAGCTGTCAGATCCAGGTAAGCCCAGTTTTTATAACTGATGGTGGCCATTCCATACAAACTATAAATCGCTTTTCTGCTTAAACCACTTCTGTTATAAACAGCTCCGTCAGCATTGGTAATGGAATAAATATCCGGTATGGCCAATTGTTTTGCCGTATTAATCAAATAATTTCCATTGGCATACATCAAGTTTCCACCGAAAGATGTATTGATACGAAAATCAGAAAATTCCGGTAAAACATAAGAAAGTAAGAAATCCGAGTTCAATTCCGTATGGCTATCATCTTCAATCCCATAGGCTCCTTTCGGCAAACTGGAATAACTATAAGGAGTTTTAGACTCTTTCGTCTGCGTATAACTGTCCATAGAGAAACGGCCCATCAAGGAAAGGTTCTTGATAATTTCCCAGTCCAATTTTACATTTCCGAATGTACGATTACGAACAAAACCGTTGGTCATTTCATAAGCCAGGAAATACGGATTGTTGGTTTTGGCTGAATACACCCGTTGCTGCTCCCCTTCCAACTGCCAGTAATCTTTCAATGTATTTACATCCATGTGAGGAGGAACAGCAGCAAGTGCCAATAAGGTAGTTTGATTACCGCTATCCCCTCCCGTGGAAGGACGATTGTCCGATTTACTTTGAGAAATATTCACATTCGCCGAAACAACCAAATTAGGAAGTATTTTATAAACCGGAGCCACGTTAAAGGTATTCCGTGTCAGATCTGTATTGAGTACAATACCGGAGTTATTCATATTTCCATATGAAATACGAAAACTTCCTTTATCATAATTTCCGGTCACACCTATATTATTATCGATCGTATAGCCCGGTTCGTTGAAAAAATCTTTCCATTTGTTGGGATAAGAAACCAAAGGAGCAACTTGTCCGTCCAACGCCCATTGTTTTCCTTCATTTCCTTGATCTAATTCCGGTCCGAACCAGTAATCGGCCGTTTCACTATAAACCAGCTGTCCGGTGGTAAAACGACTCTGACCTTTAAAGAATGTGCTGGCTTTATCAAAAACGACACTAGAACTCAGCGTAACCCCGATTCCAGAACGTTTTGCTCCTGATTTTGTTGTGATCAAAACAACTCCGTTACCAGCACGTGAACCGTAAAGAGCCGCTGCGCTCGGACCTTTCAAAATCGAAACACTTTCGATATCTCCCGGGTTCAAATCATTGATGGCATTACCGTAGTCAACCTGATTATTACCCAACTTACTCAGGTTATTCAGACCACTGTTGACTGGGACCCCGTCAATAACAAACAAGGGTTGATTATCGCCCGCCAGCGAAGTTGCTCCACGAATAATAATGCTACTGCTAGATCCCGGATCTCCACCCGTATTCTGAATCTGAACCCCGGCCATTTTTCCAGAAAGAGCATTCAATACGTTTTCCTGGGTCACACGGGTCATATCATCTCCTTTTACTTCTGCAACCGAATAACCCAAGGCTTTCTTTTCCCGGGAAATACCTAATGCTGTCACAGTAACCTCATCCAATTGAGAGACATTTTGAATCATTGTTACATTGATCTCGGTTTGACCTTTTATTTCAATATCCAGAGTTGTAAAACCAATATAACTAAAACTCAGAACTTTAACTCCTTCGGGAACACTCACTGTATACTTACCATTCAAATCGGTAGTAGCTAACAGATTACGAGCACCTTGCGCACTAATTCCGACTCCGACAAGCGGATCTCCATAATTATCAACAACAATCCCTGTCACTTGATGCTGTTGGGCAAACATGGCCGTCGAAACAATCAGGAAAAGTGTTATCAGTATTGACTTATATTCATTCATATCATTTAACTTTTAATTTATTCACAAAACTGGCATTAACTCAAAATCCGTTCATTACGGCTTTATTTTGCTGAAAGTAAGCGGAGCAGATAATAAAGGTAACAAATCTGCTATCAGCTGATTGAATAACGGATCAAATTCAGATTTGCTAAATTTCATTTCTGTACCTGAAAGCGAAGTGATCGAAGAAGATATACCAGCTTTCACTCCGGAATAATAAACCGTCATGTTTAACTTTTGAACACCATCGACCACATCCCAATCCCAGGATATCGGCAATGGGTAATCGATCGCTTTAGCCTTTCCTGTAAGGATAGCTGCAGCCTGCTCCGTAATATAAATCCTGTATACTGATTTGGATTTGAGTTCATCCGTTTTGTTAATTCGTTCTTTATCTAAATAAATAGCAACAAATCCGATTTCCATACCACTGTATTTCAATGGTGTTTTCCAAATTTGTGTAGTCATACTGCTGCAAATCAGTTCCGTCGGATATATCTTCACATAATTGGTAATTGCCTCTGATCCTTTACTGCTGGTAGCCTGTAACTTCGTGGCAAATTTACCATAGTTGGCGTATGCAACAGTACCCGGATTTTGTCCCTGAAAACTGGCCGGATTTCCACCGTCAAACGTCCAGGTCCATCCGGTTGCGCCTATCGATTGATCTGTATAAGTGACACTAGCCGGAGCCCAATCATTTCCTCCCACATAAGCATAAGTAAACTCAGGGGTCACATCAGGATCTTCAAGTGTAAAGCTTTTAGTGATTGAATCACAACTAGTACCATTACATACTGATAACGTAATGTTGTAAGTTCCTCCATTTTTATACGTTACTGGAGCCGGTTCTTTAAGTATAGAAAACACTCCTTTACCTGGATCTGCTCCTCCAGGATAAGTCCAATAATAGGTATATCCTCCTGTGCTTTTACTTGTAAGAGTCAATGTAGCCGGAGCTTTTTCTGCGCTCAGACTATACTCAAAATCTGCAACGACCTTGGTTTTTCCTGCATCCCAGTCTTCCTCCTTCGTACACGATACAGAGAAGAATAACCCCGCGCAAAAAAGAACAAGCCATACATAATAATTCTTCAGTTTTTCCATGTTAGAAATGTTTAATAATTGATATAAATAAGCGCTAATTTCAGAAATTTTTACAAAATTAGCTAATTAAACGTTTAAGCAAATAAAAACAAGTATGTTTAATAACATGTTTTAAAGGTTTTACCTCTTTTTTTACAAAAAAAACGAGTATTGATAAATAATAATAGAAACTCTTTTTTACATCTTTTACAAAAGACGTGACAAAAGAACAGGTTTGAAATGAATCTCTTGTGAAGATTTTGTTACGATTAGATGAATGAAATTGATCCGAAACGTTTAAGGATTGAATTGATCGAACAATTGATTCAACTCTTCATCGGTCGCAAAGCTTCCGGTCTTAACAATAATTTCATGATTGAAAACCACTGATTTACCGGGGTTCACTGTAAGTACAAATAAAGGAGCATCCTTATCGAACACCTGGCTACCCATATTATTGGTAGAAAACAAACCATACCCCCTTGCATGGGAATGAGCCGGATATCCCGGATTTTTCTTATGGTCCAGAATCGCTACGGATATTTTTTCTCCGTTTTTCTCCGCCGACAAGTTGACCCACCGGGCCGGTTTACCCCAAACGGCGCCTTTTTCCAATCCTTCGCTGTTGCGATAAACGCCATTCACACCTTCGTTATTCATCGCTTTTACCTCCGTAGGATTACCGTTCGAATCCAAAAATAATTCCGGTTTATCCGAAGGTTCTTCAAATGCACGGTCCATCCGGATCGCAATGAGCCCTTCCTTATTATCGGTAAAGGTAACTGCATCTTTTTGAGCCGTCAGTTTTGTTTTTCGTTCAATGATCCTCCAATCGCCCTTTCCGCTGAATGTCCATTGGGTTTCTTCTTTTAATAATACGTTGCCCGCATGGTCTATCCAATCCGCAGACACAACCAGTACTCCCTTCTCAGCACCGCCGAATGCTTTCATAATCTTACGGTGACGGATCGATCCGTACTGTGATTTCTTTTCAGCCGGAATTGCAAATGAGTTATTCCAGAAATCCAGGCCGTTCACATCTCCGAAGTTGAACCACAACCCTACATGGTGAGGATGATCTACCCGCTCGTTGGGACGGGGATCCCGCGGAAAGCCCCGGGTAATGACCGTTCCTTTAGCTGTATACACCGGATAGAGTACCGGTTTTTCCAAATCGTCGGGATAAATATAAGAGGTAAACAACCTGCCGTCAAACAGGATATCCACTTTCTTCCCTGCTTCGTCCGGAACAACATCAACGCCTCCGGAAACCTTTCCTGATGCTAAACTTACCAATACCATCCCAATAATCCATGCTTTTTTCATATTCGAATCCTATTTAATAAAAGAAGATGTATTTTATTGTGCCAGACAGAAAATACAAGTTGAATTATTTGACAAAAATACACGCTCAAACGTTTATGCAAAAAAAGAACGATATGTTATACAACATGCTTTTAAAACAGAGCCTAATTTAGTAAAGTTTCACTCCCTGTTTTTAGTTAACTTTACTTTCTGGTTGAATATCTACACATCATCTATTCGTTTAAAATTCATCTTGAACAAAGACAGCAGCTATTTGTTTTATATCCGAATAAGAAACATTAAAACAATTATAAAAATGACACGTAAATTATTTTTCCCGGTACTTGCTTTTGCCCTTATAGTTACGGCCTGTACATCAATGAAGAAGTCGTTGCATCCTAACACCGAAATTAAGGATACACACTGGACCCTTGTGGCTGTTGCCTCTTCAGGAGGAAATCATGAGTTACTGTATCCTCTGCTCGGGAAAGTACCTACATTAGATGTTTCAGCCGATGGTAAGTCTGTCAGCGGATCTGCAGGATGCAATACTTATTCCGGACCCGTGACAATGAAGGACTTTAGTATTCAATTCGGGGAAATGGTCACTACACGCATGGCTTGTGAACAGATGGATATCGAAAACGCTCTGCTAAGCGCTTTTCAACAGGCGAAAACTTATACCGTAAAAGAAGATGGCCGATTGATATTGGTTAATGATGCTAATAATATTATTGCCACTTTTGTCCCGAAAGAATAATAAAAGAAAATTATATCTTTTCAGGTTTACCCGTCATTGGAAACAAACCTAAGAAACTTAATTCCGTATTTTATGGCCTTCAACGATTTCACGCGCTTCCTTTATAACTTCAGACGGATAACCTTCCATCTCCAGAATACAGACCTCATTGGTTTCGGTCAATTTTCCGGATTTTAGTTTATAATCAAAACACAACTAGTATTGAAAGTTGTCTCTAGCACCACATAAGACGCAGTATGCAATACAGCCTAGTTTTGAAAGATGCGATGAAAATATCTTCAAACTGTATTAAAAACAAATACGAACTTTTGTAATATTTTTCTATTATAAACATTATAACTAAATCAATATTATTTTTTAGATATTTTTATTAAGTTTGCGATAATTATATTTATTATTATAAAAACAAATATTTAATCAAAAAAAATGAGTATAAAGTATTTTTTCTATAAAAATAGTGTTGCTATTTGGACTGCTATCATATCCATTTTAGCAACTATTGTCGTCGGCTGGATAACTGTCAAAATAGGCGAAAATAAATATCAAGAGGTCAGCTATGAAAGACAATTAAAGGCACAAGAACATATTGTAAACCTTATCGAACAAAATATAATCAACCAAACGCCATTGGAACAATCAAGGCTAAAAAGATTAATAGAAGCTAAATGCCAAGAACTTGATGTAAATTTAGATTTATACTCTATTGATTTAATAAAACAAGCTGAATTGAATTTATTAAGTAGTAATCATTTAGATGTAAAACAGAAAGAATTGTATAAACTAATATTTGATTCTGTTTACATTGTTGCTATACCAGAAATCGAATTAGCTATTAGTGATTCTATTTATATAAACAATCAAGATTTACTTAATAGCTTATTGAAAGATATCCAAAATTGCAAAACATCAGAAGCGATGAAAAAAGTAGACAATATTTTAATGTTATACAATATGGATATTATTAAATTAAAAAATGAACGTGAAATGAATTATAAGAGAAGTGACAACAGACAATATACACTAAACTTATATATTTCAGCAGCATCAATATTCTTTATAATGATTCTTTTTATGATGTATGTAAAATACAGTCGAAAAATTAATTACGAAGAATCTTCTTCTATTATACTGAACAATCAAAGAATGCGTCTGATTGTTATGTTAATTGTTACAATTGCTATAATACCTGTTTATTTAAATTTACTTTTTAGTATTATTAATAAATAACATAACTACACAAATGTAATTTCCCCAAAAAATACTCTTATATTTTTTTGTGCGGCCTTACCTTTACCCATCAAAACCTTTTTTTGTTCTGAACGTTGCTAGCAAGATAATTTCATTAATCATACTATATAATTATGGTCAAGTGAGTGAGTGGTCTTGCTCATCAAGTGTCCCATTTCGCAACAAATTACGCCATTTATCGACTAATACTGACACACCCCAGACGGAATATAATCGATTCGCCTTCGCTTGGTTCTTTTGAAAGCAGATGAATAGCTTCAATTTTTCATCTAATTAGCATTAAATAGTTTCAAAAATAGCACCTTTATTCTTTTCATTAACATCAAAAACAGATAATTATTTAGAAACAAAACTCCGACCTATAATTTATTTTTGAGGATTTTCAGTCTTCCCGAGTATAAATTCTCCAATAGCCAAACAAATAAATACTAACAAAATAATAGTTGCTTATTAGGCTTCCGTTGATTTATCTGTTATTGGGGTTTATTTTCAAAATAATATTTTATCCGTTTTATTTCCGACATAAAAAAGAGATTCAAAGCACAAACTTACATTATCTTTGCAACATAGTAAGCAGTTATGATTTTGTTTTTTAAAAACAGTTGAATTTGATTTGAAAATGAACATATATAATTTCGATGAGGTTATTGATAGAAAAGGTAGCGGAGCCATTAAAACCGATGCGCTGAAAGAACGGTTCGGCCATGCAGACTTAATCCCGATGTGGGTCGCCGATATGGATTTCCGGACAGGTGATTTTATTGTCGACGCATTAAAAAAACGATGCGAACACGAAATTTTCGGATATACCATGCCGCGGGAAGGTTATTTTAATTCGATCCGGAACTGGATTCTGTCCCGGCATCACTGGGAAATTGAACAAAAGTGGTTCAGCTATATTCCCGGAATTGTAAAAGGGATCGGATTTTGCGTTATGAATTTTACCCGACCCGGCGACAAAATTATTATCCAGCCTCCGGTTTATCATCCATTCCGGATTATTCCCGAAATGCACCACCGGACAGTCGTTTACAATCCCTTGATCGAAACTGACGGCACTTACCGTATGGATCTGAAAGGTTTAAGACAACTGATCGATGAGGATTGCAAATTGCTGATTCTTTCCAATCCGCATAATCCGGTCGGAATTGCCTGGGACCGGGAAACAATGACAGAACTGGCAGAAATCTGTTACCAACACAATGTACTGGTCATTTCGGACGAAATCCATGCCGACATGACGCTCTTTGGAAACCGGCATATTCCTTTTGCCACGGTTTCAGAAAAAGCAAGGGAAAACAGCATCACGTTCATGGCTCCCAGTAAAACGTTTAACATAGCCGGGATTGTCAGTTCGTATGCCATTGTCCCGAACGATAAAATACGGGATGATTTTTTTCATTTTCTGCATGCCAGCGAACTAAACGAGGCTTCCATCTTTGCTTATGAAGCAACTCTGGCTGCTTATGAAAACGGAACGGAATGGTTGCAACAAATGCTTGCATACCTGGAAAAAAACATTCTTTTCGTCGAGCATTTCCTGCAAGAAAATATTCCGGACATCCGGGCCTTCCGGCCGGAAGCTTCTTTTTTAATCTGGCTGGACTGCCGGAAATTAGGACTGCCGCAAAAAGAACTGACAGACCTTTTTATCCGGAAAGCCGGACTGGCATTGAACGACGGAGAAATCTTCGGGCAGGAAGGACAGGGTTTCATGCGAATGAACATCGGATGCCCGTGTTCAATTATCGAAAAAGCCCTTAATAATTTGAAAAAAGCAATTACAGAAGGAATTTAAATCGTACCTTTGCACCCGATTTACTCTAAATTATATAAATATGAAAATTTCTGAAGGCATGTTCGTATCCTTAACGTACGATTTGAACGTTGGAGAAGGTGAAGAAAGAGAATTGATGGAAAAAGCAACGGCCGAACAACCGCTGACTTTCATGTACGGTATGGGAATGATGCTCGAAGCATTTGAAAAACACATTAACGGATTGAAAGCCGGTGACAAATTCTCATTCACTTTATCTCCGGAAGAAGCTTACGGAGAATTCGTCGAAGAAAATGTAGTGGAACTACCCAAAAATATATTCGAAATCGAAGGTAAATTTGACTGTGAACGCATTGCCGAAGGTCAGACCGTACCCATGATGGACTCCAGTGGAAATCGTCTGATGGGATCGGTTACGGAAGTAAAAGACGAAGTGGTCGTAATGGACTTTAACCATCCGCTGGCAGGAGAAACCCTGCATTTCGAAGGAAACGTACTGGACGTACACCAACCTTCTGCCGAAGAAATTGCAGCACTAACCTCCGGAGGAGGGTGCAGTTGCGATAGTTGTGACAGCGAAAGCGGTTGCAAAAGCGGCAGTTGCGGATGTAATTGATCCTGTAAAACGGACCGTGAATACTTTTGGAAACATATTCAGACTAACCTCATTCGGAGAATCTCATGGAGAGGCTGTCGGCGGAGTAATCGATGGTTGTCCCGCCGGCATCCTGCTTGATGAATCAATGATCCAGAAAGAGCTGGACCGTAGAAAACCGGGCCAATCGGCATTAACGACTCCCCGCAAAGAAGACGATAAAGTCGAATTGCTCTCCGGCATTTACGAAGGCAAGACTACAGGAACTCCGATCGGGTTTATAGTCCGGAACAACAACCAGCATTCGTCTGATTACGATAATCTGAAGGATGTATTCCGCCCTTCTCACGCCGATTATACCTACCAAATGAAATACGGGTTCCGGGATCACCGGGGAGGCGGACGATCTTCTGCCCGGGAAACTATTGCCCGTTGTGTTGCAGGAGCTGTAGCCAAACAGGTATTGCTGAGTCTGAACATCCGGATTACGGCTTATACTTCCCAGGTTGGACCGGTTAGGTTGGAAACTTCTTACACTCAACTGGACCTGGATGCAGTGGAAGCGACTCCCGTTCGTTGTCCGGATCCGGTCATCGCCGAACAAATGATTGCACTTATCAAAGAAGTCAAAGGTCACGGAGACACCATCGGTGGTGTTATTTCCTGCGTATGCCGGGGTGTTCCTCCCGGATTGGGCGAACCTGTCTTCGGAAAATTACATGCAGCATTAGGAAGTGCGATGCTAAGCATCAATGCCGTGAAGGGATTTGAATATGGATCCGGCTTTGAGGGCGTACAATACAAAGGATCCGAATGCAACGATATTTTTTATCGTAAACCCGACGGAAAGATCGGAACCCGAACCAATCGTTCCGGAGGAATCCAGGGTGGAATATCCAACGGAGAAGATATTTATTTCCGTGTCGCGTTCAAACCGATAGCAACCCTGCTGATGGAGCAGGAAACGGTTGACCGTTATGGCAACGAAACGATACTAAAAGCCCGGGGAAGACACGACTCTTGTGTACTTCCGAGAGCGGTTCCCATTGTGGAAGCCATGGCTGCAATGACTATTCTCGACTATTATTTACTGAATCAGGCATACCTGCATCACAAGTGAGCAGAAACACCCTCCATGTAATGGATAAATGCGCGGTTTACTACCCAATTCCCTCCCGGAGTAGGATAATCTCCTGAAAAATACCAATCCCCGGAATGTTCCGGACATGCCTGATGCAATCCTTCAATGGTTTGAAAAACGATTTTCACTTCGGCTTTTGTCCCTTCCGGCGTAAGCATCTGAGCAATCTTATCTGCTATTTCCGTATCTGAAAACGGTTCATACAATTTCTTTACATAATTGATCACCTGCTCTTTCGGCAGATCTTCCTGTTGCTTTGACAACCGGTAAACTTCTTCCAGCAACTGTTCCATACCCCGTTCCCGGATTAAGGTAACCACAGCCCGGAATGCTGCAAATTCACTCATCCTGCTCATATCGATTCCGTAGCAATCGGGATAACGAACCTGGGGAGAAGATGACACAATAACAATTTTCTTCGGATGCAGTCGATCCAGTATTTTGATAATGCTTTGCTTCAGCGTGGTTCCCCGGACAATACTGTCGTCGATCACGACCAGGTTGTCGATACCGGGGGTAATCGATCCGTACGTAATATCATATACGTGGGCAGCCAGGTCATCCCGGCTTTTATCTTCGGAAATAAAAGTACGCAATTTAATGTCCTTGACCGCCACCTTTTCCTGCCGGATACGCAAAGACAATATCCGTTCCAGTTCCTCTTCCGTCAAGTTACCGGAATGAAGGGTTATCATCTCTTTTTTCTGTTTATTGAGGTATTCTTCAAACCCTTCCAACATCCCATAAAAAGCGACCTCCGCCGTATTGGGAATGAAAGAAAAAACGGTATGTTCCAGGTCATAACCAACCGATTCCAGAATGGGATTCAGCAACAGACGCCCCAGCATTTTCCGTTCCCGGTAAATGTTTTCATCACTTCCCCGGGAAAAATAAATACGTTCGAAAGAGCATGGTTTCACGTTTTCCGGCTCCCGGATCTGCTCCAACAGCAGTGACCCGTTTTTCCGGACAATCAATGACTGTCCGGGAAGCACTTCCTGTACCTGCACAGCAGACACATTCAATACAGTCTGGATCACCGGACGTTCGGAAGCCACCACAACAATTTCGTCGTCAGCATAATAAAAAGCCGGACGAATACCCCAGGGATCACGAAAAGCAAATAAGTCCGTATTGCCGGTAAGCCCGCAAATGACATAGCCCCCATCCCATGTCTGGCAGGAACGACGCAACACATGAGCGAGATCCAGGTTATCGGCAATAGTCCGGTTCCGCTCCTGACCGTCCGTTATTTTCAGTTTATATAATTCATACAGGTGCTGAACCTCGCGGTCCAGGTAATTTCCCATCATTTCCAGCATCATCAGCGTATCGGAATACAACCGGGGATGCTGCCCCTGGGCAATCAGTTGCCGGAAAATCTCATCCACATTCGTCAGGTTAAAATTACCGCAAAGCATCAGACTCCGGGAACGCCAGTTGTTCCGGCGCAGAAAAGGATGAACGTAAGAAATTCCCGAACGACCAGTCGTGCTGTATCGTAAGTGACCCATGTAAGCCTCCCCATAAAAGGGAATATCATTACCGGAATAATCGTCAGGAACCTGCTGAGAGGCAATATGAGCGGCTTCAAATACCTCCTGAATCGCATTACTGCCCAACGCCCGTTCGCGAAAAATATATTCCGTACCGGGAACCGCCAGGGAATTAACACAACCGATCCCCGCTCCTTCCTGTCCTCGGTTATGCTGTTTTTCCATCAAAAGATACAATTTATTTAACCCGTACCTCCAGGTACCATATTTTTCAATGTAATACTCCATCGGTTTCAGCAGGCGCACCATGGCCACACCGCATTCATGTTTCAATATTTCCGACATAATTTCACGAATGAAAAAGGGCAGTTCGCACTGCCCTTTATTATTATTTTATCTGATAAACAAAAGTTCCCTGTATTTCGGCAAGGTCCACATTTCATTATCGACCGTCAGTTCCAGCTTATCGATATGATAACGAATCTCATCGAGGAAAGGAGCCACCTGTTGGCCGTAAGCAATCGCCTTTTCCCTTTCACTTTCGACTCTATTAGCGACTTTACGCGCTTCCACCATCGCATCCACTTTGGTTTTTATATGATTGATATGGAAAGCAATATCTTCAATAATTACCATATCCTGGCCGGCAATTTCCTTAGCCTTAGCCTCTTCATACAGGCATTTGATCTTGTATACATTATCCAACAACGACCCCTGATACCGGGTAGCCACGGGAATAATGTGATTCATGGCCAGATCTCCCAATACCCGGGCCTCGATCTGGATTTTTTTTGTATATTGCTCCCACTTTACCTCATTGCGTGCATGCAGTTCTTTTTCATTCAACACTTTAGTTTCAGAAAACATCGCTATGGTTGATGGGGTCAGGTAAGCATCATAAATATGCGGCACTGAAGTCTCACAATCCAAACCACGGCGGGCTGCCTCTTCTTTCCATTCGTCGCCATAACCGTTTCCGTCAAAGCGAATCGCTTTGGACTCCTTAATGTATTTACGAACAATCGTGAAAATAGCCTCGTTTTTCTCTTTTCCCGAGTGAATCAGAGCGTCCACCTCCTGTTTGAATTGAATCAACTGGTGAGCTACCGCCGAGTTCAAAGCCAGCATGGCTGCCGCACAGTTGGCCGAAGAACCGACTGCCCGGAATTCAAAGCGGTTACCCGTAAAAGCAAATGGAGAAGTCCGGTTCCGGTCGGTATTATCGATCAGCAATTCCGGAATATGATTCAGAGACAGACGGGTTCCTGATTTTTCCTTGAAAATAATATCTTTAATACCACTGCTGTTTTCCAGTTCATCGAGCAACGCAGAAATCTGACTCCCCAGAAAGACGGAAATAATAGCAGGAGGAGCTTCATTAGCACCCAGGCGGTGAGCATTGGTAGCCGACGAAATACTGGCCTTCAGCAACGCATTGTTTTTGTAAACGGCCATCATCACGTTCGTAATGAACGTAATGAATCTCAAATTACTTTCCGTGGATTTACCCGGAGCAATGAGGTTTACACCCGTATCGGTACCCAATGACCAGTTGCAATGTTTTCCTGAGCCGTTGATTCCCTTAAACGGTTTTTCGTGCAGTAATACTTTAAATTTATGACGTTCTGCCACCCGTTTCATCACCGACATCAACAGGAGGTTATGGTCGACGGCCAGGTTACATTCCTCATAAATAGGTGCCAGCTCAAACTGATTGGGTGCCACCTCGTTATGACGCGTTTTCAGGGGAATGCTCAGTTTATAACATTCAAATTCCAATTCACGCATGAAAGCGGAAACCCGGGTCGGGATCGCTCCGAAATAATGGTCGTCCAACTGCTGATTTTTGGCGCTTTCGTGTCCCATAAGAGTACGTTCGGTCAACGCCAGATCCGGACGAGCGGAGTAAAGTGTTTCATCGACCAGGAAATATTCCTGTTCCCAGCCCAGAAAAGTAGTAACCTTTTTCACGCTCCTATCAAAATAATGACTGACTTCTGCAGCCGCTTTATCCAGGATATTGATGGATTTCAACAAAGGTGTTTTATAATCCAGGGCCTCTCCGGTATAAGAAATGAAAATCGTGGGGATACACAAGGTATCATCCACAATAAAAGCAGGAGAAGACGGATCCCAGGCTGTATAACCGCGAGCTTCGAATGTATTGCGGATACCTCCGTTCGGAAAGCTGGAAGCATCGGGCTCCTGTTGAGCCAGCAGCTTGCCGGAAAACTCTTCGATCATCCCTCCATGACCGTCGAATTCCACAAAAGCATCGTGCTTTTCTGCCGTTCCGTCGGTCAACGGGTGAAACCAGTGCGTATAATGCGTAGCACCCATTTCCATGGCCCACATACGCATTCCGGCAGCTACATGTGTTGCTACAAAGCGATCCAGAGGCTCACCTTTGTCTATTGCATTCAAAACCAACTTCAGTGTATCCTGAGAGAGGTATTTTCGCATTTTATTACGGTCAAAAACATACTTCCCGAAATACTCGGACGTTTTCCCTGCCGGGGCTTCCACTTCCCGGGCCTTTCTGCTGTAAGCCTCTTCTACGGCCTTAAATCTTAAGTTGGACATTTTGATACTTGAATCTATGCGTTAAAAATCTTCGATGCAAAAATAATACTAAAATCTCAAAGATTCATTTTTTTTATTCGTTCAATAGCTTCCAATGTATCTGTTTTTTTTCCGAAGGCAGTCAGACGGAAAAATCCCTCTCCGTTTTTTCCAAAACCCACGCCCGGCGTACCTACTACCTGAGCTTCATTCAACAGTCGATCGAAGAAACTCCAGGATGACATACCGTTGGGCGTTTTCATCCACAGGTAAGGAGCATTGATCCCTCCATAAACCGTCAGACCCACAGATTCCAGGCCCTCTTTAATCAACCGGGCATTTTCCATATAATACTGAATGGTCTCCCTTACCTGCATTTTTCCTTCCGGGGAATAGATGGCTTCCGCTCCTCGCTGGGTAATGTAAGAAGTACCGTTGAACTTGGTCGATTGCCTGCGGCGCCAGGATGCATTCAGGGCATGTAACCGTCCGGAACGGTCCGACACTTTCAATGCTTTGGGTACAACTGTATATCCGCATCTTACTCCGGTAAACCCGGCCGTTTTGGAAAAACTACGAAATTCTACCGCAACCTCTTTTGCTCCTTCTATTTCATAAATGCTGTGAGGAACACCATCTTCCGAGATAAAAGCCTCATAAGCAGCGTCAAACAAGATCAGTACGTTTTTACTCAGGGCATAATTCACCCATTCTTCCAGTTGTTTTTTAGTCAATGTAGTACCTGTCGGGTTGTTCGGATAACACAGATAGACCATATCTACCCGTTTGGTAAGTAACTCCGGGACAAACTGATTTTCCGGCGTACAAGGTAAATATGTAACATTATTCCAGGCTCCGTTTCTGAAATAACCGGCCCTGCCTGCCATAACGTTGCTATCGATATATACCGGGTAAACAGGATCCGTCACAGCTACCGTATTCTCGGCACTTAATATATCTCCGAAATTTCCCGTATCGCTTTTCGCCCCGTCACTGACAAAAATTTCGTCTTCATCTAATGTTATACCCCGTGGTTGAAAATCATTCCGGATAATCGCATCGATCAAAAAAGGATAACCGGTCTCCGGAGCATATCCTCTCAGTGTTTCCTCCCGGGACATTTCGTCGACAGCCCGGTGCATGGCTTCTATCACAGCCGGAGCCAGCGGACGCGTCACATCTCCGATCCCCAGACTGATCACCCGGGCATCCGGATGAAGCTCCCTGTATTTCTTCACTTTTTTCGACACCTCCGAAAACAAATAATTCCCGGGCAATCTCAATAAATATTCATTAATCAAAGTCATTGTATTAATTCTTAACTCTTAATTTTTAATTCTTAATTCTCATCCACCCATTCTCCTTCAAACACCCGGACGGCATCTCCGGTCAGGTACACCCGGTTGTCTTCCCTGCTCCATTCCACCTCAAGGTCACCTCCCAACAGGTGAATTACGGCCTTCCTGTCCAACAAACCGTTAATAACCCCGGCAACCAACGCAGCACAGGCACCTGTTCCACAAGCCTGCGTCTCACCGGAACCCCGTTCCCAAACCCTCATCCGGGCCTCCTCCGGAGAAAGAATTTCAATAAATTCGACATTGGTACGTTCCGGAAACATCGGATGATACTCGATTCTTTTGCCGATATCACTCAACAGCAAATCATCAATGGACGACATAAACAATACCGCATGAGGATTACCCATAGATATACAGGTAATTGCAAATTCTTCCGGAGAAAAATTAACCCGGTGATTCACCGATTGAACCTCCGGTTCTCCCATATCAACCTTTACACTCATGACTTTCCCGCCCTGAGTATAAAGCTGTAACCTTTTTATTCCCGCTTTTGTTTCCAGCGTTAACGAAGTTTTAGTAGTCAATCCGGAATCGTAAACATACTTACCTACACACCGGGAAGCATTCCCGCACATCTGTGCCTCAGAGCCATCAGCATTAAACATACGCATCTTAAAATCGCAAAAATCGGATGGCTGGATTAATACCAAACCATCCGATCCTATCCCCTTGTGCCTATTACTCAGCTTAACAGCCAATACTTCCGGATGCTCTACTTTTTCCTTGAAACAATCCATATAGATGTAATCATTTCCGGTTCCGTGCATCTTAATAAATTTCATAATGTCTTTTTGAGCGTTTTTTATTGTTCATAGTTACATAAAAATCAAAATATCCTACAAATATAACCATTTTCTTTTAAATAAAACAATATTATTTTCTTTTTGTTTTAAAAAATGACTTTTTAAAAAATATTATTATCTTTGCATAATGAGTAAATCCAATCTACTGCAGCATGCCCGTTGGGGGGTTCGTCCAATCCTGGAATCTTCGGAAGAACTTCTCTCTATGCTGGAGAGGCATGATCTGTACCTGCCTTCGATTCAATCCATGAGTCAGGAACACAGGAAACAAGAATGGCTGACAGTCCGGGTATTGCTGAAAGAGCTGTTGGAAGAAGAAAAGGAAATCTGCTATACTCCGGCCGGAAAGCCCTATTTGTCCGACCATTCTTTCCAGATCGGCATTACCCATACCAGGGGATATGTAGCCATTATTCTCGACCCTCATCATCCCGTAGGAATCGATATGGAGTATCTTTCTCCACGAATCCGGAAAATCAGAAGCCGGTTTATGAATGAAAAAGAAGAGGCTGATCTGGATAACGAAATGGAGGACATTCATCTGCTATTGCATTGGTCTGCTAAAGAAACGTTATTCAAAACCCTGGGTGTTGAAAATGTAGAATTCAGACAACAACTACACATCCGGCCATTCAAACCGGTCCTTAACAAGCTGGATTCTTTTTCCGCATTTGAAACCCGCACGGAAAACAATTATTCTTTTACCATACACTACCTGGCGCAGACGGATTATGTTCTGACTTTTTGTATTTTATCAGCTAACAAACAATAATTTACACTATTTTCGTTTTATATATAAACCTTATTCATGTTAACTTATGTCACGACACTCAATTTACCTTTGGTTTATTTTATTAGTTGTAATCGCTTCACTAAGTTCTTGCACGGAGCTAACGGATGATACCGTCATTGTTTCAGGAAAAATAACCAACACTTCCGGTGCCGGGCTTCCGGATGCCGACATCCTCTTAAGTTTTGGAACAACTAACTACACGGAAAAGACAGACCCTAACGGAAACTTCAGAATTTCGCTCGGCCAGGGAGGGACCGGGTTTCTGTCGATCAGTAAAGAAGGATATTCCTCTTCATCCCAGTATTTCACACTGATGGACGGAGACCATAAAAAAATCAACCAACCGCTTAAAACCATTTCCGAAAGTTCATACCTTATTATTGACATCAATAAGGTCAGTGTCAGAAACATTGCCGGAACCATTAACACTCTTATTAAAACCAATACTACATTTGAAGTAGAAAACACCACCGACTGGATCGAATATACGATCAAATACGGAAATGAGCTGATCATCAATTACAAAGAAAACGATGATCCCACCGAACGGACGGGTACGATTAAAATAAAAGGAAAATACGGACTTTACCACGAAATCGTTATTACTCAGGACCCAGGACCTTATGTCAGGTTAATCGATTACATCGGAAAGGATAACCGCACAAGTTTCCCTGCTGATATACCATTCCTTACCTTCAACAGAAAAGTTACATTAATTGGAAAAGAGTCTGCTATATGGATGGACCTGACACATGAATACTCGGAGGATCAGAAGACAATCTATTTTCCTAAAGCCAAAATACCACAGGCTGTAGAATCCGTTAAAGTCATCTATGGTGTCATATCCGACGACAAAGTGATACTACAGGGAGAATTAATAATCTACAACAATGACTACAAAAAATAGATATCACATGAAAGCAAAATATATTGTTCTGATTTTATTATCATTACCCTCACTGATTTATGCTCAGAGTAACTTCAAAAAAGGATACATAATAACGAACGAAAACGACACCATTCAAGGCTGGATCGATTTCAGACTGGATTACAGCAATTGTAGTATGTGCCGGTTCAAAACATCCGCTCATGAGACGGAAAAATTGTATTATCCCGGAGAAATTGCCGGATACCGGTTTGAAGAGGTGGGAAAATATTATATACCCCATAACATCACAATCAATAATCTTTCCCGGATCGTATTTCTGGAGTTTCTGGTACAAGGCACGATGAACCTGTATTTTTACTCGGAACCTGTTTCACAACAAAATTATTACTTCTTTGAAAATACGGAAGGTATTATGTATCCTGTAACGAAAAGGCCGGACCGTATTATTGATGACAAAGTAAAGAAAGACAATAATTACAAGGGGGTTCTGAATCTGATATTTCAGGACTATCCTACCCTTACCCGCAACCTGAACAGTATTCGTTTCGACAGGAAAGACATGATTTTATTGGCAAAAAAATACAGCGAACTGACCTGTACGCCGGGGAATGAATGCATTGAATTTGAAAACGATTATAAAAAACAATACATACGAGTCGAATTTTCTGTATATGCCGGTTTGCAATTGCAACGTTATTGTTTTAAACAACGAGAATTCCCCGGTTTCTACAATCCGGAATCGCTATTCCCCTGTATCGGTGGTCAGTTTAATGTATCAAGCCCCCGTCTTCTCAAATCACTCAGTTTACAAGTTGATGCCTCATTATCCGAAATCAAAGGAGAAACCGAAAGAATATACGAAACCGCCAAAACCTATCAGAAATATACATTTGAAGCATTTTCTGCCAATGCAAAATTAGGATTCAAATACACATATCCTTCGGGAAAAATTTGTCCTACCATTGAAGCAGGATATAGCATTACACACTTGTTTAATCCTTCCAGTACATTCTATAATGAAACCAGGGGATATGAACAATCAGTAAAAACGGAAACAACCAAGGACAAACTTTTACCTCAGGATTGGTTCATGGGCTGGTATGCAGCCATTGGTATTAATTATCTTTTAAAAAATGAAAATGCCATTCTCCTGCGTATCGGTTATGAAAATCCTGAATTCAAAGAGCGGCCTTATAACGACAATATCAAAATCACTCACCTCAAAATCGGATATATTTTTTAAAGAAAAAGAAGATCTTACTTTACAAAGGAAAATCGTACCTTTGCGAAAATTTTCATGAATGGATTTTCAACTGCAATATACAGACCCCAGCTCTCAAGCCAGAGCCGGCCTGATCACGACTGATCACGGAACCATTGAAACACCGATTTTTATGCCTGTCGGTACGCAAGGCACGGTGAAGGCGGTTCATTTTACTGAATTAAAAGAAGATATTAAGGCTGAGATCATCCTGGGAAATACATACCATTTATACCTGAGACCGGGAATCGAAATCCTTGAAAAAGCCGGAGGTTTGCATAAATTCAACGGTTGGAACAGACCAATCCTGACCGATAGCGGAGGGTTTCAGGTTTTTTCTCTGGCCGCCAACCGGAAGCTCAGAGAAGAAGGAGCCGAATTCAGGTCGCACATCGACGGTTCCAAGCATTTGTTTACTCCTGAAAAAGTAATGGATATTCAACGCAGCATCGGAGCTGATATCATAATGGCCTTCGACGAATGCACGCCGGGTGATGCCGATTATAGCTATGCAAAAAAATCCCTGGAACTGACCGAACGATGGCTTGACCGTTGCTTCGATCAGTTTAACGGAACAGAAGGAAAATACGGATACCGGCAGAGTCTGTTTCCAATCGTTCAGGGATGTGTATACAAGGACCTGCGTATACAGGCAGCTGAAAATGTAGCATCCAAAGGAGCAGAAGGAAATGCCATCGGAGGATTGGCCGTAGGAGAACCTACGGAAAAAATGTACGAAATGATCGAAATCGTCAACGAAATATTACCCAACGATAAACCCCGGTACCTGATGGGTGTAGGGACTCCGGCTAATCTGCTCGAGGCTATCGATCGGGGAGTTGATATGTTCGACTGTATCATGCCTACCCGCAATGGAAGAAACGGACAACTATTTACCAAAGAAGGGATTATGAATATGCGAAACAAAAAATGGGAAGCTGATTTTTCTCCTCTCGAAGAAAACGGAGCCTCTGTTGTTGATAATTTGTATTCAAAAGCGTACCTTCGTCATTTGTTTATAACGGACGAGATCCTGGCGTTGCAGATTGCTTCCATTCACAACCTAGCCTTTTACCTGTGGCTGGTTAAAGAAGCGCGAAAGCACATTATTGCCGGAGATTTCAGCACATGGAAAAAAACAATGATACCTAAAATCCAGCAAAGAATCTGACACAATGAAGAGAAATTTCAGTTGGCTGCAACCGCTTCAAATCATCGACCGGTACATTATAAAGAAATTTTTAGGGACATACCTGTTCGTCATCATGCTGATCATTGCCATTGTAATGATGTTTGATTTCAACAGTAAGATGGACTATTTTATCAAATCATCAGCTCCGGCCCACGCCATTTTTTTTGATTATTATGCCAATTTCATTCCTTATTTTGTAAACCTCTTCAGCCCCCTGTTTACGTTCATTGCCGTTATCTTTTTCACTTCAAAACTGGCTGATAATTCGGAAATTATAGCCATGTTATCCGGAGGAATTAGTTTCGACCGGTTACTGCGGCCGTATATCATATCTGCAACTATCATAGCTATTGCCACTTTTTTACTCAACAGTTTCATCATTCCTCCGGGAAATGTAATCCGGATTGACTTTGAGAATAAGTATGTAAGGAATAAAAAAGTCGATTATGCTTCCAATATTCAACTGGAAGTGGAACCCGGGATTATAGCCTATTTCGACCGGTTCGACAACCAAACCCGGACAGGCTATCGTTTCTCGCTGGAAAAATTTGACGGAAAAGAACTGGTTTCCCGGTTAACAGCTCAGAATATTGTCTGGGATTCCGCCTATCACTGGACCCTCAACCGATACCTGATCCGTGATTTTGTCGGAATGAAAGAAGAAATTAAGATGGGTGAAAAAACGGATACCATCCTGAAAATCATTCCTTCCGATTTCATGATATCAATCAATGATTGCGAGCAAATGACAACTCCTGCATTAAAAAAATACATCGACCGGCAAAAAAAGAGAGGAATCGGTAATATTCAACTCTTTGAGATCGAATACCACAAACGTTTTTCCATGACATTTGCGGCATTCATTCTCACCATTATCGGAGTTTCACTGTCTTCACGGAAAATCAAAGGAGGAATGGGATTTAATATCGGAATGGGATTGCTGTTGAGTTTTTCTTACATCCTGTTTATGCAAATATCTTCTTCTTTTGCCATATCAGGATTAGTAAGTCCTTTCGTAGCCGTATGGATTCCGAATGTGCTCTATGCTTTCATTGCAGCCTACCTCTACAAAAGGGCACCCAAGTAACCTCAATACGTTTGCAGCACCGCATCTAAGTTGGCGATACGGGTAGTCATCCAGTTCGTGATATAAGTAATTTCCTTATCCACATCCTCATACCTGCTACCTGCATGAACCCATCGGTTGATTTCACGCTGACTGGCTCCTGAATTGATCTGAATATCGCGATAAGCATTCAGTTTCCTGGATAAATTATCCATTGACAGCACTTTCGATTTCAACTCATTCCAACGCGTCTTTACAGCTCCCTTGAAATTATCCGGGTTAAGCGCAAGCAAGCGATGTGTCAGGTGGCTGCTTTTTTCCGCATCGGTACCAGGACCCAGAATCATTAAACTCGAACCAATATCCGGATTCCCAACCCGGGTGCCGTTACCCCAACCCGCTCCCATCGTAGCATCCAGGTCCCAGGGGGTCAGGAATATTTTTTCTTTTCCGGTCGAGGTGGTATTATAGATCGACCAGAAAATGTTTTTCGTCGAATTGTCCCAACCATAACAGAACTGCAGGAAGATAAAATAATCGACATAATTATTTTTATCCATCAGCTTGAAAATATTATCCTTGAACTCCTGGTCTGTTCCGGTTGCAATCAATTGAGTAAAAGCATGCATCCATTTCCAGTCGACAACTCCGTCTTTGGCTTTGGGATAATCCACTTCAAAACCTTTCCATTCCATAGTTCCACTGGCCGGCATCGAAGACTTGTTCCTGAAGGCATCCTGGATATGAGCAGCCGACTTGAACACCTGTCCTCCGGACTTTTTACATTTAAGCTGCTTACGATCGACCCTTTCCGTCATACAATACATGCCATGATACTTGTTATTAAGAAATACTTCGACAAGAAAACCACGGGTTCCGTTAACCGCTTCCGGTTCGGAAGCAAAATGAGGAACGTTGTTCATCTCGTTCCAGACATCAGTCAGAACCCGGTTACGCATCCGGGCCTGGTCAATAAACATAGCATCCAGAATCCAGTCCTGATCCTCTCTCAACCCCAAAAGCCTGGCTCCATCAGCCTCCATATCACCCCACAACTCAACCCCAAATGATTTTTTCTCAAAGCTTTGAGACAAAGCGCCCCGGAATTCAATGCCGGCTTCAGTATTCAGGTATACCATATTGGATGTGGTTACCTTGTTAATTGTTACACTATTCCTGGCTTCCGGATCAATCAGCGAAAAATCACAGGAAACCTTAGGTTCATCGACAATCGTATTTTCAGAGTATATATTGACCAGAGGCGTCCCGGCGATTACTAAGGAAGCTGCATTACCCGATCGGCCCTCTTCATTAAAGATAGCAACTGAATACTTATCTTTAGGTTTGAAAGAATTGAAAGTCAGGGAAGAACCGTTCGCCACATCCTTATCTGCAATTTTTAACGAATACAAGTCCGTACCTTCATATTCAATTTTTCTTACAGCAGAAGAAGTACCGTCTAATTTGGCAGGATAGTAAAATGTATTGGACGAACCATCAAAAGGACAAGGTACTCCGTCGATTAGCAATTTGGAAAGAACCGGTTTTTTTCCTAAGGTCTGAACGATCTCCACCTTGTAGTTCGCCCGGGTTTTTCCATCTTCAGCCACTAAGCTGATCCAGGATATCTCATTTCCGTTAATCACGGTTATCGTCGGATCCATTTTAGCACCCTTGCTGTATTCGATCGTCGGATGAAGCTGACTCATCTCAACCTGAAAAGGAATTTCAACATAAACAGACCGAACGGTCTGGTCAATCTCGGCTTCTATATCATAGAGGAAGGAAGGGTTTTGGGAAACCTCGAACGTCATTTTTGTTATCAGGCACAATGAACTTAGGTTCTGATCTTCATCATTTTCTTTACTACAAGAAAAGAAAACAATCAGAGACAATAAAAAAAGAAGAGATTTTTTCATGATAATTAGATTACTGTTATATAATATAGAATCCCCAAAAGGAACCGGGTTGCAAGTTATAAAAATAATTGCAACCCGGAAAGCATTTATGGTTAATTTAACGATAGTTTGATATAAAATTAATTTTTAAAAACCAGTTCTTTTTCAACGGCATCAATCACCACTGGTTTATTGGGATTGACCTCCTTAGCCAGGATCGATTTCGAAAGCGGATTCAGCACTTTCCGTTGAATCACCCGTTTGACAGGCCTTGCTCCGAACTGGGGATCAAAACCCTCCTCGGCAATCAAATCCAACGCTGCATCCGTAAATTGAAGGACAAAACCATTATCTGCCAAGCTCTTTTGAACCGCATTTAATTGCAACTGAACGATCTGACGGATTTCCTCTTCCTTCAATGGAGTAAACATGATGATTTCGTCGATCCTGTTCAGAAATTCGGGACGAATCGTTTGCCGCAATAATCCCAGAACTTCCTGTTTCGTATCTTCAATCACTTCTTCCCTGTTGGAATCATCCATTTTCTCAAAGTTTTCCCGGATAATAGATGAACCCATATTGGAAGTCATAATAATGATCGTATTCTTAAAATTCACCACACGACCTTTATTGTCCGTCAACCGTCCATCATCCAACACCTGCAGCAAAATATTAAACACGTCCGGATGCGCCTTCTCTATTTCATCGAATAAAACCACTGAATACGGTTTCCGGTGAACTGCTTCCGTCAATTGTCCTCCTTCTTCGTATCCCACATATCCGGGAGGAGAACCGATCAGGCGGGTCACGCTGAACTTCTCCTGATACTCGCTCATATCGATACGGGTCATCAGGTTTTCATCGTTAAACAGGTATTCAGCCAATGCTTTAGCCAGCTCCGTTTTACCGACCCCGGTAGTACCCAGGAAGATAAACGAACCAATCGGACGCTTAGGGTCCTGCAAACCGGCGCGACTCCGGCGAACAGCATCCGAAACGGCAGCGATTGCTTCTTCCTGCCCTACTACCCGGTTATGCAATTCTTCTTCCAGGTGTAATAGTTTTTCTGTTTCGCTTTGCATCATCCGCCCTACAGGTATTCCCGTCCACTTGGAAACTACTTCCGCAATATCGTCGGCATCCACTTCCTCTTTGATCATGGCATGCTGGCCCTGCATCAAATTCAGTTCTTGCTGGAATTTTTCGATTTCTTTCTCTTTTTCCATCAATTTACCATAACGGATTTCGGCGACTGTTCCGTAATAACCTTCCCGTTCCGCCTTGTCAGCCTGAAACTTCAGGTCTTCCATATCGATTTTGTTCTGCTGAATTTTATTGATGATTTCCTTTTCGGATTCCCATTTGGCTTTGAACAGGGATTCTTCATCTTTCAGTTCTGCTATTTCTTTATTCAGGTACTCTAATTTGGCCGTATCATTTTCCCTCCGTATGGCTTCCCTTTCAATTTCCAACTGGGTGATCCGCCGGGAAATTTCATCCAGTGCTTCCGGGACCGAATCCACCTGCATGCGCAAACGGGCGGCAGCTTCATCCATCAGGTCGATAGCCTTGTCCGGAAGGTAACGATCCGTAATATAACGACTCGACAATTGTACCGATGCTATGATCGCATCGTCTTTGATCCGTATCTTATGGTGATTCTCATACTTTTCTTTCAATCCGCGCAAGATGGAAACAGCATCGGCTTCACTCGGCTCATTCACCATGACCATCTGGAAACGGCGTTCCAGGGCTTTGTCTTTTTCGAAATACTTCTGGTACTCGTCCAGGGTCGTAGCTCCGATCGAACGCAGTTCACCGCGTGCCAGAGCCGGTTTCAGAATATTCGCAGCATCCATGGCCCCTTCCCCCTTTCCTGCACCGACCAGGGTATGAATTTCGTCGATAAACAAAATGATCTCTCCATCCGAACCGACCACCTCATTTACTACCGATTTCAATCGTTCTTCGAATTCCCCTTTATACTTGGCACCAGCAATCAAGGCTCCCATATCCAGGGAAAAAATTTGCTTGGAACGCAAATTGTCCGGTATATCTCCCCGAACAATACGATGAGCAATACCTTCGGCAATAGCTGTTTTACCAACCCCCGGCTCACCGACCAGTATCGGATTGTTTTTCGTTCTCCGGCTCAAAATCTGCAATACCCGGCGGATTTCTTCATCGCGTCCGATCACAGGGTCCAACTTGCCCGAACGAGCCCGTTCATTCAGGTTGATCGCATATTTCGACAGGGATTGATAGGTATCTTCAGCCGACTGACTGGTAACCTTATTTCCTTTCCGTAATTCATTAATAGCTGCCATCAGGCCTTTTTCCGTAACTCCCGCATCTTTCAACAAGGAAGACACCGTGCTCTTTTCCGTTAATAGTGCGACAAGAATGTGTTCGACAGAAACGAATTCATCGCCCATTTTGTGGCAATAATCGATGGCTTTCTGCAAGACAGCATTACTTTCGCGGCTAAGGTATGGCTCTCCACCTGAAACTTTGGGGTAGGAATCGATTTCCCGGTCCAAAACAAGCTGGATATTGGGTATAGCTACTCCCAACTTCTGAAGCAGAAAATTAGCAATGCTATCCGCCTCCAGCATAATAGCTTTCATCAGGTGAGCCGGCTCAATGGATTGCTGATTTTTATTCCGGGTCAGTTCAATACTTTTTTGAATGACCTCCTGTGACTTAATCGTAAAATTGTTAAAGTTCATATTTTTTTATCTCCTTTCTGTTTTTGTAACAACAAAGTTTCAGCCAATGTTTAAAATATGCCAAATTGTCAGTTCCTTTTTATTTGCAATAAGATAGAAAAATGTATCTTTGTCCTCATTATTTAATTTAATCTGTTCCATGAAATTCATTAGTTCGTTTATTGCAGGCATCATTCTGTCATGCGGAGTCCTTTATTCCAATCCTCTTTGGCTGAGGTATGCTTCCATTTCACCCGACGGTAAAGAAATCGCTTTTTCATACAAAGGAGACATTTACAAAGTTCCGGCCTCCGGAGGAAATGCACAGGCCGTTACCATGCATGAAGCCTACGATTATATGCCGGTCTGGTCACCCGACGGGAAACACATCGCTTTTGCCAGCAACCGGAACGGGAATTTTGATATTTACCTGACCTCGTCCGGCGGCGGAACTCCGACCCGGCTGACTACTTTTTCAGGAAATGAATACCCCTATTCCTTTACTCCGGATGGCAACTATGTGGTATTCGGAGGTAAAATTCAGGCTCCGGCCCAAAGTGCAGCTTTTCCTTCCGGAGTCATGACCGAGCTTTACCAGGTGCCTGTCAGCAGCGGGCGACCGGAACAAATCATCGCTACTCCTGCCGAAAATATTACTTTTACCAAAGACGGAAAAAAATTTGTCTTCCAGGATCGGAAAGGACAGGAAAATACCTGGAGAAAACATCATACATCAGCCGTAACCCGGGATATCTGGATGTATGATACGACCACCCGGCAATTCCGGTCCCTGATCACGGATCCTGGTGAAGACACCAACCCCGTGTTGAGTCCGGACAACAATAAGGTATATTTCCTGAGCGAGCGTTCCGGATCATACAATGTACATGTTTTTGACGTTAACAACCCGGCCCAAACAACCCAGGTCACTTCATTCAAAACACATCCGGTACGATTCCTCAGCATGGCCCAAAACGGAACTTTATGTTTTACCTACGACGGGGAAATCTATACCCAACAAGCCAATGGAAAACCTCAGAAAGTAAACATCAGCATCACTGAAGAAAATAAACAGGACGACAAAGAAGTTTTATTCAACAGGGGAACGTATGCCCAGGCTGTCTCTTCCGACGGAAAACAGGTTGCGGTAGTCATGCGGGGAGAAATATTTGTCACTTCAGTTGATTATAAATACACCAAACGAATTACCCGGACAGCAGCCCAGGAAGATATGGTCAACTTTTCCCCCGACGGAAAAACACTGATCTATGCTTCCGAAAGAGAAGGTACCTGGAACATTTACACAGCTCAAGTCAGCCGGAAAGAAGAGCCTTATTTTTTCAGCGCTACACTGATCGAAGAAGAACCATTGTTCAAAACCGCTGCAACCGAGCGCTTCCTGCCTAAGTATTCGCCCGACGGAAAAGAAATTGCATTTGTCGAAGACCGTTCCCGGTTGATGGTTTATAACATCGAATCAAAAAAGACCCGTCCGGTTACCGATGGATCCAACCAATACAATACGTCCGGAATGATCGATTATGAATGGTCGCCCGACAGTAAATGGTTTACCATCCTTTATACCGCCAACCAGCACGAACCTTATTCCGACATCGGCCTGGTCAGCGCCAACGGTGGAACGATTCATAACCTGACCAATAGCGGTTATTCCAACAACAATCCCCGGTGGGTACTGGGAGGCGATGCTATTCTGTTCAAATCGGAACGCTACGGGATGCGTAACCATGCTTCCTGGGGTTCATTGGAAGATGCCATGATTATTTTCCTGAATCAGAAGGCCTACGACAAATTCCGTCTGAGCGAAGATGATTTCAAACTGTTGCAGGAAGAAGAAAAACTGAATAAAAACGACAAAACAAAAGACGAGAAAGCAAAGGATGAAAAATCGAAAGGTGACAAAAACACAAAAGAAAATAAAACGGATTCGGTAAAAAAAGAAAATAAGACAATCCTGGTCGAACTGAAAAACATTGAAGACCGCATTGTGCGGCTCACTCCCAATTCGTCGGACCTCGGAGATGTTATTCTTACCGGAGAAGGCGATAAACTTTACTACCTGGCGGCCTTTGAAAAAGATTATGATTTATGGTCGATCAATTGCCGTACCCGGGAAACCAAACTGGAAATCAAAGGAGCCGGAAACTCTCCTTTAATGTTGGACAAAGAAGCTAAAAATCTGTTCCTGCTGGGAAGAGGAATGCAAAAAATCACCTTGTCGAGCAGCAAAAAGGATCCCATTGCCTGCAGGGCCGAAATGGAACTGGACCTGGCTTCCGAACGTGAATACATGTTCAACCACGTATGGACGCAAGAACAAAAACGCTTTTATGTAACCAGCATGCACGGTGTGGATTGGAACCTGATGAAAAAAGCATATTCCAAATTCCTCCCCTACATCAACAACAACTTCGATTTTGCCGAACTGCTCAGCGAATTGCTGGGTGAATTAAACACCTCCCATACCGGAGGAAGATATTCTCCCTCCCCTCAAAATCCGGATGCAACAGCCAGCCTCGGTCTTCTTTTCTCGTGGAGCCATGACAAAGACGGATTAATGATCGATGAAGTCGTAGAAAAAGGACCTTTCGACAACGCGGAAAGCAAAGCAAAACCCGGTTGTATTATCGAAAAAATCAACGGAGAAAAAGTTTCTGCCCATCAGGATTACTTCCCGGTACTGAATAAAAAAGCCGGTGAGCGAACACTGATCTCTCTCTACAATCCTGCCACCAACGAACGTTGGGACGAAGTAATCAAGCCCATTCCCAACGGCGTATTCAGCAACTTGCTTTACAACCGCTGGGTCAAGCAACGTGAAGCCGATGTGGAGCGTCTTTCCAACGGACGGTTAGGTTATGTACACATCCAAAGCATGGCTGACCCGAGTTTCCGTTCTATTTATTCGGATATTCTTGGAAAATTCAACAACAAGGAAGGTATCGTCATCGATACCCGTTTCAACGGAGGCGGACGGTTACACGAAGACCTCGAAGTATTGTTCAGCGGTAAAAAATATTTCACACAGGTGATCCGGGGAAAAGAATCCTGCGATATGCCCAGCCGCCGCTGGAATAAAGCCTCTATTATGATTATGGGAGAAGCTAATTATTCCAATGCTCACGGTTCTCCCTGGGTCTATAAACATACGGGTATCGGCAAACTGGTCGGTATGCCTGTTCCGGGAACCATGACCAGTGTTTCCTGGGAAACACTTCAGGATCCTTCTTTAGTTTTCGGAATTCCCATTGTCGGATATCGCCTTCCCGATGGTTCTTATTTGGAAAATCAACAATTGGAACCTGATTTTAAAATAGCCAACTCACCGGAAAAATTAGTTAAAGGAGAAGACGAACAATTGGAAAAAGCTGTAAAAGAACTATTGAAGGAATTGTAATTTTATTCAACCAAGCAGCCGGATCGACTTTATAAAGATTATACCGGTAATGAATCGATTTTGAGAGAGCCCTAACCAATACAATAAGAAAAGCATCTTATTGCGGTTTGTTATGCTCTATTCCAGCCTCTTAAATTTAATCAATCAGAAAAACATTCATCTGACTTATCTTCATTTTATTAAGTAAAACAATTCTTCAAAATGTTAAATATCAGTTAATTAACAATCTCAGATAAAACATTGCCAAAAGGTTGATTTGTTTTAAAAGAGAATTAGTAATTAATAAACAATGTTATGAAACAAAAGAAGATTAGGAGAGTTGTGTTATCCTTTTTTGGATTGATGTTTTGTTTTGCAGTTACAGCGCAAACCTCTACAAAAACAAAAAAGGACGTGGATGATTTTGCTTCAAAACAAACGGAGATGATGACGAAGAATTTGTCTTTGACACAAGATCAGGTAGCAAAGGTAAAGCAAATCAATCTTGATTATGCAAGAAAAATGGAGGGTGTATCAGATGAAGAGTTGAAAAAACTCGACAAGGAAAGAGATGTTGAATTAAAAAAAATATTGACTGACAGTCAATATCAAAAATGGGAAGAAAATAAGAAAACATGGATGGATCATCTAAAAGATGCCTGGAAAAAAACTAAGAAAAAAGTTGGGGATGCTGCCAAAGATGTAAAAGACAAAGTGGATGAACTTTAAGTAAGGAAGTAAATTTTAATTATTAATTTTTTTAGAAACAAAGACATGAAACACTTGAGCAAAGAAGAAATGGCAACAAATTATACTGAAATGTTAACTGAAAATTGCGCTTTGAATAATGATCAGATTGCCAGAATAAAAAAGATTAATTTGGATTATGTCACACGTATGAGTGATAATCCGAAAGAAAACGCAGAAGAGTACGACCAGGATTACGATGTCGAACTTAAGAAAGTATTGAACGAAGAGCAATACGGCAAATAGGAAACCAATAAAAAGAAATGGACCGATACAGTAAAGAAAACCTGGAATGATGTAAAAGAGAGTGTAAAAGACGGTGTAAAAGAAATGAAGAAATAACACGCTCAAAACAAACAATTTCTGCAAATAAAAACTAAGAAGTGAGGCTACGCTTAAAAGTCATTCATTCTTGCTCGATTGAACATTAAAAACCAGTTCGAGGGAGAGAAATAAGTAAGAATAAATGAAAGACTTTTGAGGTAGCCTCATCATACATAAAATCTCTATCCATAAAAATTTGCCACCGAAAACTTTCCGTTCTGCCTTAGGTTTACCACACAATAGATTATGCTTTTTTGCTTCCAAACGGACGATTATGCTCCTGAACATGCACTTTCTTTCTGTAAAAACGATATTTTTTCTTTTTCTAAGGATTATCTAAAGGTAATGCTAAAGAGCCGACTGTATATTTGTCGTATTATTAATAGAAATCCACACAAAAAATCATTGGCAAATTAAAGAAAGCCTAGTATTCAGTAAATTGGGACTCTATACCATGATAATTACCGGATAAAATAAAAGAAGATTGTCGATAAAGGCTTTATAAAATAAGAAAGAAGATGAAGTTGAGTAGGAAAATTTATATGTTATCAGTGTGTTTATGCGTATTATTCAATATTCAGGCACAAAAACCAACAGATTATGTAGATCCTTTTATAGGTTCGGGAGGTCATGGCCATGTATTTGTCGGGGCTAATGTACCGTATGGTGCGGTTCAGGTTGGGCCTTCCAACTTTTACAAAGGATGGGATTGGTGTTCGGGGTATAACTACCGGGACAGTGCAATAGTCGGATTTTCCCAACTGCATTTAAGTGGAACAGGGATAGGCGATCTTGGAGATATCCTGATTATGCCGTACATGGGAGATATAAAACTGAACAGGGGCCAAGAAAAAGAACGTTATAGCGGTTATGCATCCAGGTTTTCTCATGAAAACGAAAAGGTGAAACCCGGATATTACAGTGTAAAACTCGACGATTACAACATCGATGTTGAACTTACTGCATCCGAGCGCGTGGGTTATCATAAGTATACTTTTCCACAAGGAGAAAATGCCCGTATCATCATCGACCTGAAAGAAGGAATAAACGACAGGTCGGTTGATACATATATAGAATTGGCTGACAAATATACGATAAAGGGATACCGTTCGTCTGAAGGATGGGCAAAAAAACAGCAGGTGTTTTTTGCCATCAGATCATCTGTTCCGATCAATGATTTTTTAGTTTACGACGACACAACACCCATTGCCGGAAAGAAAGGAAAAGGCAAATCCGTCAAGGCCTTGATCTGTTTTGCAAAATCTCCGGGAATTGTTTCGCTGAAAGTCGGGATATCTCCTGTCAGTTCAGGGAATGCCCTTATGAATATAAAAGCGGAAATTCCGGACTGGAATTTTGAAAAAACAGTTAAACAAGCAGATGAAAAATGGAATAAAGAGTTATCAAAAATCAGTGTCGAAACTCAAAACGAATCCGATAAACGGATATTTTATACCGCTATGTATCACCTGATGATACATCCGTCTTTATTCAACGATCACAATGGCGATTACATGGGTTCGGATTGGAAAGTGCATAAGAAACCCGGATTCAATAATTACACTGTTTTTTCGCTTTGGGATACTTATCGTGCGGCACATCCTGTATATAATATAATAGACCAGAAGCGCACTGCCGATTTTGTGAACAGTATGCTGGCCGTTTTCGATCAAACCGGCTATTTACCCATCTGGCATTTACGCGGATATGATACAGGAACAATGGTGGGAATCAATAGCTTTCAGGTAATTGCCGAAGCTTATCTGAAAGGCAATAAGGGTTTTGATCCCGAAAAAGCATTTCAGGTCTTAAAAACCGCTGCCATGAGCGACATACGTGGTCTGGACTATGACCGTGATTTCAAAGTAATACCTTCTGATGTAATGAAAAACAGGCCAGTGGCAACTGCTCTCGAATACGCAATAGGTAGTGCAAGTATTGCCCGGATGGCAAAAGAAATGGGTAAAACCGAAGATTATGAATACTTCAGCAAAAGATCTAAAAATTACAAACTCTATTATGATAAAGAAGTTGGATTCTTCCGGGGAAAAATGGCCGACGGGAGTTGGAACCCGGTTTTCCATCCCATAAAATCGAAAAAGCCTTGGGCTACAGATTACGCAGAAGGAAATCCATGGCAATATTTGTGGCTTGTTCCTCAAGATGTGGAAGGGTTGATTGAACTTTTGGGAGGAGAAAAAGCATTCGAAGACAAGCTAAACACATTTTTCTCTCTTGATTCGGGAGACGACGAAGATGTTTTGTTAGATCTGACCGGTTGCATAGGTCAATATGCACATGGTAATGAACCGGGTCACCATATTGCTTACCTGTACGCCTATATTGGACAGCAGTGGAAAACAGCACAGCTCGCCCGTTACATAATGAAAAATTTTTATCACGATCAACCCGACGGAATTATCGGCAATGAAGATTGTGGACAAATGTCGGCATGGTATATTATGTCCTCGTTAGGTTTTTATCCGGTATTCACGGCATCAGATCAGTATATATTGGGCAGTCCCCTTTTTGACAAAGCGACGATTAATCTCGAAAACGGGAAAAAGTTCAGGATAGAAACCATTAATAATTCACCGGAAAACATCTACATACAAAGCGTCGAACTGAATGGAAAGAAATATGATTTCGACTTTATCTCTCATAAGGATATTATGGGAGGAGGAAAGCTTATAATCAGGATGGGTCGTGAACCAAATTACAAATAAATCTAAATAAATCAACTATTATCAATAGCTAAAATTAAGATCATGAATTACAAAATCAAAGCAATTTTTATCAGCTTGTTGTTTGTTACAACCTTAAATGCACAACGGGTAGAATGGATTTCAAGCACGAACGATCATCGTTGGCAAACATCCAATAAGGCAAAGTTAGAAAATGCAACTTCCGGCACAACATTCGATATCACAATTAGCGATGAAAAAGCCCAACTAATTGATGGATTTGGTGGATGTTTCAATGAGCAGGGTTGGGATGCGCTTATGGGACTATCTGAAGTTGAAAGAAATAAAATCATCCATGACCTTTTCAGCCATCAGGAAGCTAATTTTAATTACAATCGCATGCCTATGGGAGCGAGCGACTTTGGACTGAATTTTTATTCATTTAATGATGTGGCAGACGATTTTGATATGATTAATTTCAGTATTGCCCGCGATCGTCATATCCTTCTACGTTATATCAAAGCGGCTCAGAAAGAGAATCCGAAGATGCTGCTTTTTGCATCTCCCTGGTCACCTCCGGCTTGGATGAAAACCAATAATCATTATGCTTCGACTACAAGTACAAAGGGATTTAACGGACTTCCTTCGGAGAGAAGTAATACGAAAGATGCTACAGCTTTCAAAATGCTTAATGGTTACTTAAAAGCATATGCCCTGTACTTTACAAAATTCATTCAGGCTTATGAAAAAGAAGGAGTTCCTATTACTGCAGTTCATGTACAAAACGAACCCTGTTCCAACCAGGTATTTCCAAGTTGTAAATGGAGGTCTGAAGACCTGGCATTCTTCATCAGTGATTTTTTAGGACCTAAATTCGAAGAAGATAGTATAAAGGCTGACATCTATTTCGGTACTATAAATACAAGCATAGCAGACTACATAAGAACTGCATTTAATAATGAAAAGGCTGCGAAATATATAAAAGGAGTTGGATTTCAGTGGTCCGGAAAAGCAGCCATTCCTATTATCAGTAAAGAATATCCCAATCTGAAATACATACAGACTGAGTCAGAATGTGGTAACGGGTCTAATGACTGGAAGGAAGCAGAATATACCTGGGGACTTATTAATCATTATCTAACGAATGGAGCTAACGTTTACACCTATTGGAATATGGTGCTTGATCATGCCGGAGTCAGCCCATGGGGTTGGAAACAGAATGCTCTTATTTCAATCAACAAAGAAACCAAAGAGGTTAAATACAATCCTGAATATTATATAATGAAACATGTCAGCAGATATGTTGTTCCAGGTGCTTATAGACTGGTAACTAATGAAAGTTCGAATCATTTGGCTTTCTTGAATCCTGATGGAGAAGTAGTTGTCATTGTTGTCAACAAAGAAAAGACTGATAAAGAAGTAAATATCGGGTATAAAGATAAAATGATTCGTCTCAATGTGAAGGCAAAATCATTTAATACAATTAAATTTTGAGTTTTTCCTTCAATATTACAGTGCTTCATCTGATATAAACTCCTTTAAATAACTAGAAATGAAAAAATATCTATTGTTACTGATGACAGTTCTACCCATAGCCACACTGTTATCTTGTAATAAAGTCCATGTAAAGGATACTCCCGTAGATTATGTTAATCCCTATATAGGAAATATCAGCCATTTGTTGGTACCTACCTTTCCGACTGTTCATTTGCCGAATAGCATGTTGAGGATATATCCCGAAAGGAGAGAATATACATCGGATTATATTTCTGGATTACCTGTAATCGTTACCAGTCATCGCGGGCGCTCTGCTTTCAGTATTAGTCCGAAGAGTGAACTTTCGGATGCATTTTCTCCTGTTATCAATTACACCTATGATAATGAAAGAGTCACTCCTTACCGTTATTCAGTCTATTTGGACGAAGCAAAAATAGAAGTGGATTTTGCTCCGTCACATCAATCTGCACTTTATAATTTAAAATTTGCAAATGGGGTATCGAATCAGCTGATTATTAACAGTCGTAACGGGACTTTGAAAACAACCGGAGGAGGTGTTTCCGGATATGAAATAATAGGAAATGGACCTACAAAAGTTTACTTATATCTTGAAGCGGAACAACCCATTGTTAATTCCGGGGTAATAAAAAACAATGAAATCCATTATAATCAACGATTGGCAGGAGGTAAGAATGAGGCTATAGTATTAGGTTTTTCAGCCAAAGAGGTGAATGTCCGATATGGGATTTCATTTATAAGCGAAGAGCAGGCTAAAAAGAACCTGAAAAGAGAAATTAATACGTATAAAGTGGATGATTTAGCTCAGAAAGGTAAAAATAAATGGAATGAAACCCTCGGAAAAATAGAAGTTAAGGGAGGTTCCGAAAATGACAAAGTTGTTTTCTATACATCACTTTACCGTACTTATGAGCGGATGATTAATATATCGGAAGATGGCAACTATTACAGTGCATTTGACGGACAAGTACATGAAGATAAGGGTATTCCTTTTTATACCGATGATTGGATTTGGGATACTTACCGGGCAACACATCCTTTGCGTATATTAATAGAACCCCAAATAGAAACAGAAATGATTCATTCCTATCTTCGGATGGCTCAACAAACAAAGGAAGGATGGATGCCTACCTTTCCGGAAGTAACAGGTGACAGTCACCGGATGAATGGAAATCATGCTGTTGCGGTTATTTGTGATGCTTATAGTAAAGGGTTACGTGATTTTGATTTGGAAACTGCCTATAATGCATGCAAAGGAGCACTAACAGAAAAGAGCCTTCTCCCATGGAAACAAATACCGAATACTGAATTAGATACATTCTATCAGGAAAAAGGGTATTTCCCAGCTTTACAGCCAGAAGAGGAAGAATATGTAAAGGAAGTTCATCCCCATGAAAAAAGACAACCGATAGCTGTTACCCTTGGCACTTGTTATGACGATTGGTGCTTATCTCAATTGGCAAAAGCGTTAGGAAAAGAGGATGATTATAATTTTTTTCTAAAGCGTTCATACAATTACCGGAATGTTTTTAATTCCGGAACAGCGTTTTTCCACCCTAAAGATAAAGAAGGAAAATTCATTGAACCCTTCGATTATCGTTACTCGGGAGGACAAGGTGCAAGGAATTATTATGCAGAGAATAACGGTTGGATTTACCGCTGGGATGTACCTCATAATATTGCTGATTTGATTCAATTAATGGGATCACCCCAAAAATTCATACAAAATCTGGATCAGACATTCCGTGAACAACTTGGTAAAAATAAGTATACTTTTTATTCGCAATTACCGGACCATACGGGTATTGTGGGACAATTCTCCATGGCGAACGAACCATCCTTACACATCCCTTACTTATATAACTATGCCGGAGAACCGTGGAAGACTCAGAAGAGAATCAGAGGATTACTCGATCAATGGTTCAGAAACGATCTGATGGGAATTCCGGGAGACGAAGATGGCGGCGGAATGACAGCATTTGTTGTTTTTTCAGCTATGGGATTTTATCCGGTAACACCAGGCTCTCCCACCTACAATATTGGAAGCCCGCTATTTGAAAAGATAAAAATTCATCTTGGAAACAGTACTTTTTTTGAAATTGAGGCTCAAAACTGCTCGAGAGAGAATAAGTATATTCAATCGGCTAAGTTAAACGGAAGAGAGTGGAACAAGCCTTGGTTTAGTCATAGTGATATTAAAAACGGAGGGAAATTAGTTTTAGTTATGGGCAATAAAGCGAATGAAGATTGGGGAATAAAATATGAAAAGGCACCTCCTTCCGGAGAACCTATAAATTAACTCGTTTTCCCTTGAAGATAAAATAATAGACCATTTGAATATTTAAAAATAATACACATTTTATACAATATTTCATGTTTAAGACAAATCAACTTGAACAAATTAGTACCAACCGTATCATCTTTTTAGATTGGTTACGCGCTATTGCTTGTTTAATGGTAATGGTAGTACATGCATCGGAATGTATCTATTCAAATGATTATTCGTTTTCTTTTCCATCTGAGTTGGGACGTTGGAGCGCATGTTTAATCAATGGATTTGTACGCCCGGCTGTACCATTATTTCTTATCGCTTCGGCTTATTTATTACTCCCTTTACGAACAAATACCAAGAATTTTTTTCGTAGACGATTTACACGCGTTGTTATTCCCTTTTTTGTTTGGCTTGTTATGTATGCTGTCTTACCTGTATTATGGGGAGAATTTACTACAGAAGAAATTAAAAACAACCTATCACAAATTTTTATCAATTTTATTCCTCGGGCTTCACATTTATGGTTTATTTACATGCTTCTCGGCATTTATTTAATTATGCCTGTTTTATCTCCGTGGATAGAACGAGTCAGTCGTCGTGAGGAAGAATTTTTCTTGGTTGTTTGGCTGTTTACTACGTTGTTTTGGCATGCACATGAAATCTTCGGAGACATTTTCGGGGAATGCTGGTGGAATCCATTTCCATTATTCTATTATGTATCCGGGTATGTAGGATATGTAGTAATGGCTCATTATATTCGAAAATATTTAGATTGGTCGATGAAGAAGACACTTTATATAGCTCTTCCATGTTTTTTAGCAGGATACTTGTTTTGTGTCTGGTCATTCTATGCGCGCTCATTTACCGTGGAAACCGTACAACAATTGGAATTAAGCTGGCAAACAACTTCCATTGCTCCTGTTTTGATGAGCTTTGGAGCATTTATGTTGATCAAAAAAATCAATCATACTGGTAAAGCCTATAAGATAGTTTGCGACATTTCGGCCATGAGCTATGGCATGTACCTGATGCACATGTTAATCCTACCCTATGTTTTTGGTTTGTGCTATTCTTTTATGTCGCCTCCTGTAACAATATTGGTAACAACATTGCTTACCTATATTACTTGCTATATCATAACCAAAATAATCTCATGTTTGAAGTTTGGTAGATATATGGTTGGCTGATCTCTTAGTAATAACACAATATTTTTCATTTTCTAAGGATTATCTAAGGGCAATACTAAGGAGTTAATTGTATATTTGTCATCCTATTATTGAGACACTAGTAAAAATAGAAATTATAATTAAAACATACTATTATGAAAAACATTCTCATTGTTTTATGCTTATCTTTTCTGGCATTTTCATGCCATACGAGTAAAAAAATCGAGTGGGTAACAACCACTCCTGATTCTTCCTGGCAAATACAGGATGGTACAAAAATCGAATTCAATTCTCAGGAAAATGTCAAAACTGAAGTAGATATCAATAATCCACTTCAAACGATTGAAGGTTTCGGCACTTGCTTCAATGAATTAGGCTGGACTTCTCTCAGCCTCTTATCAGAATCGGAAAAAGAAATCATATTCAAGGAGTTATTCGAACCCGGCTATGGTGCTAATTTTAAAATTTGCCGTATGCCTGTTGCTGCTAATGATTTCTCCCTCAACTGGTATTCTTATAATGAAACAGAAGGTGATTTTGAAATGAAGAATTTTTCCATTGCCAATGATGAAGAAACACTCATCCCTTTTATTAAAGAAGCATTGAAGTATAATCCGGAATTAAAAATATGGGCATCTCCGTGGTCTCCTCCAACGTGGATGAAATACAATAAGCACTATGCTTGCGGATTAACCGGTACTAATCTGGATAAGAAATACCACAACGGATTGCTCCCGGAACAACAGGGGAAAGAAGGTACCAATATGTTTATACAGGAAGAACCTTATTTCAAAGCTTATGCACTATATTTCGCTAAATTTATAGAAGCATATAAAACAAAAGGGATCGATATCTTTATGGTTATGCCACAAAATGAGTTTAACTCCTGCCAGATATTTCCGAGTTGTACCTGGACTGCTGCCGGTATCAATAAATTTGTTGGAGAATACCTCGGGCCTAAGATGCAGGAGATCGGAATAGATTTAATGTTCGGAACGATGGAAAGGGCAAATACGCTATTGACAGACACGCTGTTACTGGATCCCAAAAGCAGCGAGTACATTAAGGGAGTTGGCTTTCAGTGGGCAGGTAAAGGTGCCGTTGGTAAAGTTCATAAGGACTATCCTTCCTTGAAAATCTATCAGACTGAACAGGAATGCGGTAATGGCAAAAACGACTGGCATACCTGTATGCATTACTGGGAGTTAATGAAACATTATTTATCGAATGGCACAAACGTGTATACGTATTGGAATACATCTCTTGAAGAAGGAGGAATCAGTCGTTGGGGCTGGAGGCAGAATTCCCTGATTACAGTAGATCCAGCAACAAAAAAATACAAGTATAATTACGAATATTATCTGATGAAACACGTCAGTCATTATGTACTTCCGGGAGCACAGTTTCTACCTGTATCGGGTGAATTTACCAATATGCTGGCATTCCGGAATCAGGATGGAAGTATAGTTCTTGTTTTAAATAATAAGGAAGAGCAAGTAAAGGCGACTGGTATCAAGCTTGGCGATAAGGTTGTATTAATGGAATTACAACCCAATTCAATCAACACGATTGTGGTGAAATAAAAAACAACAGAAGTTTACATAGCTACATCGAATATGAAATTAATCAACATCACGCTTGCACTACTGATATGCCTCCCTCTTTACCCACAAGGTAAAGGAGGCATTCAACCTGTAAAAGATAAGAAAACCAATATATCCTTCTTCGACCTGAATAAAAACGGCAGACTGGATATATATGAAAATCCGACTCTGGATATAGAATCACGCGTAGAGAATCTTCTTTCACTGATGACTTTAGAAGAAAAAACAGGACAAATGGTAACCTCCCTGGGTTGGCACATGTATGAACGTGTGGGAAATGACATTCGGTTGACGGAAAGGCTCACGAATGAACTTAACAACTATCATATCGGCTCTTTATGGGGATTCATGCGTGCTGATCCCTGGACCCGACGTACACTGAAAACCGGACTTAATTCGGCATTAGCGCCTAAAGCCAGCAATAAACTTCAGCAATATGTTATCGCAAACACCCGTCTGGGCATTCCTCTTCTTCTTGCCGAAGAATGTCCCCATGGGCACATGGCCATCGGAACAACGGTTTTCCCTACATCTATAGGTCAGTCAAGCACCTGGAATCCGGAATTGATCGAACAAATGGGACGTGTTATTGTTAAGGAAGCAAGGACGCAGGGAGCTCATATTGGCTATGGACCTGTGCTTGACCTGGCACGTGATCCCCGTTGGTCACGTGTAGAGGAAACGTATGGTGAAGACCCGTTTCTCATAGGAGAAATGGGAAAAGCACTTGTTCGCGGTTTTCAGGGAGAAGAACTCAATTCAAAGAGCCTGCTTTCCACCTTGAAACATTTTGCCTCTTATGGATGGACCGAAGGAGGGCATAACGGCAGTACCGCAAATGTGGGAAAACGTGAAATGGAAGAGGTTGTGCTTCCTCCTTTCCGGGAAGCTGTAAAGGCCGGTGCTTTATCTGTTATGAGCTCATACAATGAAATCGATGGTATCCCTTGTACTGCCAATTACCAGTTGCTGACAGAAGTTTTAAAAGAAAGATGGAACTTTAAGGGATTTGTTGTTTCGGATCTCCGTTCCATCGGAGGATTAATAGAGCATGGTGTAGCTGCCAATGATTATCAGGCAGCTGTGAAAGCGGCAAATGCAGGTATAGACAATGACCTGGGAATGAATGTATACGGTGGAGAGTTGTCTAAAGCGGTAAAAAACGGAGAGGTCTCCATAGATGTAGTGAATCAGTCAGTCCGTCGAATCCTGAGGATCAAATTCAAAATGGGACTTTTTGACAATCCTTTTGTTGATGAGAAGACAGCTCCTGAAGTTGTAGCGAATCCCGAACATTTAGAACTGGCACGGGAAGTAGCACGCCAATCCATGATCCTGTTAAAAAACCGGAACAATGTTTTACCTTTAAAGAATGACAACAAAAAAATAGCAGTAATTGGCCCGAATGCTGATAATGTATACAACATGCTGGGAGATTATACTGCACCGCAATCTGATACTTCTGTAATTACAGTCCTGGAAGGAATCAAAAATAAGATCAACCCCAACAATGTGATTTACGCTAAAGGTTGTGCCATACGTGATACCAGCCGCATCCATATCCCCGAGGCTATCAGTGCCGCAGTAGCAGCGGACGTGGTAGTGATGGTTATGGGAGGTTCAAGTGCACGCGATTTTTCATCCAAATATGAAGAAACCGGTGCTGCTAAAGTATCCGATAACAAAATCAGTGACATGGAAAGCGGAGAGGGATATGATAGGTCAACATTGGACCTCATGGGGGTCCAACTGGAACTTATCCAGGAAATCAGGAAACTGGGAAAGCCAATCGTATTAGTTTTAATAAAAGGACGTCCACTTCTTCTTGAAGGTATAATTCAGGAAGCAGATGCTATTGTTGACGCCTGGTATCCCGGCATGCAGGGAGGGAATGCTGTGGCTGATGTGCTTTTCGGAGATTATAACCCCGGTGGCAGGCTCAGTATTTCAATACCCCGCTCTGTCGGACAATTACCTGTATATTATAATCCAAAAAGAAAAGGGAACCGTAGCAAATATATTGAAGAGCCGGGTGTCCCACGTTATAGTTTCGGATACGGATTGAGTTATACTTCTTTTGAATACTCAGATATGGAAGTAAAGGTCAACGAAACTGCAGATGACTGTATTACAGATATCAAGGTAAAAATAACGAATACCGGACAACTCGCCGGAGATGAGGTCGTACAACTCTATATCCGGGATAATATCAGTAGTTACACCACCCCTGCCAAACAATTACGTGCTTTCAAACGTATACACCTGAAAGCCGGTGAATCTAAAATAATAACATTCACATTAGATAAGAAGTCTTTTGCTCTATATATGCAAAATGATGAATGGGAAGTTGAACCGGGAAGTTTCTCACTGATGATTGGTAGCTCTTCCGAAGACATACGATTACAGCAAAAGATCGATATAACCAGGAAATATCAATTAAGAATGTAAGGCACTAATTACCAATTATATAAATACATCACACAAGGAATACCGGCTTTCGGAAAGTACATAATCATAAATTTTCAAGATCAATAATCTGATCAAAGGAAAATTTATATTCTGTACCAAACCATTCCTTGTATTCTTTCGTAAAGGATTTATATATATTTTTGGCTAATCCGTTTTTACCCACTTTTACAAGGTATGAGCATTTTATTCGTAATGCATCTTCATTAAGAGCATCGTGGACAAAAATGGCATTACTTATTTCCATTTTCATGGACAAAGGTATTCTTAGATCTTTCTGGCATGCAATATCCAGCAGCAAATCAATAAGCTCACTGGCAAAATCAGCTTTAAAACTATCTACCCATTCTGTTTGCGTATTTGGCAGTAACTCCCCAGCCGAGACTATTGATAATAACCGCTGTATATCTTTTATATTCCGGCTTTCTTTGTCTTTTAGTCGTTGCATCAGAACCAGACATTCATAGTAATCACAATATATATCTTCTCCAAACCTGACACTCCAGCATGAATTTTGTTTGGAAAACTTAATTTCACCTACCTGTTCCAGTATTTGACGTACTTTACTTAAAACATATCCTCTGTTGTTGTTTGCACTTTCCTCGGTTTTATCCGGCCATAAAATGTCTTTCATTTTAGTAAAGGGTACACCTTTTCCATCTTTAATTGTATATAAAAGAATTAACAAAAATAATTGCATAAACAGAGGCATAAACTCGCTGGTAATGTCTTCTTTATTTTTATTTATTATCTGAAACCCTCCAAATAAGTAAATAGACTGCTTACGCAATTGTTTCATTGTGTTAATTCCCAGAATAGGATTAGATTCTTCAATTTGTTCTTCTATTGTATTAACTCTTCCGGTTTTACGATTCTTTAAATAAAATAGATAGAAAATCAACATCCCTATAATAAGCATAACCCCAAAGATAGAAGTTAATAGCAGCAAATTCCCTTTACTTTGATTGGTTTGATATAAATCACTTTGCTTCAAAGGAGGATAAGCTAATGTAAAAAATGACACATTGGCTTTAGAATTTTTAGCTTCAGATGAATATTTTAGGGCTATTAGTTTTTCCAGTTTTTTGTCGAAAAATAAATCCACATACGAATTTCTGTCTGTAAAGTTAAAAGGAATCTGATCCGCCATAGGTTCATACCGGGGTTTGTCTAAAGAAAATTTATTCAGAGAAAGTATCGAATTGGATTTCTCGGAAGGAAAGCATAATGCATAAAAGCAATTGTTTGCGGTGTCTACAACCAACGTATTGGAAACAACAAAATTTTCATCAGGAGCATCCAACGTCCAGAGCTTCTTAGCTTCCAGCGTTTCAATATTGACAATATAAGCATCATAATAAAACTGAGGAAGAGACTCCTGATTTCCCGACTCACTGCCATAACCGCCAAAGATCAACAAATGATCATCACCAATTTTTCCCATTCCGCTCAGATAACGAGGTGAAATAGTATCCCCTTTAAATAAGACCTTAGACCATGATTTACTATTCACATCATATACATAAGCATCTTTCTTATACTTGTGATGTCCATATCCTCCAACTAAATATAATTTGTTGTGCTTCACTGAAAAATATCGGTTATGATGCCAATAATCAGAGAAAGTCTGGTGTGGAGTTGTTTCAGACCATTTGCCTGTTTGCATATCAAACATTGCTAATTCCCTGCCATCTTCTTCTTTTATGATGTTATAAACATAATAATTCGAATCCAACTCATTATAAATCATCTGATTTGCATACATAGGAAAAGAAATCCCCGAATTAATCTCTTTTTTATCCAACTGATTCGTATCGATATTATACCTATAGAAAAAGGCTGTATCAGCTATTGCAATTTCGTGTTTATCCGGATTGAATGTAATATAAGGGTTCCTCCCAGACACCAGATCAAATTGCTTTTCCCAATACCCATTTTTATCAATGATCCAACATGGATTTTCACACTTGGCATAGCGATGTTTTATTTCATCATAAACCCCTCCTTCTGTATGTTTTGACAGCATCCAGGAATAAATAGGATTTCCAGAAGTATCGTTAATTTTCAAATCTTTTATTGTCATTGTCGCTACATCTATTGCATGTATCTTCGGATGATCATTTTTACCAAACGCAATATATACTTTCTTAAAATTTTTTATTTGATGAAACTTCCATGTATTAGCTTTATTGTCAATAGATAAGGTCACTTCTTCTTTTTTGCTATCGACATCAATTTTAATATGCATCCATTGATTAAAATTTATTTTCCGATAATGATTAATGTCATTCGCTATGGATGATAAAAAAACAATCTTTCCTTTACTTAATAATAAGTCGAAACAATTTTCATTCTGATCTATCATTCTAAATACATATCCATAAGAATAAATATCGGTATGAACTAAAAGATTAAATGAAATAGAAAAACCAGAATTAAATGAAAAATAATGTTCAGGAGTAAGTATCAGACTTGTTCGGCTTTCGGGATCATAATTATAGGATTTGAATTCCAATCCATATTTTACACCATTCTGGGCATAAAGAATTGGTATCAAAAAATAAATGAATATCCCTATAATTATAAATTTTGATTTTAAAAAACGAACCATAAATAGAATTGATGGCATATTAGATATTATGTAGTAATAATTATTGCGCAAAGTCACTTTGGCTTTAAGGTACACAAAGATAGTCTTTTTATATGTACAATCAATGGATCAGGGGTATTATTCTCCGGTTTACGTCTTCTTCAAGTCATCGCAGAAATAGTAATTCTTAAAAAATATCACTTTGTAAATCAATCTCTTATTATCTTTTTTATGAGGTACAGTTGTAAAATCCGATAAAAGGCAGTACTTTTGCGCCCGGGTAAGTCCTACACGGCCAGCTCCCTTCAAATCCCCCAGGGCTTGACCGCAGCAAGGGTAGTCGGTTGTAGCGGCGCGATGTAGTAAGCTTACCCACCTGCCTCTTTAGCTCAGCTGGCCAGAGCACGTGATTTGTAATCTCGGGGTCGTTGGTTCGAATCCGACAAGAGGCTCAAAAAGACGAATTGGAGGATCGACCTGGTTCAATCCGACAAGAGGCTCAAAAATAAATTGAATCCTGAATTTTGAATTGACTTAACGTCCTAATAATTCAAAATTCAGGATTCAGTGTTTTAAATATCATTCAAACCGGATCGTTTTGGCCGGAGATATCTTAGCCACTAAATAAGAAGGTCCGACCAATATCAGTAAAATAACGGCAAGTGTACCTGCATTCAGAAGAACAAGGTGTAGTATATTCAGTTCTATCGGAACCTCCGAGAGGTAATACGTTTCAGGATTAAGCTTCAGTACCCCGGTGTACTTTTGTATCAAACAAATAGCTATGGCAATCAGATTACCCCATAGTAAACCCTTACTGATCAGGAAAGCCGCTATGTAAAGAAATATTTTACGAATACTCGTATTATTTTGTCCCAACGCCTTCAAAATACCGATCATATTGGCCCGCTCCAGTATAATGATTAACAAACCCGAAATCATGGAAAATCCGGCAACGGCCAACAAAAGTACCAAGATAACTACTACATGCGTATCTAACACATCTAACCAGGCGAAAATCATGGGATTCAACTGCTTGATGGAACGGGTATAAAAATGATTTCCCAACCGATCCTGTTTCAACTGAAGATTCAGATAAAGCTGCTCTGCCGTTACATCCATCCGGTCGTAATCCTTCACCAGAATTTCCAGTCCGCTCACCATGTCTTCATCCCATTGGTTGAGTTTCCTGACCTGCTTGATATCGGAAAGAACAAATAATTTATCGTACTCTTCGAAATTAGTCCGGTAAATACCACAGATGTGAAACTTGCGGATGGACGTTTTTTCTCCCTGCACAAAATAGGAAACAAACGAATCGTTCAATTTCAGGTTCATCGTATTAGCTATGCTTTGAGAGATCAGCACATCGGTAGTCGTCGAATCCGGACTTACACTAAAAAGCCTCCCTTCTTCCAGGTTCTTGCTAAAAAAATCCCAGTTAAAATTTTCATCGACACCTTTCAGGATAATTCCCTGAAAATCATCTTCCGTTTTAATAATGCCCGGTTTCGTGGAAAATTTTTCCACATGCACCACATTGGGAACCGATTTTATTTCATTGATTATCGAGTCATTGAAAACAACCGGACTCATCTCGTAGGAATTGTTGCTTTCAAAATTGGTCACCTGGATGTGTGAACCGAAACCAATAATTTTATTTCGCACCTCTTTCTTGAACCCGATTAGAATCGCTACGGATAGAATCATAACAGCCAAACCCAATGCGATACTGGCAACAGCAACCCGGATGGCAGGAGGAGAAACTTTTTTCTCTCCCTCTATGTTCCCGTAGATGCGTTTGGCTATAAAAAACTCCGTATTCATCGATTATTATATTCTTCCAGGGCTTTTTCCAGAACAACCATCGCTTTCTGTAAATCTTCTTTTTTCAATACATAAGCGATACGTACTTCATTTTTACCCAATCCGGGCGTGGTATAAAAGCCGGAAGCGGGAGCCATAAAAACGGTCTGCCCTTCGTATTCAAAATCCGAGAGGCACCATGCACAAAACTTATCGGCATCATCCACCGGAAGTCGGGCAATGGTATAAAAGGCTCCCATCGGAATAGGAGAATAAACTCCGGGTATTTTATTCAGCGTATCGATCAGAAAATTGCGGCGCATCAAATATTCATCGTAAGTCTCCCGCATGTATTCTTCAGCCACATCCAGGGATGCCTCTGCAACGATCTGTCCCAGCAAGGGAGGACTCAGCCTGGCCTGGCAGAATTTCATGACTGTTTTACGCAGCTCTTTGTTCCGGGTGATCAACGTCCCTACCCGGATACCGCATTCGCTGTACCTCTTGGAAACTGAGTCGATCAATACTACATTATCTTCTATTCCGACCAGGTGCAAAGCAGAGACATACGGAGAACCGGTATAAATGAATTCCCGGTACACTTCATCCGAAAACAGATACAGGTCGTATTTTTTCACCAGGTCCCGGATCTTATTCATTTCCGCCCGTGTATACAGGTAACCGGTCGGATTATTGGGGTTACAGATTAAAATACCCTTGGTGCGCTCATTGATCAATGCTTCAAATTTTTCAACCGGAGGCAGGGCAAATCCTTCCTCGATCGAAGACGATACCGAACGGATAACCGCTCCTGCAGAAATAGCAAATGCCATGTAATTCGCGTATGAAGGCTCGGGAACAATAATCTCATCGCCCGGATTCAGGCAGGCCATAAAAGCAAAAAGAACCGCTTCCGATCCTCCTGTCGTCACAATAATATCATCAGCACTAACGTTAATATTGAAACGGGAATAATATCCCACCAGTTTTTCCCGGTAACTCCGGTTACCATCACTCGGGCTATATTCCAGAATGTTCCGGTCGATGTTATGAAGGGCTTTCAGGGCGACATCCGGAGTAGCAACATCCGGTTGTCCGATATTTAAATGATAAACTTTCAAACCTCTGGCTTTAGCGGAGTCCGATAAGGGTGCTAATTTACGAATGGGAGATGCAGGCATTTCAATCCCGCGTGATGAAATTTTAGGCATCGGAAGTGCTGTTGTTTTATTAAAATTGGCTACAAATGTACTCGATTCCATTGTCAAAACAAAATTAATGTTTATTTTCGCATATCCAAAGCAAAAGAATTATGTTCAAGTCACGCTCATATCCATGCTGGATTTTCGTTTTTTCTCTTATACAGGCATTATTTTTTTACCATCAGTCCCTTTACTCCCAGGAAGCGGATCAGGACAGTATTTTTAATGCCATAACGAGTATCCGGCAGGTCCACGATCAGAATAATCAGAGATACTTTACGGTCAACTCTCCTATGGAATTGAGGTTTGACCGTCTCAACGCACAAGGCAAGCCGGTTCATTACATCGATCTGCTGCGCGATACGATAGCCTATCCCCCTTCGGAATATGTGATAACCTTTCAGGATACTGCCATTATCAGTCCCTCGTTTTTACCCTTGGTTTATGATGGAAAGTTGATGTACGATTCTTCCATTCACATCAAGCCCCTTGTACAGTCAAAGCCGGAATTTCCGGTGTTGTCGACATTGAAGGTTCCTTTTTCCGACACACACCTGAGAGACAGCCTGAACTGGGAAGCGTATGCGTATGCTTTAACCACGGCTCCTCACTTAGTCAAATACACCAAAGATGATTTTCCCGAAGAAATTGAGAAGACGGAAGAAATGAAAGTGGATGTGTTCCAAAACATGTTCAAGGTCGACAATTCTCCTGACTTTTCTCAGGTGGATAAAATTGACCGTTTTATTCCCAAGAGAAAATATTGGGTACCAGCCGCAACTACGCTTATACAATTCTCCCAAAGTTATATCTCGGAAAACTGGTATAAAGGAGGTGTTGGCAATCTAAGCCTGCTCAGCAGACAACATGCAGAAACAAAATATGAAAAAAACAAAATCCTGTTTAACACTACTCTCGATTGGAACCTGAGCTTTTACACGGTCCCAAAAGAAAAAGATTCGCTTCGGACTGTTCGTATAGGAGAAGATTTGATCAGAAGCTATTCGTCCTTTAGCATCAAGGCATTCAATAAATGGTATTATTCATCCACGTTGGAAATGAAAACCCAATTTTTCAACAACTATAAAGAAAATACAACAACATTGGTCTCTACTTTTATGTCACCTTTGAATATCAATATGGGTATTTTAGGTATGACATATCAATATAATAAGTCATACAAAGACAATAAATACAAGTCGCTTTCACTTACACTCAACGTATCTCCTTTTTCGGCCCGTTATATATATGTAGGAAATGATAAAGTGGATCCTACCCGTCATGGTATTCCCAAAGGTGAAAGTCGTTTGTTTGACTTCGGATCCAAAATCGACGGTAGGTTGATCATCAATTTCAGTAAAAATGTCAATCTCAACTCCCGCTTCTATTATTACACAAATTATGAGAATGTAGTGATCGAGAGTGAGAACACACTGAACATGCCCCTCAATCGGTTTTTTTCCACCCGCATTTACCTGTATGCCCGTTTCGACGATACCAAAGGCCTACCTAAAGATCCTAAACTGGGACGATTGCAGATCAATGAGTTGTTGAGTTTCGGATTTAACTATGTATGGTAAATAACTGATCCGGATGAAACGGTATGCGGCACATTATATTTACCTGGGACAAAGCCTTATCCTTAAACAGCATTTTATTGAGCTGGACGAAAAAAATTGTATTACTGCTTGTCTTCCCCTCCATTCAGAAATAGCGGGAACGGAATTTCATAACGGAATCCTGTTTCCCATAGCCCAAGGTTTATCGATTTCACCGAAAAAAATCAAAGAAGATCTGCTTCTTGCCTGGAAAGAATCTCCCGAAGCATCGGTTTTTGAACTTTTAAACCAACTGCAGATTATCGGGTCAAGAGAGAATAGACCCGTCTGTATGTATCACTTAGACGGAATAGACCTGCTGACGGCGAAACTCCGCACAGGTAATGGCAGTGGCGACTGCTACATTCAACGACTCTGAAGTTTCCATTTCCTGAGGATAATTCGGAATATACAGCCGGTGGCTGATCAGGGACTCTACTTCTGCACTTATTCCCTGTCCTTCATTGCCCATCACAATCAGCCCGTTTGCAGTAAGTTGCTGCTGATAAATATCCTCTCCATCCAAAAAAGTACCGTAAACAGGGATATCATCCAGTTCCTGAAACAGATCCGGAAGCGAACAGTAATGTACATGTACCCGGGCCAGAGCACCCATGGTTGCCTGAACCGTTTTCGGATTATAAACATCCGCCGAATCAGGAGAGCAAATAACATCCCGGATGCCAAACCAATCGGCCAACCGGATAATCGTACCCAGGTTGCCGGGATCCTGAACCCCATCCAATACAAGACTCAACCGATCACTCAGGGTTTCATTCTTCAGCTCATATTCCGGTTGACGAAAAACAGCCAGCACATCCTGTGGCGTTTTCAGCAAACTGGCTTTTTCAATGTCCCCCTCTTCCGCAATAACCAACTCTCCGGCCCGGACATCTCCCTGTGTAGCCAGCCAGGACGCCCTGGCAACGAGCAATTCACAATCGAAAAACGGCAACATATCCGCTACCAGCTTATTTCCCTCAGCCAGAAAACAACTGGTTTCCTTCCGGTATTTTTTGAGTTCCAGGGAACGGATCCACTTGCATTTATTTTTATTTAGCATTTTTATTATTGAATTTATAGGACAAAACTAAGAAACTATTTTTTAATAAGTTTATCTTTGTGGGCAAAATTGCATAATTGAAACGAACGTATGAGATTGTCTTTCTTGCGATACCTGTTACTGACCCTGTTCGCGTACGGACTATACTCATGTAGTTCAACCAAATACATTCCCGACGGAGAATACCTGCTGGATAAAATTCACATCCAGTCCGATCACCCTGACTATAAATCGATGGAACTCCGGCCGTATGTAAAACAACTACCGAACTACAAAATGTTCGGAATCAACAAAACAAACTTTCAAGTCTATAACCTTTCGGGCAAAGATACCACCAAATGGTACAACCGCTTTCTTAAAAGAGTCGGAGAAGCACCGGTGATTTTTGATTCTACGCTGGTCTATAAAACGGACTCGGAATTCGAAAAATTATTTATCAATAAAGGATATATCAATGTAGATGTTTCCTCCGAAATCAAACGAAACGGAAAAAAAGCGAATGTCACCTACCGGATAAAAACGAATACACCTTATACCATCAGGAACTATACCACCACTATCGAAGATTCCGTTATTTACGAAGAACTCTACGGAGGACCCGATAACACTCCCCTTCAACGGCTTCCCGGAGAATCGGCTTCCGCACGTACTCCTTTGGCCAAAGAAGGAATGTTGTTCGACCGGAACCGGCTGGATGCCGAACGCGACCGGATCACAACCATGCTCCGGAACCGCGGTTATTATGCTTTTGAAAAAGATTACATTGTATACGATGCCGACAGTGCCCTGCGCAGTAATGCGGTCGACCTGAATATGAAGCTACACCTCTATCCGGAGATTCTGCCCAGCGGAAACTACATGGAAACGCTTCACCGGAAATATTACTTCAATAAGGTTTACATTTACCTGGACTACAATCCTCTAAAAATGGCTAATATAAACGACTACCACGCTACCGACAGCATTGTATCAGGTGATTATACGATTTATTACCAGGGAAAACGGCCTTCCATACGTCCGAAAACATTGATCAATAACTCTTTCTTAACACCGGGAAGAAATTATGCTCAAATGAGGGAGGAAACTACCTATTCGGCCTATTCCACCCTGCATGCCCTCAACAATGTCAACATTCATTACGATAATTTTATAAGAAACGACTCTGCATTTCTTAATTCTTACATCCTGACCATGCCCGCTCAAAAGCAATCGGCTACGTTTTCAGTTGAAGGAACCAATACGGAAGGTGACTTAGGAATCGCCACTTTAGTGAATCTCAGCCACCGGAACCTGTTCAGGGGATCCGAAACATTCAACTTCAAAATCCGTGGAGCATACGAAGCGATTTCCAATTTTTCCAACCCATACCTAGAACTGGGAGGAGAAGCATCCATCCGTATCCCGAAATTTATATTGCCTTTTACCGGTACCAGTTTTGACAGGCGGAAGAAAACCTCTACCGAATTTCTGGTCAGCTATAATTACCAGACGCGCCCTGAATACGACCGGACCATTCTTTCCGGAGGAGTCCGCTATATCTGGCAGGGACGGGAAAAACAGGCCGCCCGACACCAATTCGATCTCCTGGATATCAATTACGTATACCTGCCCCGTATCGACTCTGTATTCGAAAACCGGTTACCTTCCAGTGCCATTTATTTTGGCTACAAGAATCAATTCATTGTAGGAATGGGTTATACCTATACCCACTCTACTCTTGACCCAACGCAAAAACAACGGGACGCCCACTCTTTCCGGGCTTCTGTGGAATCAGCCGGAAATGCCCTTTATGGTTTAAGCAATTTATTCAATGCGAAGCAGGATAGTAAAGGGTCCTACAAACTATTTGAAACATACTATGCCCAATTCGTCAAGGGGGATGTAGATTACTCCAAAACCATCGTGATCGACAAAAACAACTCCATTGCCTGGCGAATCGGCGGAGGAATCGGATTTCCATACGGTAATTCGGAGGGGCTTCCTTTCGAAAAAAGGTATTATTCGGGAGGTGCCAACAGTGTCCGGGCCTGGTCGGTGCGGGAATTGGGACCGGGAGGCTATCATCCGACCGATTCCACGACTTTTTTCGAACAATCCGGAGACATCAAACTCGATTTCAATATCGAATACCGGACCCGTTTCTTCTGGAAATTAGAAGCGGCCGCATTCATTGATGCCGGAAACATCTGGACCATCAAAAACTATGAAGGACAGGAACAGGGACTCTTTAAGTTCGATACATTCTACAAACAGATTGCTGTCGGCTACGGATTGGGACTCCGCTTGGACTTCGATTTTTTCCTGGTCCGCTTCGATTGCGGTTGGAAAGCCTACAATCCGGAAAAAGAAGGAAGTGAAAAATGGGCGATACTCAAGCCCAATTTCAGAAACAATTGGGCCTGGCATATCGCCGTGGGGTATCCTTTCTAAGTTGTTTATTTATCTACAACAAAACCGTTGGTCATTTTCACGGGTTTGATGGTTCCATCCGGGTTGAATTCCATCTTATCGACACATGTCTCCCGGTGATCGCGCGCTTCGCCATCTATTAATGGACGACGGTGGTATACAATGTACCATTCATCTTTCCCCGGAACCTTCATAACGGAATGGTGACCGGCTCCTGTAGCAATTTCCGGATCCGATTGTAATATTTTACCGATCCGCTTAAACGGGCCAAAAGGTGAATCGGCAATGGCGTAAGCTGCACAGTAATTCGGACCTCCCCAGCCTCCTTCCGACCACATGAAATAATATTTTCCGTTTCTCTTCAGCATGAAAGGCCCTTCGACATAGTTTTCAGGAGTTACTTCCTTATACATCTCCCCATCGTCAAAAGGAACCAGGCTCAGGAGATCTTTACTCAGCTTGACCATATTGCAATGCCTCCAGCCGCCGTAATACATGTAATAGTTGCCATCATCATCCTTGAATACAAACTGGTCGATGGGTTGAGCCCCATGATAGATTTTACCGATCAGCGGCTGTCCCAATGCATCCTTGAAAGGACCTTCCGGCTTGTCGGAAACAGCGACACCAATACCTCCGTATTCTCCGTTATTCTGAATGTCATTGGCCCCAAAAAACAAATAATACTGCTTATTGGCATAAATCACAGCCGGAGCCCAAAGAGCCATTTTGAACCAACTGATATTTTCGCTTGAAATTACCTTCGGATGTTTGGTCCAGGTAACAAGATCCTTGGAAGAATAAGCATCCATATAGGTTTGATCTTTATACTCAGCCGATGTAGTCGGATAAATCCAGTATTCATTACCAATCACCACTCCTTCGGGATCGGCATACCATCCCGGAAATACCGGATTAACTGTTGTTTTCTGAGCAATTACCGACAATCCGGTCAAAACAAAACAAGTAGAAATAAAAACTCTTTTAAAAAACATCACTTTATAGAATTAAGAATGAAAAATTAAGAATTAAGAATGAAAAGTTGAAAGTTAAGAATTAAGAGTTAAAAGTTAAGAATAAGTATTTCTTCCCATTTTTCATTCTTAATTCTTAATTTTTAACTCTTACAGCTATCTTCCGACCACGGGAAACTCCGACACTCTCAACGTAGTGCAGCCATAAGGAATCAATGTAATTTCTTCTGTAGGAGCTGCATTCCAGTCAAATCCATACATAACGGAATAAGGTTGAGGACCTGCCATTTCATTGTATAATTTCCAGGTACTCACTTTTTTTGCATTGACCTTTATTTTGATGGGAGCATTCTGGGTATTCCAGGGATAGGTAGACTGCTGTTTTTCCTTATCAATCTCTACCTTGAATACTTCCGGCGCTTTTCTACGGTCGAAATCCACGATACCGTAATTCCAATCCGATAACGGGCGCACTTCAAAATAATGGTCTCCGAAATGTTTTTTATCCTGCGGAACTTCTTTTTTAGTCCATTGTTCTTTGATTTCCAATGCATAAACCAGCGGACCGCGTTCAACAGCAAGCGCTTTTTCGTACCAGGTGCTGGTCGTTACTTCCATCGGAAGTTGAAGTTCTACCCGGTCGCCGCTTTGCCAGGTACGGTCGACAATAGCTACTTTCCCTCCTTCCAGGGTTTGTTCCGGTTTGCCGTTTACCGTAATCGTTGCCTTTTTGCACCATCCGGGAATCCGGAGGTGAAGCGGAAAATCCACTTGTTTTACTTTCTTATCCCGGATAGTCAGCGTAAATTGAATCCGGTCGTCCATCGGATAAACCGTTTCTTCCGTAACCGATACCAGGCAATTATTACCGACTTTTGCAGTCACTTCCGAGGGGGAAAAAGCTAAAGCTGCCAGACCATTGTCAGGAGTGGCATACCACAAGTTCTGAGTGAATTTCGGCCACCCCTGGTGCATGTTGGAAGTACAGCAGGGATATCCGGTCAACAAACCGAAAAGGACATCCGTACCGTCGTGGTTACAGTCGAAATTACGGGGATGCCAGGTAGACATGACCTGATTGGCCTGCTGGTAATACTGGTGAGTCATGAAATCGTCCGATATCTGGGTCGGCAAGGCATTGAAAGCGATCCGCTCCAGGTGATCGACAAAATCCAGGTCTCCTGTGATTTCCGCCATCTTTTCAAGGGAAAACATCAGTTCCACGGCAGAACAGAGTTCCGAACCCTGGGTCGGATTGTTTCCGTGCAGCGCTTCGTCTCCTCCATACATTCCCTGGGGCTGACCATTGTATTTACGTATATCTTCCAGGCCTTTTTTAACCGCCTGCAGGTATTTCTTATCAGGATCCTGCTGGTAATAAATAACAGGCTCTTTCAATCCTTGTGCTAAATTGACGCAATGAATGGAGCCCAACCGGCTCATTGCATTGCTTTCCAGAAACATTTTTGTAAAATCATGCCCTTGTTTATGAAGTAATTCACCCAACTCCAGAAGAAACCGGTCACCGGTGATATTATACAGCCAATGTACCACCTGAAGGTTGTCGCAAACCCGGTAGTTGGCCCAGAAAGTCCAGTGTCCTAATGGTTTTTCCGGAAGCGTTTTCAGCTGATAGCGGAAATAGTTAGTCATAAAAGAAATAACCCGTTGGTCCTGAGTAGCAGAGTAATATTGCTGTAATATTTTGAGAACTACCATCCGCGGCCACCAGTCGGCAGAATTATCACGCTGAATACCCGGTTCATAAGGATAGTCCCTGGCCGGTCCGAAGAATCCGTCTTCCCGCTGGCTTTTCAAGGCCCATTCAATCCAGGGTTGCACTTTCTTTTTCAGGTTACTGTCGTCCAGAATGTAGGCCAGAGGAAGTAGCCCGTCGATCCAGTAAGGGCCTCTCTCCCACTGGTCACCGTCTCCTCCGAGCCAGCCGTTACGCGATCCCATGACCAACGGATACAACTGATCCATTTGCCCCGTAGAACCGGTTTGCTGGGTTTTAAGCATTTCCAACAGCCATCCTTTAGCTTTAACAGAACCTAAAGGTAATTCCATATAGGGTTTTTGAACCAACGGATAACGGTTGTTCGGATAATTGGACGCAACAGGATTATCTGATGTACTTGCTATAGAAAAAGACAAATGCAGGAAAAAGAGTAACACAAACAAGAACGTTTTCCTCATGATTTTATAATTTTAATTAAAATAGATTGCAAGGTTAATCATTTTTGCTTAAAATTGCAGCAAAAATCCTGTCAAAAAACATAATCCTGATATAAATTATTTTATGAAATCCATTTTTAAACATTTTATTTCCTTTTTTGCATGTTTGATAATTACTTCACAGGTCTTGATTCAGGCACAAAATAATCCGGCCGATCAAACGAAAAATAAAACCATGATGTTTTCCGACACTTCCCGTCGGGGAACTCCTACAGCCAAAGATCCACATGTAATTTACTTCAACAACCGATACCTGATGTACTACTCAGTTCCTCCTTTTTCGGATGAAGCGACAAATCCGGTAAAAGGCTGGGGAATCGGAATCGCTCAAAGCGACAACCTGATCGATTGGCAAAAAATAGGAGAAGTTACACCCTCCCAGCAATGCGACTCCAAAGGGCTTTGCGCTCCCTGTGCAAGAGTCATAAAAGGGAAAGTACATCTTTTTTACCAGACCTACGGAAATGGGAAAGACGATGCAATATGCCATGCAGTAAGTAAAGACGGAATCCATTTCGAAAAAGATTCGAGTAACCCCATCTTTCATCCTACCGGAAAATGGAATTGCGGCAGAGCGATCGATGCCGAAGTCTTCCAGTTCAACGACCAGTACTTTTTATATTATGCCACACGCGATCCGGAGTTTAAAATCCAATTGCAAGGGGTTGCTTCCGCAAAGAAAAACACCAATTTCAGCCGGAAAGAATGGAAAGACCTGTCTGTCGACAAACCGATCCTGAAACCGGAACTTCCCTGGGAAGGAGAATGCATCGAAGCTGCTTCCATCATCGAACGTAACGGAAAATTATATATGTTTTATGCCGGCGCTTACAACAACTGGCCTCAGCAGATCGGTGTAGCCGTAAGCACTAACGGCGTGGATTGGGAACGCTTGTCAGACAAGCCCTTCCTGGCCAACGGACCAGCAGGGACATGGAATAACAGCGAATCCGGACATCCTCATATTTTCGAAGCTCCCGACGGACGCACCTTCCTCTTCTTTCAGGGAAATAACGATAAGGGAAAAACCTGGTATTTATCGAATGTGGAAGTCTTCTGGAATGAAAAAGGGCCTTACCTCAAACCGGTTCCCCAACCGAAAAAAGTAGCCTTGGGAGACCCCTTTATCATGCTTTATCAGGATACTTACTATGCTTACGGGACAGAGGCTGCCGACGGAATTACCGTATACACTTCCAACGACCTGATATCCTGGAAAAAGATGGATCAACTGGCGCTTCATAAGGAGGACACCTGGGCCAACCGATGGTTCTGGGCTCCGGAAGTATATGTTGTCAACGGTAAATTTTATATGTACTTTTCTGCCAACGAACACATTGCTGTTGCCGTCAGCGACAGTCCCCTGGGTCCTTTCAAACAAACAGAAAAGAAACCGATGCTGGAAGGCGAAAAATGCATTGATAATTCACTGTTTATCGACGATGACGGAAAACCCTACCTGTTTTTCGATCGTTTCAATGATGGTCTGAATATCTGGTCGGCCGAACTGGAAAAAGATTTAATCCACATCAAAACGAATACGCTGAAAAAATGCATCCACGTATCCCAGCCCTGGGAAGAAGAATGGCCCCGGGTAAACGAAGGGGCTTTTATCACCAAACACAACGGGGTTTACTACCTGACTTATTCCGGCAACAGCTACGAATGCCAGTGCTATGGAATCGGATATGCAACCGCGACCAGCATCAACGGCCCCTGGACGAAATACGAAAAGAACCCGATCTTCCAGAAAGTCGGAGGTTTAGTCGGAATCGGGCACAGCGCCATGTTTAAGGATAAAGACGGCAACCTGAGGATCGTATTCCATGCACATAACAACCAAACGAAGATTCATCCGCGACACATGTACATCGGTACCGTTCGTTTTGTTCAAAAAGACGGAAAAGAGGTGATGGAAATCGATCCGGATTACCTGACACCTGTGTTGGAGTAAGATCTATCGTATTTTACTTCTCCGCTGTCAACTGGTATTTTCCGGCTCCCACTTCAAAAGCAATGTGAGCAGGATGATATTCCTTGCATGGCTTGCAGTTGGGTTGATCGGTGAATTGTCCTCCGGTCCAAACGATTTTTCCGTTGAGGCGAACCGTTTTCACATCTTTTCCGGGAACTCCGATCACTGATTTTGTATTCTTAGGAACTGTCACATTCAAAACAAAACGGGAATCCGACGATTGAAAATCGCTATGGATCGATCCGACAACGGCAGGGACATCGATTTCTGCCTTCCGGATCGTTCCGGGAAGAGGCAAAACAGCAAAACGGGTAAATCCGGGAGCTAAGGGATAGACTCCACACAAATAGCGGGACAAAACGGTAAGTCCGCCCCCACTCCATGCATGATTGACAGTTCCTCCGCCAAAGCCTTCTGTACCGATTCCCCAGCCTTCAAACAACGTAGTAAACCGGGAATCGTCGACCATTTTTTCAAACCGTTGTTTATGCCGCAAAAGTGCCTCTTCAGCATAACCCATTTGCATCATAGCTTCAAACACGTATTTTTCCATGTACGGACTGGAATGTTTTTCCTGCTTGAAAACTTCCAGTAAAGCCGGATATTTATCCGGAGATGCTACACCAGAAACCACAGCCAGCGCCTGAACCCGGTCATCGGTTTCTCCTTTGTATTCAGGATCCCGGTAAGCGCTTCCCGTCCAGAAACGGTCATTGAACGACTTTCTGAATGCATTCATATAAGCCTCATAACGGGCGGCATCTTCCGTTTTATCTAACTCGACAGCCATAAGATTAGCCCCTTTTACAGCCATGTAATACCACAAGTTATAAATCATCAACAGGTCCCGATTATCACCCCAATCGCCCCAGAGCCAACCTTTGGCAGGCTTTGGCATCTTAATAATGCCTCCGGTTTCTTTTTCATAACGGTTCATGTATTTGCAGACACCATCGTAGAGATCCTTCAATATCTGTTTGTCTCCGGTATATTCGTAATACGTCCATAAGCCATAGTAACCGATACTGGCCAGGGACTGACCGGGAAGCTCTTTGTCCCAGTTTCCCGAAGGAACCGGAGCATAAATAACTCCATCAGGAAGCTGCCAGCCGATTAGTTCATACAACCATTTGCGAACCAACGAATGAGAAGCCAGTGATTGAGCATAAAACGATTCTCCGGCCTCGTTTACAGCATCGCCGGTCCATTGTGCCCGTTCCCGTTCCGGACAATCCATGTAATTGTCGCGCATCGTCACATAAAGCGTACGGTATGACTTTTCCCACAAACGGTTGAAAAAAGGATCCGAGCAGGAAAAATGACCGGCTTGTTCCGCATTATATCCCGATTCACGGTATTTCAGTTCCAGCACTTTCACATTTTTAGGAACAACGTAATACATGTTGTGTCCATTCACCCAGCCTAAACTTTCATATTCCTGAACTCCTTTTTTGGTAATGTATTCCGCACGGATTCCTCCATCCCCTCCATTAAAATAAAGGTAGTTATCCGTCATCATTTTTATACGAACACCTTCCAGAGCATCCACTTTCAAAAAAGGAGTAACCTGGGCATTATAAGGAAGAGTACAGACAATAGTATCGGCTGTTGTTCCCGGAATCGTGATTTGTTTGATGTATGATTTCAAACCGAAGTCTTTAAACAACGGAATAGGACGCTTAACCAAACGATTCCAGGGTTGATCTCCTTCTTTTCCCAAGGGTTCTGCTCCCGGAAATCCAGAATCCTGCACCTTCCAACCTTCGGGATATAAACGGGCATCAAACAAAATGCTTGATTCCGGCAAACGATAGTTAGGAAAAGGTTCCCCAGCCGTTTGAAAAGCCTTCAATACAGCACATTGCCAGGATCGATCACTCAAAATCTGTACTTCAGGCGACTGACAATCAAAAATCAATCCCGCCTTTCCACTGTTTTTATGAGAAAAGCCCTCTTTACCGAAGTACCAGACCAGTACGGCAATGCTATTTTTACCTTTTTTCAGGTAAGGTCTCAGGTTTACTTCATCGTAGTAAGTATCCGAAGGATTGGGGCCCCGTTTCAATGCTCCTTCAAAAACAACCATTTCACCGTTGATCCACAGCCAGTATTTACTATCGACTGCAATCCGGGCGATTACCTCTTTTTGGGGAGAAGCGGCAAGATCAATATCCTTACGATAAGCCAACCAGGTGTTGGCTATATTCTTACATTCCACAGAAGAGATCCATTGCGCTTTCCAATCTTCCACCGGAGCAGAAGCCAGCAGTTCAGGAATAAAGCATCCCAAAACAATACCAATTACTACGATATGCTTTTTCATAAAAATAGGTTAACAAAATAAGTTTAATACTAAGAATACTAAGTCCTTGCTTCTTTCACAATTACATCATGAGCTCCACCTTCAATAATACTGGTAGAAGATACCAGGGTAATTTTAGCGTTTTCCTTCAATGCCTGCAGATCGGTTACCCCGCAACTGCACATAGTCGATTTGATTTTACCGAGGGTAATATCCAGGTTATCTTTCAGTTTTCCGGCATAAGGCACAAAACTGTCGACACCTTCCTCGAACTTCAGTCCATCAGCGCCACCCATGTCGTAACGCTGCCAGTTCCGGGCCCGGTTGGAGCCTTCACCCCAATACTCTTTCACATAATTTCCACCGATCAGTAATTTTCGTGTCGGACTTTCATCGAAACGGGCAAAGTAACGACCCATCATCAGAAAATCAGCTCCCATAGCCATGGCCAGTACCATGTGGTAATCCTGAACGATCCCACCGTCGGAGCAGATCGGAATATAAATTCCGGTTTGTTCGAAATATTCATCACGGGCAGCAGCTACTTCAATAAGCGCCGTAGCCTGTCCGCGGCCAATGCCTTTTTGTTCACGGGTAATGCAAATGGATCCACCTCCGATTCCGACTTTAATAAAATCGGCTCCGGCCTCAGCCAGGTACAAGAAACCTTCTTTATCAACTACGTTTCCGGCTCCTATCCGGACTGATTCGCCATACGTGGATTTAATGTATTCCAGCGCTTCTTTCTGCCAGACGGAAAAACCATCAGACGAGTCCATACAAAGGACATCGACACCAGCCTCGATCAATTGGGGCACCCGTTCCTTGTAATCGCGAGTATTAATCCCCGCACCGACTACCAGTCTTTTTTTGGAATCGGAAATTTCATACGGATATTCTTTATGGCTTTCATAATCCTTACGGAAAACAAAATACCTCAAATGCTGTTCTTTATCGATGATGGGAAGACAGTTTAACTTATTATTCCAGATCAGATCGTTAGCCTCAGTCAACGAAATGCCGTATTCTCCATAAACCAGTTTGGAAAAAGGAGTCATAAATTCTTTGATCTTGGCCTGATGGTTGTCGCGACTGGGACGATAATCCCGGCCGGTAATAATTCCCAGCAGTTTTCCTTCCGAACTTCCGTCTTCCGTAATTCCAATCGTTGAGAAACCGGTTTTTTCTTTCAGTGCAATCACATCGGCCAGGGTATTTTCCGGTGTCAGATTGGCCCGGCTCACTACAAAACCGGACTTATAACCCTTAACCCGTTTCACCATTTCCACCTGCGATTCAATGCTTTGAGAACCGAAGATGAACGACAGCCCCCCGTTTTTTGCCAACGCAATCGCCATGCCATCATCGGAAACCGACTGCATAATAGCCGATACAAAAGGAATATTAATATGAATAGAAGGAGTCTCTCCTTTCCGGTATTTTACCAGAGGAGTTTTCAATACGATTTTTTCCGGAGTGCAATCCCGGGTAGTAAGTCCGGGGATCAATAGATATTCACTGAATGTACGAGAAACTTCGTTAAGAAATTGTGCCATGGGTGTGTTGATTTATAAATATCCTGCAAAGATACAATTTTACTCCAAAATCCGCATCATACCTACTGGCATTTTCATGTCTTATTGCAATCTGCTTTTTCTGAAAACCTCTATTTCTTTTTGTACCTTTTTCAATTCTTTCTCCAACTTTTTCTCATATCGCTTTAGCGTAGCAGGCGTAAATTCAGTTCCTTCAAAGCACAATAGGTTATTTATATTTTCCGTTAAAAATTTGACATATTCATTATCATTCAGGTCCATGCTTTTGATCATCCTCTGTTCATCCCTAATCCTCCACAATTTATACAATAATTTTGCATGGGGCACTATTTTGGGATATCCTTGAAAAGCAGTGATCATGACAATATTACCATAAGAGTTAAACTCCAATATTACACTTTCATATGAATCTATTTCGCTTGCATATCCCATAATTACCGGATAAGCAAAAGCATTAAAGATGGCTATTGATTTTTCTTCATCTTCTCTCCATTTAACCCCGTCATTAAAAAGTAAATAATACCGGTTACGTAAAATTTCGGTTTTTTCCCAATTTTCAGGTTTCGAAAAATCAGGCCATAATCTGTCTGAAAATATCAATAAATCGGTTTGACCGTATAATGCTGTTTCTTTTAGTTTTTCTTTAAAATGCTCAACGTTATCAATGGTTATTTTTGCTTTTTCCCATTCGCTCGACTGTATAATTGCTCTTCTTGCTAAAACGGCCTGCGCCATGATAAAAAATAAAGTTACTACAGTGCAAATACTATAAATATTGGATAGCCACTCCTTATAGTTTTTTTTCTTTTTATTGTTCATAAAGGTTTAATTTTAGATTTACTATTTATTTCATATAGATTTGCATAGTAATTGTTTATTAAAGAAAGGAATTGCAGTGAACTACCTTTGTTACTAAGCCTCAATGCTTTCAAAAAGAATTAGACTGCAACTCCCTTTCAAAGAACGATGCCAGTTAGAATTTTAGGTTTCAAGACCTGTTATATGTATTAGCACAGTTCTCACTATGTAGCGATAAAAGTCCTTATGCTACAGTCAAAGGCTTTCTGCCGATAAACAATTTTTATTTTATTTTGTTTAAAAGAAATATCAGGTATGTCTATCCAAGTTTTTTCGATTTGGGAATGAAACTTGTATCATTCTATATACCGATGTTTCTCAAAAAATGAAATATAACGTTATAAATAATCTGAATTAAAACAATGAAATCAAATCTAAGAATCGCTACCAATCTGATCACAGTTCCAGAGATGAATACATTAGGAGACAGCGTTTACGCTCAAACTGCCCCTCAGAAACTGACACCCGACCAGGCCAGAAAAGAACAGGCTACCATTTCCCGGGAGTTTAGAAAGTAACCTAAATTACATAACAAGATGAAAACAATAACATTAAACATCAGGATATTGGCCGCCATATGCTGTATGGCCGCTATCGGTTTTGTGTCCGCTCCCGACGCCATGGCGCAGACCAAGGCTGCTGAAAATATTACCGAGATCAAAAACAGTATAACCCATTCCCGCGCCGCGGAAGCGGCGATTTGGGCTATGCCCCTGATGAATTTCGACGCCATGCGCCAAGGTTACCTGCGCGATGCCGGGGCGCAGTACAACGACGTGATTTACTTCTCGCAGTTCGCCAACTGGAAATTTCAGACCACCACGCCCAACAACTCGACCAACTACGTGATGTTCTTCTGTAACCTGAAGGACGGCCCCGTGGTTGTTGACATACCTGTGCCCGAAGATGCCGCGCTTTTCGGCTCGCTTATCTCGGCCTGGAACAAACCGTTGGCAGATGTGGGAAACACCGAAGGCAGCAAAGGTACGGGCGGCAAATACCTCTTGATGCCCCCCGGCTATGAGGGAAATGTACCGGCCGGTTATACCGCCGTGCCGTCCGAAACATACAATATCTACAGCCTTTTGCGTATCATCCCCAAAAGCAGCAGCAAGAAAGATGTGGACAATGCCATCGCCTATTTAAAGAAACTAAAGATATATCCGCAAAGCAATCCATCAAAAGCCATCCGTTACATAGATGTCTACGACAAACCCTTTGAAGGCATCGCCAGGTTCGATATCAGCTACTACGCCGACCTGTCGAAGCT
>JAVBKV010000035.1:0-4938 GCA_031553885.1 Bacteroidales bacterium
GGTTAACGATTACAATATGCGTTGCAATAAACAAAATAACATTGCGAGAAGTATTGCCCGGTTGTCTCCGATCAATGCTGTCAATAGTTTAATGGCAGAATTTTCCGGTACCGGTTATTCCGAAGTTGATAATTTTATGCAACAAGCTAAACAATACCAGGCTGATGTTAAGCAGAATTATTATGACAAAATGATAATGAAAACGTATAAAGCAGGTGGGAGCAGCATGTCGATGGGCGGAGCTCGTCCTGAAGATTTATCGGATGAAGTGCCTGTGCTCGAAAATTACAAGTATGTAAGTATTGGTCAAATCTTTCAACAAAACTGGATAGATATTGCCTTGCTCGGTTTTTATTGCCTGCTGTTTTTTATCTGTGGATTTGTCAGCTTTTTACGGTTTGATGTGAGATAAATCTCAAATCATTTTTATAAATTAATTCTCAATTCTCAATTTTTAATTCTCAATTTATATGTTGCAAGCGATCGAATTAACAAAACGGTATGAAGACGGCCAGTTAGCGCTCGATTCATTGAACCTGGAAATCCAACCCGGGGAAATCTTTTTCCTGTTAGGAGCCAACGGTGCGGGAAAAACTACTACTATTAATCTATTCCTGAATTTTATCGACCCGACTTCGGGAAAAATGATGATCGATGGTATCGATGTGACGGAACAACCCCTGGAAACCAAAAAGCACGTTGCTTTTGTTTCGGAAAACGTCATGTTGTATGGCAATTTCACCGCCCGGCAGAACCTCGACTTTTTCGCCCGTCTGGGAGGTAAAACCAATCTGACCAAGAAAGAATATTACGACACTATGCGTCAGGTTGGATTGCAGGAGGAAGCTTTTGAAAAGAAACTGAAGACATTTTCCAAAGGGATGCGCCAGAAAGTCGGCTTAGCCATTGCCATTATCAAAGATGCCGATAATATCCTGATGGATGAACCTACTTCCGGATTGGATCCCAAATCGGCAGCAGAATTGATGCAAATATTGGTAAACCTGCGTAATGCCGGAAAATCCATTTTGATGTGTACCCACGACATATTCCGTGCTAAAGCAGTAGCCGACCGTGTCGGTATCATGAAAGAAGGCCGCTTGGTAATGCTCCGCTCGCGTGAAGAATTTCTTCAGGACGATCTGGAACGGATTTATTTGGATTATATGCAGGAAACGACAGTAACTAATTGAGAATGGAGAGTTGAGAATTGAGAATTATTTCATTGGCTAAGGCCGATCTTCGATTCTCCATTCTCCATTCATTTGTTGAGTGATTTTTTTGTGGTTTTAACTATGCAGACTAAAAGACGAATTAGCTCATCACAATCTTTATGCAATGAATTGAATTCTATTTGCGATAGGAATAAACTATCCTTTAGAAGCATCAGTCAATATTCAGTTTCATTGGCCTCTTTAAGGGCAATATTCATTTTATTCAAGAAATCAGCTTTTGATTGTGCATGTGCAGCTTCTTTGATTAGTGCTCCAATGGCGGTTCCACTCCTCAAAACTTGTTTTGATAGTATAAATTCGGTTTTCTTGAAGCACAAATATTTATACAACTCAATACATCGCAGAGCAAATTTAAAAGATTTTGGTTCAAGTATATTATCCATAGGGTTTCAATTATTTTACAAAATTAAAAATAATTCTCAACTCTCAATTCTCAACTCTCAATTATTAAAATTATGTTTTGGTTAATTGCAAAAAAAGATTTTCTGCTGAATTTGATTTCAGCCAGGTTTATAATAGGATTTTTGCTTTGTTTGGTCATCATCCCGTTTACATTGGTGGTCAGTGTTGACAATTATCTGAACCGGGATCGGGTTTACAAGATCGAGCAAAAACAGGCTCAGGATGAATTGGAATCCGTCCGGGTGTATTCGGGTTTGCGTCCGACTGTCGTACAAAAACCGGAAGCGCTGAGTATTTTCAGTAATGGCATCAGTGGAAATATCGGGAATAAAGTAAGAATCCAGTTGGGAGAATACCCGCTTTTCCCGGAAGGGCATGCCAGTACGCGTGATAATCCGTTGCTGAATACATTCTTTTCGATTGATTTTTCGACCGTGATTGCGATTTTGATTTCATTGCTTGCCCTGGTCTTTTCGTATGATGCGGTTTCGCGTGAACGGGAAGACGGAACGATGAAGCTGGCTTTTACGGGACAAATGAGTCGTGTCACTTTTCTGACAGGAAAAGTAGCCGGATTGTTGATCACGTTATTACCCATCCTGTTGTTTTGTTACCTGCTTGCCATCCTGATTATTGTGCTGAATCCGGATGTCAGCTTGTCGCCGCAGGATTGGACAGGGGTCGGCTTATTATTTGTTATGTCGATCGTTTACATGCTGGTATTTATTTTATTGGGAATTTTCATCTCCAGTCTGACCCGGCATTCTTCCTCTGCGATTATTATCAGCCTGCTTGCCTGGATTTGGTTTTTATTCCTGATGCCGAATGTGGCGACTTATCTGACTCAGGGTTTTGTAAAAACCGCTTTATACGAGAATGTGCAGAAATCTTTTTATGATTATAATCGGGAATATAACAAAGAATATGATGATAAAAACGAAGAAGTCAGGAGAGTGTTAAATATGGATGGGCTTAATCACTGGAATTATAGTGGTGGTAATGATGGCTATGAAGAATTATCGGGGGGAGTAAAAGAGATGACCCGTTATCATCAGATGATGAATACCTGGTCAGAACCTGTCCGTATGGGATATGCAGATAAAAAATGGGCGGTACAGAAAGATTATCTCGATCAATTGCTTCATCAGCAACAGGTTCAACGGGGCTTGGCCTGGCTTTCTCCTTCCGAAATATTCACGCAAACGACCGATATTCTTTGTCGGACCGATGTCGGTACATTCAACAAGTATATGGAAAGTGTTCGCAATTACCGGGAAGAAGTAATTAATTATTTTGTCAGTAAAAATCTGTTTCATGCTTACCGGTATTTTACTGTACAACCGGAAGATGAATTTCCTACTCAACAAGAACTACAGGATATCGAATCGGGAAAATTGAAAAGTCACCTCTCCTATGGTTTTAATAATTGGGATAAGGTAGTTCCGTTGGATAAAACCGGCTTTCCCGAATACGTTCAGCCCGATTTCTCATTATCCGGAGCTGTTCATCTGGCTTTAGGACGTATGGCTGCCTTGTTAGGAATTGTTATTGCATTGTTAATCGGCAGTATCATTGCGTTCATGAAATACGATGTCCGGTAAGTTAGAATTAAGAACTAAGAACTAAAAACTAAGAATTAAAAATTAATAGGGTTTGTTTATGTTTACAACATTATATATCCGTCAAATACAGGAATATCTTTACGGGATGCGATTCCGTATTGCCCTGATAATCACTGTGCTGGTTTTTGTAGCCGGTTCTATATCTTTTGTCAATTCGTTTAAGAGTACACAGGACAGTTATACCAAATACCGGGCAAGCCAGCAGGAAGTATTGACCAATATTTCGGGAAATATCTCCAGGGTAGCTACCCATTGGTATGAGTATATTATCACTCCCCGTGAGAACAGCGTCATTGCCGATTGTAAGGAAAGTGTTATTCCCAATCGCTTCCGATACAGCGCCTACAATGTTTTCGACTTTTCGATCCGCCACGACAGTAATAATCCGCTATTGAAAAAGACAGAAAGTCTGAGTTGGGCATTTATTTTTTCCATGTTCCTCAGTTTCATTGCTTTATTGTTTTCCTATGATGCTGTATCAGGGGAAAAGGAAGACCGTACGTTGTCGCTTATTTTTTCAAATCCGGTTCCCCGGGGAATGTTTTTGCTCAGTAAATTGTTAAGTATTATCACAGTCGTTTTCCTGATGGCTTTGGTCGGCATTATTATCAGTATGCTGATTCTTGCATTTTCCGGTCAGATACTATTCGATCTATCATTTTTGATTGATGTGATCGGATTTATTTGTGTCGGATTATTGCTGATTTCCACATTTTCTGTCTTTGGTTTGTTGTCTTCAGTCGTTACTCGACAGTCGAATGTAAGTTTGCTGATTTCATTGTGTTTCTGGTTGGTTTCTGCCGTGGTTATTCCCAATACGTCTGTTTTCTGGGCCAATAAATTATTCAAGATACCTTCGTATGATGAAGTGACCCGTATGATTAACGAAGAAAGAGCAGATATTAATAAAAATGCTCCTGAGGGTAGTTGGTCGTCCAATAGTGGTGATCCGTTTTATGAAAGACATTTACTTCGCGCCAACAATCAAACTAACCTGATGATGTGTGAGAAAAGACACAAAGATGCTTATTATGCCCAGATGTTCCGGCAATTTGAGCAAACCCGTATGTTGACTATTGTTTCTCCAATTGCACAATTCGATTACATGAATGAGGCTTTGCAGGGTGGGGGTTACCTTCGTTTCCGGAAAAACTGGGATGATTTGCATGTTTTCCAGACGCAGTTCCTGCAATGGTTCAAAGATATCGATGCCAAAGATTCGGGTAGTCCGCATTGGTACAACCCTTATGAAAATTATTCGACCAGTAAAAAACCGGTGGAAGTAGACCTGATTCCGCAGTATCAGGAAAAAATCGCCTCTTTCGGACAGCGGATACAGTTTATCGACGGTTATTTGATAGCGATGATGGTGACCATCACCCTACTGTTTCTTGCAGGCTTTTTTGTTTTCAGAAGATATGATGTCCGGTAAAATTGAGTGATATTTAATTCACTAATAATGAAAAATTTATATAGTGCATGATTTTTCATTCATTTTCTTTAATTTTATTTCATTGATTGAATATCTATAAGTCGAGGCAACAATTTTATCCCGGTTTCCAGATGGTAACTAGCTGCCAGAGCCAGAGTCCCGAAGGGAGTGACTTTGTATATCCGGGGGGGTGCGGAGCGGTACCCCCGGGTTTTGAAAGTTGCGACCTTCGGGGCTCTGATTGTGC
>JAVBKV010000059.1:0-31435 GCA_031553885.1 Bacteroidales bacterium
GCTACAGCCTAAAGTATGCAAAAAAAGGGAGATAAAAGGAATGTAATAACCTGAAAACAGAAATAGTCGAAAAAAAAGCATGAATGATGAATCTATTGCTCTTTTTTCGACTATTTTATTGGTCTTTTAGCGAATTGGCCAAAAAAAAGCAGTTCCATTTTCATGCAACTGCTTCATTTTTAGTAGTGTCCTCGCAGGGATTCGAACCCTGGACCCAATGATTAAGAGTCATTTGCTCTACCAGCTGAGCTACGAAGACATTGTTTTTTCGGCTGCAAAGGTATAAATATCTTACTAAAACTCCAAGCGAAGAACGTAATATTTGTTTTCTTTCTTATCTATCTCTGTCAGTAAAGCGTGTGGAGGGTGATTTTTATACACCTGACGCTTATGCTATTTTTTTATGCGTTGCAACTCCTGTAGTTGGAGTTGTTCCTGTGTGAAAATGTTCATTAACCGTAAGAGATAAGAATTTTTAGAAGTTCTAATATGCTATAGAAAATGCAGAGATCCTGTCATTTTCTATAGCATATTAGTGTATTTGATAGAAAGAAACAATTTTTCAAAACTATGTCTGATAATAAAAAATAAAGAAATAAAATATCTGTATAAGAAAATAAAGCATTTTGTTGAACTTGAAATGTGTTTATTGGGAATATTTTATTAATAATGTCTAAATTCAAAATTTAAAATATCCTCTATTGTCTTAAATAAAAAACATAAAAGGCTGATGGGATATTATTTTTGAAATAGTTTTGTGTAGAATCTCGAAGAACGATTCCCGTTAAAAATAAAAAAATCAGATTGCATTTTGCATGTTCTTGCAGGGTATTTTTTCTCTCTGAAATTTCACAACATAAAATATGTAGTGGTTGTTTTAAAATTCAAAAGAAATGTGTGAGATTAGGGGGCTTATGGCAAACAAGCAGTGCATTCGGATTTTTTGACGAGATAACTTAATTATTACGGATCGGATAAAATAAATTTACATCAATGCAATTGAAGTCTTTATTAAACGATGAGCTGATAGCGGCAATGAAAAGTAAGATTCCTGAAAATGCAGATTTGGTAGGAGTTCTTACTGATATTTTTCCGTATATGGGAAAACAGGCTATTTACAGGAGAATTCGGCAGGAAGTTCCTTTTCTTTTTGAAGAGGTGGTGAAAATATCAAAAAGGCTTAATATTTCAATTGATAAAATTGTTGGAATGGTAGACAACAAACAAGCCGTGTTTGATATCAATACGTTTGATCCTGATTTTTTTAACCAGTATAAAGAATTACAAGAAAGGGATCTTCAGTTCTTTCTTGAGATGAGTAAATCATCCCAGTTTAAAATACGTTCTGCGGTCAATACTCTGCCTGTAATACTCTACCTGCCTTATGAAAATATAACCCGGTTCAGGGTGTACAAGTGGCTTTATCAAACAAAAAATGATCCGGAATTGTCATTCTCAAAGATAATTTTTCCAGAGAGCTTGGTTGCTCTACAAAAAGAATCCAAGTTTACTGTAAATAATATAAAAAACTACCATCTGATCATAGATGATAATCTGTTTTCTTCAGTAATTAAAGATATCGCTTTTTTCTATAAGCGAAATCTGGTGACTCAACGGGAACTTCAACTATTAAAAGAAGAGTTGTTGCAACTGTTGGAGCGATTGATTAAAATAACTACGAGTGGAGTGAATGAAAATGGTCACGAGGTCAGTATTTTCCTTTCAAGTATCAATATTGAATCAATGTATGGGTATCTGGAAGGTGAAGGTACGGAATTTTCCAGAATAGACGTGTATGACATTGATGGTATTACGACTCAGAATCCCAATGTTGTTCAAAAGCAAAAACAGTGGATTGATTCGTTGAAGAAATTTTCAATAATGATTTCTCAAAGCGGTGAAATTGAGCGAATTAATTTCTTTAATAAACAAAGGGAACTGATTCAGGAAATGGATCAGATTCTTTAGTAAAATCGGATTTTGTTTTACAAAATAAAATCCCGGTGGTAGTTATGGTAAAGATTGAACAAAAGTGTTTTTTAAAATAAAACAGAAGATCCGGATTGTTTGATTTCTGAAAAAAGAAATGAGATTGTTTTGATAATCAAATCGGAGGCCCTGCTGTTTTTTTTAATAGAGATGGACAGGATGGGTGATGTCCAAATAAGGATGACTGCTGCTGAACGAGTATTGAAAATAGAAAATAAAAAATAGTAATTAGGCGCTGTTTTTGCGGATCTTTGTACAAGATAATATCAGATTTCCTATGTCGGAAAGTATATCTGCAAATTAAATTAAAAAATCTTTTTTTGCACAGCTTGTGAAAGTCAACAAAACAAGTTTATTATATGTATGTTTGTGTATATTTTGTGGGTTTAATTTTTCGACGTAGGAAAATGATATATCATTCTTCAACTGTTTTTTATTGATTTGTTACAATCAATCTTTCCTTTTTATTTTGTGTTTTCATTTTGATTTCCTTTATGTTAATCATAATTTTTTTTGTAAGTTTGTCAGGAAAAATAAATTTGCTGATTCAGAATAGAAAATTGTAATAACCTAAATGGAATAAGTATGAAATTTTTGGAACGTGCCCTTGAAGGGCCTAATCAGTGGTGGAGGTATTTACTCGTTCTTATACTCACGATCCTGGGTACACAGATAATAGGGTCGATTCCTATTATAATTGTGATGGTTATTAAGATTGTAACCGAAGGAGGTGCTGTTGATCTCAGCCAGTTCAACGGAATGAATTTTGAGGCATTGGGAATCTCGAAAAACCTGGGTTTGTTTTTAATGATGATCCCTTTCGTTGTACTTCTGTTTATGACCATTATTTGTATAAAAGTTTTTCATCAAAGAACCTTTTCTGAAACAGTTAATGGTACTAAAAAAATACGATTCGGTCGTTGTCTGGAAGGAGCAGTCGTATGGGGGATAATGCTGGCTTTGTATTTCTTTGGTGATTATCTGATTAATCAAGCCGATTATATCTTTCAGTTTAACTGTTGGAATTTTGTTCCTTTATTGTTGATTTCTGTACTATTGATCCCTATTCAGACTACAGCCGAAGAATTGTTGTTCAGGGGGTATCTGGCGCAAGGAGTCGGCATTTGGACCAGAAACCGATGGTTGGCCATTTTGATTCCCGCTGTATTATTCGGATTGATGCACTATGCTAATCCGGAAGTAAAAGAATTCGGTTTTTGGATAGCGATGCCCCAATACATTCTTTTCGGACTTATTTTTGGGTTCGTAGCTATTATGGATGATGGTATTGAGCTGGCGATGGGGATGCATGCCGTGAATAATGTTTTTTTGTCGTTGATGGTAACACATAGTGCCTCGGCATTACAAACAGATGCTGTTTTTAGTCAAATGACTGTCAATCCGGTGAAGGAGGCGTTGTCCTTGCTAATTATAGGGATCGTCGTGCTTGTTTATTTTTCTTTGAAATACAAATGGAGTTTGAAGACTCTGAATGTAAAAGTAGAAAAGTCTACTGAGGAGTGAATAAAAAACGAGGATGTGTCATTTATGCACATCCTCGTTAACAATCAATCTTTTTGCCTAAATTTCTTACTTCGTTACATTATTCTCCTGCTGTTTCGGCTTTTGGAGATGTTTCGCAGTTACAACATTCTCCTTCTTCACAGGAACAACCCCATACCTTGCTGCCGATCATTTTCAGCCACTGGTTTTTCTTTTCGGAGTCAACTCCCAGCAAATATCCGATTCCAATACCGATGGCTGCTCCTATTGCAATACCACCTAATAATTGTCCGCCTTTCATGTTACAACTTTTTAAAATTACGTATACTTCTTCTTTTTGTTATCTGTGTATATAACGTAAAATCCGGAAAAATGTTTTGAATAAAAGGAGAAAAAATTTAATTATTAGTCTAATTTATGGATAACCAGCCCGGAACGAAGTTTGGGTTCGAACCAGGTCGTTTTCGGAGGCATGATGTTTCCGCTGTCGGCAATATCAATCAATTGTTTCATGGATACAGGATAAAGTGCCAGTGCAGCTTCCATTTCACCTGTGTCTACCCGGCGTTTGAGTTCTTCCAGTCCACGTAATCCGCCGATGAAATCAATGCGTTTGTCTGTCCGCAGGTCTTTCATCCCCAATAGTTTGTTGAGAATAAGATCGGATGATATGGTGACATCCAATACGCCGATCGGGTCATTGTCGTTATAAGTTCCCGGCTTAGCAGTCAACGAGTACCAATGTCCGTCGATATACAAGGAGAAATTGTGCAGGCATTCCGGATAATAAACCGAGGTACCTTTATTTTCAACGAAAAAATCGGCTTCCAATGTTTTCAGGAACTGGGCCGGAGTCATTCCGTTCAGGTCTTTGACGACACGGTTGTAGTCCATGATTTTCAGTTGATTATCAGGAAAACAAACGGCCATGAAATAGTTATATTCTTCTTTTCCCGTATGGTGAGGATTCCGTTGAGCCTTTTCCGCACCGACCAAAGCCGCGGCAGCCGTACGGTGGTGCCCATCGGCAATGTATAAGTAAGGAATCGTTGTAAAATAATCAGTAATCTGCTGGATCGTAGCATCGTCGTCAATCAACCAGAAATGATGGCCAAAGCCATCGGGGGCCACAAAATCGTACATGGGAGCTCCTTGTATGGTTTTCCTGATGATTGCATCCAACCCGGCGTGTTCGGGATAAGCAAAAAATACCGGTTCGATATTAGCATTGTTGATGCGAACGTGTTTCATCCGGTCTTCCTCTTTATCCTTACGGGTAAGTTCATGCTTTTTAATAACGCCATTGAGGTAATCTTCCACATAAGAACAAACGACTAAGCCGTACTGCGTACGCTGATTCATGGTTTGGGCATAGACATAATACATTTCTTTGTCGTCTTGCTTCAGCCAGCCGTTTTTCTGAAATTTAATAAAGTTTTCAACGGCTTTTTCATATACCTGGGGATCGTGCTCATCAGTACCTACAGGAAAGTCTATTTCCGGTTTGATGATATGGTACAGGGACTTTTCATTGCCTTTCGCTTCTGCCCGGGCTTCTTCCGAACTCAACACATCATAAGGGCGGGAGGCCACTTGTTCGACACATTCTTTAGGAGGGCGAACTCCTTTGAAGGGTTTAATTATTGCCATAAATTACGTTATTTAGAAAATAATAAGGCTGTAAAGCTATAAAAAGTTAAGGAAATATCAAAGGAATTGAAATTTTAGCATGGATGAATTGATTTCAAAAGGTTTGTATTACTTTTGCGCTCAGTTAAAAGAGAAAAAGAAGCATGTTAATAGTTGAAGGCTTAAAAGTTGAGTTTGGCGGTCAGACCTTGTTTGACGGGATCAATTTTATTATCAATAAGAAAGATAGAGTGGCTCTGGTTGGAAAAAACGGGGCAGGAAAGAGTACTCTGCTGAAAATACTGGCTGGAGCCAATAAAAGTTACAAAGGTACTGTGACAGGCCCTCCGGGAATGACCATAGGATATTTGCCACAGGTCATGCATACATCGGATGAACGGACGGTCAGGGAGGAGGCTTCGCTGGCATTTTCCCATATTTTTGATTTACAGAAAGAGATTGAGGAAATGAACCGCCAACTGGAAACCCGCACGGATTATGAATCGGATGATTATGCCGATCTGATTAATCGCTTTACCCAGGCACATGAGCGGTTGGCGACTGTTGAAAATGTCAATTTTGAAGGAGAGGTCGAAAAAACATTAATAGGTCTGGGATTCAAAAGATCAGATCTGGATAAACCTACCAGTGAATTCAGTGGAGGCTGGAGGATGCGTATCGAGTTGGCCAAGTTGCTTCTCCGGAATCCGGATGTGATGCTGCTCGATGAGCCAACCAATCACCTGGATATTGAGACGATCGGCTGGTTGGAAAATTTTATTGTGACACAGGCCAATGCTGTGGTTCTGATTTCACACGACCGTAAATTTATAGATTCGGTCACGACCCGGACAATTGAATTAACGCTCGGACGCATTTATGATTATAAAGTCAATTTTACGAGATACCAGGAGCTGCGGGAAGAAAGAAGACAACAACAAATCCATGCCTGGGAGGCGCAGCAGAAACAAATAGAAGAAATAGAAGAATTCATCGAACGTTTCCGGGCACAGGCAGCCAAGGCTGTATTGGTGCAAAGCCGGGTAAGGCAACTGGAAAAAATGGAACGGGTAGAGATCGATGAAGAAGATAAATCACGTATCCGTATTAAGTTTCAACCGGCAACCCGTTCAGGTAATTATCCGTTGACGGTCGATGGTCTCACCAAATATTACGATGATTACCTGGTGTTTGCAAATGCCGGTCTGATGATTTCCCGAGGCGAAAAAGTAGCTCTGGCCGGAAAAAACGGAGAGGGAAAATCGACGTTTGTGAAGTGTGTCATGGGAGAGGTCCCTTATCAGGGAACCATACAACTGGGGCACAATGTTACAATCGGTTACTTTGCTCAGAATCAGGCTCAGATGCTGGATGAAGACCTGACTGTTTTTGAGACTATCGATCAGGTTGCCGAAGGAGATATCCGTACGCAGATCCGGAATATTCTGGGAGCATTTATGTTTAACCGTGATGATTCGGATAAAAAGGTCAAAGTACTTTCAGGAGGGGAGCGTACCCGCCTGGCTATGATCAAACTGTTGCTCGAGCCTGTCAACCTGTTGATCCTCGACGAGCCTACCAATCACCTGGACCTGAAAACAAAAGAAGTCTTGAAACAGGCATTACTCGATTACGACGGAACCGTCATCCTGGTTTCCCATGACCGGGATTTCCTGGATGGGCTGGTTACCAAAGTTTTTGAATTTTCAGACAAAAAGGTACGGGAACACATCGGCGGAGTCTATGAGTTCCTGGAGAAAAAACGGGAACTCAGTTGAAGAGTTAAGAATTAAAAATTAAGAATGAATAGGTTATTTCTGAATCATTTTTGCTCCATTTCATATTCTTTTCTGCCTTCTTCATAAATGTTCCGGCCCTGGCAATCAATTGCTACAATGACAGGCAGATTTTCAACAACCAACCGTCTCACAGCCTCGGTGCCTAATTCATCAAAAGCAATGACTTCGGCGCTTTTTACGCTTTGTCCCATTAGCGCTGCCGCTCCGCCGATGGCAGCAAAATAGATCCCGGAATAATTGACTATGGCTTCGGTAACTTCCCGGTTACGAAGTCCTTTCCCGATCATGATTTTCAGCCCTTCTTTGATTAATCGTGGAGCGTACAGGTCCATACGTCCGCTGGTGGTAGGACCGACAGAACCGATGGGTTTGCCGGGTTTGGGAGGACAGGGACCTGCGTAATAAATGGCAGCACCGGAGAAATCGAAAGGCATCGGTTCTCCCTGATCAAACAATTCACATATTTTTTTGTGGGCGGCGTCCCGGGCAGTATAAATAATTCCCGATAAATAGACCATGTCACCGGCCTTCAACTGCCGGATTATTTCGTCCGAAAAAGGAGTTGTAAGTTGTATTTTTTCTTTCATCTCTTTGATGGTTAGGAATTATAAATTGCCTTCTGCATGCCGGGTAACATGACATCCGATGTTGACGGATACAGGGAGTCCGGCGATATGCGTAGGATAAGTTAAAATATGGACAGCCAAGGCCGTAGTGCTTCCTCCGAAACCGGCAGGGCCGATTCCCAGGGCATTAATGGATTCCAATAATTCGGTTTCCAGTCCGGCAAGATCCGGGTTGCTGTTGGATTGGCCGACAGGCAACAGCAATGCTTTTTTGCTGAGGATGGCGCATTTTTCCATTGTTCCGCCGATTCCTATGCCCACAATGATCGGAGGACAGGGGTTGGCTCCGGCTTCCGAAACCGTTTGGATGACAAAGTCTTTGACTCCTTGAATCCCCTGACTGGGTTTCAGCATTTTCAACTGGCTCATGTTTTCACTTCCGAAGCCTTTAGGAGCAACGACCAGATGAAACTCATCGCCCGGAACGATTTCGTAATGAATGACAGCGGGAGTATTGTCTTTCGTATTGATTCTGTCCAATGGATCCCGGACAACCGATTTGCGCAGGTATCCTTTTTCGTATCCTCTTCTTACTCCTTCGTTGATCGCTTCTTCCAGTGAACCTCCGGTTATGTGAATCTCTTGTCCGATAGTCATGAATACAACCGTCATACCGGTATCCTGGCAAATAGGGTCACAGCCTTCCCTGGCAATTCTTGCATTCTCGACCAGGGTTCCCAGAATTTCTTTTCCTAACGGGGACTTTTCTTTTTTCCTGCATTCGCCCAGGCAGTTAAACAGATCTTCGGGCAGGTTGCAATTGGCTTCAATGCAAAGTCTTTCGACCAATTCTGTAATCCGTTCGGTTGTTATTTCCCTCATGTTCGTAATCGTTTCAAAAAATGTAAGGTATTCAGGTTAGAAATATCCACATCAGAACTATTGCTCAGCAATCCGATGAGGCAATATTCGTTTTTCTTGGTATCTTTGATAAATCGCTTGATAAATGAAAAATGCTCTACTTCCGATGTATTCCGGATATGGAAGCGGGAACCGTTGCATTCGGTAATGATGTCCCCGATCGTGATATGATCCTCGTCGTAATAGTTGATCGGCAGGTGCTTGTTTAACATTTCGATGACTTTTTCCGATAATTTTTCAAAATCAATATCTACTTCTTTGAAAAATTTGAGAACAAAGCCGTTTCGCATATCTGCACTGTAGAATAATTCATGACCGATACCGAATTCTGTTTTCAGGATATAAATAGTAATGTCTTCAATGGTGTGAGCCATCTTCCGGTATACCAGGGAATCGTGTACGATTTCGTAGATACTTTGGGGTAATGGTCCGAATACGCTGGGACGGGTAACGATGATTTCTTCTCCGATGCCGATGATAATATCGGCGTTGATACCCAAGGCAGGGTACAGTACATTGAAGTGTTCGACGATGACCCGCCGGTCATGCTCCAACGCATTTTTTACAAAATCGACGATCTCATGCATCTGAGTAAATGCCGTTTGGAAACGCATATCGATGTGGTAAGTTGTCGATTCCTGGACATTTTCGAACAAGTCCCGGACCTGCATGATCTTTCTCGGATTGATTGTATCATCGTCATTGGAAAGTTCGAGGCCCGGAAACATCCCCTTGATCAGGGATGATTTGCCGGATCCGGCATCTCCTACGATTCCGATCAGTTTGTCGTTAAAACTCAGGTGACGGTGAGCAATTTGTTCCCCGAGAAACAACAGGCGTTCTTTCCCCCGGGGAGCAAAATATTGCGAAAAAACCGAATATTCCTGGATCAGGTTGCGCATAAATTTAGTTATTGATCATAAGGTGAATGTATAACCCATTAACGGAGAATGTTGTTGTGCTCCGTAAACATCCGTTTCACCCAGCGCTCCCGAAGGAATGGGTCGTACGATCGTAATCTTTACCGCCTTGGCCGGATCGAAATAAACCAGGTTGATGATGTCCGATTCGGAAATATTGTATAAGGCAGCAAACGCTTTTTCGTTGATGGCGTTGGCGGCTTTTACTTGGTGATACATGTCGAATTCCTTGAAAATAACGTCGAATGTGAGTTCGTACGGTCCGGAGTTTTTGCTCCGGATCACCGATGCGATGTCTCTTAACTGGTATTCCATATTGTTTCCTCCTCTTTTTATTGTCCTTTAACAAAACCAATGTACGTAATCGGGAAAAATCCCATGGGATCTTCCACTTTCATCAGGTGATACACGTTGAATTCGTATACATCACCCACCTTACAGTCCGATGGAGAGAAGGGGAAAGCCAGGTTTCCCGCAGTAGAAATACGCCCTTCATAACCAAAATGCAGCATGGTGCTCCGTGCGAATCCGCAAATGGTATCTGACTGGTCCTGGGTTGGAGCTACGGCTTCGATCACAATGGCCAACTCATGAGCTACCCGGTTGTCGATTCCGGGAAATAGTCCCATTGTTCCATTTTTTCCATAGATCTTGAAATCCAGGAAGAAATCGGTGATGCCATACGTTTCGAAGTTGTTTTTTACCCGCTCCTTGACGCTTTCAACCACTTTGTCGATTTGTTCGATCATGACAGGATCTTTTACCGCTGCTATGGAAATCGTTCTGCATCCGACTTTTTTCACTCCCTCCAGCTTGACGAAATAGTCTTCAGTCGGAACGAACCGGCTACCGGTAACTTTCACCGTATTGTCCGTGATCTGCTCGAACCGGGAATGATGCAGATCGATGGCTCCTCCGGGTCCGGGAAGTACATACGGATTCGTTTTTTCGTATAAGGTGTGAGCGGCAACCGAAAGGGTAGTGCATTTGCGTAACGGAGATAAGGGTTCCAGTACAAAACTGTCTTTTCTCAGGTAACCGAACATACAATCACTTCCACTGCCGGGTATTGCTGCTATGGATGCGCATTCCAGGATTTTTCCCAGGTGAATAGCCAGTCCCTTATCGTAACCGTCGCGTATAGCCAGCGCTGCAAATACGGAGGGGTCGTAGGAACGCCCAGCCAGGATGACATTAGCACCTTCTTCCAATGCCTGGATAAATGGCTCTTCACCCATTTGGGCGACGATCCGTACCGACTCATCTACATCGGCTGCAGTAATTGGCTGAGCCGGATGTAGTGGAATGACCTCTCCTTTGGCCAGTTTGTTTTTTATCAGTTCTTTATCCAGTTCCGACTGAATGACTGCCAGTTTGAAGGAAAGTTTTTTCTCCCGTGCGATTTCTTTGATGATTTCCAGGTTGAACTCAACATGTGGCCTTCCTCCGCAACCCCCGGCCGAACCGATGATTACGGGGATATTGGCTTCGATAGCTGCCGGGATCATAATTTCCAGGTCCCGCTTTACCGAGTTGAAATCCGTAAATGATTTTCCGGCCCCCAAATAATAAGGACCCGGATCTGTCGAACCCGCATCCACTGCAATGACGTGCGGTTTGCGTTTCATCCCTTCTACGAACGACTCCATCGGAAAACCGTATCCGAGAATGGCAGTGGGGGAGAGTATTCTGATTTCTTCCATATTTTAATTCTTAATTTTTCATTTTTAATTCTTCATTCTTAAGATGTTCTTCAGTGCCAGAATGCGTTGCATCTCATTGAATATGATCATATAACCTTCATCGACCCCCATGCCCGGCTTAGCCAGGTATTGTACGGGAGATGTAGCCATAGCGATGTGGGCGCAGACTTCTGCCGAACGGTTGGTTTCGTTGCAGGTTCCGCCGAGATAAGCTCCCATTCCGTGTTTTTTGCAGTAAAGAACCGCTTCAATCGAGTTGTTGATACCGCCTAGGTCGGGCGTTTTGATTTGCGCCATGTGCCCGGCTTTATGCGTTGCAAAATCCTGAATGTCTTCAAACGTATTGCACCATTCGTCGGCAACGATTTCCGCCTTGGATCCGTTTCTTTCCATGCATTCGCGGATGATACGCAACCCATCTATCTGGGCTTGTTTTTCACCCATATCTACCGGTCCTTCGACCCTCAGGTGGAAGGGCTTGGCTACTTCTTCCAGCATTCCGATGTATCCGGCTATTTTTTCAAAATCATTGTTGAAAACAATCCCTAAGGTTCCGTAAACATCGATGTGAATAATCGGGTTGTAGCTTTCGTAAGGTTTGAATTGCAGAATCCGGTTTCGAAGCCATTCGATGTAATCCCGTATTTTTTCACCTTTCAGCCCAACTTTTTCTTCCACATGATTGAATAAAGCGTGAGGCAGCACATTTGCTCCTTTCATGATCATTTTGTCGGCATTGAGGTAACGATCGTCGCCTGATTGGGAGAAAATAGGAATAATGGTGTCAGAAATAGAGGATCCGTATTCTTCGGAAATGACCTGGGCCATCAGGTTGGATTTGCTTTTAGCTACGGCATCCAGGCAGGCTTGTGTGACTCCGTAACGGATGGCCGTATGGTAAATTTTGCCGGTAGCCGGACTGATCGCTTTATCCACCCGGTCTGCCATTTCCCGGAACGAAGTAATGTCTTTTCCTTTATACAAAGGAGCGATTTCTTTTTCGATTACGGGGATAAAATCCCTGGCCAGGAATAGCGGATCCCGCCCTCCGGCACCCGAATATTGTACGGCAGCACAGTCGCCATGAGCAATAGATCCGTTTTCCAGAATGAACAGAACCGAAATCGATTCTCCTGATTGTCTGACGGCCGAAAAACCTTCGGTCATCGGTTTCCCTTCATAAAAAGCGCCGTCATGTCTGGCTCCGGCTTTGATTGCTTTCTGGTCGTCAAAGAAAAAACCTGTTTTTCCCTGAGCGCAAATAACATCAATGATTTTCATATTTATTAAATTGAGAATTGAGAATTGAAAGTTGAGAATTGGAAGTGAGAAACTAGGTATCGTAAACAAATTCTCCATTCTCCATTCTCAACTCTCCATTCTTTAATTACTTTGGTCTTCCTACAAGAAATCCTTTTCCGATGGCATATACATCGTCGATTACCATCTGGAAGTTGACCGGACGTTTTTCGTAGGCCGCTCTTTCTTCCAGTTTTTGTTTATGGAAGGCTTTCAGGTCTTCACTCAGTGGAACATCTCCGCAGAACAGTAACCGGACAGCACCCTGGTTATCCCTTGCAGGCATTAATTTACCTGCATTGTATCTGCTGGGAGCAAAGGGAATATCGATCACTCCGGCTTCAAAAGCGGCGACAGTACCCACTGCATAATCTCCTTTGCCTAATTCTTCCACTTTATTCAATATGCATTCCATTTCTGCCATGATGATTTCACTTTCAGAGATAACGGCCGGTATGTCAACAAAACTTTGTACCTGAAGCATGGAAGTTAGTTGTTTGGTCGCTTTCAATCCGGCGGCGTTAGCTTCTTTAGTAGGAATACCCATGGCTTCATGAGGTGTTTTGACGATCACTTTGGTTGCCTTGGCCAGTACGGCTGCGGCAGCTCCCCAGGAAATAACAGCGAATGCCTTGGATTCGTCCTGTGGGAATCCTCCCATCCACTGATGGAATACAGTGCTGATTCTGACGTCGTTGAATCCGAATTTATCCAGGTATTTACGGGTCATGTGTTCCAATGAACGGATAGCGGCTACGTCCTGGATCATATTTCCGCATTGTCCGTATCCGACGGTAATGTCTTTCACTCCCTGTGTAGCAGCTAAAATAGCTTCGATAACAGCCACCGAATTGGAAATACAGGGAGGGACCAGGGTCCCCGTCAGCGGTCCGAACGGTTCGCGGTTGATCGATATACCCGCTTCTTCATACAGTCCGATGAGCCGGTCGGAGTACTGCCAGTGGGCAATCGTTCGCTCGATCGAATGGTTCTTGGAATAAGGAATATTGTAAGAAATCCCGCCTCCTTCATAGGAGGTAAAACCTCCGGCGATGGAAATTTCAGTCAGCAAGCGGGCATCCGGGGTTCCGTGGCGTACCTGTATCGGATTTTTCAGGGAAGACGTGACGATCCGGCAAATATTAACTCCGTAATTGACAGCCGGAAATCCGTTCAGCATGGATCGACCCCCTTCTTTACTCTTTTCAATACCGATTTCCGCTTCTTTGTAGCGGTTGAGCCGGGTATAGCTGTCGATGGTGGTTGGCAGGAGATCAGCCTCTCCTTCATCCTCCAGGTATTGTAATAATTTGATGTGTTCGTCGTACAGGGCAACTCCGGCTCTCGGCTGAATTAAGGTAACTCCTTCTTTATTGGCCTGGTCCAGTTTGATTCCGAATCTTTTTTGTGCAGGAATCGATTGTTGGTAAGCGACTGCCTCGTCAAAGTGTACGTCTTTTCCTGTCGGCCATTGTTCGAGAACCTCTTTCCGTTCCGCAAAAAAATCGTCATTCGACAGTTTTTTGTTTTTTATTTCCATGGAATTTTATTTTTGTTTGAATGAATTGGCTTGATTTCTTTTTTCAATAATTGAAGTGCTGATTCCGGATCGACGGTACTGAGCAGACCCATTGAAGCAACGATATACCGTGCATCCAGCATGTATTCCGGATGCCTGGGTTTCATGAATTGGTATTTCCGGGGATTGAATAATGCACCTTCCAGTATCCTTTTCGGATCAATACTATTGATAATGGCACCTCCGATACCGATGACGTACGGAACTTCGGAAAGGTCCTTCCCTGTTATGGAAAATAACTCACCCATCGGAGTATAAGCACTTTCTAAGATGCCGCTGTGTCTTTCTACCGCAATTTCCACCGCTTTTTTAGCGAGCGCTTCTTCTATCTGTAATTCCTGGCTGTCCGCATCCGCGATGGCGTTGGGATTTACTGTGCATTGTTGTACCCATTGGCGGATTTGTTGTTGGTTTATGCCGATTTCTTCTGAAAGGACCTCGATATTGATTTCTTCCAGTAAGGAATTCAGGCTGTACCTCATTCCGAGGTCTCCTTCCACAGTCCGTTTACTGAACGGTTCAGGCAGGCCTTTCACCAGGATATGCTCCAGGGCCGGTTGTCCGTCCGTCATGGAGTAGACATCCGTAGTAGCCCCACCGAGGTCAATCGCCATGAGGTTACCGATTCCCGGCGTCTTTTTTGTTCCTTTACTTAATAGTTCGCAGGCGGTCAGTACGGCTAACGGAGTGGGGATAATTTCGGTCGAAGCGATTTGTTGTATGCCGGAAAGTCCCTTGGCATCGATGATTTTTTTGATAAAAAGGTCCTGGATGCATTTTTTTGCCGGTTCGATGTCCAGTTTGTTGAACAGGGGCATTACGTTCTTCGTAATGACGTAATCTTTTCCCGAATGGTTGAAAATAGTTTCCAATTCATCCGATGCGCTTTTATTTCCGGCAGCAATGATCGAAAAATTTCGCCGGATGTCGCATAATTTCCGGGCATTGGCGATAATAACCTCCTTGTTCCCTCCGTTAGTACCTCCGCATAACAGAACCAGGTCGGGGTTGATATCGGCAATTTCGTTTTGTTCTTCCCGTGATATTTCGAAGGCATACGTTTTGACGACTTTGGCTCCGGCACTTGAAGCTGCTAATTTGGCAGCTTTCGCCGTAAGTTCCGGCACCAAGCCGAGGGCAATCATTTTCAATCCTCCTCCGGCACTGCTGCAACACAATAATTGGTCATAACCAATTTTCCCGATCTTTTTTTCAAGATCCAGCAGTGCTGCATTAAATCCTTGCATGATATCGGTTTCGATCGTGGTAAACGCACTGGCTGTGGCCAATATCAGAGGTTCTTTATTATCGATAGCAGTCAGTTTGGTGTATGTACTGCCGAAATCGGCCGTCAGGAACTTCATACCGAATGCTTATTTTTCCAGTAGTTCGTTCAGATCGGCAATCGTTGTTTCCAGTGTTGTTCCGGGAGGATATGCTTTCGTGAATCCCATGGCTTTGAAACGTTTTTCCACTTCCAGGAAATCTTGTTTTCCTACCACCAGATTACCTCCTACCACCAGGGGAATATTTTTGAGTCCGGCTTCATCGCACTTTGCTCTCAATCCGTAACAGTCGATTTCTCCGTGACCATACAGGGAAGATACAAGGATAGCGTCTGCATTGGTTTCCAGCGCTGCATCGATAAACTCTTCCTGTGATACCATAACTCCCAGGTTGACTACATTGAATCCTGCGTCTTGTAAGGCAAAAGCCAGAATTTTATTACCAACGGCATGTACATCTGCTCCGATAACTCCCGTAATGATAGTTTTTGTCTTCATAAGATAGATGAATATTGTGTGGCATTTTTCAGCCAATTCCTTTATTTCTGCAGGCAAATATACAAAGTAAACCTGATATCTAACCTGTTTATAATAAATAAATTCTAGGTAATAAAGACGATTTTTGAGCGGAATGGAACAGGTTGAATTTGAAAGATGAAATTTATTTTTTGATTAAGGAAAACAAGTGTAATTTATTTGAATAAAAACTGTCAAATTGAATCAAAATCAATTGGAAAAATTATGAAGTGAAAAATAAAAAAAACGGTAAACAGCTATTTTCAGTTATCTGCTGTTTACCGTTCGTCCTGCTTTTTGCATATTTACTTTACTTCATCTTCTTTAGGAACTACAGTTCCGTCTTCATTTAACAGGACAACCTTTTCACTTTGATCGGTTTTGGACAGAAGTGTGACTTTGGTTTGCTTCTTTTCAACATTGTAAGCAAGGGCTTTTACGGTGTATTCATTTTCGTAGGTTTTAATAGCCGCTTGTACTTTCTCATTCAATTCTTCCAGTTTGATTTCTTTGAAACCATCGTCTGTTTGGTTTACAATGGTTTGACTGACTGTATCTTCCTTCACTTGTCCTTGTACATTATCTTGTGCCTGGACGAAGAAACAAAGGCCTGACATTATCAGGGCGATTGAAAAAATGATCTTTTTCATGACTCTAAAATTTAATTGGTGAATAAATAATTTTATTGTTTATCGTTACGTTTAAAAAAGAACAAGCATTGTACCGATAGGGGTGAATTAATTTCTTTGTTTCTTCTAATAGATTGAAAATTAGCTTTATATAAAAGAAGAGCCTTTGATGCTGTTTTTTCTGACAGGTGTGGAATAGTAGAAAATTTCTATCTTTTTATGTGTGGAACTCTGATAAAATGTTGTGTGGATGAAAAGAACGATTGAAAGTAAGATTCGTTTTAATGCGGTTTTGATATACGTGATAGTAGCTGTTATCTGCTGCGGGATGATCCTTTTTATTTATAAATTCAGGAGTAATATAGATAGTCAGCGTGACAATATAGAACAATATCAACAGGAACTTTTGCTGACAAAAGAGTTGGTACTGGTTATTAATCAGGCTCAGTCCGAGGCGAATCTGTATGCTGTAACCAAGCGGACAGCTCACTTCAGGCAATTCCGTCAGGAGCTTATCCGTGTAGACCAGTTTGTCGATTCGCTGACTTCAATTGAAAAAGAGCCTTTTCAACAGGAATTGTTGCAGGAAGTCGCCGGGCTTCTTCAGGAAAAAGGCCGGATTATTTCAGCATTGAATAAGCAATTCAACAGCGATACTCCCCTTGATTCTATTTATGAAAAGCTGAATGCTTATGAACCGGAAATAAAAGCCGACTCGCTCCAGGTGACAACTACTATCAAGGATACGGTTATTCATGAGACACCCCGGAAAGGATTCTGGAAGAGACTTTCAGAGGCTTTTTCTCCTCCTGAAAAAAAGGATACGGTGGTTGTCATATCGATGACCCAGGTCGATACAATGAAGGTCTCCCAACCAGATAGCTTACCTGCCACTTCAGAAATGAACCAACTTACCGAGCAGGCAAGGAAAGATTACAAAGATCGGATAAACACTATCGAACATCAGATTATCGATTTGTTAGAAGCCGATCAGAAACTTTCTTCCCGGATTGCCGATCTTATTATTGAACTGTACAACCGGACGTTGTTTTCTCGTCTGGAAGAAATCCGGAAAAGCGAACAACTGATCCGCCAGAATAATACTTACTCGATTGCCGGAGGAATCATTGCCTTGGTGTTGATATTGGTGTTTATATTATTGATTATTAATGATGTGAATAAGGGCTATGAAGCACGTAAAGCACTTGAAGAGGCCAATATCCGGGCTCAACAGATAATGGAAAGCCGGCACCAGTTGTTACTATCTGTTTCCCATGATATCAAAACGCCTCTGAATTCGATTCTGGGGTACCTGGAGTTAAGCAATCACGACAAGGCATTATCTCAAAATGAATTACGTTCCATGCAGAATTCCGGAAAATACATGTATTCTTTACTGGAAAACTTGTTGGAATTCTCGAGCCTGGAACAGGGAACGCTGAATGCTATAGGTACGGATTTTAATTTTCGTTCATGTTGTGAGGAAATCGTGGAAATTTGCCGGCCACTTGCTTTGCAGAAAGGCCTTGACTTTGAATATTATCCGGATTTTGATGAAGCGTTGTTTATCCATTCCGATCCGCTTAAATTGAAGCAGATCATGATTAATATTCTTTCTAATTCAATCAAATACACCCTTTCCGGGAGTGTTGATTTTCGGGTAAGCTACCGGGAGGGCCGGATTGATTTTGAAGTGAGAGATACGGGAGTTGGTATTCCTGAAGAACAAATTCCTGTACTTTTCAAACCGTTTGCCAGGGTTGAGAAAAACAGTTCCCTGGCCGAAGGCAGTGGGCTGGGGATGTATGTAGTCAAGGGGCTTACGGAACTTCTGGGAGGGAAAATATCGCTAACTTCGGTTGTCGGTCAGGGGACAAGAGTCCGGGTGGAGATTCTCGCAAAGAGCGTAGTTGTTAAAAAGATACTGATATCCAGGAAGATATTGATTGTAGATGATGATTATTCGTTTTTGATGATGCTTCGGAATATGCTCATCCGGTTGGGACATGAAGTCCATTTTTGCACAATTCTGGCTGAGTTTGAAAAACTTCTACCTGAAATCGGACAATACGATACCATATTGACCGATATGGAAATGGGACTGGTTTCCGGAGTTGATCTGTTGAAAATGATACGGAATACAGGTATACCCATGAATGTTATCCTGATGACGGCCCGAAGCGATTTCGGTCCGGATAAGGCGCATGAAGCAGGGTTTGATTCTTATTTGCAAAAACCGGTAACCATCTCTTCGCTTGCCCGGGTGCTGGGCTGTGCTGAACCTCCGGATTTTGAATACGATTTGTTGGGAGTTATGTTTGATGATGACGCGGATGCAATCCGGGAAATATTGGAAATTTTTGTTCATTCAACAGAAGAACATATCAGGAGTCTGCAAAAGGCCTGTTTGTCCGGAAATTTTGCTCAGGTACAGGCTCTTTGCCATAAAATGCTCCCGATGTTTATGCAGATCGGAGTGAAAGAAACTACTGTGTTTTTACAGAAAATGGATGTTCTGCGTTCAGAAGGAGAGGAGAAATACCCTTCCTGGAAAGAGGATCTTGGTGATTTTATTCAAAAAGCGGAAGTTTTGATCGGGCAGATAAGGAAACAATACCTGCAGAGTTAAAGCTGGATACCGTGCCGGTGTATTTTATTATAGAGTGTTTTCCGGTCGATTTTCAGTAAACGTGCCGCTGCCGCTTTATTCCCCTGTGCGATCTGGATCGCTGTTTCTATTTGCTCCCGTTCGTTTTCCGGCCGTAATGCCATATCGGCTTCCAGTAAGGAGGTCGACAGAAAGTCAGGTAGATTATCACGTGTAATTTCATCGGTCTGGGTAAACAGCGCCGCTCTTCTTATCACATTCCTCAGTTCCCGGAGATTGCCGCTCCAGTGGTATTGTTTCAGCAGTTGCAGGGCCTCTTCGGAAAATCCCCTGATCTGCTTTTCCAGTTCTTCATTGGCTTTTTCAAGAAAATGAGAAGCAAAAACAGGAATATCGCATGCCCGTTCACGGAGTGGAGGAACAGCTATCGAAAACTCATTCAGTCGGTGGTACAGATCTTCTCTGAAACGCCCTTCGGTAATGGCTGTTTCCAGGTTTTCGTTGGTAGCCGCGATGATCCTTACATCGACGGGGATGTCAGTAGCGGAACCGACCGGACGTATTTTCAGTTCCTGTAAAGCCCGTAAAAGCTGGACCTGCACTTCATAAGGAAGATTGCCTATTTCATCCAGGAAGACAGTGCCTCCATCGGCTTGTTCAAAAACTCCTTTTTTATCCGATATGGCTGACGTAAAAGATCCTTTCAGATGCCCGAAAAGTTCACTGGGAGCCAGTTCTTTGGAGAAGCTTCCACAATCGACGGCTATAAACGGAGCTGTTTTTCTCCGGCTCATTTCGTGAATCATCCGGGCAGCCGATTCCTTGCCGGTACCGCTTTCTCCGGTAATCAGAACAGACATACGGGTCGGGGCTACGATCCGTATGTGTTCATACATTTGTTTGGCAGACTGACTTTTACCTGTGATAATTGCTGATGGAACCGAGGGGTTGTTTGTATTCTCTTTGCCGGACAGGGAATCCGGATTCAGGGCTTGTTCTATTTTTTGTTTGAGTAATGTAGGGTTGATCGGTTTTTCAAGATAGTCAAAAGCTCCGAATTTAATGGCGGAAACAGCGCTCTGTATTTCCCCGTAACTGGTCATGATAATGACGGGAGTTTTTCTTTTTTGCTCATTAAACCAGGTCAATAACATGATCCCGTCACCGTCCGGAAGTCGCAGGTCGGTCAGGATTAATGAGAAAGAATTTTTCAGAACTTCACGTTTGGCTTGTTCTGCCGTTACGGACAAAGCCACCTCAAAACCATTTTTTTTGAGCCAGTTTTGCAGTAATGCTCCGAATGAGATATCGTCTTCAACAATTAAAATTCTACGCTTCATAGTTTATCATTCTACGGATATACAAATAAAGCGATTTTCTTGTTAAAAAACAACTAAGATCATTTAATAAAAGTTATCTTCTGACCAAAGGCGCTGATTCTCTTGTAACACTGGAAGGGTCCAGGTCCAGGATGCGGGAATCGGAAGTAGCGAATTTTTTGATCACCGAGTAAAGCGACAGAACCGTTTTTTTGCTGAAAGACAATTTCAATGAGTTTCTCATGATCCGATCGACCACGACAAAGCGAAAGTCCCCTGTAATCTGATTACTCCTCAGGGAAGGATAACGACTTGTCAGGTCCACTTCTTCCCGTTCTTCCATTTCATGAGCGATTTTCTTGATATAATCGTCCACATGAAGGCCTAATTTGAATCCGGCTGTAATAACTACCCTGAAGATTTTTTTATCGACGTAAGGAATTACTTTATATTCAAATTCATAGGGTTCGTCACTACGCACCAGGTACACAAACCAATAAGTGTCGGCTCTTTTGGGTTGCCTGTGAATCAAGGAGTAAACAATTTTACTTTCAATTTCCGTTTTATATTTGGCCCGGGTGACATACACCAGGTGAGTAGCATATTTAGGTATCTCCCTATCTTCACTCAATTCATCGATAATGGGTATGACCGGCATGATTTTTTCGTAGGTAACGCAACGGTTTTTAATCCTTCGTCCGTTGTACCAGATATACATAATGAAAAACAATATTCCGGCAATCAGAATGGTAATAAACCCCCCATGCATGAATTTGATGCTGTTGGCCACAAGAAATCCTGTTTCGACGGTTAGAAAACAGAGGGTAATCGGGATTGTTCTCCAGAGAGAAAAATTCTTGGACCGCATATAAAGAAAGAGCAGCAGGGTAGTCATCAACATGGTAATGGAGATGGAAAGACCGTAAGCAGCTTCCATGTTGGAGGATGATTGGAATATGATAATGATCAGAATACAGAGGATCATCAATACATAATTGATATCCGGAATGAACATTTGTCCCCGTACTTCAGTAGGATATTTAATTTTGATATTAGGCCAGAGGTCTAATGAAACCGCCTCGGCAATAATGGTAAAAGATCCGCTGATCAACGCCTGGCTGGCAATGATGGCCGCAAAAGTCGCCATCGTTACCCCGACGATAAAAAACCAAGAAGGCATGATCTCAAAGAAAGGATTGATATTCGGCACAATAGAATCCGGATGGGTAATTACCCAGGCACCTTGTCCCAAGTAGTTTAATATCAGGGTTGTTTTGACAAATACCCAGGAAGTGCGGATGTTGTTTAGTCCACAGTGTCCTAAATCCGAATATAAGGCTTCTGCTCCTGTAGTACAAAGGAAGATTGCTCCTAAAATAATTAAAATATGAGGTGATGAGATCAGGAAACGGATGGCGTAAAGCGGATTAAATGCTTTGGCAATCTCCGGATATTCGATGAAATGAACCAATCCCAATACTCCCAGCATAATGAACCACCCCAGCATAATAACTCCGAAAAACCTGCCCAGAGAAGCGGTTCCAAAGGGTTGTAGCATGAAAAGGATGATAATAATACCTACGGCGACGGGAATTACGGGGACAGATGTATAGACATTATGCAATCCTTCTATGGCCGACATGACCGTAATGGATGGCGTAATCACTCCGTCGGCCAGCAAAGTGGCAGCTCCGACAGCAGCGATGATGTAAGCCCACCGGTATTTTTTCCGGATAAGAGCAAACAAGGAAAGAATACCACCTTCACCCTTGTTGTCTGCTTTCAGGGTGATCAGTACATATTTGATAGTGGTTTGAAGAGTTAAAGTCCAGATCACACACGAAACGGCCCCGATGATATATTCCGGATGGTTATGCGGCAAAGCATTCAGTACCGCTTTCATAACGTAAAGAGGGGAAGTTCCGATATCACCATAGACAATTCCTATGGCAATAATGATACCCATGAACCGGAAAGGAGTACTTTTAGAATGAATAGGCATGTGCTTTTGTCTCATGTTATTCTTGCTTTCGGACTTCGGTTATAACAAAACAGCAGTCGCTTTGGTTGATTAATTTCATACATACAAAATCACACACCTCCATTTTTTCTCTTCTCAACCCTTAATTCTTAACTCTTAACTCTTTTCTATTGCAACTTAACCTGATTCAGGTAATTAATGACCTCCGGTTCTATGTCTTCCCCGCTTTCATCAAAGATACCTGCAATATAACGTCCGTGCCAGATACAAGGAATATTTCCATTGAATTTATCCCTGATCAGTAACGGACCTTCAGAAAGCGCTTCTGGTTGTTTGGTAAATGCAAGGTATTGTTTCAGGATTGCTTGTGCTCCTTCTTTGCTTTTTCCGTCTATAATGAATCCTTGTATCTTTTTTCCGTAATAATCATAGTCACAGGTATAGACACATTTTAAAAATTCATGACCGATATAGTTGGCAGTAATATAAGACTGGGAATAGGATAACCTCACTTCTGCCGGAAAAAAACGGAAGAGATCCGGATACTTGGCTTGCGGATCTATTTTATCGGCAAAAGCTTTCCCTATTTCACGCAGGGCTTGTCCGGTTGCTTCCGATTCATTATTAGCCTGCATTTTTACATACATGCATCCGGAGAAGAAATAGAGGCCTGTATTATCTCCCTGCGCCTCTCCTCCAATGGGATAGTAGGTCATACCGGAGGAGCGTTCGGAAGCATACATGCCGAATGCATCTTCCGGTGTGGCATGCCGGTAAGCTTGTATCGTGATGTAGTCTTCTCCTTTTTTGTATTCCATGGAAGTCATTTCCTGAAAATTATTTTCCAGAAATAAAGGAGCTGCCCCGTTGATACGGACATATAAATTTTCCCGGTTAAAAACCTCCCGGTCGGAAGATAATTTCCAACCGGATAATTGAGGCAGGAAAGATTGTAATTCCTGCGGAGTCTGTGCATAACCTTGCTCTACGCTTAAGAGCAAGGTTATAAGCAAGTATAAAAAATAATGTTTCATCAGACTAAAAAATGATCGGGAACTTGTAACAAAGGGGTAATTGCAGCGATCTTTCCGGAGATATTGAATCCGGAAGTACAGGTTATCTGGCAGGAGGAACAGGATGAGCAGGTTGTTTCCCCGAGTGCCAGTTCGTGCAATGTTTCCTTCGATAATGCCGGATACTTGTATCCGTAATTATACATATAAGCCCGCATGATGTCGGGAATAGGCAGATGCTCGACGCATTGATCGACACACTTCTCGCAATTCAGACAGTACAGCAGTTCCTGGTTCTTCAGTCCGGCCAGGTATTTTTTATCTTCGTCGTTCAGTTCCGGTTGCTGAGCTGCTGCGATGCATTCTTCCAATTCATCGTAATTGGTAAAACCGGGAATGATGGTGGTGAAATGTTTATTATTCCAGGCCCATTTCAGGCAAGCCTGGGCATTGATTTTTTTCTTTCCTTCGGCGTCTTCGGTACCTCCGGTCATAGTTTTCATCGCGACAAACCCGATTCCGGCTTTGGCTCCCCGTTCAATGGCCTCATCGGTTTCTTTCAGGTTTTTCAGTTTGAAATTATAACTGATCAGGATGACATCGTATATTCCGGCTTCAATAGCTGCATCGATCAGTTCGGGCTTATTGGCATGGGTGGAAAAACCGATGAAACGCGTTTTCCCTTCCGATTTAAATTTTTTCAGAACATTGATGATGCGTTCGTCTTTAACCTCTTCCTCTTTTTGCAAAGCATGGGAATAAAAGATGTCCACATGGTCCATTTGCAGTCGGTTGAGGCTGGCTTCAAATGCCTCTGTGAACGTTTGCTCAAAATCATCAGCGAGAGGATACTTGGGTTTTCCTTTGGTTGCAATAAAATAGGAATCCCTGGGCTTTCCTTTGAAAAAATTACCGACCATCTCTTCGTTCTTTCCGTTTTGATACCCTTGAGCCGTATCAAAATGAACTACTCCCGAATTGAATGCGGCCCGGAGCACACTGGGATTGTCTGCACGCATAACCCCCATACTTAAGATAGGAAGCATAACTCCGGTTTTTCCTAGCGGACGCATCTGGAACCGGGAAGGCTCCGTGGTTTTACCGGTGGCCCAAACCGGAACTGCGGGAGTCAATATGGCTCCGGCACCTGCTGTGGCTGAGAGGCGAAGAAAGTTTCGCCGGTTAATGTTTTTCATAAACAAACAGATAAAAATGTAATGAGAAATACTATTCCACTACGGTTACCCAACCATACTTATCCGCTTCATCTCCGTATTGAATAGCCCTTAATTTATTGTATAATTTTAAACAGCAGGGACCCGGTTCTCCGTCCTTTGAAAAGACATAGGAGAGATTCATGTCGAGATCATCGATGCGTAATACGGGACTGATAACGGCTGCCGTTCCGCACGCACCTGCTTCTTCAAACGTAGATAATTCTTCTACGGGAATAGCCCGGCGTTCTACCTTCATCCCCATGTCTTCGGCAATTGCCATCAAACTTTTATTGGTTATGGAAGGCAAAATAGATGATGATTCCGGGGTCACATAAGTGTTGTTTTTAATACCGAAAAAATTGGCAGGACCGCATTCGTCGATGTATTTTTTTTCTTTGGCATCCAGATAAAGCACGGCGGAATACCCGTTGGCGTGGGCAATATCTCCGGCAACCAGGCTGGCAGCATAGTTTCCTCCCACTTTAAAAGTTCCGGTTCCATGAGGTGCTGCCCGGTCGTAACCGCGTAAGATAGCATACGGGGTCGGTTTGAATCCTGCTTTGAAATAAGGACCAACCGGAGTCACAAAAACGATGAAAAGATATTCGGAAGCCGGTTTGACACCGACCTGGGCTCCCATACCGATCAGTAACGGGCGGATATACAAAGAGGCTCCGCTCTCATAAGGAGGTACGAAACGAAGATTTCTTTTGACAGCTTCGACAACAGCTTCCTCGAATAACTCAACCGGAAGTTCCTGCATCATAATTCCCTGGCACGAAGACTGCATTCGCAATGCATTTTCCCGCATGCGGAAAATCCGGACTTTACCGTCTTTTCCTTTGAACGCTTTCAGACCTTCAAAGGCTTCTTGTCCGTAATGCAGGCAGGTGGCAGCCATGTGCATATTAATCATTTCCGAATCGGTGACTTCCAATTCGCTCCATTGTCCGTTACGGTAATAGCTTCGTACGTTATAATCGGTTTTCATGTAACCGAATGCCAGTTCCGACCAATTGATATTTTCCATAATTTTACTATTTTTTAACCTCCGGATATCAAACAGGACGACCCGACAGATGCTCCGGCTTCTCTTTTTCCAAAAGTATTAACGAACAAAGTTAATGCATTATCTCCTAATTATTGCTATATTTGTCGGACAAAACATATAAATTGTAGAAGAAGACGAATCCGATGAGAGTTATTGACTTGTTAAACAATAGTAAAAAGACCGCTTTTTCCTTTGAAATATTACCTCCGCTGAAAGGAAACAGTTTTACCAAAGTATGTAATATTATTGATAAATTACGGGAATTTGACCCTCGTTACATTAACATTACCACTCATCACAGTGAAAATGTTTACCAGGAAGTAGAAGGCGGACTGATGAAAAAAGTCAATGTCCGGAAACGTCCCGGAACAGTGGCGATTGCGGCTGCCATTCAACACCAGTATGGGGTAACTGCTGTTCCGCATATTATCTGTAAGGGTTTTTCCAGGGAGGAGACCGAATATGCCCTCATCGATCTGAATTTTTTAGGGGTTCATGACCTGCTCTTGTTACGGGGAGATGCAAATAAATTGGAAAAAGACCGGGTCATACCGGGAGAAAGCCATGAGCATACAACCGGATTGATCGAACAGGTAAACCAGTTTAATAATGGTATTTCTGCAGACGGGACGATATTTGAAAAAATGGAGACCCCGTTCTCTTACGGAGTAGCCTGTTATCCGGAAAAACATGAAGAAGCGCCTAACCTGGATTCTGATATGGCTTTTTTGAAACAGAAAATAGCAATGGGGGCCGATTATGCTGTTACACAGATGTTCTTTGATAATCAGAAATATTTTGAATTCGTGGATCGTTGCCGGACCGAAGGAATTACAGTTCCGATTATCCCCGGCATCAAACCTGTTGTGTTCCTGAATCAGTTGACAGTTCTTCCCAGAATTTTTCGTTCGGAAATTCCGGAAGCGTTTGCTCATGAGTTGCGGAAGTGTAAAACCGATGATGACGCGAAAGAAGTAGGAGTGGAGTGGTGTATCCGGCAATGTAAGGAATTGGTGGCTTACGGTGTTCCAAGCCTTCATTTTTATACCCTGATGGCTACCGATAGTGTTCGGAGAGTCGCTCAAGCCGTTTATTAGTTAAGAATTAAGAGTTAAGAGTTAAAAATTAAGAGTTTCAGGTGTTTTTTAAGGATGTTATCGGTCAGCAGGAAACGAAGCAGCGATTGATTCAATCGGTAGGGGAAGGGTATGTTCCTCATGCACGGTTAATTTCCGGTCCGGAAGGAAACGGGGCATTTCTATTGGCTTTGGCATACGCCCGTTACCTGAATTGTACAGATAGAAAAACAGACGATGCCTGCGGTTTTTGTCCTTCTTGTTTGAAGTTCAATAAGTTGGCTCATCCTGACCTGCATTTTGTTTTTCCGATCATCAAAAATGATAAAAAGAAAAAAGAAGTTTGCGATGATTACCTCAGCGAATGGAGGCTGTTTGTGCTTGAAAATCATTATTTCAACCTGGCCGGATGGTTGGATTACATTGGAGCGGAAAACTCTCAGGGGATGATTTATGCAAAAGAGAGTAATGAAATTATCAAAAAACTGAATCTGAAAACATACGAGGCAGAGTATAAAATCATGATCATCTGGCTGCCGGAAAAAATGCATGAGGCATGTGCCAATAAACTGTTGAAAATGATTGAAGAGCCGCCTGCACGGACTGTTTTTCTGTTGGTTTCCGAAACCCCGGATCAGATTATAGGAACGATCCAATCCCGGGCACAAAGCTTGTATGTTCCTCCTATTGCATCCGAAGACCTGGTAAAAGCGATTGCAGCAGATTATGATCTTTCCTCCGAAGACCTGGCTTCGGTTGTCCATCTTGCGGGAGGAAGCTATCTGAAAGCAATTGAGACCATTGAAACCAGCGAAGAGCAGGAAGAATACCTGGAATTATTCAAGACGATCATGCGTAATTCCTGGACCCGTGACGTTAAGAATATGAAACTTAAGTCTGAATATTTTGCTTCGCTGGGAAGAGAGAAACAAAAGGCATTTTTGTCTTATGCTCAACGGCTGATCCGGGAGAATTTTCTGTATTGCCTGGAGATGCCGGAAATTAATTATATGAATAGGGAGGAAGCCGGTTTTTCGGTTAAATTTTCTCCGTACGTCAATGAGCGGAATGTGATTGATTTTACGAATGAACTGGCATTAGCCTCCCGGCACATTGAGCAGAATGTGAATCCCCGGATGGTTTTTTTCGATTTGTCCATGAAAATCGCAGTTTTATTAAAAAAATAGTAACTTTGCAAGTTAGAGTTCTTTATATTAATGATTGAAAAGTCCTCCCCCTGCCCCCTCCAGAGGGGGATAGCTTCGCCGGTAATCGTTTCGTGCGTTAGCCTATCCCCCTCTGGAGGGGGCAGGGGGAGGATAATTAACTATATATACAACAAATACAAATTGATTTCAAACTATATACAGGCGGATGTTGCATGAATGGAAAAGGTTGTTGTAAGAATCCGAACAACAAACTGAATACATACGATTGGCTTAGCGACATTCCCGAATCAGAACAAGCCACGGATTATGTGGAAGTTCAATTTAAAAATACCAGAAAAGGTTATTTCCTGAACAGCACTAAAATACCATTGGAAAAAGGAGATGTTGTTGCTGTTGAATCGAGCCCGGGACATGATATTGGGACTGTTACCCTCACCGGAAAACTGGTATTGCTTCAAATGAAGAAAAACAGGGTGAGGCCGGATGCGGAAGTCCGTAGGGTATACCGCAAAGCCAAACCTGCCGATATGGAGAAATTTGAGGAAGCGAAGGCGAAAGAGCATGAAACCATGATTCGTTCCCGTAAAATAGCGGAGACTCTGGGATTACAGATGAAGATCGGAGATGTCGAATACCAGGGGGATGGAAACAAAGCCATTTTTTACTACATTGCCGATGAGCGGGTCGATTTTCGTCAATTGATCAAAGATCTGGCAGAGGCTTTCAAAGTCCGGATTGAAATGAAACAGATCGGCGCCCGTCAGGAAGCCGGTCGTATCGGAGGTATAGGTCCGTGTGGACGGGAACTCTGTTGTTCCGGTTGGATGAGCAGTTTTGTTTCTGTGTCTACCGGATCCGCCCGTTTGCAGGATGTTTCCCTTAATCCGCAGAAACTGGCCGGGCAGTGTGCCAAGCTTAAATGTTGCCTGAATTACGAGGTAGATGCTTACATGGAAGCCCAGCGTAAATTTCCTTCCCGGGAAATTCCTCTCGAAACCAAAGACAATACCTATTATCATTTCAAAACGGATATATTTAAAAATCAGATGACTTATTCTACTGACCGTAATTTTGCGGCCAACCTGGTTACAATTTCGTCTGAAAGGGCTTTTGAGGTGATCAATATGAATCGGAAAGGATCCAAGCCTCAGTTCCTGAACCATGAAGAGTCCGATACCAAGCCGAAAAAAGAATATCAGGACATTCTGGGAGAAAGTGTTACCCGCTTTGACCATCTGAAAAAGAATAAGAAAAAGAATAAGAATCCTAACAATCCCAACAATCCCCCTCAAAAAAACAACGAGCCCCGGGTCGAAAAAAAGAATGAAAAGCGGATTGAAAACAGTGAAAAAAAGAACGAGAACCGGAATGAACATCGGGGAGAGAAGAAGAATAGTGGAGGACCCAATAAAAACAGACATTTTACGAGGAGAGATCATGAAAAACCTCAGTCTTAAAGGGGGAATAACCGTTCTGCTTCTGGTACTTGCAGCAGGGTGTTCTCACAATGAAATTCATTCTGAGTTTCATTCTTTTCCTGGTGGAAAATGGAATAAAAATGAGGCTGTCCGGTTTGAAGTTGTTGTTACCGATACGGTTTCCCTGTATGATGTACAAATCGAAGTCCGGAATAAGAATGATTACCCTTTCCGTAATCTGTGGCTTTTTATTGATTTTCAGACCCCGGATGGGAGTTTGCGTCATGATACGATCAATTGTGAACTGGCGGATGTTTACGGCCGGTGGCATGGCAAGGGAATGAGTTTGTATACATTGGATTTTCTTTTTGAGCAACAGGTTCGTTATCCGCATTCCGGGACTTATACCTATTACATCCGGCAGGGTATGCGGGAGGATTTACTGAATGGGATTTCCGATATCGGGTTAAATGTGTTAAAAAAGAGCCGTTAATAATTCTTCTATCTGTGTTTTTAGTACGGTTCGTTTCCCTGTATAATGATTGACAATAATGGAAAAGGCATATTGTTTGTCTCCTTTTTCAATGTATCCGGCATACGATTGTACATTACGGATGCTTCCGCTTTTGACCCTGGCCTTACCTTCTAAAGGTGTTTCTTTCAGGAAAGAAGTCACGGTACCTTCTTTTCCTGCCAGCGGTAACGAATAATAAAAGGCTTTTCCGTATTTACTTTTTTTGTTCATATAGAACAAGAGATCGGTCAGGAATCCGGCAGAAACAGCATTGGCCGGCGACAAGCCGCAACCGTCCTGCATGAAAAGCCCTTCCGTATCCAATCCTTTGTTCTTCCAATGATCGTTGATGGATTGTTTTTTTACCTGTATTAGTGTTTGAAAAATATGTTCTGCATAATGGTTGTTGCTCTTTGTATTGATAATGCGAATAATATCTGTTAACGGAACGGAGAGAAAAGTAGTAAGCGTTGTTGTTTTCTCAGGCTTTTGAGGAAATATACGGTAAGTGGTCGGTTTTCCGTTTACATTGATTCCGTTTTTTATCAGAAAATCCGTAATGTAAGAAGCTAAAAACAAACCGGGATCAGGGATGTCTCCTTTGATAATAAAGGAAGTCCGGTTCTGTGGAATTGTTCCGTAGATTCTCCTTTCGTAAGAAAAGGGAATGCCATAAATGTAAGCGCTGTCTAAGTTATTGGAGGCCGCTTTCAGGTGATTTTCAACTGTTAATCCGGGAATAGTGGGCTCAGTCCTTAATATAACCGGTTGCGAACCGGTACTTCCTGATTTCAAATACAAGCGGTAAGTGTTGTCGAAAATACTGATCCCGTAAGTTCCCGATGCATAATAGTTTCCTATATCTTCCCAGGTCCATTGGGGAGAGATACCTTCGTATCCGAATAAATTATCGAGTGCTATAACGTTTCCGGAGATGGAACGAATTCCTGATTTTTGTATGGAAGCAAGCCAGATTTTCAGGAAAGCCTCTTTGTCTTCTCCTGTATATTCAGATCCCAGGGTCGGATCTCCGGATCCGGCTATGTACAGATTTCCCGATAATTCACCCCGGGAATTTATGTTTCCTTCGTATTCAAGTCTTGTCTGGTAGGTGTATTTCTCTCCCAGTAATTCGAGAGCTGTTGCCGTTGTGACTAGTTTCAGTGTCGATGCCGGTACCAGTGCCAGGTTCTCATTATGGGAACAAATCGTTTTGCCGGTTGATAAGTCGATGACTTTGATGCCAATCCCAGCATGCTTTAAGTTCTCTGAGCGGACAAATTGCTCCAGAGGACCGGTGTTCTGAGCATTCAGTTTGGTCGAAAGTCCCAGGTATAATCCGATGCAGGCAGCTATAATTTTAACTGTAATATTCATACTTTTTCAACGGTTGATCGTGTTGCAAAGCTATGCTTTTATCAGTGAATTCGCAAGAATGTTTATAATTTATCTTTATTTATTTGCAAAATAAAATTAATTGAGTACCTTTGCACTCGCTTTTTGAAAGCAAGAGGCTGATTTGCTAGCTCAGCAGGTAGAGCACATCCCTTTTAAGGATGGGGTCCTGGGTTCGAGCCCCAGGCAAATCACTGAAAACCACGAAGCCCTGATAATAAACAAATTATTGGGGCTTATTTTTTACTCTTCGGGAACCTGACTTTTGAACCAAATTTTTTGTATTATTTCATAGGTTAGACTATCTCTACTCCCTCTGATAGCTGTTTTTCTAT
>JAVBKV010000049.1:0-3057 GCA_031553885.1 Bacteroidales bacterium
GGAAACAGTGGCTTGCGCCTTGTTTTAATCCCAATTCCAACGCTTGGCGCTGTGCTGATGTTAGAACTGGAGTATTAACTCGTCCCATAATGGGTGCAAAGGTAATAAATAATAGAAACTAATTTATATCACGTACTTAGAAAAAATGTTATGGTTATATACCCAATGTCTGAACGTACTTTTTGGCGATATATGAATACTGAAATAATTAAAAATAATCATTAAATATGCATCTCTCTTACTTTAAAGCAACCCAAGGCAACTTCGGGGACGATCTGAATCCATACATTTTTCACCGGTTATTCCCTTCCATACTGTCAAGGGAAACCGATGAAACCGATTTTTACGGCATCGGGACGATTATAGATTCAAGAATCAATCAAAATCGAAAGGCGGTTTTCCTGGGTACCGGAATCCGTGATCTTTCGCTTACTTACAATAAGGAAAACTGGGATGTCTTTTTTCTCAGGGGACCCATATCCTCCAATGCCTTGGGATTTAATGGCGAAAAAGCCATAACTGATTCGGCCTACCTGATCCTTTTTGTCAACAATGAAATCCAAACGGATATTTATAACAAGCAATATCCTGTATCCGTTATGCCTCACTACCGGTTGATGAATGCAGTGGATTGGCAGCTGTTATCCTCTCAATTAGGCTTCCATCTAATCGATCCCCGGGGAGAAGCAACTGCAATCATCCGGGAGATTTGTCATACCGAACGATTGATTGCATCGGCGATGCACGGAGCCATTATGGCTGATATCTGCCGGGTACCGTGGAGACGGCTACGGATGGACCTCAACCCGTACGAGTCCTCTATCGTTTCCGAGGTGAAGTGGAATGATTGGTTGCTTTCCATGCAATTGAAAGACAACCCCATCAAAATCCACAATTTTCAGTTCGACCGGAGTGAAGAAGAAAACATCTTGCTTTATAATGAAATTAGGACTAAACTGAAAAAAGAAATTACCAATCCGTCCAGCTTCCAATTATCTTCGGACAAGATGCTGTATTTCCGTTTAAATCAACTCGCAGTACAAGTCGAACGTTTCAACGAAAAATACATTCAGTAACCGTTTTATTCGATAAGAATGTCTCAAACAAGCAAATTCCTTTTACCGGAATATTCCCGAAACACTACCAGGCCGTGGAAGGTACTCGTCGCCAACCATGAAAACCCTTATGACATCAATCCTTTTGTCAATTCATTAGTAAACAGCCTGAAACCATTTTTTTCCGTTGATATAAACCTGAGTGAATTCTGGGCATGCCAATCCGACTATCAATTTATTCACATTCATTGGCCGGAAGCTCTTTTTAACTGGCAAATTCCATCCAACGAGCAATTGGAACACCTGGAACAAGTTATCCGGAAATGGAAACAGCGAGGAGCTCTGCTGGTATATACCCGGCATAATTCCCTGCCTCATTATTCCCAGAATCGGTCCAGCCACGAGCGATTATACGCAATCATCGAAAACAACTGTGATGCAATTGTTCATATGGGAAAACACAGTAAAAAAGAATTATTGACACGGAAATCTCCTGCAATAGAGAACCAATTGCATCCTGTGATTCCCCACCATGTTTATGAACACCTGTATCGCCCGGATATTGACAAGAACCAGGCCCGAGAGATACTGAAAATCAACAAAACATCGTTGGTCATTCTTGTTTTTGGAGATTTCCGGAGCCAGGAAGAAAGGGACTGGACAATGCAGGCTTTCGAATCGATTCGGGTTGAAGATAAAATACTGGTAGCTCCAAGATGGGGAGAAATCATAAGCAATGAAAATCGGATGCTGAGTAACCGGATTGTTTCCCATGAAAAAACTCCGTTGTATTTTATCATGGCAGATCTTGTATTTATCCAACGGCTTTCCATACTCAATTCCGGCAACCTTCCGTTAGCCCTTCTTTTCAACAAACCGGTTGTCGGGCCCAATACCGGAAATGTGGGAGAGATCTTAAGGAAAACAGGAAACTATCTTTTTGAGCCAGGCAACATCCGGTCTGTCGCTTCTGCTTATAAGAAGGCTATTTCAGATCTCTCCAAAGGGAAGAAATGCGCTAACAGGGAATATGCCATGAAGCATTATAACTTAAATAAAACCGCTCTCAACTATAAAAAAATATTCCATCAACTACTTAAATCCACATTAATATGAGTAACAAAGAAACTGAAAAAAAATTGGAGGAAATTGCCAACCACTTAATGTATAAAGCTCCTCAACTGAATATTCCTAAATTATCGTTTTGTATTACCTGTAAAAACAGGCTGCATCAGCTCTCTCAAACGCTATCCAAGAATTTAGACGATAATCGGATGTCTCGGGATCTGATTGAATTTGTTCTGGTTGATTTTGGCAGTACAGATGGGCTACAGGAGTGGATATTCGAAAATTTCCAGAATGATCTGGATACCGGATATCTAAAATATTTTTACACAGAGAAATTACCATTCTGGCATGCATCCATTGCTAAAAATACGGCTCATCTATTAGCAGATCATGAAATTTTGGTAAATCTGGATTGTGATAATTTCACCGGAATAAACGGTGGCAGACTCATCATCGGGCAATTTTTGAATCAAAAAAACGATATCATCACCCATCAATTTGGTGGAGATATCTACGATGGTTCGTACGGTCGTATTGGTGTTAAACGAGAACGATTCCTAGAAGTCGGTGGATACAATGAAGAATTTGAATCTATGGCCTATCAGGATACAGATTTAATCAATCGCTTAGTTGCCACGGGTTCCCAATATATAAATATTCCAGATCCCCGGTATAACCAAGCCATCCGTAACACAAAAGAAGAGGGTGTTCTTCACACAAATTCTTCTATTTCCTGGATAGAAATGTTGTCAAAAAATAAAAAAATATCAGAAGAAAATATCCGTAACAAACAATTCAGGCTCATTCGCTCAATAAAAAAGACAATCCCAACCGATTCATTATGAATTAGTTGGGATTTTGTGTATCTTTGTTTGTCCCCCGATAATAGGGTTTCGAGGCCAAAAACGGGGAAATCACGCTAAAAAATACAGCA
>JAVBKV010000003.1:0-65163 GCA_031553885.1 Bacteroidales bacterium
CATGCTGTATTTTTTAGCGTGATTTCCCCGTTTTTGGCCTCGAAACCCTATTATCGGGGGACAAACAAAGATACACAAAATCCCAACTAATTCATAATGAATCGGTTGGGATTGTCTTTTTTATTGAGCGAATGAGCCTACAAAAAGGATTTGTGAGGCGAGGATTAAGGAGTATGGGGAGATGAAGTGAGAGGTTATCTCATTCTTTTTTGAATTAACTTAGTCCGTATTTTTTGAATGTGGTCGATTTCTTCGGTATTCAAGCCAACGGAAGTATTCAAAATGTTAAAATCATTTCTGTTTAAAATATCCTCAATCTGGGACTTTTTTTCAAAGTCTTTTGTGAAAGTATTGAAGTCTTCGTCGGTAATATCTAAAACAGGAACAGGTAATTTTTTGAATTCTTTTGGCGTTAGTTCAAGAACACCACCACCATAATAACGTCCTTCCAATTCGGAGAACACAAGTGTAAGTGAATTATAAAATGAATATATGAGCTGGTTTATATTATATCCTTCCTTCATATTTATTATATAAGCTGAGTCTGTGGTTAAAACATTTGCTTCGTTCTTTAATAATTTAGGATAATGGTGACATCTTTTGAAGAAAAAGCCTTCTGCAGGTTTCGAAATATTAGGTATTACATACCAATTTCCTCTTTTTTTGCATTTATATCTGTCAGGTATTTCTGCATCTACTCCTATCTTTAGATAAGACTGAACCTGAATACTTAAGTATTTCGCATCTTCATCTTTAAAACACAATACCTTTGCAGGTTTACCATCTGAAAGCAATTGACGATAATCTTCATTATCAAAAACAACACTACCATTGACAAATAAGCCTTTTTGAATAATAGGTTGTGTATACGAACTCAATCCATATTTTTCTTCAGTATTTTTATCAACAATGAAAAAACGATTTGCAGCAGTCACGATTCCGGGCTTTGAGTCACAATAAGAACTTATCGGTTTCAATTGTTTTTGAATTCTGTGCAGAAAATTTAAATCGTCAGAATCAAGAATATGATGTGTCCATTTCACATCCGACTTTACAAGAATATCCTTTTTTGTGAGGCTTAACTGAGTATTTAATTTTTCTTTGTTTTCAACATTGGCGTAAAATACTCCCCTGTCATTTGATTGCTTGAATCCAAGTAAAACAATTGTGTCCTGTCCTTTGCATTCGAACAGTAAATTAGAAAATGTATAAATCTCTATCCTTTGGAAGTGGGATTGTATATAATGTCGCAATTCTTCTGCGAATTTTACTTGCAGCAATTCTGCGGGGAGAACAAACGCCAAAACTCCATTGTCTTCAAGCAGTTGAACAGACTTTATCAGGAATGCCGTCCAGATATTTTTTATTGAATTATCTGATAATTCAGCTTCTTTGTGTATTTCCTGACAAATTGTTATTTGCGTATCTTTTAAAAGATTTTTTTTGATATATGGAGGATTGCCGATGATTAAACTATATTTTTGTGTTTCATCTTTTACATAATCCAGAAAATCACAATTTCTGAATGTTTTCAGACAATTAATTTCCGAAATAATTTCTTCTGCCTTATCAAGTTCGTTTTTATTTATATCAAGAGCAGTAATTTGGATATTTTCATATTGATTAAAAATATCAGTCTTACTTAATGAATTTAAAAAACTACCATCTCCCACACTCGGCTCAAAAATCGAGATATGCTCCCCTCTTGGCAATTGCATGGAAATACGATTGACAATAAAATCCGATAAATAATCGGGAGTGTAGTAGGAACCTGTATGTTTTTTATTTGTCATGTTTTTTAGTTTGCTCAGTTGTATAAGGGATTGTATCATCTTTGAGATGAAAGATGGTTTCAACATCTCTTATTGCGGCTAATAGCTCTTTAAGCAATATCTTTTGTTCATCACTAGTTTCTACTGATATAAGTCTGTCTAATTGTACTGATGCTTTACTTGTTACTTCTTCATATTTTTTTGCTAAGATTTGTTCCCGTCTGTTTATTATTAATTGAGGTCTATTCAAGTAAAGTTTATTCAGTATGTATTTTGCAGCAACATTGACACCATCTATTAAACCTGTGAAATTTTCAATAGTGAAAATATGAGAATAATCAACTGCAGAAGGGTCTGGATAACATGAGACATTCAAATCACTATCTGGGTCGCAAGGCCAATCATCAGATTTAAAACTATTACAAATAGAACATGCATAAAACAAATTGGAAAAAACATTCTCCAAGTGACTGAAACGCGAATCCCCTTTAGGCTTATAATGTTCAACATGAAAATTTCGTATTCCGCCAAATGAACTCTCTGAAATGGAACAATATACACATTGATGAAACCCTTCTTCTGCAAGCAAAGGTTTCCAATCATGATATGTCCCTGTTGCGGGTTGAGTGCTTTTTTCTTTCGGAATTCGTTTCCAATTCATTATTTATCAGTATTTAAGAATGATTCTATTTTTGATGATATTTCCTCCAATTTTTTTAATTTACTTTCATATTCTTTTAGCCATTCTTCTCGATTCGGTAAATGAGAATATGGTAAGCCCATTAAAGTTTGTAATGATGCCAACAGGCCTTTTTCTTCGTTTGTGGCAGTACCTGATGCTACTTTCTGAGATAAATCGGAGATTTGTTTTAATTGGGTGTAATGTGTTGTCAGAAAACGTTGTCCGGCCCTTAAAAAACGAGAAACATATTCATCACATTTGTTATAAAAAGTATCCCGCTCCAATATTTCATCAAATAAAGGAAATTTGTTTTGCAAGTCAGGCTCATTAGGATAACTGGTTATAGCAAAGACAGGAAATTCTTTCAAAGACTCTCTTATCTTTTCAATAAGAAGACTCCCACTATAATTTACCTTTGACCCAGACGCTACTTCTTGTAACTTTTCATCAAGAATAAGAATTGCAATATCATTGTCCTTTATCCATACCACATAATCATCCATATCCACAAATGGGTCAATATCTATCACTGACCAAATTGATTGATTCAATTTTTTCAATGATAATTCAATTTTTCGTTTCAGAGTCGTTCTGAAATCAATTCTATCATCTACTATTGCAATATTTGGCATAATTATTCATTTTAACGGTAACCACAACTTGAACTTAGCACCACCTAATTCTTCATCATTAAGAATTTCTTTGGTTCCTTTAAGGTCTTCTACTATTGATTTAACAATAGTCAATCCCAATCCTGTGCCTGTTTCTCTTCCAGTTCTGTCTTTTTTTAGTGTATTTAATGGCTCCCAAATCCATTCTATAAAACTGAGTTCAATGGGAGGGCCCGAGTTTGCCATTGTTATATAAAAACCTTTCTCACCTTTTTGCTCTCCTGCAAATAATTCAACTTTGATTACTCTATTCTGATTTTTTTGCAGGCAGGCAGTATAGGCATTTGTAAGTAAGTTCACCAACATGGATTCAATATCCATAGGATAAACATCTGCCTCTATATTTTCAATGTTCCTTCTGTCAATATTAATATCTACAGGTTTGAAAACTTCGGAAAGTTCATTTAAAATCCCTTCAATAAGGTCTTTTATATTTTTCTTTTCTTTTTTCCTCTTCTCTCTCTGTACGCGGGAAAGAGCAAATTTTCCCCATGCAGCAACTTGACCTCCATATTTAATCGATTTATCCAATTCTTCAGTTATAATCTTTAACTCTATAGGTTCTAAATCTAAATACTCTCTTGCAATCTTTGCAGATTCTCTAAATTCAGTAATTGCGCCTTGTGTTTCATGTCCAAATACTGCAGAAGCTATACCTATTGTAGCTAAACCTGCAAGGACTCTGTTGTGATTGAGTAATTCCGTAAAAGAAGTGGAGGCTTTTTCTGATTCTTCTATAAATTTGCTGATATCCTCTACGGCTTCTTTTATTTTAAACTGATTTTGACTTGTTTGTTCTTTATCATCTACAAGTACAAGTTGCTTCAATTTATCAATATCTTCTTTAGCAGTTTTAACTTCCTCTTTAAATTTCTCCGCTGTTTCACTATGACTTGGCTTAGGAGTGGATTTACTTTTCTTTTGTTCTTGATAAATTGTATATCGGTGATTTTCTAAAAGAGCAATAGCAGATAATGTCAATGCACGTAAATCAAAAAATGCCTCATTTTCTACTAATCCTTCTCGGGAAGCACTGTCTGTCAAATTAGGGTTAATGTCTCGGCCTACAAATACAGCTCCAACCAATTGGTTCGCGACAACTCTATATTCTGGTCTATCAACCCCAGCAGGATTTCGTGAGTGTCGTTCAGCAAGTCCCAACCAATCATTCCCAATTATATTTCCTGCATATCCGTATGGTTTTACACTAATATTGTCTCGATAAATCTTTACTCCGACATTTTTATCTACATATTCCCGCAGTTCAGACAACGAAAAGCTTGTGCCTTCGGCCAACGCTTTTGTTCTTGGATATAGCAATAACTTTATTTTGACTTTGCCGCAAGTTAATTTCTCATTTGTATAAGGGATTTCAAATGGGTCAATAACTTTTTGACTCAATGTTGTCCAATTTAATTGTCCCTCTTTTTCAGTGTATCCGTGAAATTTATCTTTAATGGCATATTTAACATAAGAGGAAACATCATCATATTCCAAGTTCAGTTCAATTTCAGGCAGAACAAAATCAGGTGGAGATATTTTTCCATTGAACTCTGGTGCAATATCATTTTTTAAAAATATTTCAAAATCTTTGGTTTCTGAAAAAGGCGGAGTTAAAATGGACAATTCATTACATAGTGATTCAATATTTTCTTTTGTCCAATTGTATCGGAGCTTAGATATAACTAATTCAGTACCAGTGTTTGTTTTCTTTGCAAGAGGTAGAAGCGCTACAGGGTATTCTATTACCTCAATTGGAACTCCTGATAAGTCTTGATTGTCTTTATTGAAAAGCTCCCAATTAATCCGTATCCCATTTGTTGCTAAACCTCCTTTTTTCTCATCATTTGCAACGGAAATAATTTGAAGTTCTTCTCCCAACCTATCCGTCGACAAACGGCCGATACCTTTTTCCCCTGTTTTCCTTCGTCCTTTTGGACTTATTTTTAATTTTCTCTTTTCAGAAAAACCTATTCTAAGCCAATTATCATCAATGTCAGATTCGGACATACCTATCCCGTCATCTGCAATTCTGATTTTATCAGATGTTTCTTTTTTATAAACTTCAACCTCAACAACGTTCGCATCTGCATCATAACTATTCTTTACCAATTCGAGCAAAGCAGTCGTATGGTCTTTTATGCTTTCTCGGCCTAAATGAATTATAGTACGAGCATCTACTTTAAAATTCTTAGTTTGAGCCATTGTTGATATTTTTCAAATTATCCATTATTATAACGCAAAATCACATCTGAACGTTTTTACACTAGCTTCATTGAGAAGTGCACAATTTATCATCAATATTATCAAAATTCTCTTGCTCAATCAGCTTTACAAGATATGCAGATACAGTTAATGAAATTTGCGCCATAATATAATAAAAAAATATGTTTTTGCAAAGATATAATTTTCTCGGGACTTTGTAGGCAAATGGATTTATCAATTACTGTATCAAGAACGATATCTTCCGAAATTTTAAAGAGAGTAGATGATAATTGTCATTTGCTTTGTATTGATATTTATAACTCAAAGGCTTAACAGAACTAAGTTTTAGATATTTTTCGAAAGAACATTGAAAATTTGCATACAGTTTGATGCATATAGTTTATATTTGCAATTTATATTATAAAGTGTATTAAATTGCAAATTGAAACTTATGGAGAATAAATCAGATATTGGCCGAAACTATTTGGAAAAATATTTATTTTCTGTGCGTTCGCAGGGATGTTATACATTCACTCTTGATGAGTTAAGAAAGCAATTCGATTTATCGAATGCAGCCATAAACCAAAGTCTTATCCGATTAAAGAAAAAGGGAGATGTATCACAAATTCGTAAAGGTTTTTATGCCATTATTACTCCCGAATATTCTAAACAAAGAATGTTGCCTCCTTACTTGTTTGTTGATGATTTGATGAAATCTCTAAAAAAGCCATATTATGTGGCATTGTTATCGGCAGCAGCCATTTATGGTGCAGCTCACCAACAGCCTATGGAGTTTTTTGTTATGACGGAAACGCCTGCACCGAGGAGTATAATAACTAAAACAATAAAAATAAATTTTTTATCAAAAAGTGATTGGTCATTGAATGGTATAATACAACAAAAAACAAGTGTAGGTTACATGAATGTTTCTTTGCCAGAATTAACTGCACTCGATTTTTTCGCTTACAACCATAAATTCAGCATAAATTGTATTGTGACAGTATTGCAGGAGTTGGTAGAGGAAATGAAAATCTCAAGACTTGTAAGAATAGCCAAACAACATACAAATACATCTTCAATACAACGTTTGGGATATGTTTTAGAGACTGAGCTTTCACAAGGTAAATTAGCCGACCACTTATGGAAAATATTAAGTAAAAGAAATTATTTCCCGATTTTTCTTTCTCCATATAAGGGTAAAAAGGGCAAATTTCACAATAGGTGGAGAGTAATTAAAAACATAGAAATAGAAGGCGATTTGTAATATTCTACCTTTATCTGCCTTTATTAATGTTTATCATATTTTGTTGTGGCGGTAACGATTAACGTAGTAACAAAATTGAAAATATGAAGTTCTGCAACAGCAAATAAAGACTTCTACATCTTATTTTCATTTTTTTTGACTAATATATTGATTAAAAAAATGAATTATCTTTCAATATATTGAACAATAATTCTGATTTTTGAATCAGAAGTCAGTTTACACCACTAATTATTGTTCATTATTTTGATACGTTCATTGTCACTGAACAGTCAATTATTTTGAACAAGAAATTTACGAATGCATGGAGAATGTGAAAAATAAGACGGTTTATTTTGGCCAATTCTCATATCGAAAAATAAAGAATCAATTACCTTTTTTCTCCCGAAAATATATTACCTTTGTACAAACCTTTCAACTATCATGCAACCCGTTTAAGAATGGTGCAAATTTTTCGTGGGTGAAATCGTGGGACTTGCTCTAAAGTCACTTTTTCAACTTGTTTATAATTAGATTATTAGGATATTATATATGTTCCGTTCAGTGCTCTGGTGGGACAACAAGTTAAAAAAAAACCAGAGTAAATTCCTGAAACTCATTGAGTTTCAGGAATTTTTGTTTTAAATTAAAATATTCAATGGCACAATAGTGGTACAAAAATATAAATATACACGTCTATACACTTGATTGTATCAATGTATAGACGTGTGAAAGTTAAGTTTTTGGAAATAAAAAATTGGATTTTAGGTTGGTTATTTTTAGATACTTTAGTTTGATTTTTTTTCCTGGGCTTTTTTTAAGGATTGAACTTCCTGAGCCGATACCCCTAACTGTACAGTATTGGCAAAATCATCTTTCAGTACGTATGAAATCAGATGAGATTTTCAGGAAAATTTATGAAATTAATTGTTACGGGTTCATGCAACTTTGATTTAGAAAAATGCGATACAAATGTATGCTGAGTTTTGTTCCAAATCCCGGTATAGTTCGTTTTTTTAGAGTAGTAAAGTTCCTTTTTCAGGAACAAAATCAGATTTTTCCGGAAAACAAAACAAATTGCTATCTCTTTCTCTTATATTGGTTTGGGTGAGAATTTTTAACCTGTGAATATCCTGGGAAAAAGTTGTGTGGGCATCTATTTATTTATAATTTTGCACTCCTTAATGAACAGAAACAACCTCTGGACATTCAATATAAATCGATAGGGGTAGGTAGTAAAAATAAACAGAGAGTGATTTCAGCCTTGAACGAGTTTGTAGATAAGAGTGCGTCGGAAATAAATATCTTTTGAAAATATGTACAGTCAGTTAAATGAAAGGCTGCTGGAAGCCATTCGGGAACAGTTGCCTGAAGGGACTAATCTTGCTTTGGTATTAATGAATATTCTTTCTCTGGAAAAAGGCGCTGCGTACAGGCGCCTCAATGGAGAAGTGATGTTTACACTCGAAGAGGTGGCTAAAATATCGAAAAAACTTGGTATATCATTGGATAAAGTAATCGGTGGAAGTAAGATGCCGGAAGATAACCGGTGGACATTCGTTGACGTGCACATGTTACACCCTTCTTATTCTTCCAAATATATGGAACAATACGAGAAAAAATTGAAAGTATCGCTGGAAATATTGCAGAATGCGCAGAATCGGTCCAAGGGAATCTTTCGTTGTGCAACGATTCAGATACCTTATTATTTTGTGATACCTTATCCGAATTTAGTGATGTTCCGTCATTATAAAAGGGCATACCTCTTTGACGGAATAAACCCTTCCTTTTGTTTTTCGGACATGCCGGTATCCTTGGAACTTCATGCGATGGAAAAACAATTATTGAAAAGATGCTTTGAAATTCCTAAAAACCTGTTGATTCTTGACAGGAATGCTTTTTCCGTAATGGTGAAAGACATCGGTTATTTTTATCAACGGCGATTAATAACCAAAGATAAACTTGCACTCCTGAGAGGAGAGTTGCTCGACTTACTGACAACTGTCGAACAGATTACGACAACCGGAAAACTGAGTACAGGAGCCGAGATGTTGATTTATTTGTCGGATGTAAGTTTGGATTCTACTTACATCCACATTGAGTCCGAGGCTTTTGAAAACTCATTACAGTTTGCCTATTTTGTAGATACGTTGAGCTTTAATAACCCCTTAATCTGTCGGATGCAAAAAGACTGGATCGAATCATTGAAAAGATACTCCACCCTGATTACTCAAACCGGAGAAATGCAGCGGGCGGATTTCTTCAATGCGCAACGGGAATTGATTGAGGCTTTGTGATTATTATTGCCTGTTGTTTTTATAAGTCATCCTATTTGTCTGTCCCTCCTCCCAGGGCTCTGTATAAATCCACGGAACACTGGAGTTGTTGTAGCAGATCGCTTACACGGTTGAGTTCCGAAGACAGCAACGATTGTTCTGCCGACAACACTTCTGTGTAGTTGGCTACACCGGCTTTCAGCAAGTCCCAGGTGTAATCCACTGCTTTTTTTGAAGATTCAATTTGCCTGATGCGTATTTCTTTTTTCCTTAAGGCAGCATCGAATTTAATTAAAATATCGGATACCTCCTGCCCCGCACCGAGTACCTTATTTTCGAAATTCAGCAACGCTTCTTCCTGCCGGGCGTTTGCTATTTTCAGATTTGCCTTAAGCTGCCCTTTTGCGAATAAGGGTTGAGTTAAACCGCCCAGGATACTTGCAAATATATTTTCGGGAAGAAAAAAATTGGAGAAAGAAGCGGACTGATAACCGATACTTCCCGAGTTCAACGCGATTGTCGGATAAAGTGAGGCTTTCGAAACATTGGTCAATTCAAAAGCCGAACGAAATGCAAGTTCCGCCTGCTTGACATCGGGCCGTCGGGCGAGCATTTGAGCCGGAACTCCATAAGCCAATTTCTCAGGAAGATTGATTTCCTCAATGGAAGAACGTTCTATCGCAGTCGGCTTTCTTCCCAACAGGGTATTCAGCGCATTTTCTGTTTGCCTGACCTGCATTTCTAAATCGGGGATTTTAGCTTCTGTCGTATAGAGTAAAGTTTTGCCTTGCTCGACAGCTGCTGCGGTGACCAGGAATGCCTCTTTCATTTCTTTTAATGCTTCCACATTGTTTTTCAATACGTTGGCTGTATGGCTGGTAATGCTCAACTGTTCGTCGAGTGCGATGAGGGTATAATAAGAAGTTGCGATATTAGAAATCAGAGACGTTTGCACCAAATTGCGATATTCGTAGCTATTGAGCAACGCAGCATATTGAGAACGGGATTGACTTTGTAACTTTCCCCATACATCCAATTCCCAATTGGTCGAAATTCCCAGGGTATAGGAAGTCGACTGATGATTCAACACCTTGCCATTGGGACTTGTACGGTTATGATTGACTTGCCCTACCAGCGAAACCCCCGGAAAATAAGCATTTTTAGCTATGCTCAGATTGGCTTCCGCCTGTTTTATCCTGGAAGATGCCAGTTGGAGGTCGTAATTGTTTTTCAGGCCTTCTTCGATCAGGTTGATGAGTAGAGAATCATTAAAATATTCTTTCCATGGGATTGAGGCTATTGTTATCGTATCTTCCGAAGCGTATGATCCATACATGCCGCTCGTGTCAACTTCCGGCGATTTGTAGTTATTGGTAACTACCCCGCAGGAATAGAAAACGAGCAGGAATAAGGCTCCGGACAAAACCGAAGTGTATTGTTTTTTTATTTGTTTGCTTTTCATATTACAACAGTTTTATTTCCCCGTAATTTTTGAAAATCTGTTTTGCAAGTCCTGGAAAATAACATATAACGCCGGTATGATGAGTACTCCGAATAAAGTTCCGATCAGCATCCCTCCAATAGCACTGATTCCAATGGAGCGGTTACCGATAGCCCCGGCTCCTGTTGATAATGCCAACGGCATCAAACCGAAAATGAGAGCAAAGGAAGTCATTAAGATGGGCCGCAGACGTGCCACAGCTCCTTCTATTGCGGACTTAACAAGGCCCATTCCCTGCTGGTGACGTTGTATGGCGTATTCTACAATCAGAATGGCATTCTTTGCGAGCAATCCGATCAGCATAATCAATGATATCTGGACATATATATTATTGCTGATGCCCTGATGCAATCCGAAGAAGGAAAGGAACAGGTATACACCCGACAATCCGATCGGAAGAGACAGGATCACAGCCCAGGGCAGTATGTAGCTTTCGTATAAGGCAGCGAGCAGCAGGTACACAAATATCAGACACAAAGCGAAAACGAGGAATGTATTGTTACTGCTGTTTGCCTCTTCACGTGATAATCCGGAAAACTCGTAGCTGAAACCTTCCGGCAGGGTGGTTGCAGAGATTTCATCGATAGCCTTGATAACATCGCCTGTACTATAACCGTCGTTACTGTTTGGAATGATGGTAGCATCGATGGACGTATAAAGGTTGAACCGGGTCCGGGTTTGTGGTCCGGTTACCTTTGTTATGGTGATGTATTCCGTAATCGGAGCCATTGTGCCGTTTGCTGTTTTTACATAGATTCCGCTCAGGTCTTCCAGTTTCGTACGGTATTCCGGAGATGCCTGGATCATTACACGGTAAAGTTTTCCGTACAGGTTGAAGTTGGAAGCGTAATAGCTGCCGATATAAACCTGCAAGGTTTTCATGATATCGTTCAGCGTAAGTCCCGATTCCTTGACCTTAGCCATATTGACTTCTATCAGGTTCTGGGGAAACCGGGGATTAAAGTCTGTTTTTGCATTCATCACTTCGGGACGTGCATTCAACTGACTTAACAAAGAAGTTACGCTTTCGAAAAATTTATTTATATCGCCTCCGGTTCTGTCCTGAAGACTGATAGAAACACCGCTCGACATCCCGAATCCCGTGATGGTGGGCATTCCGAAAAACAAGAACGAGGCGTTGTTTATGGAAGACGTTTTCTTGGTAAGCAGCGTTGCAATCTCGGAAGCGGTAAGATCTCTTGCTTTCCAGTCGGCCAATCGGATGGAAAGCGACCCGTAGGAACTGCTCGATCCGCTGGTGAAACTTCGTCCGGTGTTACTACCCACGTGGGTAACCCCGGGTATACTCATCGCAATATCGACTGCTTGTTTTACCACAGAGTCGGTTCGTTCCATGGAAGTCCCCGGAGGTAGTATGATTGTTCCCATCACCGCTCCACTGTCTTCCTGAGGTACAAAACCGGTAGGAAGAATATGCATCAGCCAAAACAGTAAAACAGAAAATAAAGCAATGGATGCCAGTCCGATCCAGCGATTGCTTTTCTTAGTCAGAAAACCCAGTGATTGACTGTATTTTTTAGTTATGACTCCGAATCCGAGGTTGAAATAATAATAAAAACGATGCATGAAATCGCGGTGCTCTTGTTCTGTATCGTGTTTTTTAAGAAAGAGGGCACAGAGAGCGGGACTTAATGTAAGAGCATTTATTGCAGATAAAACAATCGCCACGGCAAGGGTCAAACCGAATTGCTTGTAAAAAACACCACTTGTTCCTCCGATAAAACTAACCGGAATGAATACGGATGCCATGACTAGTGTTATTGAAACAATAGCCGGTGCAATTTCATTCATGGCTTTGACTGCTGCATCCCGGGGTTTTATATTGCCTTTTTCTAGTTCCGAATGGACGGCCTCCACCACAACGATCGCATCATCTACCACAATACCGATAGCCAGTACTAAGGCAAATAATGTTAACAGGTTGATCGAAAACCCGAATACCCAAAGGAAAAAGAAGGTGCCGACAATGGCTACGGGAACTGCAATTGCCGGAATAAGCGTAGTACGGAAGTTCTGTAAAAAAATAAATACAACAAGAAATACCAACACGAATGCTTCCAGCAATGTATGGATTACTTTTTCAATTGAGGCATCCAGAAAACGACTTGCATCGCTGAGGTAAATAATTTCCAGGTCCGGAGGCAGGTTTTTCTCAGCCTCTTTCAACAAAGCCTTTACATCTTCGATTACCTGAGAAGCATTGGATCCCGCTGTCTGGCTTATAGCCAGCATTACGGACGGATTCCCGTCGGTCCGGCTGATCGTATTGTATTGTCTTGAGCCTAGCTCAACATCGGCAATATCTCCCAACCGTAAGATATTTCCGTCTTTCGAACGGATAATGATGTTTTTATATTCTTCTATGGAAGACAAACGCCCTGTATATTTCAATGTATATTGGAACGCCTGATTTCCATTTTCACCCAATGTGCCGGGAGCCGCTTCAATGTTCTGATCGGAAAGAGCAGCCGTAACTTCGGAGGTAGAAACGTTGTAAATAACCATGGCATCCGGTTTCAGCCATATCCGCATGGAATATTCCTTGGATCCGTATGCAGCAGCATCGCCTACACCATACACACGGGAAAGTTGCGGGGTGATATTGATGTTTGCATAATTCTGCAAAAATTTCTCCTCGTATTTCTGCGGGTCCTTTGACGTGAGTGCAAGCATCAGGATGTTTCCACTCTGCTGTTTTCTTACCGTTACACCGGCTTGTGTCACTTCGGCAGGAAGCAGGGCTGAAGCCTGGCTTACTTTATTCTGAACATTGACCGCAGCCATGTCCGGGTTTATCCCTTGTTTGAAATAAACGATGATGGAGGCGGAACCGGTTTCGGAAGTAGAGGTCATGTAAGTCATCCCTTCTACTCCGTTGATAGATTCTTCAAGAGGTATCACGACGCTGTTGAGCATCACATCGGCGCTTGCTCCCGAATAGGATGCCGATACACGAACAGTCGGCGGTGCGATATTGGGATACTGCTCCACGGGAAGGGATGCCAGACCGATAATTCCCAATACAACGATAATAATGGAGATGACGGACGCAAGGACAGGCCTGTCTATAAATTTTCTAAGCATAATTTCTGATAAAAAGGAATCGAATCAATGAGCCGATTCATACGTGATTTTTTTACCTTGAGACAATGTCGCAATACCGTCTGTTACAATCTGATCTCCTTCCTGAAGTCCACCTGTTACAGCATAATTCTGACCATCAGGAAGGGATATTACACTGATCAGTATTTGAAAAACAGAGTCGTTCCGGACTTTGTACACCACCGTTTTATCCTGCTGGCTGAATGTAGCTTTCTGAGGAATGATGTATACGTTATCTACTTTCCTGGGAATTATGATTTTACCCATGGAACCGCTTTTTAGTAATAACTCCTTATTTGGGAAAAAAGCACGGATATTTACAGAACCGGTTTGTGTATCGACGATGCCGGATATGGTTTCTATTTTTCCTTCGTGCCGGTATATCGAATTGTCGGCTAATACCAGTTTTAGTTCCGGAAGATTTTTTATTTTCTCATTTTCAGAATTTCCGTCGGTATTATTCAATAATTCCATGAGTTCTTTTTCGTTCATGGAAAAGTAGGCGTACACATTATTGATGCTGGAAACGGTTGTCAATACGCTACCGCTGTTAACAAGACTTCCCTGGCGGAAAGGAATTGTACCGACAACCCCGTCGATCGGACTTGTTACGGTAGCCCACGCTATGCCGGCTTTTGCGTTGGCCAATGTAGCTTCAGCCTGTTTCTGTGCTGCAACGGCTGTTTCGTAAGCATTTTCATACGCTTTCAATTGTAACGGACTTACAATTTCTTTTTCTGCTAACGGACGGTACCGGTCAACATCAATTCTCGCCGTATTGACTTTTGCTTTCGCACTTGCCAATACTGCTTCTGCGATTGCCAATGCCTCGACAGAAGCCGGAGAGTTGATTTTAAACAAAGCCTGCCCGGCCTTAACCGTGCTCCCTTCGTCAATGAAGATGCTTTCTATGAATCCATCGACCCGGGGCTTGATTTCAATATCCTGCTCTCCTTTTAAGGTGACGGGATAAGTACGTTCCAATGTTGCTGTTTGTTTACTTACAGTCAGTGTGGGATAGCTGTCCGAAGTGCCTGCTTTGTTCCCGCTTCCGGAAGAATGTCCGCAGGAGGTCAGCAAAATACCTAAGATCCAAATGCCTATTATTCCTTTTTTCATACCCTATTTTATAGCTCTCTCGAAAATTAATCTGCAAAACTACAGTGATTTTGCAATCAATAGCAAGAATATCTTTAAAAAGGAAATTTTCGGCCTCCATCGCGAAAAACAGGCTTTCAATGTCTGTTATTTTAAGGCAGTTTTATGTTCAACAGCCTTCACCGTTTGTTTTATTTGCCTGAAGGTTATGGAAATTTAATCCAATAACGATTTTGTATCTTTATGAAACTGCATCAACATTTCTTCATCCTTGGCGTTCATGGCCGGATAATGTCCGGGATTGGCCAGGTAATCGTTAACAGGAATCAGCCGGTACACCTGAACATTTTTTTCGGGATACTTACGTACCCAGAATGGCTCGTAACGATAGGAGTCAAGGCTGACATTATTATCGGTTTTGGTTAATGTGACATCAAGCATGATGCCTCCGTCGCTGTAACGCCAGCGTTGATTCGATACGAAATTTCCCAGAGACCAGGCCACCAGTACAGAATCAGCCGTATGGCCGGCTATTTTTTTGATAGGTTGCACGACATGCGGATGCGATCCTACAATAAGATTACAACCGTTACGTGCGAGGAAACCGGCTATCCGGCGTTGCGATTCGTTTTCCTTGTTTTGATATTCTTCGCCCCAGTGGATACAGGTAATAATGTAGTCAGCTTTCAATTCACGGGCCCTGTCCAGATCGGCAGCCATTCGCAGGGTATCGATATAATTGACTATGTTGGGGGGGGTTGCCGTAGTCATATTGGTGCTGTAAGTGTAATTGAGCAAGGCCAGCCGGAAACCGTTTTTTTCAATCATCAGCGGATATTTTTTTTTCCAGTTGACCGAATCCTTGAACGAACCGGTATGCACAATCCCGAGATTGTTTAGTTCATCAATAGTCCGGTCCAGTCCTTTTGCCCCGCGGTCCAGGATGTGATTGTTGGCTGTGACCAGTATATTAAACCCTGCATCCTGTAATGCAGCCGCCAGTGAAACGGGACTTGAAAATGCGGGATAACCGGAATAAGGTTCGCCTGCAAGCGTTACTTCAAGATTGGCAATCGCAAAGTCGGCCGAAGATATATAATCTTTTACCCATTGGAAATTCGGAGCAAAATTGTAGCAACTATCACCGCCCTCGTACCATGCGCCTTTGATTTGGGCACCGTGTCCCATTACATCGCCGGCAAAAATTAACCGGATGCTGTTGGTGGCAGGAATAGTGTCTGCTTCGCCGGTAGGAACGGTATTGTCGGTACTGCCTCTCGAAGAGCATAGCGCGAAAAATGCAATACAGGCAATCGCTGACAGAGATAAAAAAATCTTCTTCATATTAATCCACTTCTTTCATTTGAGGGTCGATTCCACAGACCCATTCGGATATGACAGGGAGTTTTTTGACAGCAGCATCCCCTTTGAATCCGAAAATATCATCGAGGGATACCAGTTCGAGATATTTGACGAGCATAAACTGGGCCAACGGTTTGTAGCTCCAGTGCCATTTCTCTTCCTGATACCCGGTAGGCCGTTTTTCGTCCAGTGCGGTATACGACTGAAAAAATCCGTAAGTTGCCGCGTTTTTAGTTAGCCAATTATACACCTCCTTGCCTTCTTTTGTTTCCCAGTAGGAAAGATTAAAGCTGTTCAGGTCCATATCCGTTCCCCAGTGATGGCGTGAGGTTCCGGGCATTGAGCGGTATTGCAGTATAAATTTTGCCTTTTCGGCGTCGTTTGCGAAAACAATATTTGTCCGGGGATTATCCCATCGAAGTTCCCATTCATAAATCTGTTCATAAAAGAGACGGTGGCCGGAGGTAATGGTCAGTTTGATACCGTCGGACAAAGCGGCTTCATACATTCTTTTATAGGCTTCGTAGACGGGATGAATCAGGTAAATAGTTCGCTCGGTGTGTTCGTTGGCTACTTTGACAAACAACGGATTGTTCAGGCGCTTAACCTTTCCCAAAAGAAAATTCTTATTCGCATGCTCATTCACCCATGCTTCGTTTTCATTATTAACTTTTTGTTTTTCAATGTCCTCATAAGCAGGAGAAAGGACCTCGGAAACAGGCTGTTTTTCTTCCTCTTTATTATTTTCGGTTGAAGCCTTGCATCCTGCTACGATGAACAAATATGAAACAATAAAAAACAATTTGTATCGATTTATCATATTGGTTTATAAAATCTATGTGGTTAATTAAAAAAATCTCTGAACCGGATGATAAAAGGTGATCAATAATACCTTAACATTTCGGACAGAGAGTGTTCGGGAGTAAAAATACAATAAAAATTCCGGCAAATAACAAAGTCGTCGATATTTTAATGTTACAAAATTAGCTTGCTTTGAATTTCAGGAGGTGAGGTAAAATGATGCAAGTGTCAGTCAGATAGTTTCTTATGATCGGATTGCACTTTAAATTGTTGGACATCCCTTGTCTTATTTCAAAATAATTGTACCTTCGGGACTTCTATATAGATTTGCAGCATAATTTTATGAAAATGAGAACCAACTTGTTCGATCCGACTAAATCGATCATTTTATTTGCGGCCATAATTATGGGCTTCATCCTTTCTTTCAATGGCTGGGAACAGGTTTTTGCCAAGGCAGATAAATATCCGTTGGATCAGAGTCTTTTTCTGATTCTGGCCCAATCGGTTTGTTTTGCCTTTCTGGGATTCAGTATCTGGTATGTGAATTTGTTTTTCAAAATCAGGTCGTGGCAGTGGAAATTGATTGTTTCTGTGGCTGTATTGATTGCTTTCTGCATCATCAATAACCTTTGGGTGGGTCCTTATGTGCACCCTCTCAATGACATTATCAAAAACTATGAAAAGTCAGAACGACATTTTTATGACTCTGAAAAAATTTGGGTGGCCAAATCAGTTATTGTATTCCTGGTGTGCTACATGTCTTCGTGGCTGCTTATGCTTACCAAACATAAAATGGAGGCGGAACACAATTATGAAAACCTCGAAAAGCAGGCGCTTCAAAGTAAAATCGATGCACTTAACAATCAGATAAACCCCCATTTCTTTTTTAATTCGCTCAACTCGCTTTACTCGCTTGTCTTTAATGACGAGAAAGCCAAATCGCTTGAGTATATCAACAACATGTCAGCGGCATTCCGGTACATTATGCAGAGCGAGCAAAAGCGTCTTGTTCCTTTAAGGGAAGAGATCGGCTTTCTGGATACTTACCTGTTTATGCTAAAGGTGAAGTATGACAAAAAATTACAGGTGGATAGATCGTTTCTTGAAAAATATTACGACTTTCTGTTGCCCGTATTATCGTTGTTACCCTTAATTGAGAATGTGACCAAACACAACGAAATAAGTAACCGGTATCCGATGCAGGTGGAGATATTTGTCGATGAAAATTTGAATCTTGTCTTTTCTAATAAAAAAAGGGAACGTCTGGATGTGTCCTCGGTAGGGGTAGGGCTCGATAATCTGAATAAAAGAGTGAGCCTGATCATTGGAAAAGAAATTGTTGTTGAAGATGAAGTCGCCCGCTTTACGGTGAAAGTTCCGTTAACTCCCAAGGAATAATTATCTAAAAAATCGGAATTATGCATGTAATTATAGTCGAAGATGAAGTGGCTGCAGGAGAGAATATAAAGAATATTCTCAAAACGCTCGATCCTGAAATAAACATACTGGCCTGTCTCGATACGGTTTCATCGACTGTTTCGTGGTTACGTTCCAATCGGAAACCCGATCTTATTTTTATGGATGTACAACTTGCCGACGGACAGTCGTTCAGTGTTTTTGAACTCGTCGAAGTTGAAACGCCGGTTATTTTTACTACTGCGTATGATGAATATGCGATTAAAGCATTTAAGGTAAACAGCATTGATTACCTGTTGAAACCGATTACCATTGAAGCGGTAAATAATGCTCTGAATAAATATAAAAAACTGACGCTTCCGGGGCTGGATCAATCCTTGCGAAACCTCGAACAGCTTGTCCGTCCGAAGGATTTTCTTAAACGGGTACTGATATCGGTTCAGGATAAGATTATTCCGGTGGTAACGGAAGATATAGCTTATTTTTATAATACGAATGGAGCGAGCAGGTTGGTTACAAAGGAAGGGAAGTCCTATCCGATTGATAAATCCCTTGATTTCATAATGGAAAGCCTTGACCCTTCCGTTTTTTACAGAGCAAACCGGCAATTTATTCTTTCCAAGGATATAATCGAAAGTATAACGATATGGTTTGACAGCCGGTTGCTGATAAATATGAACGTAGATACCCCGGAGCGTATCTACGTTTCCAAAAACAGAGCTGCGCTGTTTAAGAAATGGTTTGCACTGAGTTAATATCCGGTACTCGTCTTTTTTTGCTTTTTCCTTTTCTGAATAATACTGATAATGATCGGAATTGCCAGGAATAGTATATTACCGGCAAGAACCAATCCTACATACATAGACGGACTACCTATGGGTAACTGAGAAGGAGGAAAAAAGGCAACAATGAAGGAAAAAACAACTGCAGCTAACCCGATACCTGCCACCATCCACATTCCTTTATAGCCTCCCGGTACTTTATACAGCCGCGGCAGATCCGGTTGTGTTTTCCGTAGCTTGATACCTGCTGCATACATCAACATGTACATGATAAGGTACAGGCCGATAGTTAGCGCACTTAGCAGGAAAAAGGCTACGCTCACATCGTCAATAATAAAGTAGAGCGAAGAAAGAATAGTAACAATTACTCCCTGCAACAGCAGAATGTTAACCTGGATACCGTTTTTGTTCGTTTTTACAAGTGTCCGCGGCAATTGACCGTCACGGGCGGTCCACAACAGTCCCCTGCTGGGACCTGAAATCCAAGACATTACTCCGGCTAATGCTCCGAAAGCAATCAACGCACATATTACATTGGTAGCCCATCCTACATGATAGGTGTTGAATAGATGCTGGAACGTAAGCATTAACCCGTCTTGTAAATTGATATCCTTATACGGCATGACAACAGAAACAGCCAGTGCTCCCAGGGTAAATAATATAAATGAAATGATAGCGGCAAGAAATATGGCAACCGGAAATTGCTTCCTGGGATTTTTCATTTCACTGGCATGGACAGCATGTACTTCGACTCCGGCAAACATCAATACGATTCCCGCTAAAAATGCGATATTACTGATATTGGTTATATGCGGAAAGAAACGGGGATGAGCGTGACTCCCCTCCATATTTACCAAAACGGTCTCGGAAGCTGGTAAATGCTCCAATGAGATAGGTTGTCCGTCTATTATCCAATATACAGCCATGACAATGATGACTACTCCCGGCAATACGGTTCCCAGTAAAAATCCGCGGCTTGTAATCCTGGATATAACCGATGTCCCTTTCAATGTAATCCAGGTGGCGAACCAGTACATGGCAATCGAAAAAATGCCCACGAATGTTCCATCCTGGGCCAGGGTATGCCTGCCGATCAGATAAGCTACGGCAGCAGCAGCAAAAGACAACACGGTAGGATACCAGACTACATTTTGTATCCATTGCATAAAAATAGCAATAAATCCCAGACGCTCATTGAAGGCTTCTTTTACCCAGGTATATACTCCTCCTCCTTTTTCAGCAAAAGCGCTGCCCAGTTCAGCACTGACAAGAGCCGCCGGAATAAGAAATAGAAATGTGGCAAAAAGGATATAAAAAAACATGGTTAATTCCTCCTGAGCCATCATCGGAAGCGCTCTGAGACTAATGACAGCCGCTGCGGTCATCAGGGCTAATTGCCAGGTTGTAATGTATTTTTTCATGGATGTAACATTTATGAGTGGTGATATCCTCCGGCTTCCTGTTCGGTAAGTCTCTTTTTTCCGGGATCTTTTTTCAGATCTTCAATGTCCCGCCTTATATCATCCAGAAACAATTGGGCGAGATCATGGCTGAAGCCGTGCCTGATTACAACACGCTGTATTACCCTGTCCTGGCAATTAGCAGGTAGAGAATAAGAGGCGACTTGCCATCCTCGGGCCCTTAACTTATCCGATAAATCATATAGATTAAATCCCGGATCAATGTCTTTTTTCAGCGCCCAGGCAGCTCCGGGCAAGGCACTTCGTCCGTCATAGACTACATTAAACAAACCTATTTTGTCGATTTCTTCAGCGATGTAAATTCCATGGTCGAGGCAGGCCTGCTGAATCCGTCGGTAACCTTCACGACCATTTCGTAACAGGTTGTAGTATTGCGCAACAATCTGGCCTCCCGGACGGGAAAAATTAAGTGAGAAGGTCGGCATGTCACCTCCGAGGTAATTTACCCTGAAAATGAGGTCCTCGGGTAAATCTTCTGATTCCCGCCAGACCACCCATCCCACACCTATGGGAGACAAGCCGAATTTATGACCCGAAGCATTGATTGATTTTACACGTGACAACCTGAAATCCCAAACGATATCGGGTTGAAGAAAGGGAGCAATGAAACCGCCACTTGCCGCATCGACATGTATGGGTATGTCTATTCCGGTCCTTTCCTGGAGATCGTCCAGCATCTGGCAAATGCTTTCCACATTCTCATATTGAAGTGTAAAAGTAACTCCCAGAGTCGGTATTACGCCGATTGTATTTTCATCAATTCGTTTCAATACTTCTCCCGGATTCATCAGTAAACGGTCGTGTTCCATGGGTATTTCACGTAGTTCTACATCAAAATACCGGGCGAACTTATGCCAGCAGACCTGTACCGGACCGGTAATCAGGTTTGGCTTGTCGAACGGTTTTCCTTCTTTTTTTCTTTTTTCCCTCCACTTCCATTTCAAGGCAAGTCCCCCGAGCATACAGGCTTCGCTCGATCCGGTGGTAGAACAACCTATTGTAGTAGCTCCTTGCGGGGAATTCCAGAGATCAGCCAGCATGTGAACACAACGCTTTTCGATTTCGGCCGTTTGGGGGTATTCATCCTTATCGATCATGTTTTTGTTGATGCAATGATCCATGATTTGATGAGTCTCTTCGTCCGCATACGTCTGACAAAAAGTAGCAAGGTTCTGTTTGGCATTACCATCCAGTAATAGCTCATCGAGAATAAGATCGGCAATGGCTGAGGAATCTTCCGGGTTTTCCGGTATTTTATACTTGGGGACACCTCTTGTTGTTGACGGCAACGTATAAGTATCAAACAGACTTTCCGTACCTTTAATTAAATGTAATGGCATAAATTGGTTAAAATTAGTACATTATCACCCGAATCTTCAATTGTCAACATCAGTAGGGGAGAAGAATGTATGTAATCGTAAAGTTTTGTAAAAACATAGTCTCATCCCGGTGTCAAACATGATATGTCATCCCGGACGGATAGGCAGGTTAAGATAGACGTCTTTCTTTTAAGGTCATCAGCAGGGGATTGTTCCCTACATGAAAAAACGGATATTTTTCTGTTATTGTTTTGCCTTAATTCTTAAATTATATTAAAAATAAATGTTATTGAATTTATCCCTTGAAATATCCCTTTTTTTCACGGTTTGTTTTCTTCTTATCTTTTTGTTTGTGATTTTCTTTAAAATCATTCCGGAAATCATCTTTTCTACTGCGGTTTCCATATTCTATTTTCTTTTTCCGGTCTTCGGACGGAGTCTCCTGTGCAATTTCCACGGCAATTTTCCGGCCCAGCGTTTTGTTGTTATTCAAGGCTTTGATTACACGTTGGCTTTCTTCTTCCGGAACCTCAAAAAAGGAAAAGTTCTTCAGCAGGTCGATTTTCCCGATGGCAATTTTTTTACCGGGAACGAGATCATTGATAATTCCGATTAAATCCTGGGGCCATAAGCCATCGGTCTTTCCGAGGTTAAGAAACAAACGGGTATATCCTGCTTCGGACGCCCTTCCGGTTCCTCTGCCTGATTTCCTGTAGTCCTGTTCTCCCTTTTCAAAACGTCCGCCTTTTTCAAAACGTCCGCCTCTTTCTTCAGGCGATTCGATCTCTCCGGCAACCTGATAGTAATCGATGAGGCGGTTGAATTCAAGGGAAATCAATCGCTTGATGATGTCTTCTTTATCCAACCAGTCTAATTTCCGGTAGATGGAAGGCAGGATCTCCTGAATTTCCTCTTCCGACACTTTTACCTTTTCGATTTTATCTACAAAACTGAAGAGCTGTTTTTCACAAATTTGTTTTCCGGATGGAATGCTTCCTTGTTCAAACTGCTTATTGATGATTTTTTCAATCTGTTTGACCTTATGTTTTTCTTTCAGGTGGATGATGGAAATGGATGTTCCTGTTTTTCCTGCCCGGCCCGTACGGCCGCTCCGGTGGGTATAAGCTTCCACATCATCCGGCAAGCCATAGTTAATGACATGGGTCAGGTCGTCCACATCCAGTCCCCGGGCAGCGACATCAGTTGCTACCAACAGTTGCAGGTTCCGGATACGGAATTTCTGCATCACATAGTCACGCTGTTGCTGGGAGAGATCTCCGTGTAACGAATCGGCATTGTAACCGTCTTTAATCAATAAATCGGCAATTTCCTGGGTTTCTTTCCTCGTACGGCAAAAGATGATACCGTAAATATTCGGATTGTAATCGGCGATGCGTTTTAATACCAGGTATTTATCCTTGGCATTGACCATGTAATAAATATGCCGGACTGTTTTTGCTCCTTCATTTTTTTTCCCGATTATGATTTCTTTGGGAGAGCGCATGTATTTTTTCGTGATCTGTGCGATTCCGGCAGGCATGGTTGCAGAAAAAAGCAACATATTCCGGTTTTCCGGGATTTCAGCCAAAATTGCATCGATACTTTCCGAAAAGCCCATGTTCAGCATTTCGTCGGCTTCGTCAAGTATGACGTTGCGTACTGATTGCAGGTTGACGGTTTTCCGGTTGAGCAGATCGATTAGCCGGCCGGGAGTAGCCACGACGACATGAACTCCCCGTCTCAATGCTTTTATCTGGCTTTCGATGCTGGAGCCTCCGTAAACCGGAAGCACTTTCAAATCATCCATGTATTTGGAGTAGTCGTTGAGATCGTCTGCTATCTGCAGGCATAGTTCCCTGGTAGGGCAAAGGATGACAGCCTGAGGTTGAACCAGGTTGATCTGAATGCGTTGTAAAATGGGTAGCCCGAATGCAGCGGTTTTTCCTGTACCTGTCTGAGCCAAAGCAATAACTTCATTGTCGTTGCCGAGTAAATAGGGAATCACTTCTTCTTGTACCGGCATGGGCGATTCGTAGCCCAGTTCGCTGATTGCCCGAACAATAACAGGGGCAACACCTAATTCTTCAAATGTTTTCAAAATGGATGATTTCTTAAAAAATAGGGCGCAAAGTTACGGTTTATTTCTGTTAATCTGCTGATAAAGCAATAAATCTTTCAACTTTTCTCGTTTTTTAGCTGTGAGGCCCAGTTCTTTTTCAAAATAATTATTGAAAGAACCGTAATCTTTAGTGATTTTATTCAACACATAACTGATACTTTCCTTATTTGTGCTGTATAAGGCAGTTAGCGTTTCCTGTACCTCATCTGAAAATCCCCTTGCATCCACAAGCATATCCGGGTCAATATTGTCATTTGACATGTAATCCTGCATGATCTGATCTTCGTTCACATCCAGGGCGGCAAGAACAAGTGCGGCAGCAATCCCGCTACGTTCTTTACCGATCGAGCAAAACATCAATACCGGATAATTTTTTTCTTCCAGAAGGATTTCAAACATTTTTTTGAAATATTCCGAATTGTTTTCGAGCAGATAAGCGTGAACATCCTGCGAAAGGATGATAACATCTCCCTTTTTCATTTCTCCCGACAGAATCTTATCAAAGAACAGGTTGGTGTTCGGGCTGTTCAGGGGCAGGTTAAAAACCTGGGGAGCCTTGTATTTGGAAGGGAACCGATAGCTTTCTTTATCTGTTCTGAAGTCGATGATTGTCTGGATATTCAGGTTATTCAGGATTTCGACATCGTAGGGAGATGCATAGGACAATGTTCCGGAACGATAAAGCTTTCCCCACCGGGTTTGCTTTTTTTCCCGGTTATAATATCCTCCCAAGTCCCGCATGTTAATAATCCGGTCGGTACGAATTACCCGTTCTGCTGTGATTACCGAATATTCTTTATTAAATATCAGTTGAAAATAGCTTCGCTCCAGGCCATGCATGGCAAAAACCGTCTTATAGCCGACATTTATATGCTGCTCTGCAATCGGGGAGTATACATTGAAGGAATCCGGTTTGCCGGATTCGTATATTTTTACTGTTCCTTCGATCGGAGGAAAAGTTTCCCATTTAATCAGGTAATTTCCCGCAGAACCAGCCTCACAGGCAGCCCGGATTTCCGGGTTCTCTTTGTGGGAACAGGAAGACAACCCGACCATGCATAATAAAGAAAGTATAACTAACTTATCCGACATGTAAAAAATCTTTTGAGTAACTTGTAATACAAATGTAAGAAGAAAAACAGTCCGATAGAAGACATTAAATTAATTTAACGAAAGGAGTTAAAAATAGAAAGAAGTCGTATCGACGTAGTGTTCCCGTGATACGACTTCATATTCTGAGTATGTTGTCAAATAAGATTTGTTACCGGAATCTCCCGTTTAAAACTTTGACGCAGAGAAATCAGTGTTTCTGTGGAAATGACACCAGGTATTTCCTGGATCCGTCCATTCAGCAGTTCCATTAAATGCTCGTTATCCCGGGCATATAACTTGATTAGCATGGTGTATGGTCCGGTAGTAAAGTGACATTCCACAATTTCGGGAATTTTCTCAAATTCGGGGGCTACATCTTTATACATGGAGCCTCGTTCCAGTTTTACGCCAATGTAAGTACAGGTGTTGAAACCAAGAACTTTTGGATTGATGTGATAACCGGATCCGATAATCACTTTCATTTCAACCATTTTTTGTACCCGTTGATGGATCGCAGCACGTGACACTCCGCAAACTTCCGCAACATCCTTAAAAGGAATACGAGCGTTTTGGGAAATGATTTCTAAGATTTTTCGATCTAATTTATCAATCTTTTCCATAATAGTGGGTATTGTTTTAACGGGATTCCTGTTTTTATTTTTTCACGATGTCAAGCAATTCGACTTCGAAAATAAGCGTAGAGAACGGTTCGATAGCACCTGGTTTCCCTTGTGGACCGTAAGCTAAGTTAAAAGGAATCCAGAATTTGTATTTGGAACCTACAGACATCAGTTGCAAACCTTCTGTCCAACCTGCAATTACTTGTCCGACTCCGAATTCAACAGGAGCTCCGCGGCTGACCGAACTGTCAAATTCGTTGCCATTGATCAGTGTTCCTACATAATGAACTTTCACTACATCACTAGGAGCCGGTTTAGGACCTGTTCCTTCTGTGATCACTTTGTATTGCAGACCGCTGGGTAATGCAACGACACCTTCGTTTTTCTTGTTTTCTTCCATGAACTTCAGTCCGGCTTCTTTTTCAGGGGCATATTTTTTTTCCAGAGCCTTTTCCTGAATTTTTTCTCCCTGAGTCTGAACAAAAGTTTCAGCTATTTCTTTGGGCATGATCAATTGTTTTTTCGTCGCTGCGTTGATGAATCCTGCCAGGAAATTGTTCATATCGAGATTCTGAGTGGAATCACCGGCAAAGAATTGTTGATTGAATTGCGGAAACCATTGGTTGCTGATCATCCGTCCAACTTCCACCCCTGTAGTGCGGGCAATTGTTTTTTTGTCGTCTTTTTTGATTTTAACACCTTCTTGCAAGCCAGTGATAAAGTCAGCCATAACAGTACTATCAACGCCAAATTGCTGCAGATACATATCCAGCCCTTCTGTGCGAGACACTCCGATTGCATAGGAAAGAGAGTCCACGTCTGTTTTCAGACTGGCTTTAGGCGTTTGTGCCGTACAGGAAGCCATCGTCATGACAGCAAGAATAACCGCGAAAGAAGCGGTAACAGTCAATAACTTTTTCATTGTTTCTAAACGATTTTAATAATTTATACTATTTCTAATAATTCCACATCGAAAATAAGCGTACTGTTCGGCTCGATTAACTCTCCTGCCTGCCTGCTCCCGTAAGCCAGTTCGGAAGGAAGAAACAACCTCCATTTGGATCCTGTTGCCATTAATTGTAAGGCTTCCGTCCATCCCACAATTACCTGGTTCAATCCGAAAACGGCCGGTTCGCCCCGTTTGAAGGAACTGTCGAATTCGCGACCATCGATCAATGTGCCCTGGTAATGGCATTTCACTTGGTCCTGAGCTTTCGGTTTCGGACCGTTACCTTCTTTCAGTACCTGATACTGCAAACCGCTTGCCAATGTTACGACTCCGGCTTTTTCTTTGTTGATACGCAGGAATTCTTCTCCGGCTTTCTTGTTGAGATCTCCTTTTTCTTCCTGCAGTTCCATGAAATAATCGTTGATGACTTGTTTAGCATCCTCGTAATTCAATTGCAACTGATTTTCTTTTAACACATCTTCAATTCCGGTTACGAAATCGGTAAGATTGAGGTTTGTGATTCCGGAAGTTTTAAAATTATTTCCGATACTTAACCCCAAGGCGTAGCTGATTTTATCCATCTGAATGAAATTCTTATATGAAATTCTTGTTAAACGCCGCAAAAGTAATTCTTTTACTGACACAAATGAATACAATTCGGGATTTTTTTTGTAGTTTTGTCATTCTAATGGCTTAATTTAACAAAAAATACAGGTTTTATGATGGAAGATAAGGTTCGAATCTATTGTAAGAACAATAAAAAGTACCAAACCTTTAAAGCAGGAGTTTCTCTACTGGAAGTTTATGAAGCCATGGAAGTAAATCTTCCGTACCGGTTAACAAGCGTAAAAGTCAATAACAAAACCGAATCGCTTCAGTTCAGGTGTTATACTTCCAAAGATGTGGAATTTTTTGATGTGAGGGATCCGTCAGGCTTCCGGACCTATGTGCGTTCTCTGTGTTTCATTTTATCAAAAGCGGTCAATGACCTGTACCCGGGTTCCAAAATTTACATCGAGCATCCCATAGCGAAAGGTTATTATTGTGATCTGAAAATCGACCGCCACATTACAGAAGAGGATATCTTTGCGTTGAAAAACCGGATGAACTTTATCATCGAGCAGGATTTCCTTTTTGAAATCCGCTCCGGGCAAACTTCGGAAGTGGCGGAATTGTTCCGGCGTAATAACATGGAAGACAAGGCTATCCTGCTGGAGACGGTGGGGAAAGTGTACAGTACTTATAATGTACTGGACGGTCATATTGATTATTATTACGGAGCTTTGCTTCCCAGTACCCGGTGGGTTTACCTGTTCGGACTGGAGCGGTACAACGGAGGCATATTGCTGCGGACTCCTAACCCGGAAAAACCGGATGAACTGCAACCGTTTGTCAAACAAGACAAAATGATGGCTGTCTTTCAGGAGCATCTCCGGTTTCAGCGCATTATGGGTATGTCGAATGTCGGTGAGTTGAACAAGGCTCATGAAAAAGGAATTGTGCCCTCCCTGGTTAAAGTGGCTGAAGCACTTCAGGAAAAAAAGATAGCCAAAATAGCGGAGGAGATCACCGATTTGTATTCTTCGGGAGTCCGGATTGTGTTGATTTCAGGTCCTTCGTCTTCAGGGAAAACGACTTTCTGCAAACGGCTTCAGGTGCAATTGATGACCAATACTATCCTGCCGATCAGTATTTCACTGGATGACTATTATGTCAACCGCATCCATACTCCCCTGGATGAAAACGGAGAATACGATTTTGAATCGTTGTATGCGATCGATCTGGAACTTTTTAATTCGGATCTGAGAAAAATACTGGCAGGAGAGGAAGTCGCCCTTCCTACCTATGATTTTACCATAGGAGAACGGGTTTACAAAGGAAATACCATCAAGTTGCAGGAAAATTCGGTTCTGATTATGGAAGGAATCCATGCCCTGAATCCTGAACTTCTTCCGGGAATAGATCCTTCGTCGACCTATAAAATTTATGTTTCGGCATTGACTACCATTTCGCTGGATGATCACAACTGGATTCCTACTACCGATAACCGGTTGATCCGCCGGATCGTGAGGGACTATCAATTCAGGAAATATTCGGCCAAAGAAACAATCAGGCGCTGGGCCAGTGTGCGCAAAGGAGAGGATAAATGGATATTTCCTTATCAGGAAGAAGCCAATACGATGTTTAATTCCGCCATGCTGTACGAACTGGCTGCCTTGAGGAGGTATGCAGAGCCTATTCTGTCGGAAGTGTTGCCCCGTGATCCTGAATTTGCGGAAGCCTATCGATTACTTAAATTTTTAAAGTATTTTACCAGCATCAACATTGAAGAGTTACCCAATACTTCATTATTAAGGGAATTTTTGGGAGGGAGTAGCTTCACGTATTAAAAAAAACAAATATTATCGTATCATTTAGTGTGTATTCTTAGTTATTTTTATCTTTGCATCGTTTATCACTGAAATCAAGGGATAAAACAAAAAAAAATAGAATGATTAAGCAACAACTCAGTCAGAAACAACAACAGAAGCTTTCTCCTCTGCAGATTCAGCAAATTAAAATGCTGGAATTGACTTCGTTGGAGTTGGAAAGCAGGATTGACCAGGAATTGGAAGAAAATCCTGCGTTGGAGAAGACCGATGAATTTCAGGCTGAATCGGAAGACGATACAGGTAAAGATGAATTCAGTAATACGGATGATGAGTATGGTTCCGATAAAAATCTGACCAGTGAAGAACTGTCGTTGGGGGATTACCTGACCGAAGACGATATTCCGGATTATAAGTTTCAGCAGAACAACTATTCTCCGGATAATCAAAAAGAAGAAATTCCTTATTCCGAAGGAGAATCGTTCCACGAATTTCTGTTTAACCAATTGCTCCTTCGGAATCTTTCGGAAGACGATTTCCGGATCGGAGAGTACCTGGTCGGAAATATTGATGGAGACGGGTACCTGCGTCGTGACCTGGATGCCGTTTCTGATGATCTGGCTTTTCAGCGTGGCATGGATGTGTCGGTTGACGATATCCGGAAAGTATTGGATATTGTTCAGGAACTGGATCCTCCCGGAGTCGCTGCCGCCAACTTGCAGGAATGCCTGCTTCTTCAACTGAAAAGGAAGAGCGAAACGGTATATCGTAAATGGGCAATTATTATTTTAAGGGATTATTTTGATGAGTTTTCAAAAAAGCATTATGATAAAATCATCAGGGCGCTGAATATTACCGAGGATGACCTGAAAGAAGTTATACGGGAAATTACGCTTTTGAATCCGCGCCCGGGAAATGCATGGGAAAGTAACATCGAGTCCAAGATGTCACAGGTGATTCCGGACTTTTCAGTGGAAGTTGTCAATGGAGAACTTATATTCAACATGACGCAGCAAAATATTCCCGAATTGAAAGTCAGTCAGGAATATGTGCATATGTTTGACGATTATGCAAAAAATAAAAAGAATCAATCGCAGGAAAAGAAGGATGCACTTATTTTCGTCAAGCAAAAACTTGATTCGGCAAAGTGGTTTATCGACGCTGTTAGGCAAAGGCAGAATACATTGAGGGAAACGATGCTGGCTATCATTGATATCCAGCGTGATTTTTTCTTTTCAGGAGAAGAGGCTGATCTTAAGCCCATGATATTGAAAGATGTAGCCGAATTAAGCGGATACGATATTTCTACCGTTTCCAGGGTAAGTAACAGTAAATATGTACAAACGAGTTACGGGACTTATCCGTTGAAATTCTTTTTTTCAGAAGCGTTGATCAATGATGAGGGGGAAGAAGTTTCGACCCGGGAAGTGAAGGCAATCCTTAAAGCCTGTATTGAAAAAGAGAATAAATTGAAGCCATTGACCGACGATGCCCTGGTCCGGGAATTAAAAAACAAAGGGTATGAAGTCGCCCGGCGGACGATTGCCAAATACCGGGAACAATTGGGTATTCCTGTTGCACGACTGAGAAAAGAAATTATATAAACCATTAATTAACTTAATAAATAAAACAATTATGAATTTTCCGGAAAATTTGAAGTACACGAATGATCACGAGTGGGTTCGCACAGAAGGCGATGTGGCATACATAGGAATCAGTGATTATGCGCAAAGCGAGTTGGGTGAAATTGTTTACGTAGATGTAAATTGCGTAGGTGAAACCATTGAGCAGGGAGAAGTTTTCGGTTCCATTGAGGCAGTTAAAACAGTTTCTGATCTCCTGATGCCGGTCGATGGAAAAGTGCTGGAAATCAATGCTGTACTGGAAGATCAACCGGAGCTGGTCAATGAAGATCCGTATGGAAAAGGCTGGATCCTGAAAGTATCCATGATCGATCCGGGTCAGTTGGATGCTTTATTATCGGCTGCAGATTACAAAGCTTTTATCGGTAAATGACGATGACGCCAGTGGTAAGTATAATAATGGGAAGTACTTCGGATCTTCCCATTATGGAAAAAGCAGCCAAGGTTTTCGATGATTTCGAAATCCCTTTTGAAATGCATGCCCTGTCGGCTCACCGTACTCCGGCAGAAGTGGAGGTCTTTGCCAAAACAGCCCGGGAAAGGGGTATCCGGGTCATTATTGCTGCTGCCGGAATGGCAGCCCACCTGCCAGGAGTTATTGCTTCGATGACTACTGTGCCTGTGATCGGGGTTCCTGTCAATTCTTCCCTGGACGGAATGGATGCCCTGCTTGCCATTGTTCAGATGCCTCCGGGAATTCCGGTAGCTACGGTAGGAATCAATGGGGCCATGAATGCGGCTATTTTAGCTGTGCAAATTCTATCCGTGGGAGATAAAGAACTCCAGGCCCGTCTGGTCAATTTTAAAGAAGAATTGAAAAAGAAAATTGTTCAGGCCAATAACGAGCTGTCTTCGGTCAAATATAAGTTTAAAACGAATTGACCGGCCTGAAACTAAAAACGAGAAGGAGCGTATAAAATACAACCATGGGCATATTCAATTACAAACGAAGGAAATCATCCGTTGTTTCGATAGGCAGTACGCCGCTGGGAGGGGATTATCCTGTCCGGATTCAATCGATGACTAATACTTCCACGCTCGATACCGAAGGAAGCGTTCAGCAATGCATCCGTATCATCGAAGCCGGAGGAGAATATGTCCGCCTGACTGCTCAGGGGGTCCGGGAAGCAGAAAACCTGCAGCATATCGAGGACGGATTGCATGCACTTGGTTATCATACGCCGCTGATAGCGGATATTCATTTCAATCCGAGGGCTGCAGAAGCGGCAGCGCGGATTGTGGAGAAAGTCCGGATTAATCCCGGTAATTTCGTAGATCCGGTCAAAACATTCCGTACATTCGAATATACCCCGGAAGAATACGTCCTGGAAGTGGAAAAAATAAGGGAGCGCTTTGTTCCGTTTTTGAATATATGCAAAGAACATCGTACGGCCATCCGTATCGGGGTGAATCATGGTTCTTTGTCCGACCGCATCATGAGCCGGTATGGAGATACCCCCCAGGGTATGGTTGAGTCCTGTATGGAGTTTCTGAGGATCTGTATCGATGAAAATTTCAGGGATGTAGTTATTTCAATCAAGGCATCCAATACGGTCGTAATGGTTTCTACGGTCCGGCTACTGGTGCAGACTATGGAAGCCGAAAATATGTATTTCCCTCTGCACCTCGGAGTAACTGAAGCCGGTGACGGCGAAGACGGCCGGATTAAAAGCGCTGTGGGTATAGGTGCCCTGCTGGCGGATGGTATCGGAGATACGATCCGGGTTTCCCTGAGCGAAGATCCTGAGGCGGAGATACCGGTTGCCCGTAAACTGGTTCAATACATCCGTAAGCGTGAAGACCATGTACCGATTATTGCCGAGCAATATTCCGGATACAATCCGGTAACTCCTTCCCGCCGTATCACCCGGGCTGTAACAGGAATCGGGGGAATGAATGTTCCGGTAGTTGTTTCCGATCGTAGTAACGGGGATTTTGTGCTGGATCCTTCTTTTTTGCCGGATTTTATTTATACCGGAAGGAAAAATACAGCCGGGTTACCCAAGGACATTCCTCTGATTGTCGACCAGACCTGTTGGAACGACCTTCCCGGGACTTATCCCTGTTTTTTTGCTTTCGAAACCGAAGATCTCCGGGAGTGTGAGGCTCCGTTGAAATTTGTTCGTCTGACTTATGAAGACCTGACTCCGTTGATGCTGGATATGCTTTCAAAAGACTCCTCCCTGGTCGTTATCCTGCATGCACATCATTTCAACAGTGTCGGTTCCCACCGTGCTGCTATGCACCGTTTGTTGACGGCCGGTTGCGATGTTCCGGTCATTTTATTCCAGGATTATGATGAAAATGAAATCGAATCTCTGCAAATCAAATCTGCGGCTGATTTCGGAACGCTGTTGTTGGATGGATTCGGTGACGGATTGATGTTACAGGGAGGAAACGGTAATACGATGATAACCGACAGTTGCATGTTTGGAATTCTTCAGGCTGCGCGTGCCCGTATCAGTAAGACCGAGTATATTTCCTGCCCGGGTTGCGGAAGAACCCTTTTCGATCTCCAGACCACAATACGGAAAGTCAAGGCTGCCACTCATCACCTGAAAGGCCTGAAAATCGGCATTATGGGTTGTATTGTTAATGGTCCCGGAGAAATGGCCGATGCTGATTATGGGTATGTTGGAGCGGGTTTGGGCAGGGTCAGCCTGTATAAAGGGAAAGAATGTATGGAAAAAAACATTCCGGAAGAAAAGGCTGTAGATCAGCTTATTAAATTGATAAAAAGATGTGGTGACTGGAAAGAAGAAAACACTGAAGAACCAAAAAAAGACCAATAAAAATATATTTTTCCAATTTTTTTAATAGCTTTGTAAGATTAATTACAACCAGATCACGTATCTGACTAAATTGTTGAGCTATGAATAAACCTCTCGATCCCGAACGAGTTGCGAATGAAAACACGTTTGAAGAAGAAAAGATCCTCGTTTCTCCTGTTGAAAATGTAGAAGAAACTCCTGTTGCTAAAAATGAAGACGTTCTGCTTCCTGTTGAAAAAGAGGAGGAAGTTCCGGTTCAGAGTGAAAATCCCCTTCAGGAAGAAATTCCGGCCGATGAGCCTAAAGAGACAGTTAAGGAGGATGCTGTTTCTTTTGCAACAGAGAAACTGGATAAAAACCAACTTGTCGAACGTTTGGGTGTTGTAATTGAGATGCCAGTGACCGAAGCTCTTAAAGCAGAAGCAGATGCTTTGAAACAGGCATTCTACAAATTGAAAAGAACAGAAATCGAAGAAGCTAAAAAGACGTTTATAGCAAATGGCGGAGATGAAGCCGATTTTGAACCGGAAAAAGATGAAACAGAGGAAAAATTAAAAGAATACCTGACTTCTTTTCGCGAAAAACGGGCTTCTCTGACGGCCGAAACAGATAAAATCAGAGAAGAAAATCTGGAAGTTAAAAAAGCCATTATTGAAAGGCTCAAAGAGTTGATTGAAAGCCAGGACGATTTTTACAAGGTATATAATGAATTTCGTAAGCTTCAACAACAGTGGAAAGAAATCAAACTCGTTCCGCAGACCAGTGTGAATGAATTGTGGAAAGCATATCAACACTACAGTGAAAAATTCTACGACCTGTTGAAAATCAACAATGAAATGCGGGACTATGATTTCAAGAAAAACCTGGAACTGAAACTGGCCCTCTGTGAAACGGTTGAAAAACTGGATGAAGAGAAAGACGTTATTTCCGCATTCTATCAACTACAAAAGTTACATCAGGAATGGAGAGAGATAGGTCCGGTAGCCAAAGAACTTCGGGAAGAAGTCTGGGACCGGTTCAAACAAGCCTCTTCGGTTATCAATAAAAAACATCAGGAGCATTTTGAGGCCCTTCGTTCCCTCGAGCAAAGAAACCTGGAAGAAAAAACAGCTATCTGTGAGGAAATCGAAGCCATTGATTATGCAGTTCTGGCTGCATTCAAGGATTGGGACGATAAGAACAAACGGGTACTGGAACTCCAGGAAAAATGGAAAACCATCGGATTTGCTCCGAAAAAATACAATGTAAAAATATTCGAGCGCTTCAGGGCCGCCTGCGATATGTTCTTCCAAAAGAAAAGCGAATTCTATAAAGGGATCAAAGAAACCATGGATGAGAACCTGGAAAAGAAAAAAGCCCTTTGTGAAAAAGCAGAAGCATTGAAAGACAGCCAGGACTGGAAGGAAACGACCGATAAAATGATTGCATTGCAAAAAGAATGGAAAACGGTAGGACCGGTTTCACGCAAACATTCGGATGCTGTTTGGAAACGTTTTATCAGTGCCTGCGATTATTTCTTCGAGCAAAAAAATATTCATTTCTCTTCTCAAAAAACAGAAGAGGTTGAAAATCTGAAACTGAAGAAAGAGATTATTGAAAAAATCGATGCCATCGATATCACATTAAGCAGTGCGGAAGCGATTGCCCTTATCCGTGAACTGATGGCGGAATGGAACAATGTCGGTTTTGTACCTTTCCGCGAAAAGGACAAAATTTACAAGGAATACCGGGCTGCTGTTGATAAGCATTTCGATCGCCTGAAAGTCGATGAGTCGGAAAGACGCCTGCAATCGTTCAGGTCGAATATGACGGAAATAGGAGCAGGTGACAAATCGAAGAATAAACTGCTCTCGGAACGCGAAAAACTGATGCGTACCTACGAGCGCTTGAAGAATGATATCCAGACCTACGAAAATAATATCGGTTTCCTTTCGATTTCTTCTAAAGGCGGTGGCGGTTTGGTGAAAGAAATGAACCGGAAGATCGAAAGTCTAAAAGAAGAACTGAGCCTGATTATCAAAAAGATTGAAGTCATTGATGAAAGTCTGGGCTTTGAGAAATGAAGATAGGAATCTTATCATCGGGAGGTGACTGTCCGGGGATCAACGCAACGATCCGGGGCGTTGGTAAAACGGCGATGACTCATTTTGGGATGGAAGTCATCGGAATCCGTAGCGGATTTATGGGCCTTCTGAACAAGGATGTTATCCCATTGGACGGGAATTCTCTTTCCGGCATATTAAACCTGGGAGGTACCATTTTAGGTACTTCCCGGGAAAAACCATTTAAAAAACTCCTGGCTGCAGATGGAGATAACAAACCCCAGGTGATTATTGATACTTACCATGACCTGGGACTGGATTGCCTGGTTTGCATCGGTGGAAACGGAACGCAGAAAACTGCCTATCAGATTTCCCAACTGGGCCTGAATGTAATCGGAGTCCCAAAAACCATCGATAATGATGTCTGGGGTACCGATGTCACTTTTGGATTTGATACGGCTGTGGATATCGCGACAGAAGCGATCGACCGCCTTCATTCCACGGCTAGTTCCCACAACCGGGTAATGGTTATCGAACTGATGGGGCACTCGGCCGGCTGGATTACCTTGTATGCCGGAATGGCAGGAGGGGCTGATGTCATCCTGATCCCTGAATTAGGCTTCAATATCAAAAAAGTCAATAAAGCGATTCTGGACCGGGCTAAAGCCGGCAAACCGTATTCGATTGTAGCCATAGCTGAAGGCCTGGAAGTCGACTGTGAAAAGAAACGTCCGGCTGCCTGTATTTCTAAGATGATCGAAGAAGGTACTGGGATTGAAACCCGGGAAACGGTTCTCGGTTATGTGCAACGGGGAGGTAGTCCCTCTTCTTTCGACCGGATTCTGGCTACCCGCCTGGGGGCGCATGCTACGGAGTTGATTGCCAAAGGAGAATTCGGCAGGATGGTTTCCATACGTAAAAATGAATTGACCTCTGTTCCCCTCGAAGAGGTTTCGGGAAAACTAAAATTGGTTACTCCCGGTCATGACCTGATCATTCATGGAAAGAGAATGGGAATCTCCTTCGGAGAGTAATCTTGTTGGGAAATTTCCGAAGAGATTTATGAATACGATCGTTCGTTTTTTTTCAAAACCACTATTTACAAATCGTAAATTTGTCATTTCCCTTTGGTTTGCAGTAGTTTGCCTTGGACTTGTTCTGATGCTGTCGAGACATGTACCTAATAATTACATCATTTTCAAACATGTTTTTTATCATACCATCGACCAGATTACTTTGTATGGTGCTTATCCCGAATATGCAAACTTTAATTATTACGGCCCGGTATTCAGTCTTATCATTGCTCCTTTTGCCCTTTTGCCGGATCAATTAGGTGTTGTGTTATTCGGACTCTTTACTTCCCTCTGTTTATTTTTGGCCATATATAAACTCCTGATACCCTGGAAATGGAGAGCTGTTATTTATTATATTACACTTAATGATTTATTTGTCACTACGTTAGCCTGTCAGACCAATACATTGATTGCCGCATTGGTGATCGGAAGTTTCATTCTTATCAGAAAAGAAAAGGATATGGGAGCGGCTTGTCTGATCGCCTTGGGACTTTTTATTAAATTGTATGGAGTGGTTGGTCTTGCCTTCTTCTTTTTCTCCCGGCATAAAATAAAATTTACAGGTTATTTTTTGATGTGGAGTGTCGTTTTTTTTGTTCTGCCCATGATTATCTCGTCTCCCCAATTTATTATCCAGACCTATGTGGATTGGTTTGCTGCTTTAGCTTCAAAAAATGAATTAAATGCACAGTCCCTGTCGCAGGATTATTCGGTAATGGGGATGATAAGGCGGATAACAGGTAATCGCGAGATGTCCAATCTGGTCGTATTGATACCGGCAGTATGCATCTTTGCAATCCAATACCTGCGGATCGATTTCTTTAAAAACCTTCGGTTTCAATTAGGGATGCTGGCCTTAACATTGCTTACCATCGTTATATTCAGTTCCGGTTCCGAATCTCCGACTTATATTATTGCCATGACCGGAGTTGGAATCTGGTTTGTAATACAATCAAGACCTTTCTCAGGGTATAATATATTTTTATTGGGATTTGCTCTTGTCGTTACCAGTTTTTCCAGGTCAGACCTTCTACCGAAGGTTGTGCGAACGTTTATTCAAACGTATGCCCTGATCGTGTTACCTTGTCTCCTTATTTGGCTGGCATTGATTTACCATCAACTGAAAGGTTATAGAACGGATCAACCGGTAAGTAGCGAATAGTCAATGAGGAGTGGAAGAGATTCCCTGTATAAAATCGCGAGTCAAACCGAATGGGTAGTTATTTTTTTTCGCCCAAAGGATGAATTTTTCCAATCTGTCTACCAACGTTTGCCCGGTATTCCTGGTTACGTGACCTGGGATGTTGAACCGTTTTTCTTGTCCGATAGGCATGAATTCCCAAGGATGGAAATACACATTCAAATACTTGTCTTTTTTGTAGGTCTGTTTGGCTAAATATTGATAAATGGTTAACGGAAGATTCTGGAATGAAAGCCAGAATAAAGGAAAACGTATCACAGGACTAACGGAGGCAGGCAATTGCCATACATTTTCTCTGATAAAGTACGTCCTGGGCTCATTGAAGTTATTGTATCGTCCCGGAATAAACGTCGGATTAATCGATGAATTATATGTATATCCTGCCTTGTAAATTTCAGACTCGGAAACAGGCATCATTCTCGCCATTCGATAACCTTTAACAGTAACATTGCCTATTTTTTCCAACAGATCCTTGGATTCCTTTAGATGTTTTATCTCGAGGTTATTATGATAAAAGCCGTGTGAGGCTAATTCATGCCCTGCTGTTACGATGTTTTGCACAAGGATTGGTTCATGTTGTGCAAAATTGGCGGTAGTATAAAATGTAGCCTTAACTTCATGTTTAGCCAATAATTGAAGTATTTTTTCCGTTCCCTGTTTCGAAATGGAAATTTGTTCATCAAAGGGAATCTCTCTTCCATATTCGAAAGGCATATCGAATTCTTCAATATCAAAACTGAGCAGGATCATTATTTTTTGTTGACTTATTATTTCTGCTGACTTATTATCTCTCCATTGTATTCCCGTACCAGATATGGAGGCCGGTTTTTGGTCTCATTAAAAATTCGACCCAGGTATTCGCCGATAATACCCAACGAGAGTAGTTGTACTCCTCCCAAAAACAAAATAACCACCATCAGAGTAGGATATCCTCGTACACGTTCTCCCCATATCAGTGTTTTGGTAAAAATTATGCACATACAGATAAATGCGACGATAGAGGTTATCAAACCAATTATTGTAGATACCCGAAGAGGAGCTACTGTAAATGATGTAATCCCATCCATTGCCAGGCTAAGGAGCTTCCAGAAATTCCAGGAAGAATTACCTGCCAGGCGATCACCTTGTTCAAACAGGATTTCTTTTTTTCGGAATCCGATCCAGGCATACATTCCTTTGGTATATCGTTCGCTTTCTCTCATCGATTTCAGTACATTGACGCATTTGCGATCCAACAACCGAAAATCGCCTACATTTTCGAGAATTTCTACCCGGGTACTCTTTTGCAGCAGTTTGTAATAAAGTAAAGAAAATTGTTTGCGCGACCAGCTTTCTTTGCCTCGGGTTATACGCTTGGCATATACATCATCATAATCATCTTCCCACACTTTCAACATGTCAGGAATCAATTCAGGAGGATGCTGCAGATCGGCATCCATGATTATCATACAATCACCTGTTACATAGTCAAATCCGGCGAGTATGGTGGCTTCTTTCCCGAAATTCCGGGACAAGTCAAGGTAATTGAATCGAGAATCCGATTCCCGTAAATATTTCATTACAGGTAAGGTGTTGTCCTCGCTTCCGTCATTGATCAAAAGGACTTCCCATTCATAAGAAGGATTGGCATCCATTATGGCAAGAAGTCGCTCGTATAGCAATTTTAATGAATGTTCTTCATTATAAGCAGGTATGAGTATGGAAATTTTTTTTGTTAATTGTCCCATAACTTGTTTTACCGTTGATAAAATACAGAAAATGCAGACAAATTTAGATATTTTTTTTTGAGTTTTTAAACAATATCGTTTAGTTAAGTTATATTATGCCTTAGTACAAAAAAAATGTTTCAAAAACGAAAAATCCCGGAAATCTAAATTTAACATCAAAATTTCCGGGGCTTTGTATTTTAGTGTATAAATCAAGCTAGTTTTCCCAACGCGTCTTTCACCCTCCGCATCGCTTCGATCAACTGTTCGTCGGACGTAGCGTATGAAAAACGGATGCAGTTGGGAGCTCCGAAAGCAGCTCCTCCTACGGAAGCGACATGTCCCACTTCCAGCAGGTACATGGCCAGATCGGCTGAGTTTTCGATTTTTTGACCTTCGTACGACTTTCCGATATGAGCGCTGCAATCGGGAAAGAGATAGAACGCGCCTTCCGGCTGATTGACCTTGAATCCCGGGATTTCCTTAGCGAGGCGAACCATCAGATCGCGACGGCGTTCGAATGCTTCACGCATGATGGAAACACAACTCTGATCGCCTGTATAAGCCGCTTCTGCTGCTTTCTGAGCGACTGAATTGGGACCTGAAGTATACTGGCCTTGTAATTTATTACAGGCCGAAGCAATCCATTGTGGAGCTGCAATCCATCCGATCCGCCACCCGGTCATCGCATACCCTTTGGAAACTCCGTTGATGATGACTACCCGGTCACGAATATTTTCAAACTGGGCGATGCTTTCATGTTTTCCGATGTAATTGATGTGTTCGTAAATTTCATCGGCAATCACAATGATGTTCGGATAGTCAGCTAATACCTCTGCGAGCCCTTTCAACTCTTCCCGGGAATAAACACTACCGGTAGGGTTGGAGGGAGAACAAAGAATCAATGCCTTGGTTTTGGGTGTAATGGCTGCTTTCAGTTGAGCGGGAGTAATTTTGAAATCCTGCTCGATGCCTGCAGCAACAACCACATTGGTACCCTCGGCCAGTTTTACCATTTCCACGTAGCTGACCCAATAAGGTGCCGGAACGATTACTTCATCACCCGGTCCGATAATCGATAAAATAACATTGCAAACCGATTGCTTGGCTCCGTTGGAGCAAACAATCTGTTCGGGCTTATAATCCAGGTTGTTTTCTTTTTTCAATTTAGCCACAATGGCATTACGCAAAGCCGGATAACCGGGAACCGGAGAATAAAAAGAATAATTGTCGTCGATCGCCTTTTGGGCGGCAGCTTTGATGTGATCAGGAGTAAAAAAATCGGGTTCACCTACACTGAGGTTGATTACATCGATTCCCTGAGCTTTAAGCTCGTTGCTTTTTTGTGACATTGCCAGCGTCTCAGAAGGAGACAAGGCTGCTAAACGTTCGGAAACCTGTGCCATAAAAATGTTATTTTGCTAGTGAATATTTTCAAATAGAGTGCAAATGTACTGTTTTTTATTGATTTATTTGATATTTTTCAAAATATGACCCATTTTTTCTTTCTTGGTATGCATGTAGAACTGATTGTATGGATTGGAATCAATCTCGATCGGTACATTTTCAATAATTTCCAGTCCATACCCTTCCAGGGCTACCCGTTTGACCGGGTTATTGGTAATCAGACGTATTTTGGATATGCTGATATCCCTGAGGATCTGGGCTCCCACTCCGTATTCCCTTTCATCGGAGGCATATCCCAAGTGCAGGTTGGCGTCGACGGTATCGTATCCTTCCTCCTGTAGCTTGTAGGCCCTCATTTTATCCATCAGCCCGATTCCGCGTCCTTCCTGATTCAGGTATACAATGGCTCCTTTTCCGGCTTTTTCAATCATTTCCATAGACTTATGGAGTTGCTCGCCACATTCACAACGCATGGATCCGAAAATATCTCCGGTAGCGCAGGAAGAGTGCATGCGTACCAGTATGGGTTCGTCTTTTTCCCATTCTCCTTTGATCAGAGCAATGTGTTCAAGGCCATTCGATTTCTGGCGGAAAGGAATCAGCTTAAAATGACCGAATTGGGTTGGCATGTCTACTTTCTCCCCTTTTTCGACCAGGGATTCATATTTCAGGCGGTAGGCGATCAGGTCTCTGATGCTGATGATTTTAATTCCGAATTTCCGGGAGATTTCGATCAGGTCCGGGAGCCGGGCCATGGTTCCGTCTTCTTTGATAATTTCAATCAGAGCACCTGCAGGATATAACCCGGCCAGCCGGGCCAGGTCGACCGTAGCTTCTGTGTGGCCTGCCCGTTTGAGTACTCCTTTGGATCGGGCTCTTAACGGGCTTATATGTCCCGGGCGGGCGAGATCTGTAATAGCTGTGTCCGGATTCGCCAGGGCTTTAATCGTTTCCGAACGATCGTACATGGAAACCCCTGTGGTACAGCCTCCTCCAATCTTGTCGACGGTTATTGTGAACGGGGTATCGAAAACGGAAGTATTGCGTGAAACCTGCATTTCGAGCTCCAGTTCCTCACACCGTTCTTCTGTAATCGGCGCACAAAGTAACCCTCTTCCGTAAGTCATCATAAAATTGACTTTTTCCGGAGTTATTTTTTCAGCAGCAATAATAAAATCACCTTCGTTTTCACGATCTTCATCATCTACAACAATCAGAAATTTTCCTTCGCGGAAATCTTCTACAGCTTCTTCGATACTGTTTAACTGATACATAATTATTCCTTGTCTATAAATCTACTTATTTCTTCTTTCAGATCGTTGTTGACCTTATGGGTCATATCCAGATCCCGAAAGAGTTGTTTTTTCTTGTAAAGTCCTATAAAATAAATAATTAAACCTATTGGAAATAATATGGCCAGGGTCCATCGCATCCCGGTACGGTTGAGTATTTCCAGCCCGAAAGGTTTAATAATGGGGTAATCCATTAATTTCCCGATAATTAAATTTTCATCTGAGTTTTTCAGGTCTTCAATGAAACTTTCCATAGAGTTGATCAACCGGTGCAATTCCGGATCTTCGAATCCTTTTTTCCAAAAAGCGATATAAAGCAACGGTTTTTTGTTCTTAGCCCGGTAATCCGAATACATTTCGTTCCACGCAATCATGGATTGAACGTCGGCCTTATAATCGGGAGGGGTCATAATCACTTCTTTCTTCGTGTAGTTCCTGGATTCCCGTTGACCGAAAAAGCGTTTGAAAAATTCTTTCCATGCGTCCGGATTTAGAACGACTGAGTCGTTAACGGCCTTGTAGGTAAAGAATGCTCCCAGTGAGGCCAGTACTGCTGTGCTCATCCACATTCCCTGCCATACAGGCAAAACATCCTGCTTGGCTAATTTAAGTCCAAAGGTATCGATAATGTAGTAAGAGAGGAACAGCACGACAGAAAGTACAGCAGGCATACCCAATCCACCTTTCCGGATAATGGCTCCGAAAGGAGCTCCGATAAAGAAAAACAGGAGGCAGGCCAGGGCGTATGTGAATTTTTTATGCAATTCACTTTTATGTCCCCGGAGCAGGCGGAGCTGTTCACTTTGCAAATTCATATTCAACAAATAATCGTTGGTCAATAACTCGGTCTTTCCTCTGGCACGGTCCAACAGGCTTATTTTTTTGTTCAGAGGCATTTTCGAAAAATAATCGTCAAAGTTACCGATCACAACCGTATCACCGGCGTGTCGGCGGTATTCCTTGGAAGAGTAAGACTGTTTGAACGTATTGGTGTAAATGCGGTTCTTGAATGAGGGTGCCATTTCCTTCTGGATGCTGTCTACTACCAGGCTTACTGAATCGATGAAAGTACTGAGTTCTTTCAGGTCTTTGCTCATATCGCGGTTTTGCATAATGGATTCATCGACCATGTTGAAATTCATGTCGAACGGAATCAGCATTTCCCTCAGACCGAATGTTTCCCGCCTGTAAGGTATTTTTTCGTATGCCGTACGGGGCTTCTGGGTACCCAGATTTTGAAAGGATTCTCCGTTATACAACGTTAAAATGACATTTTTCTTATCCTCCGATCCTTTCATTTTGCCTGAGTCGGCAACAATGACCACTGCATTTTCGAATCCTTTCGAATAATCGTAAATCATCAGGTCGCGCATCATTCCCCCTTTCTTATCTTTATGCCGTACATAGACGTTGTACCCCGGTAGGTCTTTAAAAAAAGAACCTTCCGGAATGTCCAGTTCAGGAGATTTTTGTTTCAGGGAAAGAAGAATAGTGTAAAACTTGCCCTGCACGGAAGGCAGTATGTTGTTTTGGAAATAGAAGGAACCCACGGAAATAAAGAATACCAGAATAATCAGGGGTCGCATGATGCGAAGGAGCGATACTCCGGAAGACTTCATGGCTAATAGTTCCAATGATTCCCCCAGGTTGCCGAAAGCCATCAGAGAGGCAAGCAGAATAGCCAGGGGCAGGGCCATGGGAATAAAGGTAAGGCCTGCATAAAAAAACAATTCAGCCAGGATTTTCATGTCGACTCCTTTTCCTACCATGTCGTCGACATATTTCCAGACAAATTGCATCAAAAGAATGAAAAGGCATACGCTGAAAGTTGCCAGCAACAGGGGCAGAAAACTTTCAAGAACAAAAGTATACAACCTTTTTATACGAAACATACCGTTTGATTCGAAATTGGACTGACAAAGGTAGTTCTTTTCGTGAAAAATGAAGAATGAAGAGACTGTTTTGTACCTGGTTTTAGTTTTTTTCGGAAATAAGGTTTATAATCCGAGGGTCCTTTTCAGTACCTTGACCTGAGAATCCCAGAGCGTAATCGAATCTTCCTTTTCGGAATCTTCGGAAAAGTCTGTGATTTCAAGCATGATACCTCCGGTTAATTCGATTGTGTGTATCCTGAATTCAAAAAACACCGCAGTATCTTCTTCGTCCGACCAGCGGAAGCGGATATGTGAATTCGGACTTAAAGCCAGCAGTTCGGCTTCCATTTGAATTTTACTCCAGGTGAAAGTATACACATTACCCTGGATCAAAACATCATCGGCAAACCATTCGGAAAGCCCGGTAGAGGTGGTCAGGTGATTCCACAAACTGTTTCTGGACGCACTGTCAAAAATATATTGGATGCAGAATTTTTCCTTTTTCATCGTTTCTCAGATTTATATCGCTGCACAAGATATAAATAAATATTGAAACGACAAAGACTTTTGTGAAAAATGAAAATTTTTATTCCGCTACCAATTCTTTTACCGATTCGCCGTATTCATCGGTAACTATCGTTTTTGTTCTGATCAGTTGAATCCACTTCCGGAATGCTCCGATAAAGACAAAAAGCATTAAAATCATTGCTATGATAGCCAATGTAGCCAATAAATATTGTTTTTTCGGAATATAACTGGCCGTGACCTGGATATAGCCTGCCCAGAAAGTGATAATAGCCATGAATATGCCTGGTATGGCCGTACATAGCGCATATTTTCCACGGTTCATCCGCAACAACATGGTTGTGCAGACAATCAATGCACAGGCAGCCAATAACTGGTTACTCATACCGAATAAGGGCCAGATACTGCTGATATTTCCTGTGTAAACCAAATACCCCCATGTAAAAGTAAATACAACGCTGGTAATAATTACTCCGGGAATCCAATTCTTATCATTGAATTTGGGAACCACATGGCCGATCATTTCCTGCAGGAAGAAACGTCCGACGCGGGTACCTGCATCGATAGCGGTAAGAATGAATACCGCTTCGAACATAATGGCAAAGTTATACCAGTAAGCCATGAGCTTATCCATGTAAGGTATGCTGTTGAATATATGAGCCATTCCCACGGCCAGGGAAACTGCTCCTCCGGTTCTTCCGTGGAGATCCACCCCGATGTGATCGATAAAATATTGCAGATCGACCGGAGTTAGATTGGGATTTTGAGCGATAAACTGATCGTAGGCATCTCTCGGTGTATTGATAGCAAAATAGTCACCCGGCATTAGTGTACAGGCGGCGATTAAGGCCATCAGGGCGACAAACCCTTCGGTGAGCATGGCTCCGTATCCGACGAAGAGGATTTCCTTTTCGTTGGCAATCATTTTAGGGGTGGTCCCGGTAGCGATAACGGCATGGAATCCGGAAATAGCTCCGCAGGCAATCGTTATGAAAATGAAGGGGAGAACCGGACCACTGATCACAGGACCTCCTCCGTGAATAAATGAAGTTATCGCCGGCATTTGTAAAACCGGATGAACGAAAATAATACCTAATGCCAGCATAAGTATCGTTCCGATTTTCAGGTAAGTGGAAAGGTAATCACGTGGAACCAGCAACAACCAGACAGGTAGCACCGAAGCAAAAAATCCGTAAATAGGAATGGCAATCGAAATCGTTTTGATGTCCCAGTTGAAAAGGCTTCCCAGGAATTCGGATTGCATGAGGTTGTGCCCGAAAATAATACCGGCAGCCAATAATACAACCCCTAATATACTAGCAATACCTATGCTGTTTGCCCGGTATTTCATAATTACACCCATCAGAATCGCAATGGGGATCGTAATTACAACAGTAAAAAGGGACCAGGGTGCATCGTGCATGGCACTGACGCAGGCCAGGGAAAGTCCGGAAAGCGTCAATATCAATATGAATAAAATGGCAAAGCCTGCAACCGTACCTGTGACCGGATTGATTTCCTTGGAAGCGATGGATGCCAGGCTCTGGCCTTTATGACGCACCGAAGCGAAAAGAACGACCATGTCATGAACGCCACCGCCCAGAACACAACCGATAAGGATCCAGAGTGCGCCGGGAAAGAACCCGAACTGGGCGGCGAGGACAGGGCCTACTAATGGACCAGCAGCTGCAATCGCAGCAAAATGGTGTCCGAAAAGAACGTTTTTGTTGGTCGAAACATAGTCATGCCCGTCTGCATACTTGACAGCAGGCGTTACATGTTTCGCACTTAATTTTAAAACTTTGTTTGCCAGAAAAATTCCGTAAAAGCGATAGCCAATCGCAAAGATACACACCGATGCAAATACCAGTGTCAAGGCATTCATTCCATTTAGCAGCTCCACAATCGTTTTTTTTAATTTGTTTTTTCTAAAAGTAAGGGTTCCACAAAGAACAATGGTTACAAAGGTAGAAAGAATAATGAATATATGTAACTTTTACCTGATAAAAAAAACAAAAAAGACACAATGACAAGCTAAAATGAGCTTTTGGATGAGCGGAAAAACCGTAAAACGGCAGAGCCGATTTCCCTCAACCAAAGAATCAGTGAAGTCCCCCCGATAATCAATCCCCAGTCTTTCCAGGATAAGGGAGTGGTCCGGAATACTTCACCTCCGAATGTTACGATCAGGAACTGGCCGACCAGGATCAGAAAACCTACTCCCAGAAAAGCCTGGCTGTTCCTGATATCATGAAATGCAGATTTGCCGGTATCGAAAGCCTTGGCATTGAACATATTCCAGAATTGCAGTAAAACAAACAGAGTAAAGAATGCAGAAAGATCGTACAGGCTGACTCCAACCTCAATATAAGTAAGGTAATACAAAATGCTCATTAGTAAAACAACAAACAGCATACCGGTTCCCAATATATTGGTTGCCATTTTCCGGGTAATAATGAAATCGTTGTTCTTGCGTGGTTTTTCTTTCATTACATTCGGATCGGGAGGCAGAGAGGCTAAAGCGCCGGCGGCAAAAGTATCCATAATCAGATTCACCCAAAGCATCTGGGTAACAGTCAGAGGTAATTCCTGTCCGAAGATGGAACCGAAAAAAACGATTATCAATGCTGTTACGTTAATTGTCAACTGGAAAATCAGGAAACGTTGGATGTTTTTGTACAGTGACCGGCCCCACATGACTGCTGTAGCAATGCTGTTAAACGAATCATCCAGCAGGGTAATATCGCTGGCCTCTTTGGCTACGGAAGTTCCCGATCCCATGGACAATCCAACCTGAGCAAAATTAAGAGCCGGGGCATCATTTGTACCGTCACCGGTGACAGCCACAACTTCTCCGCATTGCTGCAGCAATTGTACCAGTCGTTGTTTATCAGTCGGACGGGCCCGGCACATGATTTTCAGTTGTTGTACCCGTTTCAATGCTTCTTCATCCGTCAGCGCCTGAAAATCCACTCCGGTAATGATATTGTAATCCGTATCCGAATCCTTCCAGATTCCGATCTGACGTCCGATTTCCCTGGCCGTACCGGGTGTATCCCCTGTAACGATTTTAACATCGATCCCGGCGCGTAAACATTGGGCTACAGCCGCCGGAACGTCTTCCCGTACAGGGTCACTGATCGCAACGATTCCTAAAAACAATAAACCGTCTTTAACAAGTTCCTCGATTGTCCGGGTATCTTCCGGATCTATTTCCCGGTAAGCAAACCCTAACGTGCGCATCGCCTGATTCTGGTATTGAAGCAATTGCTTTTCCACTACCGGCTTCAGTGAAGAAACCGGTTGTAGTCCTTCTGTCGTAACGACTTCCAGGCAGTTGGAAAAAACAATTTCCGGAGCTCCTTTTATGTACAGGATTCGTTTGTTCAGTAACGGAGAATCAATCACTGTGGCCATGTATTTGCGTTCTGTGCTGAAAGTCAGTTGATTAACAACTTTAGCTTCCTCGCGTAACCTCAGGTAGTTGATTTCCTGCTTATTCAGCCAAAATAACAAAGCCGCTTCCGTCGGATTACCTAAGGATTTGATTTTTTCCGGATGAGAAAAATCCAAATGTGCTGTAGAGTTGGCTGCGATTCCTTCCCGGATGAGGCTTCCAATCGTATCTTCTGAAAGTTGCTGATCTTTTAATCCGTAAAAATTGGTCTGAGCCACCTGCATGCGGTTTTGCGTCAGAGTTCCGGTTTTATCCGTACAAATGACGGTCGCGGCGCCCATCGTTTCACAGGCGTGCATTTTCCGGACCAGGTTATTAGTTTTCAGCATGCGGCGCATACTTAAGGCCAGGCTTAAAGTGACGCTCATCGGAAGTCCTTCGGGTACCGACACCACGATCAACGTAACTGCTACCATAAAATATTCTAAGATGCGGCTGGCCGTATCGATCGATATCCAGGAAGAGGCAAGCAAAGGATTGATCCCGGAAAGGTAGCAAATTCCACAGAGGACAATAAAAACCAGTACAGATGCTCCTAACCAGGTGATCCAACGGCTTTCGTTCACCCAGGCCGGTTGTTTGACTTTTTTTCCGACTAAATCTAAACCGTCATAAAATATCGGAAGCCATATCTTTGACAAAAGTACGGCGAAAGCAATCAATACAGTTCCCATAAGGATGATTTGTCCTCCGGTGTACTGATATCCCTGGAAGAAAATATCCTTCAGAAACAAAGCGAAAAAAGTAAGTATACCCAGCGAAAAACCAATTACACTGATTACACGGGCCAGACTATCCAGTTGCTTGTTTAAGGGAGTCTCTTCTCCCGTTTTCATCGACGATTCCTGGGCCACTTTCCCGAATTCAGTCACATCACCTACTGCTGTAATCTCTACAGTGCAATGCCCGTCGACAACGGTAGTTCCCCGATAAATCCGGTTGGAGGGATAGGTCGCCTCGTCATCGAAATCGGCTTCGACGGTTGTCTTGACGATTAAGGGTTCCCCGGTCAGCGTCGATTCGTTCATCTGCAGGGAAATAGCTTCCTGTAGTAATCCGTCGGCCGGCACTTCCTCGCCGGTTTCCAGTAGAACAATATCTCCGACAACGATTTCTTTTTTTGAAATTTCACAAATGTTCCCATTTCGGATTACTTTCACCGGAGTATCGTCATTGACCTGATTCAGCAGATCGAACTTTTTTCCGGCATCCATTTCAAACCAGAATCCTACTCCGGTAGCCAGTAGAATAGCAAAAATAATACCCAGCGTTTCTGCAAAATCATTGTGAATAAAAGAAACAATGAGGGAAAGAAAAGCTGCGATGAGCAAAATCCGGATGATCGGATCCTGAAATTTCTCAAAAAATAATTTCCAGAGCGATTCCCGTTTGGGAGGAGTTAATACATTGGATCCGTACTGTTGCCGACTGGCAATTACTTCCTCATTTGTCAATCCTGTTATCGTTTTTTTCATTACCGGATAATTTTGATACAATTGGTTTTTAACGGTTGGTTTTCAAAAATTGATAATACTTGTCTTTGGTACTTATAAAACTGAAAGCATCTCCCAACTGGTACAAATTGACCGGATCATACGCCCAGGGAACAAGTAATCTGGCGCATTCCAACCGGTTATCATCAAAAGAAAATAACTTCATGATTTGCATCATTTGTCCGGTATGGAACAAATTATAACCGAGCGATGCCTTCAACAAATCCAATTTGTTATCGTCAAAAGAAGCTTTTTTCATACCCAGGATTAAGTTATTAAAATCCCGGTCGTTAATAAGCTCCGGGCCTCTGCGGGGAACAGGAGTTCTTCCGGGTCCCGGGTTATATTCCGGACATAGGAGAATGCTGTTTCTATCGATTTCATTGCGTACGGAAAAACGTCCGTTTCGTTGCCGATAAAATGAAAGCCTTTCACCGGAAGTAATCCTTATCTTTTCATCGACCAATACGTTAACTCTTCCCCGACCGGAGTTCAACGATATTTTTAAACGGTAATTTCCCGGAAGCAAACCGGAAAAAATAATATCCCCGGAAACCGATTCTCTGAAATACATCGGCCCATCCACTTCAACCTGGATCATTTCTTTTTCACCACAACTTACCTGCAGACTTCCGGAACGTACACTTTGAGCCATCGAGAGGGCGGTACACAAAAATAAAAAAAGAAGGGTCGCTAAAAAAGAAGTTTTTCTCATGCCTTTTTGTTTATAATAATTTCTCAAAATGCGATGCGCGTCAGGCCTATCCCCCTTCAGCGAAGGATAGGCTGACGTCAACTACTCTTCCCGGATAAAAATACTGAAATTAACAGCTCCATATACTCTTCGCTGAGAGAAATAAGGCAGCTGGGAAAAATTGTATTCTTTCGGATGTTCCATTATAAAAACACCTCCGGGATTCAATAGGTTGCCGGACAGTACCAGTTCGGGAATTTTCCCCAATTCTTTCAATGCATAGGGAGGGTCGGCAAAAATCAAATCGAATGCTTGTCCGCAGAAATGAAGAAACGTAAAAACATCTCCTTTCACCGGAAGAAGATCCTCTGTTTTCAATTCTTTCCGGACTTTCTGAATAAAGGCGTGATGAAACGGATCCTTTTCTACACAAATCACCTGTTTGCATCCCCTGGAGAGCAGTTCAAATCCGATGTTTCCGGTACCCGCAAACAAATCCAGGGCCATTGCATCATCCAGGTCAATCAGGTTATGAATGACATTGAAAATATTTTCCTTGGCAAAATCCGTCGTTGGTCGTGCCCTGAAATTTTTGGGGACATCAAAACGGCGGCTTTTATATATTCCACTTATAATTCGCATAATGTCAATGCTGAAAGTTCAAAAGGTACCGACTGGATGTCCACTCCGGCAAAATGCGCTTCCGGAGTAACATTGACCGGAATGATGTTACGCAGGTATTGTTTCAGTTCTTCCATCAGTATTTTTTTGGAAGAAGATTCTCCGGTAATTAAGACAAAATCTTTCATCTGATCCAGTTTCAGCTGTTTCCAGATAAAAAGAATGTAATATACCGCATCACTGGTCTGCTTGCAGGGAAAATGATTTCCCAATATAAATTCACCCCGTGAAAAACAGAGTATATCGATCTCATTTTCCCGTACATTGACGGTCAGTTGATGCGCATTCACCGTACGGCTCTTTTCCTGAAAATAAACAATCAAAGGAGACTGGTGGTGTACAAAAACAGGGGATAGGAACGAACGTTGAAAAAATTCATAGACCTCTTCTTCCATCCGATGCAGAATCGTTATTTCCGGTATGCGGAGTTTTTGGCTCAGGACAGGCATTTTGCTTTCTGAAAAGTTGAAATTCATAAATGCTTCTTTGTCTTTTTCCTCAAAAATAAGCGAAGGAATAAACGTAAATTCCGGCGTATGATTCATAACGATCGTTTTCCGGAAGGGCAGGGTCATCCATTCGTGATCGAAAAAGAAATCCTTGAAACAGGTAAAAGCATATCCCGAAGAACTTTTGTCAATTGTCCGGTAATAATAGGACCCATCTTCGGCCGGATTGTACAGAGCAAAAGCATATTCTTCCGGATGAATCCGGATAGTCAGGATGTATCGTTCGGGATGTTCCAGGTTTATATTATCAGGGAGTATCAAGTTCATTTTCAACCGGGTTAATGTTCGGCAATGCATCCGGATCGCCTGATACCATTCCCCGCCTGATACTTTCCACACACAGGTAGACAAGCAATAATACGGCACAGAATAAGATGATCCGGACGATGCGTTTCACACAGACTTGTTTTTATCCTGCAAATGTAGAAAAATTATCACTAACTTTACCCTTTTATTTGACGGATTCCTTATGTTGCAGCATTTCTTTTTAGAGCAAATTAAGAAAAATCTTCCTTATGAACCGACTTCCGAACAGGAAACGGCTTTGCAACGATTGGCCGAATTCCTGTTCAGCAGGCACAATGACTCGTTATTTTTATTGAAAGGATATGCCGGAACAGGAAAATCGTCTCTGGTGGGAGCGATCGTTAAGACAATGAACGAGCTGGAACAAAAATCCGTTCTGTTGGCACCGACCGGGAGAGCGGCGAAGGTGTTTGCGTCGTATGCCGGACAAAACGCATACACGATCCATAAAAAAATATACCGTCAGAAAATTTTTTCAAACGAACCGACCGGATTTGTTCCGGCAGATAACCTATATAAACATACTCTTTTTATCGTAGATGAGGCTTCCATGATTTCCAACGACGGATTGGATTCTTTTGTTTTCGGTTCCGGGCGCCTGCTTGACGATCTGATTCAGTATGTTTACAGCGGGGAAGGTTGCCGATTGATTCTGATAGGAGATTCCGCTCAGTTGCCCCCTGTTTCCCAGCCCGATAGCCCTGCTCTGAATGTGCCGGTTCTTCAGGGTTATGGATTGGAAGTACACGACATTACCCTGACCCAGGTGGTCCGTCAGGCCGAAACATCCGGGATATTGATGAATGCCACCCGGTTGCGCAAGGCGCTGGAAACAGATACTGTTCGTGTTTTTCCTCAGATTTGTACCCGGAACTATCCGGATGTGGCTATTGTTCAGGGAGATGAGCTGATCGATGCCATCAGTGAAGCTTATGATCGTGACGGCCTGGAAGAAACCATTATCATTTCCCGTTCCAACAAAAGGGCCAATATCTTTAATAACGGCATCCGTAACCGCATCCTTTTCCGGGAGGAGGAGTTGTCTTCCGGCGATTTATTAATGGTGGCCAAAAATAATTATTACTGGGGGAAAGAACAACAATCCATGGATTTTATAGCCAATGGTGATCTGGTTGAAGTGTTGCGCGTCAGGAAAACCCAGGAACTTTACGATTTTCATTTTTCAGATATTACGGTCCGTTTTCCGGATTATGATATGGAGATGGATCTGAAAATATTGCTGGAAACCTTGCATGCCGATGCCCCTGGGTTGTCGAAAGAACAGAGCGATAAGTTATTCTACACAATTCTGGAGGATTATGCAGATATCAGATCGAACCGTGAAAAAATGAAACAGATGAAAGAAAACCCTTATTATAATGTGGTGCAGGTGAAATATGCATATGCTGTAACCTGTCATAAAGCCCAGGGCGGACAATGGAAAAACGTTTTTCTCGATCTTTCTTATGTTCCGGAAGAATACCTGGGTGTCGATTTTTATCGCTGGCTGTATACGGCGTTTACCCGTGCTACCGGAAAAATTTACCTGATCAACCCTGCAAAAGAATTATTGGCAACATAAATATTTCAAATAAAATCAGTACTTTTGTCCTGTTAAACTCCTACGATTATGTTATTTAAAGAAGAACTAGAACAACAGTTGGAGCAGATTCAGATACTTACAGAATCTTTTCGGAAGGTCCGGGAAATGGAAATAATTCCACTTTCGTTTTTCAGTTCTTCCTATGACATTCTGAAACAACTGACTAATGGAGTGCATCATATCGAAACCATGCAGCTTCAACTGATGAAGGAACATTTGGAAAAATCGGAAGTGGTGTTGGTCGAACCTGAAGCTGTTCCTGTTAAAAAAGAAATACAAAACACAATCATACAAGAGCCCAACGGGCAGAACCCGGTACCGGAAATACAGGAACCAGAACCGGAAATGCCTGTTCATCCTGTAATAGAAGCTACCCGTCAGGAGCCAGTTCCCGTTAAGGAACCTATAAGCAGTGGTTTTCTGGGCGATAAAATAGGGAAGCAACTGTTTGCCGATTTCCGACAATCCCTTAGTCTTAATGACCGTTTTCGTTTCCAGCGCGATCTTTTCGGAGGCAATGCAATGGCAATGAATGCAGCCCTGGATCAAATCAATGGGTTCAATACCCTTCCGGAAGCCTTTGACTTTCTGGATAATCTTTTCCATTGGGATTGGGAACAGGAGTCTGCTGCGGCTTTCAAAGAGTTATTAGAAAAACGATTCATTTAATGATGACATCCGGAACGAATAAATTGTATTTGGTTCCAACACCCGTAGGTAATTTGGAAGACATGACTTTCAGGGCGATACGCATTCTGAAGGAAGTTGATCTGATCTTGGCTGAAGATACCAGAACTACCGGATTTCTCCTGAAGCATTTTGAAATACAGAATAAAATGCAATCCCACCATAAATTCAACGAACACCAAACGGTTGAGCTGATCGCTTCCCGGATCAAAGCCGGGTCAAGTGTTGCGCTGGTTTCCGATGCAGGGACTCCTGGAATTTCCGATCCCGGATTTCTGCTGGTCAGGGAATGTGCAGCCCAGGGAATCGAGGTGGAATGCCTGCCGGGAGCGACGGCTTTTGTTCCTGCCCTGGTTAACTCGGGCCTGCCCATGGATCGCTTCTGCTTCGAAGGATTTCTCCCTCCTAAAAAAGGGCGTCAGACCCGGTTGGAAGAACTGGCTGCCGAACCCAGGAGTGTTGTCCTGTATGAGTCGCCTTTCCGGGTGGTTAAAACATTGACCCAACTGGCCGGATACATGGGCAGAGATCGTAATGCTTCGGTTTCGAGGGAAATTTCCAAGTTACATGAAGAAACCCGCCGCGGGACATTGGATGAATTAATAACTCATTTTTCAGTGAACGAACCGAGGGGAGAGTTTGTTATTGTTGTTAACGGATACGAAAACAAAAAGAAAGAACGTTATAATAAAGAGAGCGAATCATTATTTTAATTAAAAAAGCAATGAAAAAATTAGTATTAGTATGCTCAGTAATGGCCCTGTTGGTGGCCTCCTGCGGAAAAAACTCATCCGAATACAAAACCCTGCAGGCCGAAAGAGATTCCTTAGCCTTGGCCAATACCAAAGCGACTTCCGAATTGGAAGAGGTTCTGTCCCTGCTTAATGACGTGGAAGATAATTTCCAAAGCATCAAAGCTGCCGAAAATTACCTTTCTGTTCAGTCTTCCGCCTCGGGAGAATTGACTCCTTCAACGCGTGAAAAAATCAAGTCCGACATGGAGTTTATCACTCAAACACTTACTAAAAACAAAGAACAAATTGCCAACCTGGAGAAGAAGCTGAAAAGTTCAGGGATCCAATCCGTTCAGTTGCAAAAAAGTCTGGAAAGTCTGCGTAACCAGTTGAGTGAAAAAACGATGGCTTTGGTTGCCATGCAGGATGAACTGGCATCCAGGGATCAAAAAATCAATGAACTGAGCGAAAGTGTAACCGTACTTTCTTCAGATGTTCAAACGCTTCGTGCACAGACCAATGCACAACAGGAAACCATCAGTAAACAGCAAACCGAACTGAGTACGGTTTACTGGTGCTATGGAACCTCCAAAGAACTCAAGAAACAGAATATTCTGGTTGACGGACAGTTGGGTAGCGAATTGAACCGTGATTATTTCATTAAAGCAAAAGATGCCAGTAAACTGAAAGAAATAGAACTGAAAGCTAAAAAAGGCCAGTTGGTTACCAAGCACCCGGAAGGCTCTTATGAATTTGCAAAAGACGCAAACGGTCAGATTGTATTGAAAATCCTGGATACCAAGAATTTCTGGAGTCTGAGCAAGTACCTGGTTGTTCTGGTGAATGTATAAAACACTGTTCATTGATTTGGACGATACCATCTGGGATACCCGTTCCAATGGGAAAGAAAGCATGGAAGAAGTGTATCGCGACTACGGTTTCGATCGCTTCTTCCCTACTTTTGATGATTATTACGATATTTATTTCCCTCACAACTGCCATTTGTGGAAGTTGTATCGCGAAGGTAAAATAACGAAAGACGAACTTATTGTCGATCGTCTCCTCTATCCTTTAAAGCCTTTCGGAATCGATGATAAGGCGTTTGCCTTGAATCTTAATGAAGATTTCCTGAACCGTACCACATTACGTACTCGCCTGCTTCCTCATACCTTGGAGGTGTTGGAATACCTCCGGCCTCAATACAACATGTACATCCTGTCGAACGGATTTAAAGAAGTTCAGTTCAGAAAAATAGAGAATTCGGGATTAGCCCCTTTTTTTGATGGTGTGATCTTATCTGACCATGTGGGCGTCAATAAACCCCATACCGGAATATTTACAGCCGCCCTGGCTGAGGCGAATGCATCCAGGGAAGAATCATTAATGATCGGCGACAGTTGGGATGCCGACATTGTGGGAGCTAAAAACAGCGGTATCGACCAGGTCTGGTACGACCTGGGAATTGAAAGCGCATCCGGATTTGAGCCTACTTACCGGATCACTTCATTACTTGAATTGAAAACTATACTCTGACCTTTTGGGTGTAAAATCCAATAGCAATTTTACTAGTCATTTATTGCCAGGTTGGTCGCAACCACCTTGATTTTCATATTATCTCCTCCTTTTTTTAGGGTAACTGCCGACGGCGACAGGTAATGCGACGTAGCATAGTCAACGACTGTCGAAGAGGAAGAATAATACTGAGTAGCTACCGGTATCAACAATAATTCCAGGTTCTGATCCGGTTTTTCCTTGATGGCATTTTGTATCACACCTGCGATATTACTGAAAATATAAGAATAAGTTGAGTTGTTGAATGTAGTCGTATACGTTGTTTTAGAATCTGCAGCACGCTGTTCTTCGAAGAAGGTTTTGACCGAGTCCGGCTGAATCAGCAATACCTTGGCCCGAGCCCTGCTGGAGGCTATGGAAGGATCGCCCGGAAAACTCAGGTATTCCCCATCCTCTTTCGGATAGGCGGAAAAAGAAAGTTGTACACTACTGAACTTCTTGTCCCCGATTACCTTCTTGATTTCCGGAATGGGGATTACTACCTTAGTGAAAACTCCCGCCGGTGTTTTCATGTATGTTTTTGTATCATTCGGCTTCAGCAATTCTTCTTCGTGGGTATTTTTGAAGCTGTTAAGCTGAATGACTTCTTTGGTAACCGTAAATACGGTGGATCCTTTGTCGACATAGACACTATCGTCTCCGTTAACGTCCGTGGTCGTACGGTTATAATTGAAATATACATAAATATCCGTATACGCTACGGATAACAGGTTTCCGCTTCCGTATGTATTGGTCAGGTAAACCCCCGGGAAAAATTTCACAAAATCCTCCAATGAACTGTATGCGTTGGGTTCCGGCTTTTTAAACTCATCATAAAATGCCTGTCCCAATGATTGAGGAAGACGGATGGATACTTCAAAATACTGATCGGAAGACGCTTTGATCGCACTGTAAAGGGAATCGGACATATTCAGGTTACGAGCGGTATATCCCTGCTTGGCCCAGGGATGAGCCAAATCACAATACTGGGCCGGATTCATGTTGGTATAATAATGTTTGTCCAACGCTTTGACAACCGGGAAAGCAGTCACTTCCATCGGAGTCAGGGAATCGCCCACCCAGGTTTTATAACTTACCTTTAATAGAATCGAATCGACCTTCTCGTCAATAATCGAATCAGGGAAGGCGTTGCTTTCGGGAGCGTAAAACTGGCAAATATATCCGGATTTGATATTCCCGTAGGTCGGATCGTAAAAATCCCCCAGGTATCCATTAACGGATTTGGCATAGATGGAATCTACCTTAACCGTAGATGAGGTAATAAGAAAAGTGGTATCGAACATGGAGATTTTATCTTCGTCCGGAAGAATCCCGATTCCTACATTATTGAGGGAGTCTTCACATGCCATGTAGATCAAGCCTAAAAAAAGGCTGAATAAAGCTATTTTTGTTCTCATCCTGGGTATGATTATTTTGCAAGAATTTGATCGTAAAACTCATTGAATGCATCTATATAGGTATCTGGCGACTGATACGGCAGGAAACGCATTCCTTCTTTCTGCCTGATGTAGTCAATTACATTCGGATTGACGGTCTCGCTTCCCTGGATTACTCCGTCCGAAAAATCAACGGCTAATTTGGTCAGCGATTCAAATGTTACATTTTCCTTGATGGATTTGATATCGTTGGCTGTAACTCCTTCAATTTTCAACTTTTTTGCAAACGTATCCCGGAAAGGAGTGTTAAAATCGTCGTTATAGATGGAGTATACCACTTTGGAATTTTTAAAACAAGGATCTCCTTTGTAATGTTTTTTAATATAAAGCGGAGCTACCGCCGTCATCCATCCATGACAGTGAATCAGGTCGGGTACCCACCTTAATTTTTTTACCGTTTCCATGACTCCCCTGACATAGAAGATACTACGTTCGTCATTGTCTTCAAACTCTTTTCCGTTTGCATCGGAGGTCAGGTATTTCCGCTGAAAAAAATCCTCATTGTCAATGAAGTAAATTTGCATGCGGGCCGATTGGATGGAAGCAACTTTAATGATCAACGGGTGATCGGTGTCGTCAATGATAAGATTCATTCCGGATAAACGGATCACTTCGTGCAATTGGTTTCTTCTTTCATTGATAGAACCGAATTTAGGCATGAATGTCCGGATTTCTTTTCCCTTGTCCTGTATACCCTGAGGCAATTGCCTGGCTATTATAGACGTTTCTGTTTCAGGAAGATAAGGTGTTATCTCTGTGGTGATGAATAATATCCTTTTTGCGATCATTCTGATGTTTTTAACCGAATTTCATTAATTTGACGCTGCAAAGATAATAAAAAAAATAGCACAAAAATCAAAATAATTCGCTAATAACTCTCAATAATTTTTAAGATTCGTATTAAAATCTGTAATTTTGCGTGGATTTTTTACTTATTTAACATGAAGGCAGTATATACTGTGGCTGATTTACAACAGGAATTAGCTGCCCGGAGGAAAACCGGGCAAACCATTGGATTTGTACCTACTATGGGCGCTTTGCATCAGGGACATATTGAACTGGTCAAAAGATGTGCTTCGGAAAATGATACCTGCGTGGTTAGTATTTTTGTCAACCCGACCCAATTTAATGATAAGAACGATTTGTTAAAATATCCCCGTACCCTGGAGGCTGACTGCCGGCTGTTGGAAGAGAATAATTGTTCTGTGGTTTTTGCTCCGGGAGTGGAAGATGTTTATCCGGAGCCCGACACCCGGCAATTTGAATTCGGAAACCTGGCAACAGTTATGGAAGGGAAATTCCGTCCGGGGCATTTCAATGGGGTAGCCCAGGTGGTCAGCCGTTTGTTTGATGTGGTACGGCCTGATAAAGCCTATTTCGGAGAAAAGGATTTCCAGCAACTGGCTATTATACAGGAAATGGTGAAACAATTAAAATTGCAGGTGGAAATCATTCCCTGTCCGATTGTCCGGGAATCCGACGGATTGGCGATGAGTAGCCGGAACATTCGTCTGAACGAACAACAACGGAAGGAAGCGGTTCGTATTTCCAGGACTTTGTTTGAAAGTAAAAACCGGATGAGGGAATTGTCTGTCAGCGAGATGGAGCAATGGGTCGTTCAACAGGTCGATGCTTCTTCCGAATTGCAGACGGAATATTTTGAAATTGTAGACGGGAATACCCTGCAGCCCGTTGCCGGCTGGTCCGAATCCGGGTCTGTAGTGGGATGTATTGCGGTTTTCTGCGGAGAAGTCAGGTTGATCGATAACATACGGTACAAATGATTCAGATCAGCGTTTCGGATATCATCCGGCAAAAATGTCCGGAATTCCGGATTGCGGCGCTGGAATGTGAGGTTGTAAATTCTCCTTTTTCTCCTGAGCTGTGGGTCGAAATCCAGTCTTCGGAAATTGAATTCCGCAACCGGTACCGCCTGGAAGATATTAACAAACGGAAGCCTGTTCAGGCTACCCGGGAAGCCTACAAGCGTCTGGGAAAGGACCCTAACCGTTACCGTCCTTCGGCTGAGGCTTTGTGCAGGCGCATCCTGCGGGACATTCCCCTGTATCAGATCAATACCCTGGTCGATTTAATTAACTTGGTGTCCATTCAAACAGGATATTCCATCGGCGGATTCGATGCCGGTTGTATTCAAGGGAATCTGGAGTTGGGAGTCGGACAACCCGGAGAAGTTTTTGACGCGATCGGGCGGGGAATGTTAAACATAGAAGGACTTCCTGTTTACCGTGACGCTCAGGGTGGAATAGGGACTCCTACCAGTGATGAGGAACGGACCAAAATCAGCGAAAATACAACCCGGCTGCTGATGATTATCAATGCATACTCCGGTGAAGAAGGTTTGTACGAAGCGATCGATTATTCCAAAACTCTTTTAAAGAAATATGCGTTATATCAAGAAAGCGATAGCATAGAAATAAAAATGTATTAACTTTGCATCAAAATTCACAAAGCAAGTTATGTTGATCGAAGTTGTAAAATCCAAGCTGCACCGGGTCAGTGTTACGGAAGCCAATTTGAACTATATCGGAAGTATCACGATCGATGAAGATCTCATGGATGCTGCAAATCTGGTTCTGGGAGAGAAAGTTCAGATTGTCAACAACAACAATGGGGAACGGTTGGAAACATACGTGATCAAAGGGGAGAGAGGTTCCGGAAAGATTTGCCTGAACGGAGCTGCTGCCCGGAAAGTTCAACCCGGAGACATCATCATCATCATGTCGTATGCGCTGATGGATTTTGAAGAAGCCAAAACATTTCAACCTGCTATTGTTTTTCCTGATACGGCTACTAATAAGATTATTTGATTTCATGCTTCATTTTCAACCGGTAACTATCGATGACAAAGAAGTCCTGGATAGGTTCTTTGCAACATCTTCTTTTCGCAACTGTGATTTTTCTTTCTCCAATATTTTTTGTTGGAGGCAAAAGTATCAGACAACTTTTGTCGTAGAATCGGGATTCCTTTTTATCCGGTTTTATGCCGGAGGTAAAAAAGCAGGATACATGTTTCCGCTAGGAGATGGAGACCTGAAATCGGCATTGGAGATTATGATTGCCGACTCGGAAGAGCGGAACGAACCCTTTCGCCTTTACGCCCTGACTGCGGAAATGTTCTCCAAAGTGGATGAAGTTATGCCGGACCTGTTCCTTTACCAGCAAAACCGTTCTTGGTTTGAATACCTCTACAACTCCGAAGATTTGATTCACCTGACAGGAAAGAAATTTCAGTCCAAACGGAACCATATCAATAAGTTCAAACGGGTTTATTTGTACGAATATCTCCCTATTACCCGGGATATTATACCGGAATGTATTGAATTGTACTGTCGCTGGTATGCGGAAAACGGAGGAGCTGAAAGTGATGCTTCCCTTTCTGACGAATGCATCACCACCCGGATTGCTTTCGACAATTTTGAACGGCTGGGATTAAAAGGAGGTGCACTCCGGGTCGACGGGACCATTGTTGCCTATTCCTACGGTCAGCCCCTGACGGCAGATACATTCGGAGTCCATGCCGAAAAATCCCTGTATGAAATCGATGGGGGATTTACGATGATTAATCAGCAGTTTGCCGAACATGAATGTGCAAATTACCGTTATATTAACCGGGAAGAAGACCTCGGAATGGACTCACTTCGCCAGGCCAAGATGTCTTATCATCCGGCTATCTTATTGGAAAAGGGATTTGCAACTTTTAAATAAATTTCAATGGCAGAGATTCAATACGCCCGATCTGAACACCGACCGGTTCTTATGGATTTGTGGAGACGTTGTTTTTCCGACAAAGAAGAGTTCGTGCGTTTTTATTTCAATCGGATTCACCGGGAGGAAGAAACCCTGGTACTGATTGAAAATAATGTAATTATCGCTTCTCTGCAAATGATCCCTTACTCCATAAAGCTCGGGAATGACATCCTTCCGGCCGGATATATTTCAGGTGCCATGACTCATCCGGATTACCGGCGCAGGGGCTACATGGAACAATTGTTGTATTTCGCCCTGGGAGTTATGATTAAGAAAGGATACAGACTGACCTTCCTGATTCCGCAGGAAGAGTGGCTGTTTGATTATTATTCCAGGTACGGTTACCAGAAAGCTTTTCCGGTCAATTATCGTCTCATATCCATTTCGAAGCGAGTGCGTCCCCGGGGAATAACAGTTCTCTCCAGCCTTCAGGAGGCCGATACGGACGCCCTATATTCCACTTACCATTCGTTTCTCTCTCAAAAAGAAAATGTGGTTTTGAAGAGTCGTGAACAATTTTCCTGCATGCTGGAGGATCTTTTCCTGGATCAGGGGAAAGTCTTTTGTTGTGAAGACGGTATTGCTTTTGCTGTTCCGGAAAATGACCGGCAGGTTCGAATGAAAGAAACACTTTGGGGAAACCCTAAAGCCAGAATGAAGTTATTATTTGCCGTTTTTCGTTATAATTATGGTAAAGAAGTAATCGAGCCGATACCTGAAAAAGGCTATTATTATCATTTTTCAGGTATGGTCAGACCCTTAGACGAAACCATTAACTTCCCGGAAAACAGTTACATGAGTATGATGTTGGACTAATGAAATGATGCATGAAATCTTCTTATACGTATAAACAGATCTGGCAGGTTGCCTATCCGATCTTCCTGACCTTGTTGGTACAAAACCTGATACAGGTAATCGGTACGGCTTTTTTAGGGCATGTCGGTGAGGTGGAGCTGGGCGCTTCGGCGATTGCCGGTATTTATTACATTGTTGTTTTTATGCTGGCTTTTGGATTTAGCACCGGTTCCCAGATCCTGATCGGCCGAAGGAATGGAGAAAAGAATTTTCATCAGATCGGGGAGATTGTGGTCCATGGTACCGGATTCCTGCTATGCCTGGCTCTGCTGATGTTCTTTTTTACCCGGACTTTTTCCCCGACGATCCTCAGTCACCTGCTTTCCTCCGAAAATGTTCTTCATGCGGCCCTGGAGTACCTTGACATACGCATTTTCGGGCTTTTCTTTGCTTGTACCAATGTCATGTTTCGGGCTTTTTATGTGGGAACGACCCGTACCAAAGTGTTGTCCATGAATGCCTTATTAATGGCTCTGGTCAATATTTTCTTTGATTATGTCCTGATTTTCGGTAACTGGGGATTTCCGAAAATGGGAATTGCAGGGGCCGCCTTATCTTCGATTTTATCGGAAATGACTTCGGTTATATTCTTCTTTATCTATACGCTTTCCGTTATCGATCTGAAAAAATACGGGTTTAACCGGATCCGGTTCAAAAATCTCCGGGTAATCCGGACCATCCTGAACGTATCCATGTCCCTGATGATCCAGTTCTTTTTATCGCTGGGAACCTGGTTGTTTTTCTTTCTGGCCATTGAGCACATGGGTGAAACACCCCTGGCAATATCAAACATTGTACGGAGTTTATACATGATCATTTCTATTCCGGTTTTTGCGTTGGCTACAACATCCAACACATTGGTAAGTAATACATTGGGAGCAGGACAGAAAGATAAGGTCATTCCGTTGATCTGGCAGATTGTCCGGCTGGCCATGGTCATTTCAGGAGTATTTATGTTATTCGTTTTCCTTTTCCCGGAAACCGTATTATCGATTTATACCTCCAATCCGGATTTGGTCAAAGCTTCCATTCCGTCCTTGTTTGTGGTTATGGCAGTACTGCCGGTTATCTCGCTCGGAAATGTATTCTTCAATTCGGTATCCGGTACTGGAAATACCCGGACAGCGTTGGCGATCGAAATAACTACCCTGACCATTTATGTAGGATACATGTGGCTGGTGACTTCCCACCTCAAAGCCTCACTGGCTGTTTGCTGGACAACCGAATTAGTCTATGCAGGATTTATTTTCCTGTTCAGTTACTGGTATATGAAAAAAGGGAACTGGCAAAACCGCAAGATCTAAGTAGCCAGCGTAAGCTATCCCCCGCTGGAGGGGGCAGGGGGAGGATTGTTTTGAGAATTAAAAATTAAAAATGAAGAATTAAAAATTTAATGTTTCAAGGAATAATATAATGTACCCATTTTTAGGACAGTAGTTTAAGGTGTAAAATGATTAACTTTACACAAAAAATTACAGTGATGCGGAAACATTTTTCAGCAGAATTCAAGGCAAAAGTAGCGATCTTTAGGATAAACCTTTAATGACGAAAGATATGAGATCAATATTACCATTACTACTATCCATTTTTTGCTTGTTATTTTGCGGATGTAAAGAAAAATCGCCTCAAACGGAAGATAGTTTCATTGAAAGAGAAGACGTGGTCATAATAAGGTTGAACCTGCCTGCTCCAAAAGACACCAAGTTTGAAACAAAAGATATTTTACCTTATATGGACTCGATTCATTATGTCCGGTTGGAATTGACGGATAATTCCATCATCGGTTCGATGGATAAAGTTGAGATCTACAATGACCGCATTTATATTTTAGACACTCAGAGTTCTGCCCTGTTTGTATTCGACATGACGGGGAATTTTCTTTTCAAAATTCATAACATCGGAAACGGTCCTGAAGAATATATTCAGTTGGATTTTTTTGATATCGACAGAAAACAGAAGCAAATCGTGCTAACCGATTTAATGAGCTACCATGTCATGCGATTCGACCTGAATGGAAATTATATTTCCAGACAAAAGATTCCATTCTGGAACGAAGGGGCAGGACCAATACCTGAGAAAGGAGTAGCCTTATTTGCCAATTTCAGGGATAACAAAAAATTAAATCCTGAATGCAATCTGATTTGCCTGGATTCTCTGATGCAAGTCGAACAATGCCATTTCCTGTATAATTCTTCTGATTATGCATCCCAAAAAATAAGATTTTCGACTCCTCAACGCGACTCATTTTGGAATGGCCCTGACGGTCGGTTGAATTTTCAGTATTTCAATGAAATTTACCAGGTTTCTTCTAATAAGCTAAATCTTAGCTATTTGTTTGATTTTGGTAAGTATTCTTTTGATAAAAACCACCTTCAACATACAAGCGAATTAAAAGAATACCTGAAAAAAGGTGATTACTATGAACTATTTAATTTTGTTGAAACCAATGACCTAATCGCTTTTGGAGTAAGTTCACCGAGCTTTCCAATGCTTCAAATCGGATTTTACTCTAAAGAAAGTGAAAATATTATTTTTTACCCAGCCTACTCCTTTGGAGAAACAGAATCCTTTTCCGGTATATTTTTTAAATGTGCCTATAATTCTTATATCGTTTCCGAAATTTCTGCAGATGGCCTGCTGTCGTGGAAAGCCAATGTGGAAGAAAGAAAACTGAAATTAAAAAATAAAGAGTTGAAACAGTTGAATTTCGAATTAGAAAAAGAGGAATTGAAACAGTTGAAACAACTGGCAGATAAACTTACTATTGACGATAACTCCATTTTAATGTTCTATAAATTAAAACCATTCTGAAATTATTCAGGCTCATTCGCTCAATAAAAAAGACAATCCCAACCGATTCATTATGAATTAGTTGGGATTTTGTGTATCTTTGTTTGTCCCCCGATAATAGGGTTTCGAGGCCAAAAACGGGGAAATCACGCTAAAAAATACAGCA
>JAVBKV010000074.1:0-5802 GCA_031553885.1 Bacteroidales bacterium
AAATAAGTAATTTAAAATATTTATTGTCGTATTATTGTTTATATGATTAATATTTTGTACATTTACCTCATAATAAATGAATTATGAGATTTGTAAAATTATCAGAAGAAGAAAAGATTCAAGTAGCCAATTTGTATAAAACCAGTCCAAATTCAGTAGTTCGAAATCGTTGTCTTAGTTTGCTTTACTCGGATGAAGCGCGTTCAATAAAAGAGGTTAGCAGTTTAGTTCATGTTTCTCGTCGCAGCCTGGAACGTTTTTTTAACGCCTGGGAATCAGCCAGGGACAAGTATAGTACCTTATCAATAGCCGAAGGCCGTGGCCCCAAAGTGAAACTGGAATCCGTCAGGGAACTGCTTCCCAATTTGGTTCAGGAACATAGTCGAAATTTGAATCCTATTTTAGAAGAACTAAAATCCAACTACAATATACATGTCTGCAAGCTGACTTTGCAGAATTTTTTAAAAGGTCTTGGGTTATAGTTGGAAACGAGCCAGATTATCCTTGAAAAGATTTCGTAACAAGGAGGAATATGAGACAAAACAAAAACAACTTATTTCATTAATGAATTTAGAATCAAAAGGATATGTGGATCTTTATTTTGCCGATGAATCTCATTTCGGTTTAACCCCTAATGTGCCTTATGCCTGGCAGAATAAAGAAAATCCTATTTTGCTGCCTGCAAAGAAGTCTATTCGTTTGAGTGTGTTTGGCTTAATGGACTCCAATTGCAGTTTTAAATATCATACAACAATAGGGAGTATCAACTCGGAGATGCTAATTTCCTTTATAGACGAATTTTGCCAAACGATAAACAAGAAAACTATTCTTGTTTTGGACAATGCTCCAATACATAGAAGTAAATTATTCAAATCTAAAATCAAGCAATGGAAGGAACTTGACTTATTTATTTTCTTTTTACCTGCTTATTCGCCGGAACTCAATAAAATCGAAATATTATGGAGATTCATCAAATACAAGTGGCTACCCTTTGATGCTTTTCTTAACTTCCAAAATCTCAAAGAACGCTTAAATGACATACTAGATAATGTTGGCCAAAAATACGTCATTAATTTTTATTGATTACTTATTTCCCACTTATCCCGGATATTTTCTTCTCCATTAAAATAATCCAGTTGGGAATTTTTATCAAATATTTCGAATGAAGGAGCAATCAATAGCTTATTCGAGTCCGGGTAGTCACAGACATCACACCCGAGAAAAGTTCTTATATCCAGGTATACACAAGGTTCTGTCGTGTGGTTGTATAATTGATGCGCTCCGGTTTCACCCATTTCAAAAAACATCAGGTCGCCGACGTTGACAATTTCTAATCCGGTTGGAGTTCTTAAGGTTGCAGAACCGGAAATAATCATAAATAATTCTTCCGCAAACCGGTGAAAATGATAAGGTGCAGAATATTGACCCGGATTTAACTGCCGCAAATCAAAATTCAGATTTTTAGGCTCTATTCCTTTTTTAATCCGTGAAACATCGGATAATATCCTGAAATTGTCTATTTTACCAGGATTTTCTTTAAACTCCCTTTCATTTGATTTTAGAATTGTTGCCATAACTATTCACTATTCTTAATCGTTCTATTTACAGGTAGGCCTTTTTATTTTGAATGACCAGACAAATATATAACTAATTATAAATTTTTATCTTTGTAACGTAAAAAATATAATCATACAATGGATAATAACGAAAAAATCAAACGCTGTGGATGGTGTAAGGAAGATCCGGTTTATATCAGGTACCACGATGAAGAATGGGGGAAGGAAGTGACCGACGACGACAAAATGTTCGAGTTCCTTATTCTGGAAAGTGCACAGGCCGGATTAAGCTGGATAACAATCCTTAAACGCCGGGATGCCTATCGCAAGGCCTTTGCAGACTACAATGCAGAAAAAGTTTCCCGATTCACGGAAAAAGATGTGGAACGGCTGATGCTGGACTCCGGTATTATCCGTAACCAAAATAAAATCCGGTCCTCCATTTCCAATGCACAGTATTTCCTTGAGGTTCAACAGGAATTCGGAAGTTTTTGTAATTACCTGAAATCTTTTCTCCCGGATGGAAAGCCAATTATCAACCATTGGAAAACACTTGACGAAATACCGGCGTCGACACCTTTATCCGATGCTATTAGCAAGGATATGAAAAAACGCGGATTCAAGTTCTTCGGAACAACGATCTGCTATGCTCATTTACAGGCTGTCGGATATGTAAACGATCACCTGGTGGATTGTCATTGCCGGAAGTTATAAATCAAGAAAAAGGGGAAAGACATCAAAGTCACTCCCCTTTTTTATACAATCAATAATCAGTCCTGGTCTACCAATTACATTTTAATTTTCACTCAATAGACAACAACTTTCTCCGTTTTAGTTTCTCCGTTTTTCAATTTAACAGAGACCAAATATATACCACGGTTGAGATTTAACGGACTTTCGGCATAACTTCTTCCTACTCCCGCAATTGAAAGTACTTTTCTCCCCTCGATATTTACAATCGTAATATCAGAAATAAGATCGCTGGCCGAAACATAAAGTGTTTGATCTTTTATGTATACATTCAACTTTACTGCTGAAAGATTTTCAGAATCAATACCAGAGACCGTTCCTTTGATTTTCAGTACAAAACGATTTTCATTATATTGCGGAATCGCTTTGAATGTATATACCGGATGTGTAAACAGGTTATATTCCTTACCGGAATATTTATCTTCCAGGATAATTGAGCTGGCTGAAAACTGCTCCAGGTTATAGAATTTCAATTGCACTTCACCACTATTATCACTCTGTATTCCCAATGGTATCTCCTTTGTCGACTTATCAACAAAAAACACATCGTATTTTCCTTGTTTTCCATCCGGAACATACAACTGGGGTACATCAGGATTATCACCCGAAAAAAGCCGGTTCACATTTTTTTCTGCATTATCTGCAAATGAAAGTGTTACATTGCTGTATCCTTCCGCATTAGACGCCTGTATGTAAAGAACTCCTTCCGGGTATTCGGAAGTGGTGGATTGTGAACTCCTGAACGAAGTGCTTCCGGTTCTTGTAACGGAAGTGTTTTTTCCGAAACTCAACGTTGCAGTGCTACCGATGTTTCCTTTCGGTTTGATAATAATTGCCTGGTAAGGCGCTACCAGTTTGGTCAATGATAAAGAACCGGTCCCTACTGCATAAGTATCATAATTACTATCACTTGTGTACAACTTGTAATAATTTTCCATATTAGCCTGATTATTTGCATAAAACAAATCAAAATCAAGGCTGGAAAGGAATGGATTACCAATCATCACTTCATCCACCTGACCATCGTTATTTTTATCAACCACCGGTACCGTTATCCTGAACGGATCTTGTGGTTCGTTGTTGCTGTTTTCAAAAATAAACCGGTAAGCTTCTTCCTGTCTGGCAATTTTTCCCGGAGGATAGTTGTTTTGATCTGCAAAATTAAGATTCGGATCGTTGTAATAATAATACTTGAAAGAACTGTATGTGCCATCATAAGTATGGTCCCGGTGATGATTCACACTATAGGGTGTTTCGAAATAAGGCATTTGCAGTACACCTTTCAATGCATTAAGGTCTTTATGATCGCTTTCTCCGATCACTCCCGGAAGATATTCTCCGGCCCAGATGCTGACGGCATAAAGCTGATCAGCTCCTAATTCCATGGCATTGTTAGCTTCCGCTTCATACCATTCGCCAACAATTTTGCTTTCATAACCGGAAGCCGTTCGGAAGCTACGGTGCCACAGGTTGGGGAATCCACCCACAGACAGATCGCCTGTTGCAATTTTCTTTAACGGAGCAGCCAGCGTATACCAGCGACCACGAGCCATAGGTGTTGCAGAAAATTTGTCTCCATCTGTTTTATAAGCATTTGTAGACCCATCGTAATAACCGAAATTATATTGTATATAGGCCCTGTGGTAAGTCAGTTCGTGTGTTTTTGCCGCTTCGCCACCAAAGTGGAAATAAATATCATTGCAGGTTGGCTTACCATACACATCGCGAGGGGCGGTTTGTTCGTCCAAAGAGGGATAATAAGTAAGATTTCCCGGTATATGTACATCGGTACAACTGGATGGAACAGTTCCCGATACAGGTCCATCAGGTCCATCGGTCCAGTTCGCCGGCTTATTCCAGTTGCCATCAACAGCTCCGGTCCAATACATCAAAGGAGGAGTTTCTTTAATAAAAAACGGATCGGATTGTGAACGGCAATTCTCGTCATTATAAGAATCCTGACTTCCTATACCCAATCTGTACTGATAAGTGAAATGCTGGCTTGTGATCCCGGGTATTGTACATGTAATTTTTGCCGGGTTATTGCCGGAAACCGTACAAACAGAATTATCCAGCATCTTCCATGTGTTCCCGTTATCGGAAGAATATTCCAGAACTGCAGCCATGGAAGATCCGAAAGTACCGTTGTCATTAAAATCCACAGTGAACGATAAATCCTTACCAGGACAAATATACATAGGAGATGGAACTTTCACCGGCGGAACACAAATCCGTATCTGGATATCATCCAGTCCCAGGTCGTTTCCGTTTCCTCCCTTGAAATTGTTTTTCAATGTCAGAATAACAGAGGGTGAAGATCCTGTAGTGAATGTAAAACCATATTGCTTCCAGAATTCAGCTCGTGAATTAACTTTAGGTATGTTGCCTGTAGTAAATTCGGCTAATACAGTTCCGGTTACAGCATCTTTAAGTTCAAAAAGCAGATTAGGATCTGCAAAATCGCTGAGATTCCGGCCCCCGGTGGTAAAAGCTGCACCATACGGATTCATCAGGTTTCCTATCCAGGCTGAGAAATATAACTTTGTTCCCGGGCAAAGATCGTCGATACGTATTGTGTAAAAAGTCCCCGGATTGTAGTCCGCATTGACAATCATATAACGTCCCTCATAAAAATCACCGGTTGTATGATCGGGAGTGCTGGTATACCAGTAATCTTTTAAGGCATTTGTGTAAGTACAAATAGTATAATTGCCATCATATGCTACGTCGGCAAAATTATATGTTGTAATATTTGTACCTAGTGGTGTCGGTGTACAGAAATTGTTATTCTCATTGTAGTTTCCGAAATCTACCGAAGCTAATAACCTTCCGGTCTGGCATGCCGATGTTCCACTACCGCACATTTCGCCTACATAAACCGTGACCGGATAACGCTGATAGGGTGCAGATCCTGTTTGCCGTTCGGCATACCAGGTTTCCGGTGCTGTTCCGGTTTTGTATACAGTAATTGTATCCGAAGGAGTTGCACGTAAAGGTGTACCTCCGGTAGCCGAAGTATACCAGTAATAATTCACTCCGGGTTCGGTTTGCATACCGATAATAACCTGGCTTCCGGGACAAGCGAAATATTCATTGGAAATGGGTTTCTGCGCTTTTGCCGTCCAACAAGGAAAAATACATAATAACCCGATCAGAATAACCATCGTTTTTTCCGCTTTGATTTTCCTGATCCTTTCTGAAGAAATACCTGTCATAAACTTCCATATAAAATAGATAAATATACAAAATGCAAGCATCGATCCCCCGTCTTTAGTAGCTGCAACTCCCCCTGTCGGAGGTCCCGGAGGGGCATATAATAGTTGATTTATTTGTGTGTCGGATAAATCATCACCTTGAAAAGGCTCACATTCATATTTTAAGTAATTTAAAATATTTATTGTCGTATTATTGTTTATATGATTAATATTTTGTACATTTACCTCATAATAAATGAATTATGAGATTTGTAAAATTATCAGAAGAAGAAAAGATTCAA
>JAVBKV010000036.1:0-5084 GCA_031553885.1 Bacteroidales bacterium
CCGTCTATATATAAAACGGCTCCATCGTTGACATCAACATAGAATGTATATACTCCGCTTACAGGAACATTGATATAACCTTTGTAATGATATCCGAATGCACGGTCGTCCTTGATGGCAGAAATGTCAAAGGTAGGAATGATACCCGATAACAATACAGGATACTTACTCATATCATCCGTTTTCACACAATATCCTTCACAATAATCAAAAGCCAATCCCGGGCGAATATTTTCAACCTTTACAGGCTGTTGAAGAGTCAGTTTTTCAAATTCGGATGTAACCGTATAACTGGGATCATACCCTTTGGCAAAGCCCCGGGTCTTAATAACAACCGACTCGGTAATCCCAATCGGTAAAATTGACGGTATACTGCTTTTTGTCCAGCGCTCTGGCTGCCAAGCCTAAATCCATTCCTTCAGTTAATCCGGGAAGTGAATTTGTTTTCCGATGTATGATCCAGTTTTCCCCATCCAGGCTGAGCGGTACGATCTCCTCTTTTTCCTGTGCCGTTGTATTTATGCTATACACAAATAACATAAGCATCAGGATTGATATGAATTTAATTAAATGGCTCATAAGTCTCACAAAAATAAGGGAAATTTACGATTGACAAAACAATCCTAAAATATTTACCAGATCATCATAAAATATAGATATGATTATCTGTTGTTTAGCTCAGCCGTATCCCTTCAGGATACGGTTAGGTTACATTCGACATTCATTAAATAGTTTTTGGGAGAGATATATCAATCTGGGGGATAAAAAAAGAGCTGATTTCGAAAAATCAACTCTTTTTTGGGGTGGAAGACCGGGTTCGAACCGGCGACCCTCAGAACCACAATCTGATGCTCTAACCAACTGAGCTACGACCACCATGTTGCATTTGCGGGGCAAAGTTATGCTTTTTTTCTCAGTTGCCCAAATTTATCGGCACATTTTTTATATTTCAAAATCAGTAAATGGCTTTCTTTCCTGCCAGCAGCGTATTTTTCATCAAAGACATGATCGTCATGGGACCCACCCCACCCGGTACAGGAGTAATGTAGGAACATTTCGGAGCGACTTCATCAAATTTCACATCTCCGCAAAGTCTGAAACCGGATTTAGTCTTATCAGAAGGAATCCGGGTTGTTCCGACATCTACAACCACCGCTCCTTCCTTCACCATGTCGGCAGTCAGGAACTCGGGAGAACCCAAAGCTGCTATGATGATATCGGCCTGCAGACACATTTCTTTGATATTTGAAGTCCGGCTGTGACAAACCGTTACGGTACAGTCGCCCGGATTGGCTTTCTGCATCATCAGGGAAGCCATCGGTTTGCCTACAATGTTGCTTCGTCCCAGAACCACACAATGCTTGCCTGAAGTCCGGATATCGTACCGTTTCAGGAGTTCGAGGATACCGGCAGGAGTTGCGGAAACAAAGCAGGGCAAACCAATCGACATCCGTCCGACATTGATCGGATGAAATCCGTCGACATCTTTACGGTGATCGATGGTTTCAATCACTTTTTGTTCCGAAATATGCTTGGGCAGAGGAAGCTGAACGATAAATCCGTCAACATCCGGATCGTTGTTCAGTTCAACCACTTTTTGTAACAGTTCTTCTTCAGTGACATTATCTTCATACCGGATCAAGGTAGATTTGAATCCCACTTCTTCGCAGGTTTTGACTTTACTGGCTACATACGTTTCACTACCGCCGTCGTGTCCCACCAGGATCGCTGCCAGGTGAGGCGTTTTGCCCCCAGCAGCCTGAATTTGTTTTACTTCTTCCGCGATTTCCTTTTTAATCTGAGTGGCAATCGCTTTTCCATCAATTAATTGCATGCTGATTATCTTATCTTCGTTTCATGAGTCCTTTTTTTCCAAAATTGGAAGAGGTCATCATTTTCATCATTTTCCGGGTTTCTTCGAATTGCTTGAGCAACTTGTTGACTTCTGCAACATTTGTCCCGCTACCCTTGGCAATACGCGCTCTGCGTGGTCCGTTGAGGATACCCGGATTGGTCCGTTCTTCGGGAGTCATGGAGTAAATAATCGCTTCGATGCTCTTAAATGCATCGTCGTCGATATCGATATCTTTCATGGCCTTACCCACACCCGGAATCATAGAAGCCAGGTCTTTCAGGTTACCCATTTTTTTGATCTGATGAATCTGAGAAAGAAAATCGTTGAAATCGAACTGGTTTTTAGCAATTTTCTTCTGGAGTCGTTTGGCTTCTTCTTCATCGTATTGCTCCTGGGCCTTTTCCACCAGTGAAACAATGTCCCCCATTCCCAAAATACGATCGGCCATCCGGCGCGGGTGGAACGGATCGATCGCGTCCATTTTTTCTCCCGTACCGACAAACTTGATCGGCTTGTCGACCACTGTACGGATAGAAAGAGCAGCTCCACCACGGGTATCACCGTCTAACTTGGTCAGAATAACCCCATTGAAATCCAGACGGTCATTAAATTCTTTGGCTGTATTGACGGCATCCTGTCCAGTCATGGAATCCACAACGAAAAGAACTTCGTCCGGCTTAATCGCAGCCTTAATAGCAGCGATTTCGTTCATCATCTGCTCATCGATAGCTAACCGTCCGGCGGTGTCGATTATTACGACATCATTGCCGCTCTGTTTCGCCTGTTTGATCCCGTTCTGGGCAATCTGTATCGGATTTTTATTTTCTTCTTCCGTATAAACGGGCACACCGATCTGCTCTCCCAATACTCTCAACTGTTCGATAGCAGCAGGACGGTACACGTCGCAGGCAACCAGTAAAGGCTTTTTGCTTTTTTTCTCTTTCAGCATTTTAGCCAGCTTACCGGAGAAAGTCGTCTTACCGGATCCTTGTAACCCGGACATCAAAATAACGGACGGAGAACCTTTGAGGTCTATTTCAGCCGTTTCGCCTCCCATCAGCTTCGCCAATTCGTCATGAACGATTTTTACCATCAATTCACCCGGCTTGACTGCCGTAAGTACGTTTTGTCCAAGGGCTTTCTCCTTGACCGTATCGGTAAATGTTTTAGCTACTTTGTAGTTGACATCGGCATCCAACAATGCTTTGCGGACATCTTTCAGCGTTTCGGCAACATTGATTTCGGTGATTTTTCCTTCACCTTTCAGAAGTTTAAAAGACCTGTCTAACCGGTCACTTAAATTTTCAAACATAAAGTAAATTCTTTCTGATAATTTTCCAAACTGCAAAAGTATAACAAAACATCCAAAGAATAAAGATAAATATCATTATTTGTTCACAATACGTTCTTATTGTTTTCGTTATATAAATGAAGAACAAATAATTAAGATAAAACATTATGAGGAAATCATTCAATGCGTTGGTAATTACCCTTTTCAGTATCTTTTTTGTGATTATTTTCTACCGGCAGATGATCGGATTCAACCTGTTTTTGTATAACATAGCACTTCTTTCTTTGTTAACCTGGGTCTATAAAGTCTTTGATTTCAGGAACAAACTGCATATAGCCTTGGTTTCGGGAACAATTCTTACAGCTGCAGGGACTTTGTTCCACGCTTCAGCTATGGTTATCGCAATCAATATCCTGTCACTGATCCTGTTGTTCGGAATCGTCAATAACCGTCACTTACAAATCCCGGTTAATGTCCTTTTTTCAGCTATGGTTCAGTTTTTCAGCGGAATCTTTTGCTTTTTCAAAACCAGCAAGCCGGAAGAGGATAAGCCCGGATACATGAGAAGTTGTTGGAAATGGGTAAGACTCATCATTATCCCGATCGTTGTACTGGTTATTTTTTACAACCTCTACCGGGCTTCAAGCTCCAAATTCGACTCCATTTTCGGCTTTATCGGTAAGGCCGTACAGGATTTTTTCTCACGAATCATGGGTAACATCGATTTTTCCATTTTCCTTTTGTTCTGCTTCGGATTTATTATTTCCTGTGCTTATTTTGTTAAATCCATACAGGTTACAGTTTTTACCGAGCCAACCTCCGATCAATTGGTCCGGGCGAAAAAATACAGGTATACCGGCTCATTCCTGGGATTACTATCGGAGTTCCGCATTGCTGTAATTACATTTATTTTATTGAACCTGTTGCTGGCCGTATTCAACGGGATCGACATCTGCTATGTCTGGTTTAACTTCGAATGGAACGGTGAATTTTTAAAGGAATTCGTACATGAAGGAACTTACATCCTGATATTTACCCTGCTTATTTCCATTGGACTGGTATTGATCTTCTTCCGTAAAAACCTGAATTTTTTCTCCAAAAACAAATCGTTGAAATTACTGGCTAATATCTGGCTGGCACAGAATACAATCATGGCTGTGTCGGTACTGATCCGGAACCTGCATTATATTAACTACTATAACCTGGCTTACCTGCGTATCGGAGTCTTGTTATTCCTGGTGATTGTTTTCTTTGGATTAATCACTGTATTCATCAAGATCAACACAGCCCGGAATTTTGCTTACCTGGCGCGAGTCAATATGCTGTTTTCTTATGTGGCGTTGGTTCTTTTTTCTCTGGCTGATTGGGATATTATCATCGCTAAATTCAATTTCAGCCGTTCCGAAAAAGCGTTTGTGCATTTGAATTTTATGGCCTCGCTGGATGAAAAAGCACTGCCTTACCTGGATTTACCCGAGGAAGAAATTAAGAAAGTGGAGGAAAATCCGGTATATACTCAACTGGGGAAGAGGGACTATCACATGGAATACCCGGAATATATGGAGATTATCCGGAAAAGAAAAACAGAGTTTCTGAGGAAATACCCCGAGCGATCGTTGCTGGAGTGGAATTATGCAGATTACAGATCTTATAAAAAGCTGACAGAGAGAGTCATCTCAGGAACGAATCAGCACTAAACATCTGATAATCATATTTATTTTTTAAGGTCATATAGAATTACGAAGTAATCGACCTGGTTTAACCTGCACTTATTGTACAAATTCGTTTCATGAAATGAATAGGCCAATTCGCTAAAAGACCAATAAAATAGTCGAAAAAAGAGCAATAGATTCATCATTCATGCTTTTTTTTCGACTATTTCTGTTTTCAGGTTATTACATTCCTTTTATCTCCCTTTTTTTGCATACTTTAGGCTGT
>JAVBKV010000076.1:0-20234 GCA_031553885.1 Bacteroidales bacterium
TAAAATCATGAAAATAGAGTAACAGAAATGGGCGAATACAAAAATTTACCCAAAATCGGAGTAGGATCCCGCTAAAATAAAAAAACTGCCGAAGATTGTTCTTATTTCGACAGTTTTATGCGAATTTACTGAATGTCCCTAAATAGTTTTCAAACTTTTCATTTTGAGCACCTGCACTTACCCATAAGCACAAACCTAAGATAAACAGGATGATTCTCATAAGATTATCTGATTAAAGTAAATAATTATCCTTTTCGTACTTCTACTCGTTTGCTTGCAGCCAGGTGTTCGTTCCGGTAGTTGACCTGTTCTACTACATTTTCTGCCAGTTGGATGAAGGCCTTACCTGTAATACTATTCTCTTCCAAAACAACAGGAGTCCCGTTGTCTCCTCCTTCCCGGATGCTTTGTACAATAGGAATCTGACCCAGTAAGGGTACATTTAATTCTTCCGCCAGGCGTTTACAGCCTTCTTTTCCGAATATGTAATATTTGTTTTCCGGTAATTCAGCCGGGGTGAACCAGGCCATGTTTTCGACCAATCCCAGTACCGGTACGTTGATTTTTTCTCCGGTAAACATGCTGATTCCTTTACGGGCATCGGCCAGGGCAACTTCCTGTGGCGTGCTGACGACAAGAACTCCTGTGACAGCCAATGTTTGGACCAGGGTAAGATGGATGTCGCTGGTGCCGGGAGGAAGGTCCAGCAGAAAATAATCCAGTTCTCCCCAATGGGCATCGGCAATGAGTTGTTTGAGTGCGTTGCTGGCCATACTTCCCCGCCAGACCAGGGCATTGTCTTTATCGACGAAAAAACCGATGGAAAGAATTTTTACACCGTAGTTTTCTGCGGGAATAATCAAGTCCCTGCCGTTGATGTGTTCCAGGACCGGGCGGGCATCTTCCAGATCGAACATTTTAGGAATGGATGGTCCGTAAATGTCTGCGTCTAAAAGTCCTACATTATATCCTAATTGTGCTAAAGCCACTGCTAAATTAGCAGAAACGGTACTCTTTCCAACTCCTCCTTTTCCGGAAGAAACAGCAATGATATTCTTGACCTGGGGCAATAACTTTTCCGGCTCCGGACGAGCCACTTGCTTGGCTTTTGCTTCAATATTTCCTTTGATATCAACTTCTTCGCCGATATAGGTTAGAATAGCCGACTCTGCAGCTTTGATGACTGATTTGATAAATGGGTCGTTCGGCTTTTCAAATAAAATAGAAAAGCTGACCCGGTTGCCATTGATGTGTATATCATCTTCTACCATACCCATTTCGACAATACTTTTGCCGGTACCCGGGTAACGGACTTTTTCCAATGCTTCGATGATTAATTTAGGATATAAAGCCATGATGTATTTTTGAAATTAAAAAGAAAAAATCATAAGAAAACAACCTCCCATAATTGCTAATGGAATAAAAAGTGCAATAACTAATCCTAAACCGAATTTACGTCTGCCTTTGGCATAAAAGAAAACAATCAGACCCAGAAACAGAATAATACAAACAGGCAACAACCAACCCGAAATCCGGCCCGGATAATTCATCATGGCAACAAATATTACCAATTCATAAAGCAACCCTAAGCCTAGACCCTTGAATACCTCAGAAATCTTATTGTTTCTATCTTCCTTATTATATTCAAAGTTCTCCGGTTCTTTTCGATCTGTTTTTTCCCTGTTATCTTTTTTTTCGTTGTCTTCCATAACAAAACTCAATCTATAGGCGCGTCAGCGCTGAAATCTCTGTTGGAGGGCGTGTTAAAGATCTCTTAGCTTTTAACACACCCTCAATTATGAATAGATGCAACAATCATCCGTTTCATGGTTATTGCGAGGTATATCAGTACAAAAATAGTAATAATCTGGAAATATGTCAAGTGAAACCAGCCGATTCGTTCTGTCCGGATGAATTCAATGAAAAAACGAAAAATAAAATAGGCGATCATCAGAAAGTAAAAAAGAAATCCGGGAGCTACGGCTTTCTTTTTAAATCCGAATTGAATAACAAAAAACATCATCAACATAAAAGCCGATTCATAAAGCTGGGTAGGGTGTCGGGGGATCCCGTCTCCGAAATCGACAGCCCAGGGAAGATTGGAGGGTTTTCCATAGCAACAGCCCTCGAAAAAGCAGCCCAATCGTCCGATGCAAACGCCGAGAGCAATGGCCGGGGCAAACAAATTGCCTCGCCGGCCTTGAATGTTCAGGAGTTTTTTGGTAACCCAAACGCCCAGGGTCCCACCGATCAGTCCTCCGATAATCGTGCGCCCGGAAAACAGGAAAAACAATAAGTCATTGGCTGATGCAAGCCGGTCGGTATTCAGTAATAATTCCAGTAATTTCGCTCCGATAGTTGATCCTATGAATGCTCCGATGACGATCATATACGATTTTTCGTTGTTTTGATGGCACTTCCGGGCTTCCCGCAGGTAGATCAGCAGTCCTGCTATCATTCCCAGGATTACAAAGAACGTATAGGTTGAAAATTCAATATCTCCGATCTGGAATAAAACCGGTTTGATTCCCCAATGACTGTCAGCAGGATGGGTATTCATTCTTATTCTTTTTACTGACGCAACAAGTACCGTTTGCCAGGCAATTGTACAATTTGGCTGCAGGACAGAATCCTACAGCAGAAATGGTTTTCAAAACGGCCAGTCCCAGAACGGCATACCAGGCTCCGTTGTTATCGAATAAACAGACCGTCAGCAGGCATAGCGTAGAAAGGATAAAACCCAGTACGTGAGCGAAGAACAGAGCATGTTGATCGACCATGACATCTTCCGACTTTTTTATCTTGTTGATAGTCATTGAATACAGCCAAATCAGGGGCGCTTTTTTTATTTTCAGAATTGCAGAAAAGAGAAGAATCAGGCAAACGACGGCTAATAATACCTTGGAATGTAAGAAAAAGGACAACCAGACCAGGACAGAAATACTATACCGGCAAAAAATAAACGCAGCGTTGGAAATTGAAACAGGTTTGAAACTTGCCATATTTAAAAGAGTTTCGGGAAAAACATCCCGGTTTGTTTTTTATAGTCTGTATATTCGGAAAACTCAGATGTTAACAGGCGTTCTTCCTGTCTCGCCCGGTAATACATCATGGGGACAAAAATAAAAAAAACCGATAAAAGGGAGAAATAACCGGCATAAATAAGACTGCCTCCGATAAACATCCAGATCAGGGATGCATAGAGTGGGTGCCGTACCCACCGGTAAACCCCGGATTGAACCAATGTGTGATGATGATAAATGGTTACCTGGTTCGCCCAGTTTTGTTTCAGAGTCATTCTTCCTTTGATATTGAAAAAACAACCGAGGACCAGTAATGAAGTTCCACTCAATTGAAGAATATAAAAGACTGCGGGTGATGGAATCTGAATCTTCCCGGCTGCTGGTTTTAACAGCAGGAAATAAAGGAAAAAATAAAGAAACATACTGCCGGTTTCTACCCAGCTGTTTACTTTGCGTTTGTTGTTGTCCAGACGGTGATATTGCTCAAAATCCAGGATGATTGCGGTGATTACCAGGATTGTACAAATACCAGCAACAGCATTAGAAATCAGAAAAACGGGATCACTGTTTTCCAGTTTTAGTGCTGGTATATCTATAATCAGATTCATTTTCTATTTCTATGCAAAAGATTAAATGTAGAAAACGGAATCTTTTTTAAATCAGGAGTAATAATATGTACACATTCTTTCTGCGCCGATTTAATGTCAAAATTATAAGCATCTGCAAAGGAGGTAATGCTGATCCGGAACGTATTGTCTGTCACATAATTGATTTTTTCCTCTTCTGACTTGAACAGGTAATCGGCAGGAATGTATTTGGTTATGTCCTTGAATAGTCCCATTACATTGCAACAACATTTGGAAAAGGCGCTTTTAGCCATTTCTTTCAGAAAATCTTCCGGGTCGAATTTGAAGGTGTTCTGAACAAACGGAAGGTATTTTTGCATGTCCAGGTTCCGGGTCAGGGGTACAAAAGAGAGGTCTTTTTCGCGATATAAATAAGTAATGGCTACCCGGTCTACATTGCAGGGCAGGGGGATGAAATCGGATTTCAGCAAGAGGCCTGAAGTTTGTTCTTCGATTTTCCGGATTACGGAAGTAACAGTCAGCCGTTGATTGGTATTTATTTCCGGAAGTCTCCCAAAATAAGCCACCGGCTGAAAATTGATTCCCCGGACACATCGTGTAGAAAGCCCGAACTCGATTATTTTTCCGATCTGATCGTCGTTGATTCCTGTTTCAAGTGTCGACACCAACGTAACCGGAATGTTACGTTCATTCAGATTCCGGATCGCTTTTAGTTTTACTTCTATCAAATCTTTTCCACGGAAATAACGGTAAGCCTTATCTTCCGGTCCGTCGAATTGGAGGTATACTTCAAATTTACCTTTGAAACGACTGAGTTGATCGGCGAAATCCGGATCTTCAGCAATTTTCAAACCGTTGGTATTCAGCATTACATAGCCGATGTTTTTAGTACGGGCCAGTTCAATCATCGGAAGAATATCAGGATGTAATGTAGGCTCACCGCCGCTGATTTGCAAAATATCGCATTTTCCTCTTTCGGAAGCTACGTAGAAATCGAGCATTTTTTCAAAAGAGTCCATGTCTAAATATTCCGGTGATCCGCTTTCTGCAAAGCAGACCGGACAATGCAGGTTACAGTCCGATGTTACCTCAATGACTCCGATACAGGTATGCTGCTCATGTTCAGGACAAAGTCCGCAACCATAGGGGCAATTGTATTTTTGCTCTGTTTGAAAATCGAAAACATTTCCGGGTTTATCGTACAACTTCCGTCGATGATAGTATGCTGCATCTTCTTCTAATAATTCACGGGTCTCCCCATGTTGCGGACAATGTTTCAGGACATAGATCGAATTGTCTTTTTCTATGATTTTTGCATCTGTTCTTTTTTTACATTGCGGACAAATGCTGATGGTGTGCTCGATGTATTTATAATCTCTTATCATCAGAAATAAAGTTATATGGAAGATTGTTGTGCGCTTCTTTTTCCCCGGTTGAAACTCCGGTAACTATCGAATTCGATATCAATTTCCGGTTCAGTATATGTTTCGCGGGGTTCGCAGATAAATTTGATGTATTTGATTGCCAGTCCCCGGTCCAGCCATTGCTGTTCATAAAAGGTCTGGATAGAAAGAATCTCGTTTGCCAGTTGGCTGTTGTACAGGTCGTCTGTTTCGACCAATACAGGAAACTGATTGCTTTTGATCATTTCGCAGGTGTAAGTGTACATGAAGTTGCTGTCTGTTTTCAGGTGAATGATTCCTTCCCGGTTCAGGATTTGCCGGTACATTTTCATGAAACGGGTGGACGTCATCCGTTTGTTGACTTTATTCATTTGCGGGTCGGGAAAAGTAATCCAGATTTCCGAAATTTCATCCGGAGCAAAAAAGTAGTTGATTAATTCAATGTGGGTCCGTAAGAAAGCTACGTTCTTCATGCCTTCATTCAGGGCTTGTTTGGCTCCCGTCCACATTCGCGCTCCTTTGATATCGATTCCTATGAAATTCTTTTCAGGAAATAATTTCCCCAGTCCTACGGTATATTCCCCTTTCCCGCAACCCAATTCCAGTACGATCGGATGGTTGTTCCGGAAAAATAATTCGTTCCACTTTCCCTTCATTTCAAATCCTTTTTCCTGCAAGGCAGCAAACGGATATTGAAACACATGAGGATAGCTGCTCATATCTTCGAATTTCTGTAATTTATTTTTTCCCACTTTTATTATCTTTTTTTTAGATTGCAAAGATAGGGAATGAATTATTTAATGCATACATTTGCGGACTAACTTTTTATATCGTTTTTTAGATAAATTTATTTATTATCGTATGAGTTTTTCTGCATCTAAAAAAATATATCTGGTTGTTACCTGGTTTTTTTCCCTGACTTGTATCTCTTTTGCCCAAGATCCGGAAAAAGATCTCTATAAAAACATGATTAAGGAATCCATTAAGTTGAATTTTATTCCTGAACTTATGAAAATTAAACCGGATTCGTTGTCTAAACCCACTACTTATAGAAAATATAATCCGTTAAAAGATTATATCCCTCCGTTGACTTATGATCTTAAATACAATGAGTTATTAATAGGGTCGCTTGCTTTCAAAGACAGCCTGGATAAAACACTTCCTGTTATTGCTAACTATCAGACTACTCCTTATACTTACTCTTCCGAATCCGATGAAAAAACCAATGATGAGGTGTTTTCCGATGTAGTATTGGTTCCCCTTACAGCAATAGGGACCCTGAATTTTGTCGCTTTATTGGATTACCTTGTCCGTACAGGAATAATTCCTTATGATGATCCGGTTGTTTCTCGGAAAAGCAAAAAGCAGAAAGCCTTGGAAATCATTACAAAAGAGGTGTATCCGACAGAAGATTGATATTTAGAATTATTCTAAATATAATACTATGCAATGCAAGGTACTGTAATTTTTTATATCTTTGTAACAATTTTAAAAAACTAACGTCTTATATGTTATATCGGTTTCGGTAAAACGTCAATAAAAAAGAATTTATTTCAATATATTATATGATCAGTCTGAAAAATATAAACAAAACGTACCATAACGGAGCTCCTTTGCATGTTCTGAAAGGGATAAATCTGGAGATTGCAAAAGGCGAGATGGTTTCTATTATGGGGGCTTCCGGATCAGGGAAGTCCACGTTACTGAATATTCTCGGAGTGCTGGATACGTACGATACCGGTGAATATCGCCTGAATAATCTGCTTATACGCGATTTGAGTGAAACCAAGGCTGCCGAGATCCGGAATAAGATGATCGGCTTTATTTTTCAATCATTCAACCTGATTACATTTAAAAATGCGATGGAAAATGTTGCATTGCCCTTGTATTATCAGGGAATAAATCGAAAGAAGAGAAATAATATGGCTCTTGAATATCTGGATCGCTTGGGATTAAAAGATTGGTGGGATCACATGCCCAATGAACTTTCGGGAGGTCAGAAGCAACGCGTGGCTATTGCGCGGGCTCTGATTTCTCAGCCTCAAATTATTCTGGCTGATGAGCCGACCGGAGCTTTGGACAGTGTGACTTCCGAAGAAGTGATACAAATTCTGAGAGAGGTAAATAAAACCGGGATGACGATGATTATCGTTACCCATGAACAGTTTGTTGCAGAATCTACCGATAAAATTATTCATATAAAAGATGGAATTATAGAATCGACAGAAGTTGTTGAAATAGCAGTGCCGGAAGTTAGATTAACATGAATCAATGAAAAACTAAAAAAAGATGTTTGATTTCGACAACTGGATGGAAATATTCAGTACCATTAAAAAAAATAAACTACGTACTTTTCTTACCGGATTTTCAGTCGCCTGGGGAATTTTTATGCTTATTGTCCTATTGGCTTCAGGAAACGGATTAAAAAACGGAGTAACCGAACGATTCGGGAATCGGGCGAAAAACAGTATGGAGTTGTGGACACGCCGTACTTCCATGCCATACAAAGGAAATCCTAAAAATCGTCGGATCGAGTTCGACCAAAAGGATATTGATATGATTTCACAATTGGCTGAAGTGGAGCATCTTTCTGCTTCAGTCGGATTTAGTGGAATAGCGAGTTACAATTTTGAGTCGAATACTTGTAGTTTCGATGGTGTATATCCTTCTCAATTTATTATTGATGGAATGAAGATTCTGAATAATGGCCGGTTTATTAATGATGTGGATATGAAGGAACGGCGGAAAGTGGCCGTTATTAATAAACGGATGCGGGAAGTTTTGTTCAAGAATGAAGATCCGGTAGGAAAATCTTTTGAAGCCAATAAAATGAGTTTCAAAGTGATCGGAGTTTATGAAGCAGATGATTGGGGCAATCAAAGCCGGGCTTTTGTTCCCTTTACGACTGCCCAATTACTTTTCAAGAAAGGGTGGGGTGTTGACAATCTCTCGCTTGTTGTACAAGGCTTAAATTCGGTAGAAGCGAACAAGGAATTTGAAAAGGAACTCCGGGCAAAATTAGCTGCTTTGCACCAATTTGATCCGAAAGATGATCGGGCAATCGGTATCTGGAATATGCTTGAAAATTACTTGCAAACGATGGGAATATTTAATGGAATTAATCTTTTCATATTGGTAATCGGTATCGGAACATTAATTGCAGGAGTGGTAGGTGTGAGCAATATTATGCTGATAACGGTACGGGAACGTACCCGCGAATTCGGTATTCGTAAGGCATTGGGTGCCAGTCCTTTTTCTATTCTTCAATTGGTTCTGATGGAATCCGTCCTTATTACCTCGATTTTCGGGTATATCGGTATGGTATTAGGTATAAGCCTGAGTGAAGGGCTTAATTTTTTGATGGAATCAGCAAGTTCGGAAGGCGGAGGGCGAGCTATTTTCAAAAATCCGACAGTAAGTTTATCCATTGCTTTAGGAGCCACAGTCTTGATGGTGATAGCCGGAGTGGTTGCCGGATATTTTCCGGCTCGTAAAGCAGTGAAAATTACAGCTGTGGAAGCTATGAGAGCAGAATAAAAGAATGAAAACCTTCATTTTTTAATTTATTATAAGATGTTTGATTTAGATCGTTTTCAAGAAATATGGGTGACCATTACCCGCAATAAAGTACGGAGTTTACTTACGGGCTTTGGGGTGTTTTGGGGTATATTCATGCTGGTTATCATGCTCGGGGCCGGACACGGTTTGGAACGGGGAATAATGAAGGAGATAGATGGGTTTTCCACTAATTCCTGTTTTATATGGAATGAGCAGACCAGCGAACCCTATAAGGGATTTAAGAAAGGCAGAAAATGGAATATGCATAACCGGGATGTCGTTGCCGCACGAAAAAATATTCCTGAAATTGAAGTCATTACTCCAATGATTTGGGGTAATCGAAGTGCGAATAATGTGGCAAGAAATGACCGGGCCGGAACGTATACGGTGAGAGGTTTGTATCCCGATTACACTCGAGTGGAAAAGCAACGTATTAAATATGGCCGGTTCATCAACGATTTGGATATTATTAACAAGAGGAAGGTTTGTGTCATCGGAACGAATGTCTATGATGAATTATTCAAAAAAGATGAAAATCCGTTGGGAAGTTACGTTCGTGTTAATGGAATTTATTACCAGGTTATCGGGGTTGCGAGTGGGGTGTCTAATCTGAATATGTTCGGACGACCCTCTGAGCAGGTTATACTACCGTTTACGACTTTACAACAGATTATAAATCAAGGTGACGTTATTGACTTTGTAACAGCAGTGGCAAAAGATGGTGTTGAAGCGAGTTATGTTGAAGAACGGATTAAGGAAGTATTTCGGTCACAAAATAATATTTCTCCTACCGACTTGCAGGCTGTCGGGTCATTTAACCTGGCCAAAGAATTCAATATGTTTAAATACTTGTTTTTGGGAATCCGTATATTGATCTGGATTGTTGGTATGGGAACCTTGTTTGCCGGTATAGTCGGAGTCAGTAATATCATGCTGGTTACCGTAAAGGAACGGACACGGGAAATAGGTGTCAGACGGGCTCTGGGTGCCAAACCCCGAGTCATCTTAAACCAGATCCTTTCTGAAAGTTTATTGTTAACCTCCATTGCAGGTCTTTTAGGTTTGTGCATTGGGGTTGCGATATTGGGAGGAATAGATACGGCTATTAATTCAGCTCCTCAGGAGCAAGGGGAGGCTTTCTTTTCGGATGTGATTGTTCCGTTTAATGCTGCGATAACTTCGATGATTGTATTGCTTGTTTGTGGTTTGATCTCCGGTGCAATTCCGGCATGGAGGGCTTTGCAGATTAAGGCGATTGATGCTATCAGGGAAGAGTAATAAATTAAGAACTAAGAACTAAGAACTAAAAACTAAAAACGAAGTGTGTTAGTACGAGTGTAACTTAAAAACATATAATGATAACTTAAAACTTAAAAACACAATATAAAAATGAAAAAAGTAGGAAAAATTATTCTTTTCGTTATCATCGGCCTGATGGTATTTGGAACATTTGTATTTTTATGGAAAAAATCACGCCCGGAAGTGGTTGAATATGAAATAATTATTCCGGAAAAAGGAACGATAGAAAATAAAACAGTAGCGACAGGAAAAGTGGAGCCCCGTGATGAAATTCTCATTAAACCGCAAATTTCAGGGATTGTATCGGAAGTGTTGAAAGAAGCTGGTCAGATGGTTAAAGCCGGTGAGGTGATTGCAAAAGTAAAAGTGATTCCTGAAATGGGACAATTGAATTCTGCCGAATCACGTGTGAGAGTTGCCGATATTAACCTGGAACAGGCCCAATTGGAACATGATCGTCAGACTAAATTATTTAAAAGCGGGGTTATATCCAAAGAAGAATATGAAACAGCTCAAACCAGTTATAAAAAATCACAGGAAGAACGAGAGAATGCTCAGGATGCATTGGACATTATTAAAGACGGTATCTCCAAAAAGTTTGCTCAGATCAGTAATACCCAGATTCGTTCCACAATTACCGGTATGATCCTGGATGTGCCTATTAAGGCGGGAAACTCTGTTATTCAGGCTAATACATTCAATGATGGGACAACAATCGCATCGGTTGCAGATATGGGTGATATGATTTTCCGTGGTAAAATAGATGAAACGGAAATCGGCCGGGTAAAAGAAGGAATGACTATTATGCTTACCATTGGAGCTCTTAACAGTGAGAAATTTCCAGCCCATTTAGAATACATTTCTCCGAAAGGAGTGGAAGAAAACGGTGCAGTTCTGTTTGAGCTCAAAGCTGCAGCAAAAATTCCGGAAGGAGTTAATATCCGTGCAGGTTATAGCGCTAATGCAGAAATCGTACTGGCTAAAGTTGACAGTGTTATTACTATTCCCGAAAGTTCAGTAGAGTTTTCCAATGATTCAGCTTATGTACATGTTGTAAAGGTTGAAAAACCAAAGCAGGAATTTGATAAGAAATATATAGAGACCGGACTTTCTGATGGAATAAAAATTGAAGTGAAAAACGGACTTACCTACAACGATAAAATCAGAGGTAACCTGATTGATCCGAAGGCAAAGAAGAAACCGGAAGATGAAGCTAAGAAAAACTAAAAACTGACGATAAATAATATTTGTAATTATGAAAAAGATATATTTACTATTGATTGGTTGTTTTTCAGTTGTGTTCTTACAAGCTCAGGATTCTCTGGTGACAGCCAAGTTGTGGAGTCTGGAGGATTGTATCAACTATGCCGTCAGCCATAATCTTTCGATTCAGCAGTTGCAATTACAACAGGAAGATGCGGAAGTGCAGGTGAATACAGCACAAATGAGCCGCCTGCCCAACCTGAATGCAGGAGTAGGCCAGACTTGGAGTTTCGGCCGGGGACAAACTGTCACCGGACTATATGAGAGTCAAACTCTTTCCAATTCCAACCTGAGTGTATCCAGTTCCGTTCCGCTTTTTACCGGTTTCCAGATACCGAATCAGATTGCGAAAAGCAAGTTGGATTTACAGGCTGCTACTCAACAATTGGAAAAAGCCAAGGAGGACCTGGCTTTGAATATAGCTTCCTTGTACTTACAGGTGTTGTTTAACAAGGAAATTCTGAGAGTAAATGAAGAACAGCTTATTTTTTCTACCTCTCAGATTGAGCGGACCAAAACATTGGTTGATGTTGGCAAAGTGCCTCATTCCCAATTAACCGACATTAATGCACAGGCAGCTAAAGATGAGGTTTCTGTGATCCAGGCGAAAAATACGCTTGAGTTGTCATTGCTCGACCTGGCCCAAAGCCTGGAGTTGGAACGTGCCCGTTTCTTTGACATCGAAGTTCCTGTGATAGAAAATGTGGTCGAAGAATATATGAGCAGTGTCCAGCCTCCGGATGTGATTTATGATAATGCACTGAATATCAAGCCTATGATTAAAGAACAGGAACTCCGTTTGGAAAGTACAAAGAAGTCGTTGAAGATTGCAGAGTCAGGTTATTTACCGAAACTGAGCCTGAACATGTCCTATGGTAACAGTTATTACTACAATTACTCAGCGGAGGGTCAATGGGTTGTAAACAAAGATCTTCCTGATGGCGGCTATACCTGGCACAACAAATCATTTTCCAACCAATGGAAAGACAATGCCGGAGAAAGCATTGGCTTGAGTCTGAATATTCCGATTTTCAACCGCTTTCAAGTACGCAATCAGGTTCGATCAGCAAAATTAAATATTCAAAATCAGCAATTTGTATTAGATAATACAAGAAAAACATTATATAAAGAGATTCAGACGGCTTACCTGAACGCTACTGCAGCTCAGGAAAAATACAGAGCTTCCGGTCATGCTGTTATTGCTTCTACTGAAGCTTTTAAATATGCGACTGAACGTTATGATATAGGGAAATCTTCTGTATATGAGTTTAATGAGGCAAAAACCAAGCTGATTCAAAGTCAGTCGGAACAGATTCAGGCTAAGTATGATTATATTTTCCGGACTAAAATCCTGGATTTTTATAACGGAATTCCGATCAAGCTATAAAAAATCGGAGATTTACTTGTCCGCCATGTGTACAGTCATTTGCGGGAAAGGTATTTCAATGTTTTCTTCAGCAAAGATTTTGTAAATTTTTTCATTTAAATCGAAATAGACGTTCCAATAATCTTCTTTGGGCGTCCATACCCGGATGACAACATCCACAGAACTACTACTTAATTTACTCAGGGCGACAAAAGGTTCCGGTTCTTCCAGAATTCTTTTGTCGTCTTCGATTATCCGGGTAATGATTCTTTTTGCTTTATCGTAATCTTGTCCGTAACCGATACTAATAATCAATTCTACTCTCCGGTTGATCTGATTGGAATAATTCATAATAATACCGGTTGACAGGCCTCCGTTGGGAATAAAAATCGTCCGGTTGTCCGGAGTAGTCAATACCGTGCTGAATATTTGAATTTCCTTGACCGTTCCGGACTGGTTCTGGGCTTCGATATAGTCTCCTACACGATATGGCTTGAAAAGTAGAATCATAACTCCACCTGCGAAATTCTGCAAAGTTCCGCTCAAGGCCATCCCGATGGCAACACCCGCAGAGGCCAGCAAGGCGACGAAGGAACTGTTATTGACACCGAGTATGTTGACTATCATGACAATGAGAGCAGCCGTAAGAGCAATGTTGATCAGGCTTTTCAGAAAGGTGGAGACAGATGGGTCAACCTCTCGCTTCTTCATTAATTTTCCACAAAAGGAGTTCAGGTAGTGTATCAGCTTTTTCCCAATGATATAGAGGGCGATACAAATAAAAATTTTGATCCCTAAGCGAAATACTTCATGAAGCAGGGAATCCATGATATCCGGCCAGGAAATGCTATGGAAATCGATTTCGGATAATGATTTCATATGTATATAGTTTATTTTTTATTCAATCGGTTATATGGAATAATAAAACAATCAAGAGAAAATCCGAGGCAAAATTAATACTAAAAAATAAGATAGTTATGCGATAATCTTCAAAAAAAGATATTATCTTTGAGTTTGAAAAATCAGACAGACTGTATCGCAATGAAATATTTTCTTAGCATAGTATTTATTAGTATCTGTATTGTTGGTAGTACTCAGGCCCAGTCTCTGGAAGAAGCCAAAAAATTATATTTGGAAAAGAAATATGAGGAAGCGATGTCTGCATTCGAAAAGGCCGTTCGTTCTTCTCCTAAAAATGCTTCTTATAATCAATGGTACGGGACTTGTTTGCTTGAAACCGGGAATCCCGAAGAAGCAGAAAAATACCTGAAATTTGCTGCTACGAAAAATATTCCGGAGGCATACAACTCATTGGGAAAACTTTATTTTGACTCCTATCGTTTTGAACAGTCTGCAAAAGCATACGAGGAATATTATACTTTCTTGACAGAGAAAAAAAGGGAACAGGATGCGCAGCAGATCAAGCTTTTGTTGGATCGTTCGAAGCGGGCAGCCCGGATGGTTAGCCGTTGTGAAGACATTCAAATCATCGACAGTGTGATTGTGAATAAAAAAGACTTTCTGAATCATTACATTTTAAGTGAAGAATCCGGAACATTACAAAACTCAATTAACGGAACCGACCGGATCATTTATGAAAACCAGTTGAAAGACAAGCGTTATTATGCCAGGCCGGATCGGAATAAACAGTATAAATTATATAGCCAGTCCAAGTTACAGGATAAATGGACGGACGAAAAAATGTTGAATTTGCCTTCGGATTCGACAGGCAGTGATAATTTTCCTTTTGTTTTATCCGATGGAGTTACCGTTTATTATGCTTCTACAGGGAATGAATCGATCGGAGGATACGATTTGTTTGTTACCCGTTACAACATGAATAACGATTCGTTTCTGGCTCCGGAGCAGTTGGGTATGCCTTTCAATTCAACGGCCAACGATTACATGATGGCTATCGATGAATACAATGGGGTCGGATATTTTGCCACGGACCGCTTTCAACCGGAAGATACGGTAATCATTTATACATTTATTCCGAATGAAGAAATCAAAGTGGTGAAAAGTGACAGCTTGGATTTATTGACGGACCGGTCGAAAATTACTTCCATACGCGATACCTGGGTTCCAGGAGTGAATTATGCTTCCCTGTTACAAAAAGTAAAGAACAGCATTCTTCAGACGGAGAAGAAAAAAGAGAGAGATTTTGTATTTGTTATCAATGACAATATCGTCTATTATACCCTGGATGAATTTGAAAGTGATGCGGCCAAGCAATTGTTTGTTCAATCCCAGTCGGTTTTTAATGAGCTGACCGGCTTGGAAAAGCAACTCGATGAACAGCGGAAAGAATATGCCCGGGGAGATAAAAACAAGAAACAATCGTTGACAGCTTCCATTCTGGCAAATGAAAATCGCCTTCCTGGTTTGCACGACCAGTATCAGGAACTGGCTGTCAAAGCAAGAAATACGGAAATAATGTATTTAAAACAACAATAATCCTATGGATATTTTTATTGTTATTGTCATTTGCCTTGTAGGAATTGTTTTGATTTTACTCGAAATTTTTCTGATTCCCGGTGTTACTTTTGCTGCCATCGCCGGTGGAATTTTTGCTGTGGGAGGTATTTATTACGCATATTCCCAATTGGGAGTGGTGGGAGGAACCATAACATTGATCGCATCGGTACTGACTTTTGGAGTTTTGTTTGTCTGGCTGATCAAGTCCCGGGCGTTGGATCGGATTGCCCTTAAAACTGATATTGAATCAACAGTGGCATCCAAGGATTCGTTGAAAGTAAACGAAGGAGATGAAGGACTAGCCGTTTCCCGCTTGAATCCGGTCGGAAAAGTAAAGGTCGGGGATATTACCATGGAAGCGAAGACTCTGGGGGATTTTATCGATGAAAATACTTCCGTTATAGTATTGAAAGTGGCTCCGACGCAATTAATTGTAGCATCAAAATAAATCATTAATAATTACAGACTATGGAAGCAAATATGTTTGTTTGGGTAGTGTTAGTCGTGGCGGCAATTATTCTTTTGTCGATCTTTTTCTATTACGTTCCCTTTGTTTTATGGATTTCGGCCAAGGCCTCGGGAGTACATATTTCACTCCTTCAGTTATTCCTGATGCGCCTCAGGAAGGTTCCGCCCCCTGTTATTGTGAATGCGATGATTGAGGCGCATAAAGCCGGGTTGAAGAATGTTACCCGGGACTTGTTGGAGGCTCACTACCTGGCCGGAGGCCATGTGGAACGGGTCGTTCATGCCCTGGTTTCTGCTGAAAAGGCCAATATAGACCTGAGTTTTCAGATGGCTACGGCCATTGATCTGGCAGGACGGGATGTGTTTCAAGCCGTTCAGATGTCAGTTAATCCGAAGGTAATCGATACCCCTCCGGTAGCTGCTGTTTCCAAAGACGGAATACAATTGATTGCCAAGGCTCGTGTTACGGTTCGTGCCAGCATCAAGCAACTGGTTGGAGGAGCAGGGGAAGAAACCGTCTTGGCCCGGGTAGGAGAAGGAATCGTATCGTCTATCGGTTCTGCCGAGAGCCATAAAACTGTACTTGAAAATCCGGATTCTATTTCCAAGCTGGTTTTGAGAAAAGGTCTGGATGCAGGTACTGCATTTGAAATTCTTTCTATCGATATTGCTGATATCGACATAGGTAAAAATATTGGAGCTGTGCTTCAAATGGATCAGGCCCAGGCTGATAAAAATATTGCTCAGGCTAAAGCTGAAGAGCGTCGTGCGATGGCTGTGGCTTTGGAACAGGAGATGAAAGCCAAAGCTCAGGAAGCTCGTGCCCGGGTAATCGAAGCCGAAGCCGAAATCCCCAAAGCCATGGCCGAAGCTTTCCGTTCCGGAAATTTAGGTATTATGGATTATTATAAAATGAAAAATATCCAGGCTGATACCGATATGCGGGAAACAATTGCTAAGCCAGCGCCAACACCCAACAAACCGATAAAAGATTAAATAAAATTGAGAGTTGAGAATTGAGAATGGAAAATTTAATAAATTTGTTGTATTGAATTCATTCTCAATTCTCAATTCTCAATTCTCAATTTAAATATTATGAGAACAATTCCTTCAGACGAATTACCCATCAATACTGATGGTTCAGCATTTCATTTGCATATAACACCTGATCAACTGGCGGATCATATAATCATGATGGGAGATCCCGGACGTGTTCCCGTAGTGGCGGCTTATTTTGATAAAATCGAATTTGATCAGCAAAGCCGTGAATTCCGGATTATTACAGGTTTGTATAAAGGAAAGCGTATTACCGCTTTATCCCATGGGATTGGTTGTGATAACCTGGATATTGTCATTACCGAGTTGGATGCGTTAGCTAATATCGATTTCAATACACGGACTGTCAACAAAGATTTTCGTCAATTGACGATGGTGCGTATCGGAACGTCGGGAGGGTTACAGCCTTTTTGTCCGATTGGTTCGTATGTGGTTTCCGAAATTTCCATGGGAATGGATGGATTGGTTTATTTTTATGATCAAGGGGAGGTTATTTCTGATCCGGTTATTACAGAGCAATTTATCGAGCATACACGGTGGAATAAATCACTGGCGACACCTTACTTTGTATATTCCGATAAAGAATTGGTAGACAAAATCGGTTTTGATATGATTAAGGGTATTACTTGTTCTGCCAGTGGGTTTTATGGCCCTCAGGGGCGTTGTGTACGGTTGGGGTTGAGTGATCCGGAACAGAATCGTAAGATGGAATCGTTTGAATATCAGGGGTTGAAAATAGCCAACTATGAAATGGAGAGTTCCGCTTTAGCCGGGTTATCCGCCATGATGGGACATAAAGCGATGACTGTTTGCCTGATTATTGCCGGTCGCTATTCCGGAGGAATGAATACGGAATATAAAGGTTCGTTTGATGAGTTGATAGTAAAGGTATTGGATCGGATTTAATTCGCTTTTATTGAAAGTTAGACGATTTTGGTAGGTATTTGTATTAAAGCCTTATCTTTTTAATTGAGGAGATCAATGGATAAACAAACGATTTGTGCAATCTCTACACCGGCAGGCCAAGGTGGTATTGCAGTTGTTCGTATTTCAGGAAATGATGCTTTCCGTATTTGTGATGATATTTTTGTTCCTGCTCAGAAGGATAAAAAACTATCGGAACAGGTCCCTTACAGCATCAGTTACGGAAAAATATACAAAGGCAATGAGGTGTTGGACGAGGTGTTGGTATCGGTGTTCAGGAGTCCCCGGTCTTTTACCGGAGAAGATACCGTAGAAATTACCTGTCACGGTTCGCTTTACATTCAGCAGGAGATAGTAAAACTGTTGCTGGAAAAAGGATGTCGTCTGGCAACACCCGGAGAATTTACCCAGCGTGCCTTTTTGAACGGAAAGATGGATTTATCGCAAGCCGAAGCAGTTGCTGATCTGATCGCATCTTCCTCTGCTTCTTCACATCGGTTGGCTATGAATCAAATGCGAGGAGGCTTTAGCCATGAATTAATAAAATTACGAGCTCAATTGCTTGATTTTGTTTCCTTGATTGAATTAGAGCTTGATTTTAGTGAAGAAGATGTTGAATTTGCTGATCGCTCTAAGTTGATCAGGTTGGCGGAAGATATTCAGGCTGTTATTGGTAAATTAGCTGATTCTTTTAGTACGGGGAATGTAATTAAAAACGGAATTCCGGTTGCTATTGTCGGTGAAACAAATGCCGGCAAGTCGACCTTGCTTAATCACCTTCTGAATGAAGATAAAGCTATTATTTCTGATATACATGGCACTACACGGGATGTGATTGAGGATGTTATAACCATTGATGGAATAGTATTCCGTTTTATTGATACGGCAGGAATCCGTGATACCCAGGATGAGATTGAAACGATGGGGATTGAGCGGACTTTTCAAAAAATAGAGCAGGCATCCATTGTGATCTGGATGATTGATGTAACTCAATTCAGTGATAAAATTGAAAATATTGCTAAAAAAATAGTTCCCCGAACCGAAAGAAAGAAGCTGATCATTGTATTCAATAAGGTGGACCGGATTGATCCGGAAGAACAATCGATTATGGAAGAGGAGTTTCTCCCGGAGTTAGATGCTATACGGGTATCCCTTTCGGCCAAATACAAAAAAAACACCGAGACTCTGGAGCAAACACTAATACAAGCTGCAGGCATTCCCGAACTCGGCGAAAATGATGTGATCGTATCTAATCTCCGGCATTACGAAGCCTTGGTTCAGGCATTGGAATCAATCCGCCGGGTCAACGATGGGTTGAAGAGCGGGATTTCAGGAGATCTTCTGAGTCAGGATATACGGGAATGTATGCATTATCTTGGAGAGATAACGGGGCAAATTAATACGGATGAGGTATTGGGAAATATTTTTAGTAAATTCTGCATCGGAAAGTAACTTAGTAAAACAACCTCAAATCAATATCCAATTAAAATATTATGAATCAATAAATTGCATATATAAATCTGATTTTTCAGAATCTTTATTTTCTTATTCTGGTGTAAAAATTTACAACGAAATTACACTCATAATTTGTTTTGGTGTAAAAAAGGTGTAACTTTGTGGCAGATTATTAATACGCTGTCATTATGGATATAAAATTAAGAAAGCGAGTATCGGAGTCAACAGGACGAACAAGTTTGTCATTAGAGTTCTATTTTGGTTACACGAAAGATGAGAACGGAAAAATCAAACACAAACGAAAGTTTGAAGCGTTGGAGTATTATCTCATAACCAATCCCAAAACAAAGGCAGATAGAGACCATAACAAAGTAAACCTTGAAATGGCTGAAGCAGTTCGAGCTAAACGCTTACTTGCTCATCAAAATAAGCAGTACGGATTTACAGTTGAGTACAAGATACAAACAAATTTTATTGAGTATTTCAAAAGCCTGATTGACCAACGCAAGGATTCACAAGGCAACTACGGAAATTGGGATAGTGCCTTAAAGCACCTCATTGCCTACGCCGGGCATGATTTTACCTTTGAAAGCATAGATAAAGCTTTCGTTGAAGGGTTCAAAAACCATCTTGCCAAAACGAAAACGAAAAGCAATGAAAATCTCTCATCTAATAGCCAGAGTAGTTATTTCCTGAAATTAAAAGCGGCATTGAACCAAGCAATAGAAGACGGAATTATACCCCATAGCCCGGCAGCAACAGTTAAACCTGCCAAAGTAGAAGATGTACATCGGGAATATCTGACATTTGAGGAAATGCAACGATTGGTGAAAGAAGAATGTAGGTATCCGGTATTAAAGCAAGCGTTTATTTTTTCCTGCCTTACTGGGATGCGGTGGAGCGATATTCAAAAACTTACATGGAGCGAAGTGCAAGAAATGGATGGGCATACCCGTATCCAGTTCCGGCAAAAGAAAACTAAAGGCTTCGAATATTTAGATATATCCGATCAGGCTGCACGGTATTTAGGAGAAAGAGGCAACTTGGACGAACGAGTATTTATTGGATTGAAATATTCAGCATGGCACAATGTAGCGTTAGAAAAATGGTGTATGAAAGCCGGAATAACTAAAGACATTACCTTTCATTGTGGAAGACATTCGTTTGCTGTGATGCAGTTAAACCTTGGTACAGAGATTTATACCGTATCAAAATTACTTGGACATAGGGAATTAAAAACAACACAGATTTATGCCCGGATTTTGGATGAAAAGAAACGGGAAGCGGTGAATAAAATCCCGGAGTTAGAATAAACCAAAACTTTTAATAATTTTACATTCTTAAATAAGTTTAC
>JAVBKV010000006.1:0-24440 GCA_031553885.1 Bacteroidales bacterium
TTTATCCTGAATTTTTTGTTTAGATGCCAATTCGGTAAGGGCCAAATAAATATCATCGAACTCTTTCCGGTTATCTTCACTCAGATCGTTTATTGCTTTCCATAAATCTTCGATTTCCTTTGATAAAACCGATTGTTGTAAAATATAGTTTCTGATGGCAACGAAGGCTCGGATAATACTGATGTTGATTTCTATTGCATAAGTATTGTTTAATATACTTGATAATTGAGCGACTCCCTGTTCAGTAAATGCGAATGGAAGATAGCGGGTTCCGCCTCGATTTTCTTTCTCCAAGTCGTTACTCTTTTTTGAGGTGAAATTTTGGCACCTCAAAATATTCCATTCGATTTCAGTTAGTTCAAACATAAAATCGGGAGGAAATCGTTCTATATTTCGTCTGACTGCACGTTTTAGATTCTTAGTTTCTACCTGGTACATTGTTGCGAGATCGAAATCCAGCATTACTCTGTAATTGCGGATTTCATAGATTTTGTTTTGGATTAGTTCTAATTCCATAAGGATTCTGGTTAATTAAAAATTGTTTTGGCTCTGGATTACAAAAATACAACTGATTTTTACTTATTTAGCTATTTTGGATAACTGTTTTCTCAATAATTAATCTTATTTTTGCGTTAGTTATTAACTAAATACAAAGAATCGTATGGAAGCTAAATTTTGCCAGAGTTGCGGTATGCCGCTGACTGCTCCCGAACAACACGGAACGAATAAGGATCATTCACTCAATGACGATTATTGTGTTTATTGCTATGAGGAAGGAACATTTGCGCAGGATTGTACCATGGATGAAATGATCGAACACTGTGTCCAGTTTCTCGAAGAATTCAATAAAGACAACGACCAGAAATTAACGAAAGAACAGGCAATCGCTCAGATGAAAATGTATTTCCCCACGCTCAAACGCTGGGCTGCCAACTGAAAATAAGTATCAGTACATTGACACCGGATGATTTAGCCGGCGAATAGGTTTGTTGTTTCTATTAAAAGTTAATTGTATTCCCTGAATATCAATGCTTTCCCCTGGTTAATATCAATGCTGAAATAGTTTCTGGTGGCTTCATTCAGGGTCCCCTGCCACCAGGAATATAGTCCTCTGTTGTTTAAAGGATAAAGAAGATCGTGGGTGGTAAAGAGAGTTTCCGGACTAAAACTGAAAATCGAAACTTGTTGCCCCTCAAAGCTTTCAAAAACAGTTGAACAGGAAATGGCTACAAAACTTCCGTAATCGGTCAGCAGTTGTATTTTTACCTCATCGGCATAGTCAGCCAGTAAAGAGATATTACCCAGGGTATGGTCTTCTCTTTTACCTGTAGCCCCGAGAATGGTTAGTTCCTTCCAGCCGTTTTCGATGCAGAAACGTACGGCTTTGGTCTGGTCGTTGTTTTCCTGGTCGGGATTATGGCGTAAAATAGCCTGATAAGTTGTTTTTAATTCAGTCGATAAACTGTCCAGATCTCCGACAATAAAGTCCGGCTCTAATCCTACTTTCAATAAATTTTCCGTAGCCCCGTCGCAGCAAATGATCCGGTCAGCTTGCCGGAGGACAGACAAGGGAATTTCGTGCTTTGGGAAAGCTCCGTTGGCTAAAATGATGGTTCTGAAATCTTGTATAATTGCTAGTGGACTCATTCATTTTTAATTTTTAATTGCCCAATGGCCATCTTCGATTCTTCATTTCTCATCGCTTTTTTCCAGGAAAACCACCCGACAATCGCCATACTTCCGTAAATGAAAAATAAAATAGCTGTCGGATAAAGTCCGGTATACATATACAGTCCGACTGTAAAATAGTTGATAAAAATCCAGATCAGCCAGTGTTCGATAATTTTATGGGCTGTCATCCAGGTTGCAATAATACTGAATGAGGCAACCAGGGCATCGGAATAAGGAGCAGGAGAATTTGTATAACGGGATAATACCCAGGCCAACAATACAAACAGAAAAATTCCGGCACCCGACAAAAAGCAGGCTTTTCGAAATGTAATCCTGCTGATTTTCATAGGGTTGCTTTGGGCCGATTCAGACAGTTTCCACCGATACAGTCCATAAGCCGATTGGATGACATAACAGGCATTCAAACCTGCCAGTGCATATAGGCTAACCTTATAATTAATATAAACATAGAGGCTCGAACTAACCATTCCTACTACCCACATCATCCATTTCTGGCGTACTTCCAGTATCAGGTAAATCAGAGCGAGTGAAGCCCCGATAATTTCAAACCAGTTGTTTTGAACCCAGTTAGTCATTGATCGTCGGATTTACGGTTAAGATAGGGGTAACTTTTAGTATGTTTTTGGTTTCGAAATCGAAATCCAACGGAAGCAGTTTAAGCTTTTCCATATTGCCGGGTATTATTTCAGCCTGTAAAGTAAATCAAAATTTCTTTATATATCCGGAATGTCATGTAAAAAAGGAGAACAATTCCATCGGATGATCGATAATCGCGTTGGCTCCGTTTTCCTCCAGCTCTTCCCGGGTCCGGAATCCCCAGGTTACTCCTGTGGCAAACATGCCCGCTGCCCGGGCCGTCTTCATGTCGACATTGGTATCTCCGGCATAAAGAATTTCGCTGGGGTTAATTTCCAACGTTTGAGCAATATAAAGGGCTGAAGCCGGATCGGGTTTTCGCGGAAAACGTTCGGATGCTCCCATAATTATCTCGAAAGGCCAGTTCTTTAGCAGCTTGTTGCAGATTTTTTGTGTCAGTTCATCCGCTTTATTGGAAAGAACGGCTAATTGGATTCCTTTTTCCGTCAATGCATTCAACAATTCCGGAATGCCTTTGTAAAGAACGGTTTTATCGGCGTATGTTTTTCCATACTCAAACATCATCACGGACAGACAATCCAAAACTTCTTCCTCTGTTCTTTTTTCAATGGGAATGCATTGATACACCAGATTTTTCAATCCGTTTCCTACAAAATATTTGTAGGATTCATACGTATGGATAGGATAATCAAACCTGATCAGAGTCCGGTTCATAGCGTCGGCAATATCGGCCAGGGAGTCGACTAAAGTACCGTCCAGATCAAAAATAACAGCGCGGATCGTATTCATGCCGCAAAAGTAAGCAATGAATTCCATCCGCGCCGTATTTCAGTTATATCTTTTTAGAATAAATAGGCGACTGAGGCTTTGAAATTACGGTTACAAATGGAAGATAAACCCAACATATCTTTCGCTGTACTCCATCCATTCATGTCGATCATATCAGTTAGGCCGAGATCATATCCGGCTGTAATCTGGAATTTGTTCAGCTGAATTCCACCCATGGCTGATAACCCAAAATCGAATCGTTTCAGATTTCCATTCTTGAAGCCATCTTCATTATCACTGATTCCATAGGCCAGGTAAGGACCAACACCAAGAATTAAATCGACGGATTGACTCAGATTGAATTTATAGCCACAATATACAGGAAGTTGAAGATAATATAGTTCTGCAATATCATCGCTGCGATGAACGGATCCCATCATGCTTATAGCATATTCCAACTGGCATCCCTGAATTGAAAACAACAATTCCGGTTGCAAAAAGAAATTGGAAGACAGGTCTATCTGGGATATCGCCCCGATGTGGAACCTGGGAATCGGATTGGTTACGGCATCAAATTTAACATCTTCACTTTCGCCCATTTTTTTGATAAAGCCAATAGCATCATCGTACCCGGACAGTGTAGACAAATTAAATCCTCCTTTAATTCCGAATCTTGCTTTTTGAGCATTGGCAACAACTGTGACAGAAAAGCATAAAGCAATTAACAAAAATTTGACAGAAAAAGAATTTTTTTTCATTGCTGTTTCATTTAACGTGTTCAAGTTACTAGTTAAGTATATATTAAATTACAAAAATATACATTTTTTATCTGTATCCAAACTTTCTGAAATATTGCTGTATATTTGTATCTCATTTTAGTTTCAGTCTATGATTTTAAATTACATCTGGATCGGCTTTTTCGTGGTTGCCTTTGTGGTGGGAATATGCAAGGTTATATTCTACGGGGATTTGAATGTCTTTACTACCATGATGAATTCCACTTTCGGAGCGGCTAAAAACGCCTTTGAGATTTCACTGGGTCTAACCGGAGTGTTGTCGCTCTGGCTGGGTTTTATGAAGATCGGGGAAAAAGGTGGTATGGTTAATTTTCTGGCACGGATAGGAGCTCCGGTTTTCAGCCGTTTGTTTCCGGATATTCCGAAAGGGCATCCGGCTACTGGGTCTATTTTTATGAACATTGCAGCCAATATGCTGAACCTGGATAATGCTGCAACTCCCTTGGGACTGAAAGCCATGAAGGAGATGCAGGAATTGAATAAAGACAAAGAAACGGCCTCTAATCCCATGATTATGTTTCTGGTGCTGAATGCTTCCGGATTGACGATTATACCGATTACGATTATGGTTTACCGGGCGCAGATGGGTTCTGCCAATCCTTCCGATATTTTTGTACCGTTGATGATTGCAACTACAGTAGCTACTATTGCCGGTGTTTTTTATGTCTGTATCCGTCAGAAAATTAACATGCTGAATAGAGTTTTCCTGGGCTTTTTCGGAGGGATGGCCGCTTTTATTGCCGGTGTTGTCTGGTTGTTCCGTTCGTTGCCTCAGGAACAAGTGTCTCTTTATTCAGGTTTTGTTGCTAACCTGCTGCTTTTATGTATCATCCTGGGATTTATCATTTCCGGTGTTCGGAAAAAGGTAAACGTATACGATGCTTTTATCGAGGGTGCTAAAGACGGTTTTAAGACTGCTGTGATGATTATTCCTTACCTGGTGGCTATGTTGGTCGGGATTGCTCTTTTCCGTGCTTCCGGAGCCATGGATTTTCTGATTAACGGAATTTCCTCCTTAATTGCTTTTTGCGGGTTCAATACCGATTTTGTCCCGGCTTTACCTACAGCCATTATGAAACCCCTGAGCGGAAGCGGAGCCCGTGGAATGATGCTGGATGCCATGCAGACGTATGGGGCGGATTCTTTTGTCGGGCGCTTGGCGAGTATCTTCCAGGGTTCTACAGACACAACTTTTTATCTGGTTGCTGTTTATTACGGAGCTGTAAATATTAAAAATACCCGTTACACGGTGAGCGGGTCCTTGATTGCCGACTTATTCGGAGTTCTTGCTGCCATATTTGTTTGTTACTTGTTTTTTGGCTGATAATCAGTAGTTTATTTTGATAATGAAATTGTATTTAATTTTTTTAACTTTAAAATGTAAAGTATATTTTACATTATGACAAATAAACTTTACATTTGTGCCGTAAACTTTAATCATGGATTGTATGAAAACAAATTATTTATTTCCTCACCGGTTTAAGCAAGCAGGATGGATATTATTAGGATTATCGCTCGTGTTATTTATTGTTTTCCTGATTCTTCCTGAGGGTCCTGATTCGATTGAGTTTTTTGATTGCAATGTATTTTCACTGTTTCCGGAAAAATTTATGAATTGGCAGAATAAATCATCGCCTTTATGGGAAATTCAGAAAGATAACATCGGGAACGAACTATTTGCCATTCTTTTTATTCTTGGTGCGATTTTCGTTGGTTTTTCAAAGGAAAAAGTGGAAGATGAATACGTTGCCAAGATACGTATGGAATCCCTCATGTGGGCGACCTATATCTGCTACGGATTATTGATTTTCTGCATTTTGTTCATATATGGTTTCTCATTTTTATATGTGATGATTGTTAATTTATTTGCTCTTTTGGTGGTCTTTGTATCACGCTTTCAATTCATGCTTTACAAATCCAAACGACTGAAAGATGAAAAATAAGTTGAAAGTAGAACGGGTAGTAAATAACCTGACACAGGAAGAGCTGGCCCGTCTGATAGGGGTGAGCAGGCAGACCATTAATGCCATTGAAGCGAATAAATATGTTCCCTCTACAGTTTTGGCGTTGAAAATTGCCCGGATTTGTAAGAAGTCTGTGGAAGAAATATTTATGTTGGAAGAAACAGATTGATTTTTCCATTAAATCCGAATAAAAAATTAATTGTACCTTTGTGCCTGCAAACGGATAGAAATCATTACATCCGGTTTGCAGGCAACTTTTATTTATGGCAATCAGTTATCAAACGGAGGGAATAGGCTTTCCTGCAATAAAACGACGGGCGACTACGAACTGGATCAAACAGGTCGTAGCTGTGCATTCCCGGAAGGTGGGAGATATTGCTTATATTTTTTGCTCAGATGAAAAGATTCTGGAGGTAAATAAACAATACCTGGATCACGATTATTATACGGATATAATCACATTCGATTATTCGGAAGGAAACCGTATTTCCGGAGATTTGTTTATTTCATTGGACACGGTAAAGAGTAATGCAGAAAAATTCGGAACAGATTATGATGAAGAATTACACCGGGTAATCATTCATGGGGTTCTTCATTTGTGTGGTTTGAAAGATAAGACTCCGAAAGAAGAGAAGGAGATGAGGGCTAAAGAAGAGGAGGCTCTCGCATTAAGAAAGATCGGAATATGAAATTCAATTATGATGTAATCGTTGTCGGAGCGGGGCATGCCGGTTGTGACGGCGCTGCCGCTGCTGCGAACCTGGGTTCTCAAACCCTGCTGATAACGATGGATATGAACAAAATTGCCCAGATGAGTTGTAATCCTGCTGTAGGCGGGATTGCCAAAGGGCAGATTGTCAGGGAAATAGATGCTTTGGGCGGTCAAATGGGAATTGTTACGGATTTAACAGCCATTCAATTCCGGATGCTGAACCGATCCAAAGGTCCGGCCATGTGGAGCCCGCGTGCACAAAGTGATAGGGCTCGATTTATTCAAACCTGGAGGGAAACCATTGATCATATTCCTAACCTGAATGTCTGGCAGGATACGGTTACCGGTCTGCTGGTGGAAAATGGAGAGGTCTGCGGCGTGAAAACTTCCCTGAATGTGGAGTTTCGTGCAAAAGCTGTTGTCCTGACTGTCGGAACTTTTCTGAATGGGTTACTACACATTGGTAAAACACAGATTCAGGGAGGACGTATTTCCGAACCGGCTTCGTATGGGGTGACTGAGCAATTGGTTGAACTGGGTTTTACAACCGACCGGATGAAAACCGGAACGCCTGTACGCATCGATGGACGTAGTGTTGATTTTTCCCTGATGGAAGAACAGCAGGGAGAGAATGACTTTCATAAATTTTCCTACCTGGATTTTCAACCGAGACCATTGAAACAATTGAGCTGTTGGACGCTTTATACCAATGAAGAATGCCATGCTGTATTGCGTAATGGATTGGATGATTCTCCTCTCTACAACGGACAGATCAAAAGTATCGGTCCCCGTTATTGCCCGAGTATTGAAACAAAAATCGTTACTTTTTCCGATAAAAATCAACACCAGTTGTTTCTTGAACCGGAAGGTGAAAGTACTCAGGAATACTACCTGAATGGATTCTCGTCTTCCCTCCCACTCCATATCCAGTTGAACGCATTACAACAAATTCCGGCTTTCCGGAATATTCAGGTTTATCGCCCGGGCTATGCAATTGAATACGATTTTTTCCCTCCTACCCAATTAAAACATACCCTGGAAACCAAGCGGATCCGGAACTTGTTTTTTGCCGGCCAGATTAACGGGACGACCGGTTATGAAGAAGCCGGGGCCCAGGGATTGATGGCTGGTATCAATGCGCATGTGAATGTTCATGGTGGTGATCCTTTTATCCTGGGTCGTGATGAGGCTTACATTGGCGTTCTGATCGATGACCTGGTAACCAAAGGAGTGGATGAGCCTTACCGGATGTTTACCTCCCGGGCGGAATATCGAATTTTGTTGCGTCAGGACGATGCCGATATGCGTTTAACAGAAAAGTCTTATCAATTAGGATTGGCTAAAACAGATCGGTTTCAATTATTAGAAAAGAAAAAAGAACAGATAGAGCGGATCGTTTCTTTTGCAAAGAATTATTCCGTAAAAGCGGAATACATCAATGCCGGTTTAGAAAAATACGGAACCTCTCCTTTGCGGCATGGGGTGAAATTGATTGATTTGATTCTTCGTCCACAACTGAATATTGAGAATGTGGCTGAATTGATTCCTGCGTTCCGGGAGCAATTAGATTTGATTCCCGAGCGAAAGGAGGAAATTGTAGAGGCTGCTGAAATTTTAATGAAATATGAAGGGTATATTGCCCGGGAAAAAGTCATTGCAGAAAAAATCAATCGCTTGGAAAATATTCGCATCAAAGGAAAATTTGACTACAATACGATTCAATCGTTATCGACAGAGGCGAAGCAAAAGTTAACTTCCATCGATCCGGAAACAATTGCTCAGGCGAGTCGGATTCCCGGAATTTCTCCTCATGATATTAATGTATTGTTAGTATTATTAGGTAGATAACGAAAAAATGTTCCACGTGGAACAAATGGTTGTTTTGAAAAAATTGAAAAACAAGAATGAATACAGAAAGATTTAAGAAGTCGATTCGGAATGTGCCGGGCTTTCCGGTTCCGGGAATTCAGTTTAAAGATGTAACTACATTATTCAAAGATGCCGAATGCCTGGCAAGGTTGTCGGATGATTTGTATGAAATGTATAAGGATAAAGGGATTACTAAAGTAGTCGGAATCGAATCCCGGGGATTTATTATGGGGCCTATTCTGGCAACTCGTTTGAAGGTGGGTTTTGTGCCGATTCGTAAACCCGGTAAATTACCTGCTGCTGTTTATGAGGAGTCGTATGGGAAGGAGTATGGTACGGATACGATCCAGATACATCGGGATGCCTTGGATGAAAACGATGTCGTTTTGTTGCATGATGATTTGCTGGCGACCGGAGGGACGATGTTGGCCGCATGTAAATTAGTTCATCGGTTTAATCCGAAGGAAATTATTGTTAATTTTATTGTTGAACTGGAAGAACTGAAAGGAAGAGCGATTTTTGATCCTTCCATTCAGGTAGATTCCTTAGTGAAATACGACATTTAACTCAAAAATGGATTTGTCTTCCCTCATATCAACAATTCCGGAGAGTCCAGGTTGCTACATGTACCTGGACGAAAAGGATACTATTATTTATGTCGGGAAGGCAAAAAGTCTGAAAAAAAGAGTTTCTTCTTATTTCAATAAAACACAGGATGATCCGAAAACCCGGATTTTGGTCCGGAAAATTAAAAACATCCGGTACATCGTCGTTGAATCGGAGGAAGATGCCTTGCTGCTTGAAAACAGCCTGATCAAACAGTATCTGCCCCGTTATAACATTCTGTTGAAAGATGATAAGACTTATCCCTGGATTGTCGTGAAAAATGAGCCTTTCCCACGGGTATTTCAAACCCGGACGATAGTGAAAGATAAATCGACTTATTATGGGCCCTACCCTTCTGTGACAACGGTTAAATTTATGTTGCGGTTGATTGGGGCTTTGTATCCGGTGAGAACGTGCCGGTATTTTTTGTCGCAGGAAAATATAAAGCAAAAGAAATTCCGGGTTTGTTTGCAATACCATATTAAAAAATGCCTGGGTCCTTGCGAAGGATTACAGTCGGAAGCGGATTACAATAAAGGGATAGAGGCTATTCATGAAATTCTGAAAGGAAACTTCAACCAGGTTAGCCGGCAACTATACGATGAAATGATGCGATTGTCTTCTGAATTGAAGTTTGAAGAGGCGCAATTGTTGAAAGAGAAGCTTGCCATGCTTGAAAATTACAAGGCAAAATCAGTCATAGTGAGCCCTAACCTGCACAATGTAGATGTCTTTTCTTTCGATGAAAACGATTCTTCGGCCTATATTAACTACATACATATCGCATCGGGATCCATTGTTCAGGGCTATACAATCGAGTATAAAATCAGGCTGAATGAATCAAAAGAAGAAATTCTGGGAATGGGTATTGTTGAATTGCGTAACCGTTTCAAAAGCAATGCGAAAGAAATCATTGTGCCGTTCCCTCTTGACATCGATCTTGCAGGAGTGGAATTTACCATTCCTCAACGGGGGGATAAAAAGAAGTTACTCGAACTTTCTCTGAAAAATGTTCGTCAGTATAAGGTCGATCAAATGAAGCAGGCAGAAAAATTAAATCCGGAGCAACGTTCGGTCCGGATTCTGCTGACTCTCCAGAAAGATTTACATTTAACCGAATTACCCGTTCATATCGAATGTTTTGATAACTCCAATATTCAGGGAACAAATCCTGTTTCAGCCTGTGTGGTATTTAAGAAAGCAAAACCATCCAAGCGGGATTACAGGCATTTTAATATCAAAACCGTTGTCGGACCGGACGATTTCTCTTCGATGTATGAAACTGTTTATCGCCGGTACAAACGATTGAAAGAAGAAAATCAGTCATTTCCCCAGTTGATTGTGATCGATGGAGGAAAAGGACAACTTCATGCAGCAACAGATGCTCTTAAAGACCTGGATCTTTACGGACAAATTCCGATCATCGGTATTGCCAAACGATTGGAAGAAATTTATTTTCCGAACGATTCCATCCCGCTTTACCTGGATAAAAATTCCGAAAGTCTGAAATTGATTCAACATCTCCGGGATGAAGCGCACCGTTTCGGAATCTCTTTTCACCGGGATAAGAGAAGCAAGCAGCAGGTTGTTTCGGAGTTGGATTCGATCAAAGGAATTGGGGTTGCCACCCAAGAAGCTTTATTGAAAAAATACAAGAGTGTTAAGAAAATAAAAGAAACGCCTCTAGCTGAAATTGCCGGATTGATCGGAAAAAGTAAGGCTGAATTGTTATTGAAAGGGTTACGTATACTATGAGAGTCGTAGTTCAACGGGTTTCCAGGGCATCGGTTACGATTGCCGGGAAGGTAAAGTCTTCGATCATGCAGGGTCTTTTAATCTTAGTCGGAATAGAAGATTCTGATACAAAGGAAGATATGGATTTTCTTTGTAAAAAGATAATAAATTTACGTATCTTTGATGATCCGGATGGAGTAATGAATTGTTCTATTCTTGATGTTTCGGGAGAAATTTTGTGTGTAAGCCAGTTTACCTTACATGCTTCGACTAAAAAAGGAAACCGTCCTTCTTACATCAAAGCTGCGAAGCCGGATGTTGCAATTCCGGTATATAATCAATTCTGTTCGGAATTATCGCTTGTGTTGGGAAAAGAAATACAAACCGGAGAATTTGGAGCTAATATGCAGGTGGAATTAGTGAATGACGGTCCGGTAACAATCCTGATTGATTCTAAAAACAGAGAATAAAATGACTATAAAAGAGGCTCAAAATCAAGTAGATAGCTGGATTAAAACCTATGGAGTCCGTTATTTCAGCGAACTGACCAATATGGCAGTTCTGACGGAAGAAGTGGGAGAACTGGCCCGCGTTATGGCTCGTACGTATGGCGATCAGTCATTTAAAAAAACAGACCTGGAAAAGAACCTGGCGGATGAGATGGCAGATGTATTGTGGGTACTGATCTGTCTGGCTAACCAGACCGGAGTAGACCTGACAGAAGCTTTTGAGCGGAATATGGAGAAAAAGACTTTAAGGGACAGTGAACGCCATTTGAATAATGATAAATTGAAAAAATGAATAAATATGAGCAAGTATCAGGAAGTTTTAAACCGTTTTGACTTGAATTTGAAAGATGAGGTTGTCTGTCAGCAAGTTTCGGATATAATCGGAAAAAAGTATGCAGAAAATAATAACAAGGAAGTTTTGAAATTACTGTATTCCTGCATTGACTTAACTTCTTTAAATACGGAAGATTCTAAAGAAAGTATCTGGAAATTTGTGGAAAAAGTCAATGAATTTGAAGGCTCTCGTCCGGACATGGATAATGTAGCTGCCATTTGTGTTTTTCCTAATTTTACGGGGATCGTCAAAGATGCTTTGACTGCCGATGTGAAAATTGCTGCGGTTGCTTCCGGGTTTCCTTCCTCTCAAACTTTTATTGAAGTAAAAATTGCCGAGACTTCCCTGGCGGTTTCCGAAGGGGCGGATGAAATCGATATTGTGCTTAATCTGGGTGAGTTTTTTGAGAATAATTTCGAAGAAGTTTGCAATGAAATTGAAGAGATCAAGGATGCATGCAGGGACGCACATTTAAAAGTAATTCTTGAAACAGGCTTGTTGAAAACAGCTTCAAATATCAAAAAAGCGTCGATTTTATCGATGTATTCCGGTGCAGACTTTATTAAAACATCCACAGGAAAAGTGTATGCGGGAGCTTCACTTGAAGCTGCTTACGTTATGTGCCAGGCAATCAGGGAATACAATGCTTTACACAACCGGAAGATCGGGTTGAAGGTTTCGGGAGGAATCCGTTCTGCAGAAGAAGCTGTGAAATACTATACAATTGTGAAAGAAGTTCTTGGAAGAGAATGGCTCACACCTGATTACTTCCGGATTGGAGCGAGTAGTCTGGCTGTAAATTTACTGGAGGCGATCGGATGAAATTTTTAAAGAAATATTGGATGAGTATTACGATTTGTGCCGTGATACTTTGGTTGTGTTTTATGAGTGCGTCCGACCTGCCGAAGGTGAAAGTGACCAACATCGATAAAATTGTTCATTTTGTCATGTTTATGGGCGTCTCCTTGGTTGTTTATTTTGAGAACAGTCGTTTTTTCAGAAACAGAACCTCTTTTCAGAGCATGTTTTTTGCTTCTTTTTTGATTCCGGTTATTTACAGTGGAGGGATTGAAATTGCACAGGAGTATCTCTCCTCTACTCGTTCGGGAGACTGGATGGATTTTTTGTACGATGTTTTAGGTGCTTTAACAGGCCTGATAATTTGTATTGCAATTAACCAGAGAAAGCGCTGATTAAATTCCAGACCCGGAGTAAGTGTAATGGCCTGTAATCGTCCAGGAGAAAAGGCAGTCCTCCATGACCTGTCCTCCGCCGATATTGTGGACAATCAGATATCGTTTTCCATCCCTGGATTTTTTATTAACGACGATACCGATGTGTGTTAATCCTTTGTTATTCAGGTCCCAGGTGACGATATCTCCGGGAAGGTAGCCTGCGGGTTCGGTTGTTTTTATCTTGACTTTTCCTTTTCTGCTGAAAAAGGTCATCAGGTTAGGTACCCTGCGATGGTCGATATTGGTATCGGGTTTCTTTAATCCCCATTTTTGGGGGTATTTATTGAAATTGTTTTTCATGTCTTCGTGAACCTCTTTTTGCAAATCGATTCCTAATTTGCGATACGCCCGGATAATGACATCTGTACAAACGCCTCTGTCGGCAGGAACATCTCCGTTCGGATAGGGAATCGAAAAATAAGAAGGGTCATACCGGACCTTGTCTTTAGTCAGTTCCAGGGCGGCTTTTGATAAACGGAAAGAAAAATCTTCCTGCTGGGAATATCCTTTCAGGCAAAACGCTGCCGCAAAAATGATGAAAAGCAGGCGTTTGGAACAACTCATGATTATTTTTTCCTTTCGATAATATAATCAACCAGTTCGATCAGGGCTGATTTGGCTTCTGATTCCGGAAAATCAGCCAAGAGAGAGAGGGCTTTTTGTTTGAATTCATCCATTTTAGCATGGGCGTATTCGATTCCTTTTTGTGCTTTTGCGAAATCGATCAGTTGTTTGACATTTTCTGTCGTGAAATCCTGGCTTTGAATGATGGCCTGCATGGATTCGGACTCTTTTTCCGGTGCAGTTTTCAGTGCATAAATGAGTGGGAGCGTGATTTTTCCTTCCCGGATATCATTTCCTGTTGGTTTTCCGATTTCTCCCTGGTCGAAATAATCGAAAATATCGTCCCGGATCTGGAAGCAAATCCCTAAGTATTCTCCAAATAAACGGAAGTTTTCAATGGTTTCTTTATCAGCTTCTGCAGATAAAGCTCCCATTTCGGAACAGGAAGCAAGCAGGATCGCTGTTTTTTTCCGGATAATATCAAAATACCGGTCTTCATCCACTATTTTTCCATTGGATGAAATCAACTGGCTTAACTCTCCCTCTGCCAGGTTCTGAGCCAGGTTGGAGATAATTCCCAGTATGGGCAGGCTTTGTGACATGACAGCCCGGACAATAGCCAGAGAGAGAATATAATCGCCGAGTAACACCGAGACGCGATTGTCGTAAAGGGCATTGACCGAAGGCCTTCCCCGGCGTTCCTTGGTATCGTCCACCACGTCGTCGTGGATAAGTGTTGCCGTATGCAAAAGCTCAAGGACAATCGCGTAATTAATTGTCTTCTGGTTGGTTTCTCCGCAAACTTTAGCCGTCAATAATAACACAAGCGGGCGGATTCTTTTACCATTAACCCCACCTATGTAATCGATCATCGATTGAAAGTCAGAAGAGTGTCCTTGCAAAATTTCCATGTAAAGCTTGTTGAAAGCCTCCATTTCTTTTTCCACGGGTTTTGCAATTGAAGTACGCTTATCCATAATTCTTTGAAATAAAGCGCAAAGGTAGTGAAAGGAAATGAAAAATGAAACCTGTAAAATGGAAAATGGAAATAAAGCAGTACATTTGTTTTTGTAAAACAATTAAACCTGCTTTTTATGAAGCTATTTCTTTTAGATGCTTATGCATTGATTTACAGATCCTATTATGCTTTTATCAAAAGCCCACGGATCAATTCCAAAGGAAAAAATACTTCGGCTGTTTTCGGATTTGTCAATACACTGGAAGATATTTTGAAGAAAGAAAATCCGACCCACATCGGTGTGGCTTTCGATCCTTCGGGACCGACTTTCCGTCACGAAGCTTACGAGCAATATAAAGCACAACGGGAAGAGACACCGGAAGTGATCCGTGAATCTGTTCCGGTTATCAAGGATATCATCCGGGCGTATAATATTCCTTTGTTGGAAGTTGCCGGTTATGAAGCCGATGATGTGATCGGAACTCTCGCCAAAGAAGCATCCAATGCCGGATTCGAAGTATTCATGATGACTCCCGATAAGGATTATGGACAGTTGGTCGACGAGCATATTTTTATTTATAAACCAAAGTATGGCAGTTCCGAATTTGAAGTGTTAGGCGTGGAAGAAGTGAAGCGGAAATACGAACTGGAAAATCCCCTGCAGATGATCGACCTGTTGGGATTGATGGGAGACAAGTCCGATAACATCCCGGGATGTCCCGGCGTAGGGGAAGTGACTGCTAAAAAATTGATTGCTGAATTCGGAAGCATCGAGAACCTGTTAAGCAACTCTTCCCAAATCAAAGGATCGTTGAAAGATAAGATTGAGAATAACCGGGACCTGATTCTTTTTTCCAAATTTCTCGCGACTATTAAAATCGATGTTCCGATCCGGTTCAATCCCGGAGAATTGAAACGGGAAAATCTGAATGAAGAAAAATTGAAATCGATTTTCGATGAATTGGAATTCCGGAATCTTTCCTCCCGGGTTTTCGGGGAAGAAAAAAAGCAACCTCTCCCCTCCCCTAAAAATCATCCCGCTCAAGGGCTGCTCTTTGCCGAATTTGAAGCCAATGATACAGTTGAAAAAAAATATTCAACTCTCAGCGACTTGAAATCGATTTCTCATACGTATTATGTTCTTGATAATGAGAAAAAAATATCCGATTTAATCGAAAAAATCAAGGTTCATAAAAAAGTCTCATTTGACACGGAAACGACCGGAGTCGATCCCTTGTCGGCCGAATTGGTCGGAATGTCGTTCGCAATCGAAGAAAATGAAGCGTTTTATCTTTCGGTTCCGGAAAAAAAAGAAGATGCAAAAAGATTAGTGGAAAATTTCCGGGAGATCCTCGAAGATGAGTTGATTTTAAAAATCGGGCAAAATATTAAATACGATATCATCGTTTTGAAAAAATATGGGATTCAGGTGAAAGGTCAATTGTTCGATACGATGATTGCGCATTACCTGCTGAACCCCGAACTTCGTCACAACATGGATTACCTGGCTGAGACCTACCTCAACTATCAGACGATTCCGATTGAAGAATTGATCGGAGCAAAAGGAAAAAATCAACTGAGCATGCGGCAGGTGGCTTTACCGATTATTGCCGATTATGCGGCCGAAGATGCGGATGTTACTCTGAAACTGAAAAATATTTTTGAAAAGGATGTGGAGAAGAACAACCTTTCCCGGTTGTTTTATGAAATTGAAATGCCTCTTGTCCAGGTGCTGGCTGATATGGAAACAGCCGGAGTCAAACTGGATGTGGAGGCCCTGAAGTTTTCTTCCCAGGAACTCACGGCTCAACTGATCGATCTGGAAGCTGAAATTTACCAGATGGCCGGGACCGAATTTAATATTAACTCGGCCAAACAGGTCGGTGAAATCCTGTTTGACCGGATGAAGATCGTGGATAAAGCCAAGAAAACAAAAACCGGACAATATACCACCAATGAGGAAGTGCTGGAAAGTATGCGCTCCAAGCATCCGATTGTCGGAAAACTGCTGGAGTACCGGGGCCTGAAAAAACTGCTCAGTACCTACATCGATGCCCTACCCTCGTTGATCAATCCTCAGACAGGGAAAATTCATACTACTTTCAATCAAACCGTTACTTCTACAGGACGTCTGAGCTCGACGAATCCGAACCTGCAGAATATTCCGATCCGGGATGCTGAGGGGAAGGAAATACGCCGGGCTTTCATTCCGGATCCGGATTGTGTTTTTTTCTCGGCCGACTATTCTCAGATCGAATTGCGCATTATGGCTCATCTGAGCGGCGATAAGAACATGATCGAGGCATTTGCCGGCGGACAGGATATTCATGCGGCTACAGCGGCTAAAATCTACAAAATTCCGATTGAAGAGGTTACTAAAGATATGCGCCGGAAAGCTAAAACGGCTAATTTCGGGATTATCTATGGAATTTCCGTATTCGGATTGGCCGAAAGACTGACGATTCCCCGGTCGGAAGCCAAGGAACTGATTGACGGTTATTTTGAAACTTATCCGGACGTCAAGAAATATATGGATGAAAGCATTGAAAAGGCCCGTCACAACGGTTATGTGGAAACGCTTTTCCATCGGAAACGCTTTCTGGCGGATATCAATTCCCGAAATGCTGTTGTACGCGGTTATGCGGAGCGAAATGCGATTAATGCTCCGATCCAGGGATCTGCTGCTGATATTATAAAAGTAGCTATGGTCCGGATTTACAAGCGGTTTCAATTGGAAAATCTGCAATCAAAAATGATTTTACAGGTGCATGACGAATTGAATTTCAATGTACCGGCTCATGAACTGGAACCGGTACGCAAAATTGTTATTGAAGAAATGGAAAATGCTATTCAGCTCCGGGTTCCGTTGGCTGCCGATTGCGGCTTCGGGCAAAACTGGCTGGAAGCGCATTGAAAATAAAAATACGTATGGATGTGGTTCCTCTTTCCATTATTATCGGGATTTGTTCGTTTCAACGGTTCCGGAACTCTGATCGTATAGCCAATTAAAAAGTTACAGTGTATTTATATATTTCAAGAGGTTTTAATGTCAATGTATCATTTCTATCAGACAGGATACCGTCTTTCGTTGTAGAGAATTTTAAAATCACCGGTTGCTCTGCGGCTACTTCAATGGTGTTGGGGAAACTCAAAGGACCTACGATATTCATTTCCTGTTTTCCGTCGACTCCTCCGAGAAATGTGTATGTACAAGCAAAGTAATCATTCGGTTTTATTTCCTTAGCATTAGTTGTCTGCATTTCAATGAAGGCTTTTTTAGGAATGGTATAATTGACATGTAGGGTGGTGTCCCTCTTCATTTTATTGGAATTGAAATAAGCCAGACCTGGTGATTCGTAGTAAATTTTTGTATCTATATCTTCTGCTACCAATGTAAAACTCCCTTCTCTCAGTTCACTATCCCTGACATTGAATTTCAAATCGTAATATCCGTTTTTATCTGTTCGGCCGGTTGCTTTTTTCCGTGTGAATGAATGCAGTAAATTGATAGCATCATTATTCCAATAGACAGTCATATTCTGGTTCGGAATAGGAGCGGTTCCGTTGGTCGTTGTTATACGGCCTGTGATCTGAATGCATTCGTTGCATTTTTTACTGTAGGCTAAGTCATCTTTCTCGCATCCTGAAAAGGTTAGAACTAAAGCAAATAAAAGTATGGAAAATACATTGTTTTTCATCTTAATTCTCTTTTATTTATTGAATTATATTTCTTTTATGATTGCTGCATTAGCTTCGGGGAAACATGCGGATCATCATTTTTCTTTTTCATTTAAAAGTTGAATCGATATCAATTAAATGCAAAACAATGGAAACGTTGCGAAAATATCGTATAAATTTGCGAAAAAATGTGATTATGCAAAAAATAATTATTGCCAGTGATAAATACAAAGGCTGCCTTTCTTCCATGGAAGTTGCGACTGCCATTGAAAAAGGGATTCTTTCTGTTTTTCCTTCCTGTGAGGTAATTAAGCTCCCTGTAGCGGATGGAGGAGATGGTACTATGGATGCCTTGGTAGAAGGAAGAAAAGGATCGTTCCGGAAACTGACGGTTATGAATCCGTTGATGTCTCCGGTTGAATCCCGGTATGGAATCCTGGACAATGGAAAAACGGCTGTGATTGAGATGGCCGCTGCCAGCGGACTGGCGTTGATTCCGGAAGAAAAACGGAATCCGATGATTACAACTACTTATGGTACAGGACAATTGATATTGGATGCACTGGAACAAGGTTGTACGGATTTTATAGTCGGAATAGGAGGAAGTGCTACGAATGATGCCGGGACCGGAATGCTCCAGGCCCTGGGATATAAGTTTCTGGATTATATGGGGAATGAGCTGGGACAGGGTGGACAAATCCTGGATCAAATCGCATCCATCGATGATTCGTGCCGGAGTACTCTTTTAGATAAAGCTGTGTTCCGGGTGGCCTGCGATGTGGAGACTGTTTTTTCAGGGGAAAAGGGAGCTGCATTTGTTTTCGCTCCGCAGAAAGGGGCTGATTTAAATAGGACAAAAACATTGGATCAGGGTTTAAAGCATTTTGCTTCAATTATTCGTAATACATTACACAAAGATATTGAGCAGGTTCCGGGGGCCGGAGCTGCCGGTGGAATGGGAGGGGGGATGTTGGCTTTCCTGAATGCGACCTTGGTGCCTGGTATTCAGTTGGTATTGGATTGTCTTCGATTTGAAGATTACCTGAGAGGCGCCGATTGGGTCATTACAGGTGAAGGTCGTATGGATACTCAGACAGCCATGGGAAAAGTACCCCAGGGAATCGTGACGGTTGCCGGTAAGCATAAAGTGCCTGTTCTGGCTTTGGCCGGAAGCATTGAAAACCCGGAAGCAATCAATGAAATCGGTATTACGGCTGCTTTTTCCATTGTGCCCGGTCCGGTTTCCCTCGAGGAGGCCATGAATCCCGAAACAACCCGGAAAAATTTATACCGGACTACCAGGCAGTTGTTTTCACTCGTAAAAGTAATTTCTTAACTTTTCATCCGGACCCTTTTCTTTTTCCTTTTTAAGGTGCGGCATCATTTTTGATAAGGGAAATGAACAGAGAGGTCGGATGGAGTTCCTGCCTATGGATGAGATAAATGAAAAGGGCATTTTTTCAAAAAAGAAAACGTATCTTTGCACTCTTAATTTTTAAATTTTTGTTTTAAAATGGCTTTACAATGCGGTATTGTTGGTCTTCCTAATGTCGGGAAATCAACCCTTTTCAATTGTCTTTCCAATGCAAAGGCACAAGCAGCTAATATTCCTTTTTTTACGATAGAACCGAATGTGGGTGTAATTACTGTTCCCGATGAACGGTTGAATAAACTGGCGGAATTCGTGAATCCTCAACGGATTGTTCCGACTACAGTTGAGATCGTCGATATTGCAGGATTGGTAAAAGGAGCCAGCAAAGGAGAAGGATTAGGAAATAAATTTTTAGCCAATATACGGGAAACCGATGCTATTTTGCATGTGTTGAGGTGTTTTGACGATGAAAATGTAACGCATGTCGACGGATCGGTGAATCCGGTACGGGATAAAGAGATCATTGATTTTGAACTGCAACTGAAAGACCTGGAAACCATTGATTCCCGGATTGCGAAGGTACAAAAACAAGCTCAGACCGGAGGAGATAAGCAGGCCAAACAGGCGTATGATGTGCTGGTTCGCTACAAAGAAGCCCTCGAACAGGGAAAATCGGCCCGTACGGTAACTTTTGAAACGAAAGACGAAGAAAAAATAGCCCGGGAATTATATCTCCTGACCGCCAAGCCGGTGTTGTACGTCTGCAATGTGGACGAGGCTTCTGCAATAAAAGGAAATAAATATGTGGATATGGTCCGGGAGGCGATTAAGGAAGAAAATGCCGAATTACTGATTGTAGCAGCCAAAATCGAATCGGAAATAGCGGAATTTGAGACGTATGAAGAGCGTGAAATGTTTCTTTCGGAAATCGGATTGTCCGAGTCAGGGGTAGCCCGGTTGATCAAAGCGGCTTATAAGCTGTTGAACCTGGAAACTTATTTTACGGCCGGAGTGCAGGAAGTCCGGGCCTGGACTTACCTGAGAGGAAGCAAAGCGCCTCAATGCGCCGGCGTGATTCATACGGATTTTGAAAAAGGATTTATTCGCGCAGAGGTTATAAAATATATGGATTATGTCCAGTATGGTTCTGAAAGTGCATGTAAAGAGGCAGGAAAGATGAACATTGAAGGGAAAGAATACGTTGTCCAGGATGGAGATGTGATGCATTTTCGATTCAATGTTTAATGGTTAAATGTCGTTATTATTTATGAGAACAAAAATTACTCTATTTCTGGTTGCCCTGGCCGGATTATTTTTAAATGCACAGGCGCAGGATATTGCTCCAAAGGATACTTCATACTGGAAGCTTTCCGGAATTACCGGGATCAATTTTTCTCAAACAGCATTGGTTAACTGGTCAGCCGGAGGGGATAATGCTGTGGCATCTAACTTCTACCTGAATGGTTCGTTGGATTATGCCAAGGATAAATGGGCCTGGGATAATGACCTGGTTCTTGAATATGGACTGATCTATTCGGACGAATATGATTGGAGAAAGAGTTCTGATAAAATATCTTTTACTACGAAACTGGGACATCAGATCAATAAAAAATTCTACTATTCGTTGTTAGGTGATTTCAATACCCAATTTGCCAAGGGGTATAATTATCCGAATACCCAAAATTATATTTCCAATTTTATGGCTCCCGCTTATGCGAACCTGGCGCTTGGGGTCGATTTCAAACCGAATGATTCTTTCAGTTTGTTTTATTCTCCGGCTACTGTCCGTTTTCTTTTTGTGCTGGATGATTCGTTGTCCAATGCGGGTGCTTTCGGGATTGACAAAGGAGATAATATCCAGGTAGAGGCCGGTACGCTGTTAAAAGCGTCGTTGAAAAAAACGATCATGACCAACGTCGATCTTATTTCCAAGCTGGATATGTTTACTCCTTACAACGAATCCTTCGGGAATGTCGATATCAACTGGGAAATGTTGTTTAGTTTCAAGATCAATAAAGTGTTGACTTCCACGCTCAGTACCACTCTGAGATACTATGATAAAGAGCATTACATCAGCGCCAAGGGGGTTGATGAAGGTCCGAAACTGCAGTTTAAGGAAATTTTTGGATTGGGGGTCGCTTATCATTTTTAGGTATTTTTATTTAGGATAACTTTAACATAACGTAATTTATTTACTAATTTTTAAGAATGTATGAAAAAGATTGTTGTATTGTTTTCAATAGTAGCATTTTGTGCTCTTAATGTTAACGCTCAGTTCAGTAAGAATCTGAAAAATGTTGGAAAATCAGTTGCAAAAGCGGCTGGAGATGTTGCCGGAGACCTCGCATCTGATGTAGCCGCCAACAAAGTAGCTGACAACATTATTGTTTTTATGGATAAAAATAATACTGTTTCTGCTGATAACAGCGAATATACCAAACGGTTGGCCAAACTGGTAGGAACAAACTATGTTTCTGTTGATGGACTTGCTTTGAATTATAAGGTTTATGAAAATCCGGAAATTAATATCCTGTCTTGTGCAAATGGATGTATCCGTATTTATTCAGGCATGATGGATGCTTTGGAAGATGATGAATTACTGGCAATCATTGCCAATCAGATCGGTCATATTGTGAATAAAGACTGTCGTGATAATCTGGTGAAAGTAGCTAAAGAGGAGAATGCCAGTAATGCAGCCGGTGCTCAGTTGGAGAAAATGCTTTCTTTTTCAGGCGAAAAACTAGGAACAGTAGTGAATGAACTGATCCAGATCCCTTATACTGAAGATCAAAGTAAAAAAGCGGATAAATATGCTGTTGCTTTATTGAAGAAAAATGGAATCGCTTCTTCTGCTTTGGTTTCAGCTTTGGAGAAATTTGCAGTAATGGAAGATAATGATAAGCTTGCTGAAGCAGACGATACGATAGAACTTAGTTCTGCATTGAAGTTTAATAAAGTGAACTCAAGCAACAAGGCCCGTTCTTATTGGGTAGAGTCTATGTAATAGTAGTTTATCTTTTATACAAAAAAACCCGGCAGTTTTGAATTTGCTGGGTTTTTTATATTTGCTAATTTCGTTTAAAATTTATACTATTGTGCTTCATTTAGGTATTCAATTTGTTTGAATGAGTAATTTCAGAACTTATCTCTAAACTTTATTGCCATGAAAACTACCGTTAGCATACTGAGTCTTTTAGTTCTATTCTTGTTTTGTTGTACTTCCCAAACGGTTAAACAATCTGATTACGCAGAAAATTCGGGTGTAATCATCAATGATTACAATGAAAAAACAATCGAAGATCTTGCTGTATTATGTAAAGTATGGGGATTTCTAAAATTTTATCATCCGAAAATATCGATGGGAAAATACGACATGGATGCTGAATTGTTTCGTATAATTCCTCAAATACAGGATACTAAATCCAAAGAAGAGAGAAACAATATATTGAACAAATGGATTTCTGCTTTCGGTGAAGTAACTCCATCCAATTCCATTTCTGAACCCTCTCCTGATAAAGTGAAAATGTATCCGGACCTGGGTTGGCTTGAAGATACAAAAAATCTGGGAAAAGTATCTGCACAACTACAAAAAATAAGGGATGCAGAAAGAAACACCGATAGTACTAATTATGTGAGTTATCGGTACGGTCCCAGTGCAATTCTTTGTAAAGAAAGCCAGTATACCGAGCTTTCTTCGTTGGATACAGGCTACAGGTTGGTAGGTTTGTTTCGTTTATGGAATGCGGCTCAATATTATTTTGCGTATAAATACCTGATAGAAGACAATTGGAATGATGTATTACGGGAATTTATACCTCAATTTATCGATGCGGACGGAGAATTGGGATATAAGTTAGCCGTTTTGAAATTACTAACCCGCCTGGAAGACTCCCATGCCCGGATAATGTCTCCTCTGGATGGCTGGAATGCAACAGCAATTCATCCTGATATTGCAAATTGGGAAGGGAAATACATGCTTCCGTATGAAATAACGTTTATCGAAGGAAAAGCGGTGATTACAGATTGTTATCGCGACAAAGACTCAAACGGTAATAGCTATCCTTTTCGAACGGGAGACGTTATACTTTCAGTCAACAATGAAACTGTTGAAGATATTATCAAGCGAAAACTTGAATATACTCCGGCTTCACATTATGCCGGAAAACTAAAAAAAATAGCACCATCCGTGCTACGTTCTGATGAAAACAAGATGACTATCCATTATGAAAGAAATGGAGAAACGCACACTGGTACATTCAATGCATTTTTGTTATCGGAAGTAAATGTACCCAACAGAACCCGGAAAGATTTACCTGCCTATACACGGTTGGATAACGGGATCGACTACATCTGTCTGGGTAGTACAAGAGGTGGTTATTTACCCATGCAATTCGATTCGGGCACTAAAGGGTTGATCATCGATTTACGAAGTTATCCGAACAGTATTAAAAACTACTGGGGATACTTTCCTCTATTCCCTAAACCTGTACTATACGCTTATTGTACACGTTCATCCGTTTCACAGCCGGGCTTATTTACCTATAATGAGGGAAATTATGCCGGGAGAGAAAACCCTGACTATTTTAAAGGAAAAAAAGTTATATTGATCAATGAATACACACAGAGTCACCCGGAATTCATTGCCATGCAATATAAATGTGCACCCAATACCGTACTGGTAGGTAGCCGGACAACAGGAGCAGATGGAAATATATCTGTAATTGGTCTTCCAGGAATAGAGGTTATATTTACCGGATTAGGTGTATATTATCCGGATAAAAGAGAAACTCAGCGTGTAGGAATACTACCGGATATTGAAGTATTACCAACCATAAAAGGAATTCGAGAGGGCCGGGATGAAGTACTGGAAAAAGCAATCGAAGTCATTTTGAAAAAAAATAGCGTTTACTGAGGCCAATTCGCTAAAAGACCAATAAAATAGTCGAAAAAAGAGCAATAGATTCATCATTCATGCTTTTTTTTCGACTATTTCTGTTTTCAGGTTATTACATTCCTTTTATCTCCCTTTTTTTGCATACTTTAGGCTGTAG
>JAVBKV010000061.1:0-37296 GCA_031553885.1 Bacteroidales bacterium
TCCTGTTTTCCGCACAATTAGAGTCCCGAAGGGAGTCACTTTGAATAACCGGGGGTGAGCGAAGCGTTCCCCCCGGGTATTCAATGTGACTCCCTTCGGGACTCTAATTGTGCGGAAAACAGGACATAGGAGAGAAACTGTAAACTTTATGATTCATGAAATTGTTATGAATGTAAAGTAATTAAAAATTAATCAAAGAAATGGACATGGAATTAAATACACCAGAAACGGAAAAAGTTCGTTTAACCAATATTGTCGGTGAAACGAAGAAAATGATTCAGGATGAAACTGATTATGAGAAAGGTACAAATAAACACCAGGTTACCGATACGGAGGTGAAAAAAGCGGTCGAAAGGATCAACCCGGACCCGAACAGCTTAAAAAGCAGAGGATGATAAATAAAAAGGCTATAAAAAACAAGGCAGGATCAATAGTCCTGCCTTGTTTTTTATAGCCGGTGATTGAATAAATAAATAATTACTTCTTCAGATCAGTATAGTTATATTCGATGTTATATTCTTTAGTTGTAGTCGAATTGTCTTGTAAAGTAAAATAGAATTTAACTGTACCGGTATACTTAAAGCTCATGATGCCGGAATTACGGTCCAGTTTTCCGTTGGTTGCAGGTAAAACCAGATCGATTTTCTGGATGGATTTATAGTCAAAATCAATTTTCAACCAATCTTTCATGTATTGAGGTATGTCTACATCTCCCACTAAATTGACGTTTGACAGTTTGAAGTTATAGGTGGAATTATTGAACCCGGTATTGGTGGCCGTTATGTCAGACCCCAGGTTATTATGCAGATTCACCTTCAACAGATTGGTATTGGTCGATGATTTTTCAAAATCCACTGTTTTATCATCTGTTACGGCCGGTGTCCTGGCCATACCCACTAAAGATACGGTTTCTGTTCCCTTGTATGTTCCCTGAAGATCGGTAAAGGCTCCTGTTGTTTTATCATCGTCATCACCACACGAAGAAAATACGACTCCCAGTACGAATGCATAAATAAAGAATTTGGCAATACTTTTCATAAATATTAATTTTTAAAGAATGTTGGTTTTGTTCCTATTGTTTTGATATTGACCACAAATATAGAGATAAAAGCCTGATTTCTTTAAATCCGGATTTTCTATTTTAATATTTTTACTTTCAATTAACTAAATTCAACAGTTGAACAAACCTGTTTTTTTCTGAAAATTTCGTTATCCAAAGAGTCTTGAAACCTCCATGATTCTAATGTTTATAACCAGATTCTAATTTTCCGAAATATTCTGCAGTCCGGATCATTTGAGAAACAAACGACATTTCGTTATCGTACCAGGCGGCTGTTTTAACCAGTTGAATATTTCCGTTGGTAACAATTTTTGTTTGTGTGGCATCGAAAAGAGATCCATAGCTCATGCCGATGACATCGCTCGATACAATGGCGTCTTCCGTATATCCGAACGATTCGTTCGCGGCGGCTTTCATTGTTTCGTTGATCTGTTCCACAGTCGGATGTTTTTCCAGGATGGTAAATAACTCAACGATAGATCCGGCATGAACCGGTATGCGTTGGGAGGCTCCGTCCAGTTTCCCTTGCAATTCTGGAATAACCAGGCCGATCGCTTTGGCAGCGCCGGTAGTATAAGGAACGATATTGTCGGCAGCGGCCCTGGATTTACGGAAATTACTTTTAGGATCAGGAGTGTCCATCAACGGTTGAGAATTGGTGAATGCATGGATGGTAGTCATCTGACCGGCTATGATTCCGAAATGATCGTGAAGATTTTTAGCCAGAGGTGCCAGGCAGTTGGTCGTGCAGGATGCACAGCAGATCAGTTGGTCGTCTTTGTTCAGAATATCATGATTGACATTGTAAACGATGGTCTTTACATCTTTATCCGATGGCGCAGATATGATCACTTTTTTCGCTCCGGCCTGTAAATGGGCGGATGCTTTTTCCCTGGACTCGAATATACCGGTACATTCCAGTACCAGATCGATCTGATGTTTTGCCCAGGGGAGGCTGGACGGTACACGTTCTGCATAGATAGCGATGGATTTACCATTGACGATCAATGCCGTATCCGTATAACTGATTTCAGCATCCAACATTCCCTGGATGGTGTCGTACCGGAGTAAATACGCCAGCATGGCAGGACTACTTAAGTCATTGATAGCAACGACTTCCAGTTTTTTACTTTCCAGCATCTTGCGAAAGGACAGACGACCGATCCGTCCGAATCCGTTAATTGCAACTTTAATCATGATTGTGTGACTAATTTAAAGATGATACATTCAAAATCATAGCCTATTGGCTATTTTTTGTTTCGTTTAATAATTGTTGTAATTGATTAAGTCCTGTTTTGTATCCTTCCTCGAATCCCATTTCAAGCAATTGTTTCATGCTTTTCTCATCGGATGCAGTAATGGTTGCCACGACAAGGGTTTTGCCGTTCTCTTCCAGGAAATTATATTGCCAGGTCATTTGGGGGAGATTTGTATCGATGACACCCTGTTCGTCACAAAAAGCGTCCGATGCTTCGAACGATTTGTGATCCCGGATAGAGGTAAATACCGAGGTACTCCAGTATTTTTTTCCTTCGGGAGACAACATATAGTACAACCAGCGGCCTCCTTCTTTAAATTCCATGATTTGTGTGACTGCCCGGTAAGGTTCAGGTGCAAACCATTTATCCAGGATCGTTGGGTTGGTGAATGCTTCCCAGATGATTCCGGATGGAGTATCGAATTTGGATGTGACGATTATTTTTTTATTTGTATAATCCTTCTCGAAGGAAATAGAAAGAGTTGTCATGATATTTCATATTAAAAATTTAACTTCATGTAAAACAAATGATTCCGGGTATTGTTGAGCATGATAATACTTTTTATGAAATAAAAGCAATACATTTGTATGGATACATCAGGTTTTACTTGCAGTATAAATTCAAACAGACATGAATATAGAGGAACAGCTTATTTTAATCTCCCAACGGATAAGGGCATTGGCTCAGAACGGGTTGGTTTATTCCACAAATGAATATGATACGGAACGTTACAACGAATTGCAGGAGATTAGTTCTTCGATAGCCGGTTTGTTGACCGATATTCCGGTATCCAAAATTTCCGGATCTTTTAAAATTGAAAATGAATACGTTACACCCAAAGTGGATATACGGGCTGTCGTTTTTGATTCTCAGGAACGTATTTTGCTGGTAAAAGAAAAATTAGACGGATGTTGGTCGTTGCCCGGTGGATGGGCGGATGTCGGATTTAGTCCGAAGGAAATTGCAGTCAAAGAAGTCAAAGAAGAAACCGGATTGGATGTTGTTCCGGTAAGGCTGCTGGCCGTACTGGATAAAAAGTGTCATAACCATCCTCCGGCGCTGCATTATGTATATAAAATCTTCATTTTGTGTGAAATAACGGGAGGTGAATTCAATACCGCTTTTGATATTCTGGATAAAGGCTTTTTTGATCAGGAAAACCTGCCTGAATTGTCTTTGGAGCGAGTGACCAAGGAGCAGATTGATCTGATGTTCGAATACAAAAATCATCCGGAAAAAGACGCGATTGCCGATTAACGGATAAACTTAAAAACGTGTTGTAAATTTTTAAAATGAAACAAGCTAATTCTTATTTAACCCGTCGTAATTTTGCCAAACTTGCTGTAGCTGCAGGTGTCGGGTTGGTCGCATACAAAGTGATCCGGTTCAATCTCCCGGTTAGTAACGCCAAAGCTAAAATTGTAATTGTAGGAGGTGGTGCCGCCGGAATCAGCATGGCTGCCCGGTTGCAACGGGCATTGTCCAATCCCGATATAACACTGATTGATCCCAGCGAAACACACTATTACCAGCCGGGTTTTACCCTGATCGGCAGTGGGGTCTGCAAAGCCTCGGAGGTTCATAAACCGGAAGCATCACTTATTCCTTCGGATGTCAAATGGGTGAAAGATTCCGTAACGGAACTTGATCCCGATAATAATTGCCTCAAGACCTCAAAAAGTGGTACTATCCCGTATGATTTTATGGTATTGTGTCCCGGTATTCAAATGCATTTTGAAGAAATAGAGGGGATAACCCGTGAAACATTGGGGGTTGGAAATGTGCATTGTATTTACGATTTTCAAAGCGCCCAGCAATGTTGGACCGCGATACAGGAACTGTCCCAGAAAGGAGGACGGGCCTTATTTACCGATACCTGGACCAAGCTGAAATGCGGAGGCGCTCCTAAAAAAATCAATATGATGGCGGAAGATTACAGCCGGAGACAGGGAACACGGGAAAAGATCGATTTTCAATACATCAGCGCCGGAGATAAGATGTTTGATGTTCCCTTGTTTTGCAAACGCCTGGAAAAAATCTACGAAGAACGTCACATCCCAGTAACTTTTCATCATCGGATTAAAGCCGTAGATACGGCTGCCCACCAAGTATATTTTGAAAAAACAGTCGACGGTGTTACTGAAGCGGTGAGCCACGACTATGATTTTCTGCACATTGTGCCTCCTATGAGCGCTCCTGATTTTGTGAAAGCATCACCGCTTGCCTTCAATCCGGAGACCGGTAAGCAGGAGAGTTGGGTGCCTGCCGACAAAGGTACCCTGGTGCATGTTCGTTACCCGAATGTCATGGTGGTAGGAGATGTCGCCGGAATTCCGACCAGCAAAACCGGAGCTGCTATTCGCATGCAGGTTCCGGTGGCCGTGGATAACCTGATTGCATTGATGGAAGGAAAAACGCCTACCGGAATTTACGACGGCTACACAGCATGCCCGTTTGCTACCGAACGTGGAAAAGTATTGATGGCTGAATTCGGATATGATAAGGAGCCGACACCCTCCATTCCTTTCCTGGATCCGGGTGTGGAGCACTGGCCTGGCTGGATCCTGAAAACACGGGTTTTAAAGCCTCTGTATTTTCAGGGAATGCTTCGGGGGTTGTGCTGATCAGAAGGATTTTTATGTGTAAAAAAAGTATGTTGGATTACCTTTAAGGATCAGTACTTGTTGGAGGAGGATTAAGAAATTCTTGCACTTTTTAACATGTTGTATCCAGGAGATATGGCGAAAAATTAAAACAAGAGTCGTATCTTTACGACTTCTTTCGGAGGTTTTATCTGAACCATCTGTAAAAAAGAGACTCAAGCTCGATATGAAAAACAAAATAGGGGAGTGGAAAGTAATATTTCTTCTGGGAGTGTTGCTTTTCATGTTTGATATTACCTTTGCAAAAGAACGGGAATCAGATTGTAGCAGTGCGCCGGATAGCTCTTTTTCCGCTACGGATTCTTCCTTGTTTCTGAATCGTTTTATCCGTCGCTTCGGATTGGAAGTTCGTCCGGAGTACATTGTTCCGACAAATCCTTTCCTGAAAGGCGAAAATGATGCACAAAAGAAGATTCAGAATTCGCTTTCCGTGCATCTGAAATATTCGTTTCAACACCAGCTCAACAGTTGCATGGACCGGATCTACGGAGGGGCTTATCAGGGCATTGGTTTTGCAAGCTATTCTTTTGGTAACCCGAGGGAATTGGGTGATCCAGTCGCATTCTACCTGTTTCAGGGAGCACGTATTGCTCGTTTTACCCCTCAGCTATCCTTCAATTATGAGTGGAATTTCGGAATTTCTTCCGGATGGGAACCGTATGATGAGCAGTATAATTCTCGTAATATCATGGTCGGATCAAGGGTAAATGCCTATATTAATATGGATTTTTATCTGAATTGGATGCTTTCCCGTCAGGTCGACCTGAATTCGGGGATTACACTTTCTCATTTTTCCAATGGTAATACGAAATTTCCGAATGCCGGACTGAATAGTCTCGGCCTGAAAGTAGGTTTAATATATAACTTCAACAGAGAATCGTATCCCCTCGCTAAGCCTTTGTATCGGTCCGAAATTCCGGAATTTACCCGTCACATCAGTTACGATCTGGTGTTATTCGGCTCCTGGCGACGAAAGGGAGTCGTGTATGAGGAAAAAAGGCTTCCTTCACCTAATGCCTATACGGTATTAGGGTTCAACTTTGCTCCGATGTATAATTTTGGGTATAAGTTCCGTGCGGGAGTGTCTTTGGATGGGGTTTACGATGGAAGTGCCAATGTTTATGCCAGGGATTATTCGGCAACAGTCAGGCAGGAATTTTCTTATCCTCACATCAGCAGGCAGTTGGCTTTGGGCCTATCCGCCCGGGCAGAATACGTCATGCCTTATTTTACGGTCGGATTAGGCATGGGAGTCAATGTACTGCATGGGGGCGGTGACCTCGATGCTTTTTATCAGGTGCTGGCTCTTAAGACTGAAATCACCCGGAACTCATTTCTCCATATCGGCTATTGCCTCCAGGATTTCCACATGCCTAACTTCCTGATGCTGGGTGTCGGTTTCAGGTTTAACAATAAGTATCCTGTACTTCATCGTTGATTGATCGTTTCTTTTACCAAACTTTATAAGTTTTTCCTTTTTTTAATTCAACGTATTTTTCTTCAGTCCGGTACGTTAACTTAAACCGTTCATTACTTTCGGCATGAATGGTCAGGCTTTTCAGTTTTCCGGATTTCCAGGACATATCTACGGTATGACCTCCATAAATGCGTACTCCTTTAATGCTGCCATCCGGATAATCCGAGGGCCATGAGGGTAATAACTCGATCCGTCCGGCATCCGTAAAGATCAGCATCTCCATTATCAACCTCGGGAAGCTCAATATAGCATCCAGGTTATATATCATGTTATTGGGTTCATGAGAAGATACCAATCCGTTGTATAAATAGTTCCGCTTACTGAATCGTTCGAGGTTTTGCTCCACTTTATCGGTATTTTTCAACCGGGCAGCCTGGAGTGCTAAATGGATCAGGCCATGTGCAGAACTGGTGTCGAAGGCAAAGCGCTTATTCAATGCCACCTCCGCTGCTTGTGTTAAAGCGGTATTCTCATCCGTACTTCTTAGCTCTGTTCCCGGAAAAACAGGATATAAGTGGGAGTTGTGGCGATGATGATAAATATCCGGATAGTTATCATCGACCCATTCGGCTAACGCTCCATCTTCATTGATCCGGTAAGCAGGAAGCCGGTTTAAATACGATGTCCATTTCTGGATTTCTTTGGTATCCAGATTTAATTCATGCCCCATCCGGCAAAGTAATCCGAATACTTCCCGGGCGATAGCTACATCCATGGTAGCATCTTTGCTCAACCAGGTATCTGTTCCGGGGGGAGTATTTTCCGGAGATATGCTTGGATAAATATGATAAAGGCTGTCGCTTCCCGGAATAAGAAAATCTTCATAAAATTCAGCCATTTCCCGATAAAGAGGCAATACCCGGTTTCTGAGAAACTGTTTATCGCCGGTCATCATGGCATGTTCGTAGAGAGGACGTATGTTCCAGCCGGCTCCTCCGGCCCAGAACATCCAGGGGAAAGAACTTCCGAAGTGAGTCAGGTATCCATTGGTCGGATCGTTGTAATGTGCCACAATAAAACCTCTGCAGCCGAGGTAATTTTTTGCATTCAAACGCCATCCGGGTAATAAATTTTCCACATATTCACAATAGGTTTCGGCACATTCGGACAAATTACTCATGGATGCGGCAGAAACAGCCAGGTTGATATTGGAATCCCAGACGAATCCTCCGATCCAGGCCGGTTTCCAGCTTCCGCCCCAGATTCCCTGTAAGGGAGGAGGGTATTTGCCTGAAGAAGAGATCAGTAAGTAACGTCCCATGGCTTGCACCTGTTCCAGAAACAAGGGTGTAACTCCCTGCTTTTTGGCTGTAGCCAGCATTTTTTCAGTAGACGTTTCTTTCCATTCTTTTGCACATCCCAGGTCGAATTGCATGCGACGGAACATGTCTCCGTGTTCACGGGCATGAGGCGCGAGTAAGTCGGCGTATTGTCGGGGTAACCGGGTCAGTTCTCTTTTTACATCGTCTATCATCGAGTTGTTTCCATCTTCCAGTGGGGTGATCCGCAGGACGATCAATATTTCGTCTGCGTTTTCTATTTCCAGGCAGTTGTTTTTCTGTTGCATCCGCCCTCCTTTCAACGTTACCCGGGCCAACCCTTCATAACCTCCGGGATCTTTGGTATAACCGGCATGGTAGGTCAGCCAGCCGGGAGTAGCTTCATTTCTGATGGAGAGAAAAGCATTATCCAGGTCATGATCAAAATGACTTCCCTGGCGTCCTGGTGTTTCTTCCAGACTTAACATCACGTTCAGCTTATTCTTCCTGTTTGCTTTCAGGCGAATAACATTCACATTGTCTTTTCTCGATGAGAATGCCGACTCTTCAAAGATTTCCCTTTCGTTGTCTTTCCAATAAACAGAAGCTTCTCCTGTTTCCAGATTCAGTTGGCGCCGGTAATAGGTGGAGTCACAGGATTTTTCTTTCATCTGGATGCGGAGATCGAAGGCTGGGTGAGGAATCAGGGGCCAGCGTTCCCGTGCACCCATTTCGTTCAGTTGCCGATCGGCTTCCCCTGTAAGCAACTTAGCAGCGGCGTCGGTTTGTCCGGTATCCATTAATTTCCGGACTTGCGGCATCAGGTGAGAAGTTAGGGGAACCGTCACCTTGTGATGATCCCAGCCTCGTATAAATAGTTCTTCATGGGTGCAGATAATGCGATTGTCACCGGTATTTCCCGGTATCATCATCCCGTGCCGTCCATTTCCTGTGACAAAAGCGTGTTCCCATGAAACAGCCGGACTTTCAGACCAGAGCACCCAGCGATCAGAAGAATCCGTACGATAGTCTTTCGCACTGACATGCAGTGAAAGTATGCCGGACAAATTCATCCACAATACCCCTATTACTACCCATTTTTTCATCGGTGGTTATCAATTTAGTTTCATGGTTTTCTTTTGTTTCATTTCTCCACAGAAAGCCTCCAGGATCAGTTTAGAGTCTTCCTGAGTTTGTACCAGAAAGGAAGCGATGCCACTTTCCGCCGGGAAAACCGGAGGCCCGAGAATTTTTCCTCCCTGTACGGATAATGAGACAGGAATATCATTGACAGGGCACAAGGTATTTTGTTCATCCGACAAACGTACGTAAATGATCAGTAAATCATTTTTTGAGGCTGCACAGCCGCTCTCAAAATAATCGATTTCCAGTTTTTGCGGTGATTGGGGAGTCCGAACCGTGCAAGAGGTTACTTTTTTCCCGTTCACATAACCGATGGCTTTCAATTCTCCTTTTTCTTTCGGTAGTTGGGAAAAAGTAAACGGAGGATAGGCCAGTTGAAGGCAATTACCTCCGTCCGCTTTGGGAGTGTAGCCTGTATCCGGCCCATTATCGGCTTTTTTCCGGACCAGAGTCTTCCCGTTAAGAACCAATTCTACTTCTTCTACATTGCCGTATACAATTACTGTATCCGATAGATTCTGAAAACGGTAAGAGGCAATGAAGGTTTCGTATGGCACATTGCTCTCTTCAGGTAAGTAACTTCCGAAAGATAACTGTGTCCTGAAAAAAGCAAGACTGAATTTAGGTAAACGGAAAATATCGGCTACTCCGCTGTAGCAAATGTTGTCGCAACAGCCCCGGTTGTAATCGTACATACTCCAGACAGCATCTCCCATTGTCCAGGGATAGTATGCTCTATAACGGTTGTGCGACCATTGCGCATTCCAGACGTTTTGTAGCTCCGCTTTTTCTCCATCTCCTCTCCGGATACGGGTAGTACTATAATGACCACCGAATTCGTAATCATAATATTCACGGATGAAACCGGGATTCTTTGTTTTATTCGGGCGGTTGAAACCTTCTTCCCAATCGTTGTAACTGACATCAAAACCATCGTATCCATATGCATCTCCGGAAGTGAAGCACTGATCGCCCGGATATTCTTCATGAGCGGTCTTAACTGCCTGGTCTTTCCATTGATTGGGGGGCCAGGATTCGTTCAGTGTTGTTTCCCACATCACAACGGACGGATGATTGCGGTCGCGACGGATCATATCGCGTACATCCCTGTAGGTCAGTTCGGAGAAAAGAGGATTTTTATTGAAAAACTGCCAGCCGGGAATCGGTTCGATAGCCAATAATCCTAATTCGTCACAAGCATCGAGTACGGATGGATCCTGGGGGTAATGTCCGAGGCGGACAATGTTGAATCCATTCGAGCGGATCTGGTACATATCCCGGTATTGCGCCTGATCCGGGATGGCGTTACCTACGTAGGGATATTCCATGTGGCGGTTACTACCTACCAGACGCAACGGTTTGCCATTGATTACAAATCCCTTTTCCCGGCTCATCTCCAAACTCCGGATTCCGATCCGGGTTTCCTCCTGGTCGATAACTTGATCGCCTGTCAGAATCTCGGTAGACAATACATAAAGATGGGGAGCATCCGGATGCCATAACCGGGGGCTGTTCAATGTTATTGTCTGAACCACTGATTGTGTGTTTTCCGCTGTAAGGTTTAGCTCCTGACTTTCGGTTAATACTTTTTTCCCTTTCCCTGATTTTTTAGTCCATTCAAACAAGGTCTGCCGGATAGAAACGGCCTTTCCTGTACTTGATCTGTTGGCGATTTCAGTTTGTATGCGTATTTCCGCCCTGCTTTCTGAAACAGCCGGATAAGTGACAAAAATTCCTCCACCGGCCTGTTTGTCGGCCAGGATCGGATGAGTAATATGAATTTCCGGTTTTACAATGAGGTTGACATCCCGGTAGAGTCCTCCGTAATAACAAAAATCAAGGGATTCCAGGGGTTTCCCAGGAGGAATCAGGGGGTTATTCCGGTTATCGAGTCGTACCAGAATCTCATTTTCGGCATCCGTTCTCACTATTCCGGTGAGATCAAGTACAAACGGAGTATAACCACCTGCATGTTGCATCCGGTGTTTTCCGTTGACCCATATATCGGCTAAATGCATAGCACCTTCAAATTCCATCCAGAGCTGATTGGCTGCTTCGGCGGTACTGATCGACAGTTTTTTCCTGTAATAACAGATTCCCTGCCATTGATGTAAAACAGTCAACTCTTCGATAAAAGGAGTATGAGGCAGGCTTACCGCTGACCAGGTACCTTTTTTCAGTATTTCAAACTCCGCTTTCAGCGTGTCTTCGGGAATACGTAATTCGTTGTTGGATCCGCTTGTGTGTTCTACATTGTATTGAGAACTCCAATCCGTACCCTGGTTCCTGATTTCAACTTTCTCCGTTGTTCGTTCCAGTCGTTGAAACTCCCAATTGTCATTGATTGTCTTTCGCTGAGCAATGGAAGTCAAGCAGAAACAGATAATAAATACAGAACAATAAAACCGTTTATTCATTACAATTCATTTAACGAGTTTTGTATACCTGTGTTTTATTTATTGGTAAAATGAAACCAATCGAAATCAGCGTATCCTCCTACCCCTTGTTCGGTCTCACTGAAATTAAACAGGGCAAAACGGTTGGCAGTCCAGGGTAGTCCAAGTCCCATCTGAAGTTCGTTTCCGATGGGTCTGAAATTTTTTCCATCCAGGCTGTAATAAAACAGTGCTTTGAAATCTTTGTCTGTGACACGTGTACGAATCCAGATTTTATTGTCAGACAGATTATCTGTGGTTTCAATGATCTTATCGTTGTTGTACATGATTAATTTACGTGCTCCGCCTTCCTGCCGGACAGCGACATAAGCATAAGGAAATTCGAATATGCCGAAACCGGCAACATTTCCATCCTTTAATCCACTGCAGTCCATTACTACAGTACCTTCCGAACAGGGACCCTGCACCCGTTGGGTCAGCGTGTTTCTTGCTTTCTTCAGCGATTCGGCCTGAGACGCTTTCAGACGCATATATCCTTTGCGGTCGGTCAGCGACCATTTCGAATTGTCGGGGTTGTGGTTCCATTGCCACTGTAAGCCTAATGCCGGCTGATTGAATTCATCAGAAGTGGCCGGGCTGTAGATTCGGGGTGTTTTGTTTCCTGCTTCCGGTTTCTGATAGGTAATGGCGTCTTTGCCATCGACTCCCAGCATGGGCCATCCATCCGTCCATTTTACGGGAACGAGGCAGGGCACGCGTCCGATGGGTCCCCGGTCCTGCATGATAATGAACCACCAGTCTCCGTTTTTTAGCTGGACCATTCCCCCCTGATGTAATCCGTTGGGAGGATATGAACTGCAATCATTCATAATCAGTTTATGTTCGTAAGGTCCGTATATATGGTCCGAGCGCAGGCAGATCTGCCATCCTTCCGTCCCTCCTGCCGGACAGGTAATGTAATATTTTCCGTTGATCTTGTAAGCATGAGCTCCTTCCATGCCGAAGCCTCCTCCGAGTTCATTCGCATTCTTAAAGCGTTTGTCCCAGATTTTGATATTTTCTCCCTTTACGGATTTCACGTCCGGGTTTAATTCGGTTACATAGAGGGTTTCCTGGCCGTGTACGACATATACTTTTTCGTCGTCATCGAATAACAGTCCCGGGTCATAAAGATATTCCGGGAATACAATGCGCTGCCAGGGACCTTTTACGTTATCGGCGATGCAGACCGAGAAATTGCCTTTTTCACGTCCCCAGCCGTATGGCGTACAGAAGCCTACGTAAAACTTTCCCTTGTGGTGCCGTATCGTTGCAGCCCATGCTCCATTCAGGTATAAATCGCCATCTTTCATATCATATCGCGGGTCTTCGTCGTAACGATCGACGGCATAGCCGGCCATTTCCCAGTTCACCAAATCTTTTGATGCAATAATCGGACATCCGGGGACATAATGCATGCTGGTCGATACCATATAAAAATCATCGCCGACACGAATGACATCCGGATCGGGCCAATCTCCCCACAGGATCGGATTGGTGAAAGTTCCGTTCTGGTTATCCGGAGACCAGACGGTCATTTGTGCCGATGAGTGTTGTGCAAGGAAAATACCTGTCACAAAGCTAAAAAAGAGAACGATATTTATTTTCATATATAGTTTTTTTAGTTAATTTTTCATTTCTGCATCTTCGTAATAAGGTGCAATTTCAACACCTTTCAGAATAGCTCCATTATTTTCGGATTGTCGTAATCCCAGCACAAGTGTATTGCGGCCTCCGGAATTAAGCCAACATTCAGGCAGGTAAAATTCCCGTTGAGGACCTTCTTCCCAATGACGTCCTATGTTGTGCCCGTTGAGCCACATATAACCGCTTCCGGAAGCGTTGATCACGGCACGCCAGGGAATCCAGGTGTTTTTCTTCGCAGCCGGCAACTCAAAAGAGATCCGGTACCAGGTCAACAATGCATCCCGTTCCCCTTTCGGTTGAATATTGTTCCCTTTGCGGAGAAGCGGATCTTCCGTATTCAGAGTTACCACTTCCCATTTCCCGCGGGTAGTTTTTCCGTCGATTATTCTTTGCAGAACTCCTCCCAAATCCAGGGAAACTTCCCATTTCAACGGTTTCATTATTTTCAATTCGCTGAATAAACGTATTCCTTTAAGTAAACCTCCGGCTCCACTGTTATTCCGTACTACAATAGCTACCTCATTTTTTCCATTGCGGATATAGGGAGCGATGTTTGCACTGAAAGGCTTGTCCCAGGCATCATGGCTTGCCACTTCATTGCCGTTTACCCACAGGGTACCTGCATCATCTACACAGGCAAATTCAAGCATTGTTTTTCCGTCGGAGATCATTTCCGGAGTAAATTCTATGCTTGTACGGTAAATGGCTGTTCCCGTTTTGCCCTGTAATATCCAGGCGGCAGGCCATTTCGGTTTTTCCAGGCCGGCGATTTGCAGGGTAGCCAGGTTGGCGATAGTTTCCTGATCGAGCATAATAGTCTCCCATCCATCCGGATTGCTCAGTTCCTGTTTTACATCGATGCGTTTATTCGTCATTCCTTTTACTTCCCACTTTTCTATAGGAAGGATTGCCGATTGTTTTTTTCCTAATCCGGCAGCTTTCATTCCGCTGAGTTCTTCCATCGGACGGTAACCATGGGCATGCCCCCGGTTTTCATAAATAGCGATCAATTCGTTCTTTCCTGTATGAAGCAGACCATTCAGAATAAATGAATTATCCAGTTCGTCGGAAGAAGCCCGTTGGGCTAATTTTCCATTCACTGCTAAGTAAAGCGGATCGCCTGTAAACATCTCACAGATCAAGGAGCCGTATTTATTGATTTCGTCTTTCGTTAATGTAACTGTACTGCGATACATGGAATAACGGCAATCATTCACCCCTAATTCAGGCAGAGAAACGTCCTTTCCTAATGGTTGCCATTTACCATTGAACGATTCGTGTTGTTTTTCAGCTTTTGCGATACGTATAGGAGCCGGTAAATTGGTCGGGCGTGCTGGTAATGGCTGTTCTTCCGGATACCATTTCCCCTGATCTCCGGGGTGGGAGAGTACCAGCATTTTACTATCCAGAGGGGGGAGTGAGCAATAAATCCGTATCTGATTTCCGTTTTTCAGTTTCAATTCTACATTTTCACGGAAAGCCTCTTTTTTATTCCGGTTCAGGAAAAACAGGAATAATTTGCCATCCTTCGCCTGGCGTATGCCGATAGTCAGGGTTTCTTTATCTGCCGGAGTTTCAAAATCGACGGCTTCGCTGGTTGCTAATTGCTTTCCGAAGAGGGACAATAATTGTCCGATTCCTTTTACGGCCGCATATTTTTCTCCGACTCCTCCGTTTTCTTTCAGAGGGGCTCCGTAATCATAGCTTGTGGTCATTCTACGTGCGCCCCAACCTGCAAAATGTGTTCCTCCGAAAAACATGTAATAGTTTAATCCGGTAGCTCCTCCGGCCATGGACATCAACGCCATTCCGCGTGCATGTCTTCCGTCCAGATAGCTGTCCTCGCTCAAGCCTCCGCCTACTGTGGAGAACCATCCTCCCTGTAATTCGCAGACAAATGCCGGGGCATTGGGTTGTTCCTTTTTCAGGTCTTCAATGCGTTTCTTGGCTTCATGCATATTCCACCAAACGTATTGATTGTCCATGTCGAACAACTGGCTGATCGTTTCTTCTTTCGCTCCCCGGACTTCAGGCGTGACACAGGTGAATAACGGGACATCGATTCCATTTTCGGTACATGCATCGGCCAGGACCTTCAGAACTTCTTTTTTCTTGGAAGATTCCATGCCAAAATAGACGTATTCGTTTTCCAGTTGGACCATGATAATTCCCTTTTCACCCGGCTTTTTACGAGTCAATTGTTCTCCGGCAAATACAGGTGTGACGGCATCATACCAGTGTCTGGCCCATTTGAGGTGTTCCGGATGATTGCTGCGCAGCCAGAAACTTGTTTCGTATTTTTCGGGACAGAATTTTGCCAGCCAGCGCGGATAAGCTCCGCCTGCCCATTCGGCACAGATAAAAGGCCCGGGACGAACAATGGTATATAACCCGAATTCTTCATGGGCCATTTTCAACCACTCTTTTAAATCTTCAAAATTACATTGCGAAAAATCAGTTGTATTCCGCGGCATATTTCGTTCATGCCAGTTCCAGGGAACATAGGTTTCTACGGTGTTGAAGCCGGCTTCTTTGATTTTCTGAAAACGATCACGCCAGAGCTCCTGAGGGACACGAAAATAATGAAATGCGGCGCTCAGGATAAAGATATTTTCACCTTCAATGGTAAAGCACTGCTGGTTATAACTGATCCGTTCGGGATGCGCGAATTTTTTAGGAGGAAGTGACTGTCCTCTCATTGAGGAGACAGTGATCATTCCACTAATCATGAAGAGTAGAATAAGTTTTTTCATGCTATAGAAATAAGGGATAACAACGGGAATATATCTGCATAGATGCAATTTATTTAATTTTATGAGTGCTTTTCAATAGCTGTTTGCCGATAGAGTACAAACATATAAAATTAAAATACATGTACAGGTATAATAAGGGTATTTTTGTTGCTTTAACGATTAGAAAAGGTTGGCTTTTTAATATCAGGGTCAGTTCGATTTCATTGGGATCGTTTAATCCCTTTTATACAGGCTTTTCAGCAAGCTGATTTCCTGGGCGTATCCGGGTAATTCGTTCGGGGTTTCCAGGTAAAAAGGTAACTGACAGAGTTTGGGATGATTGATAATCGTTTCAAACGTTTTCAATCCGAGGGAACCGTTTCCGATGGTTTCGTGACGGTCTTTATGGCTTTCGAAAGGATTTTTACTATCATTGAGGTGAATAGCGCGCAGTTTGTTCAGTCCGATGATTCTGTCGAATTCCTCCAGGACCCCGTCAAGGTTGTTTACGATATCGTATCCGGCATCATATACATGGCAGGTATCCAGGCAAATTCCTATTTTATCTTTCAGGTTTATCCGGTCGATAATCAGTTGTAATTCTTCGAATGTCCGTCCGATTTCGCTGCCTTTTCCCGCCATGGTTTCAAGCAGGACGGTAGTCGTTTGTTCCGTTTTCAGCACACTGTTCAGGGCTTCAGTGATGTAATCGATGCCAATTTCGATTCCTTGCTGAACATGGCTTCCCGGGTGAAAATTGTACAGGTTTCCCGGCAGGTATTCCATTCGGGAGAGGTCGTCGGCCAGCATTTCGCAGGAAAATTTACGGATGTTCTCTTCAGCAGCGCACACATTCAAGGTGTAGGGAGCATGTGCCAGAAGAATAGCAAAATCATGCTGCTTTGCCAATTCCAGGAATGCTGAGATGTCGTTGGGATCGATGGCTTTAGCGCTTCCTCCACGCGGATTGCGGGTGAAAAACTGGAACGTATTGGCACCTATGGAAAGTGCGTCTTTGCCCATGGCTAAAAAGCCGTTGGATATAGAAAGATGACAGCCTATTTTGAACATGATTTATCTGTTTTTTTATAGTTTACAAAGTTACATATATATTAATACGCATTCTCATCCATCCAGAAAAACTCCCAGATATGCCCATCCAAATCATGAATTGCCCAACTATACATAAAACCCAGGTCTTCTTTCCTGGCTTCCGACGCTCCCAGAGCGATTGCTTTCTTTGCCATTGCGTCGACTTTTTCCTTGTTTTCAAGGGAAATGGCCAGCATGACCTCTGCATGTTGGGATGTATCGGTCAGTGTCTTTTTTGTAAATGACAGGAAAAACGGTTCGGATAGAAGCATAACCGAGGCTGTCTCGTTAATCACCATACAGGTTGCATTTTCATCTGTAAATTTTTCATTGAAAGTGAAGCCTAATTCACCGAAGAAATCCATTGTTTTTTTCAGATCCTTTACCGGAATATTCGGAAATATCATTTTTGTGTACATGGTTGTTTTGTTTTAAGTGGATAATTAAATAAGAACAACTCACGGATAAATAAGTTCTCATTCGAAATTTTAATTTATACTGACATACTGTTGTCACACGAGTGGATTAAGTTTGCATTGTCATGCATGATAAAACAAAAAGATTATTCACATTAAAAACTTAAAACAATGAAACTTACACCCCATTTTACATTTGATTCACGGGCGAAAGAAGCACTGGAGTTTTATACCTCTGCTTTGAAAGGAAAACAAGAAGTGGTTTACACTTACCGGGATTGTGCTCCGGATTCAAGAGAGGACCAGTTGGATAAAATCATGTATTCGACAATTCGTTTTGGAGAAGATAACATGATCGCCATTTGCGACATGTGTCCGGATAGCGGTCCGGAAAAAGCCGGCAATACGGTTTTCATGGATCTGGAATTAAAAGCCGAAGAAGTAAAACCAGTTTTTGATGCCCTGGCTGAAAATGGAAAAGTATTGTGCCCGCTTTCAAAAACTTCCTGGACAGAACAATTCGGATGTGTGACGGATAAATTCGGTATTTGCTGGAATATCATGCAGGAAGAAGAATCCATGTAAAATTTATTCCGTATCTTTCCCGAAAAAATTGTATAGATGAACAGACTCGAACGAATATCGGCAATTCTTGTCAGCCTGCAATCGCGCTCCGTGATTACAGCCGGACAGATTGCCGAACGGTTCGGGGTTAGCCTGCGGACCGTTTACCGGGATATACGTGTTCTGGAAGAAGCCGGTATTCCGATTTGCGGAGAAGCCGGTTCTGGTTATTCGTTGGTTTCGGGCTTCAAACTCCCTCCCTTGATGTTTACTACTGAAGAAGCAATTGCTTTTCTGATGGCTGAAAAACTGGTGAGTAATCAGTCGAATGCCGATACGCTCGAATTGTACCGCAGCGGAATGGATAAAATAAGAGCTGTATTGAAGACAGCCGAGAAAAACATCCTGGACGACTTCGATCAGCATATCCGGTTGATAGAGGCTCATAATTCACCCCGGCAGGAAGCATCTAATATTTTACAACCTTTGCTTAAAGCGATTCTTGAAAAGAAGGCAATCGTTATACAATATGTTGCCGCTTACAATAATCAGATTACCGATAGGGCTGTCGAACCTCAGGGGATTTTCTTTATGTCGGGAAGCTGGTACCTGCTGGCCTGGTGCAAGCTTCGTACAGATTACCGGACATTCAACCTGGGCCGTATCCGTTCCCTGACCATTGCCGAAGACGGGTTTGAAAAAGAACATCCTTCATTGCAAAGCCTGATCGACACGTTATATTGTATGCATACTCCTCATAAGATTCGGATAAGACTTAACACAAACGATGCGTTGTACCGGGTAACCTGGGGAAAATACGCCCATGGTTTTTGTGAGGAAACGGATGAAGACGGTTGCATCATCCAGACCTACCGCACGGATTCCTTAGATTATTTTGCCCGGTGGTACCTCTCATTTGCCGATATGGCCACCATCCTGGAACCGGAAGAACTGAAAATAACCGTAAAAGAATTAATAGGAAAAATAACGTTTTAAAATTGAAATTGGGTAACAATCAATCGCTGCTATTTTGAAATATAAACGCGGATTTATTATGATAAACAAAGAGCACACCTACAGACTGACCGTCCAATGGACCGGAAATCGCGGATCCGGGACTTCCGGTTATCGTACCTACGGACGGGACCATACTATTTGTGCAGAGAATAAACCGGAAATTCAGAGTTCGGCCGATCCGGCTTTCCGGGGTGATAAAGCCCGGTACAATCCCGAAGAACTTTTATTGTCGTCGTTGTCGGGCTGCCATATGCTTTGGTTCCTGCATTTGTGTGCAGATAGTGGTATTGTCGTCGTCGATTATGTCGATTACCCGACGGGGATCATGATTGAAACACCCGATGGGGGAGGAAGATTCAAGGAAGCAACCCTGAATCCGGTTGTCACGATCAAAGAAGAAGTTTCCCGGGAGAAGGTTGAAAGCCTTCATAAAAAAGCCAATGAATTGTGTTTTATTGCTAATTCGGTAAACTTTCCGATAAAGCATCATGTTACATTGAAAATCAAATAATAATAATCGTTATGATCACTCCATTTATCAATTTTGCAGGAAAAGCAGGTGAAGCCATTGCTTTTTACGAAACCGTTTTCGAGGTAAAAGACAAAAAAGTCATGTTGTACAAAGACATGCCTGCAGACATGAAGCAACATTTTTCGCCAGACACGGATCATTATGTAATGCATGCCGAAATGACGATCAACGGAACGAAGGTCTGGATTGGTGATACGACACAAGGTATCACATCAGGAGATATGGTCTCGTTGGCCGTTCCACTTTCATCCAAAGAGGATGTTCAACATGTTTTCAATAAACTAAAAGCAGGAGGAACTATACTCATGGAATTATCCCCTACTTTTTACAGCCCCTTATTCGGAGCCGTACAAGATCAATTCGGTGTTATCTGGCATTTGATCTGTTGATTATTGATAGAGCAGGTTAAAAACTCCACTCCCTCATTTTTCCGGTAAGAATGAAGGGGTGGAGTTTTTTTATTATATTTTATCTTCTTATTGTATAGGTAAATAAATCTCCGTTTTCAGTTTTATGTTAAATTTTTAGTTTTATTATTACATACTAAACATTTATTATTTCTTTTTGTTATGTTTTCAAATATGTAAATAATTATAAAATGAAATAATATGAAATTGATGTATTTTTTACTTCATGTTAATAATAAAATGGGTTGTATAGGAAGGGTAATTCCTTATTTTTTATTCGTTTATATACTTGTATCATTTCTTTTTACTGGAAATATAGTTGTTGCTCAGACAGGTACTCCGACCTTGCTTACTCCTTCCAATTGTAACACTCCTTTAGTTGGCCCGGGAAGGGTAATTAACCGGATTGGCGGTGGATTGACTACGGTCCTTTCCGGATTCTCGGATCTTAATAATTTAACAGATGGTAATTTGGCTAATGCAGCTTCATTTAATACGGTTGCAGGATTAAACCTGATAACAAGGGCTCCGATTGTGTCGGTAAAAGATGTTCAGCATTATTATCCGTCAGGAACAATAGTCGGATTTGTTTTTGAGCCTCCGGCAGGTCTGGCTTCAGCTACTCTGTTGGGTGGATTTTCCATTAATCTTCGTAAAGACAATGGAGTCATTACTAATTTAGCAGCAGATAAATTGTTGACTCTGAATGTGCTTGGAACATCCGGTGGGCAGAAACGTATTTCTTTTACTTCAACGGTTGATTTTGACGAGGTGGAATTGGTTGTCAATTCCGGAGTTGGTTTGAGTGTAGCTTCGACATTGAAAGTTTATTATGCTTTTGTGGAACCTGCGGTCGGTTGTCGTTTCGATTGTCCAATATTGAATACAGTGTCTCTTCCAGTTACGACAGTATCCGGAAATAATAGCGTAGGAGTAGCTACCTTTTCAGTGAATGGTCTGAATAATTTAACGGATGCGGATTTATCCAATTATACAACCATGAATTTAACCGCTGTGGCATTAGGTGAAGCTGCTGGATATGTAGGAGTTAAATTTGGGACAGCCTATTCATCCGGAACTTATGCCGGATTTGTATTTGACGAAAGCCTTTTATCGGTTGGTTTGTTTAATTCTTCTGTTATTGAGATTTATCAGAATGGTACGTTTAAAGAATCAAAATCATTGACTGATAATCTTATTGATGTGGGGATACTTGGAAATCAACGGATGATTGGGTTTAAAACAAACAACGGGTTTGATGAAATACGGTTTAAGACTTCGTCTTCGATTCTTTCTCTCCGGCAAATAAAAGTCTATTATGCTTTTGCCCAAATTGATACGGATGGCGATGGTTTTCCGGATTGTGTGGATAAATGCCCGACCGGCAATGATAACCTGGATGCGGATGGCGATGGTATTCCTGATGCATGTGATTGCATGCTGGATGCCGGCCCGGATATCACCCTTTGCGGAGATGCATCTACTTATGCTTTTGGTAATTTGGGCACTGGTCTAACCTGGAGTCTTATTTCACAGCCTCAGGGAGCGAATGCTTCGGTCAGTAATGGTAATGTAAGCGGAATGACACTCCCGGGTGTCTATACGATTCAGGTAAGCAATAGTAGTATCAACGGATGTACGGATGTTGTCAATATCCGTAAGAATGAACTTATAGGAACTTCATGCAACAATCCGATAATCGGCTCCGGAATCGAGGTGTTCGATCCGAGCGGAGGATTGTGTTTGCTATGCCTTTTTACCGGAACTTACGGAGCTTCCAATCTGGTTGATAATGATCCGGATAATTATATGGATGCCTCCGGTGTGCTCAGTCTGTTGGATATCAATCGCCCCATTGTCGGAGTGAAAAACAAATCCATGATTTATCCTGCACGTACACGTACCGGTTTTGTCATCAAATCTTCAACCGGTTTGATCGATGCAAGTGTATTATCCAACCTGGTTATCAAAACGTATAAAAACGGGATCTTTCAGGAGGCATCTTCTCCTTCCGGGCAAGTGCTGACAGCAGATGTAATCGGTACGGGAGGCAATGCGAAACAGCGGATCGGTTTTGTCACTACCCAGGATTTTGATGCAGTAGCGTTGTATTCCAACTCCCTTCTTGGTGTGTTGACGGATTTGCATATTTATTATGCTTTTCAGGAACCGGAAAATTGTACGAAAAGCGAGGCTGATGCCGATTGTATCCAGATGCTTACGGCTGATGGCCCATACAAGGCTGAGTTGAAACTAAACGATACGGCCGGTCTACTTTCGGTTATCAGTACGATTTCCAATTTAGGAAATATTATTAATTCGAATACCAGTGATTATGCAAGTATCAATCAATTGGTTGGAATTGTAAATCCGGTTTCAATAGCGGTTAAGACTTCCTCCGTAATTCAGGCCGGAAAATATCAGGCTGGATTTATCATAGCTAAACCTACGGGGGGCCTGGATTTAAGTGCTTTGAGCGGAACGGTTATTCAAACCCGTCTGAATGGAGGGGGCTGGACCAATTATCCGGTAAGCGCCGGATTGATTGACTTGACGCTCCTGGGTGGAACCAATAGCCCCGTTATGCTGAAATTTACTCCTGTTGCCGATTTCAATGAAATTCAATTGACCATGGCTTCTTTGTTGGTGGCCGCGAATACAGTTCGTATATATGGCGCTTTTGTCAGTCCCGATTCAGATGGCGACGGCATTCCTGATTGTATCGATCCCTGTTGTTCCGGACCATCCGGGGATTGTAACGCCATTGCGGTTATTTCAGATGCTTCCTGTGTCAACTGCGATGTAAAAGTGGATATTGTTGTATCCGGAACCATTGCTTCCCAGTATTCCAGTTATGCTTTATTCGAAGGAACGAATCAACGGGGAAGTACAATTAATTCCAGTAGTGGTTCTTTTATTTTCAAGCCGGCCAGCTCCGGGTTCATTACCTACACGATCAAAGCATCCAGTGATGGTCTGAATTATATTAAACTTAAGGATATTGTCGTCAATGTTCATCCAGCCGCAGCAACCTGGAAGACAGCGGCCGGTTCTTCAGTCTGGCAGTCAGCTGATAACTGGACTGAAAATACATCCGGTGGTAGCGGTGGTTATCCGATCTGGTGTACCGACGTAACCATACCGGGTAATGCAACAACCAATTACCCGCTGTTACTTCCAGGTGATGCCTGCCGGGACATTTATTTTCAGTACAATGCTTCTGTCGGTCAGATCCCTCAGTTGAAATATCGTTATGCATACGTAGATTTCAACCCTGGCCGTAATCGCTGGTATATGTTGTCGGCTCCGTTAAGGTATATGTATTCGGCAGATTATCACGGGGATATAAGCTGGACCGGAGATAATGCTATTTCCCCTAAGATCTACATGCGTTATTTTGACCTGGATTATGCTGCAAATACTAAACCCAATCCGGATGGTGTACTCGGAGTTTCTACCGGGAATTTCTCCAAGGCGTTTGCTGAGTTAGAGGAAAAATTGGATGCTGCTTCCGGTTTTGTTTTGTGGGTGAATGGAAGTAATGCCAATGGAAAAAATTATCCCGATACGAATTTTCCGACAGGAACTCCTTATCAATTCCCGAGAAGGACTGCTGGTTTCGATGAGACAACCGGAGATCACGATGTCCAATACGACTATCATACTACGGATGGAAGATGGTACGGTACTCCTTTCAATTTGACCCGTGGCGGTAATGATCGGAAAGGAGTTTTCAATACTGCATGGACATCGGTTACCGAACCGGAAAAGGATAATCGTTACCGTTTCATTTATGAGGAAAAACCGATAGGTGCCAATAAAGAATTTGAAGTTTCCGTGCGTACGGGAAGGACTGAGATTATTGGAAATCCATTCATGTCGCATCTTGATTTTACATCATTTTATGCGACCAATACAGGAAAAATCCGTAATTATTTCCGGGTTTGGGATGGAAATCAGTTTTATACCTACGATGGGGATATCGAACCTTCAGCCGGTTTGGCAGAACCATACATTGCCCCGATGCAATCATTCCTTATCGAAACTCAGGGAAGTGCCGGCAGTAATGTAAGCCTGACTTTTACACCTGCAGCTTCGCTTTCCAGGGTGGGAAGTTCTTCCCGGTTGAAAAGCTCACCGGCAGCTTCCGATGTTCTGAAAATCTCCGTTTCATCGGGAGGTAACACCGGTTATACAGTCTTGACTGCCTCAGAAGGTTATTCTGATAACTACCTCCCTGAAGAAGATATTTTTAAATTGTTCTCTCCGTTGACAACTGTTCCGGAAATTTATACTGTGGTTGGCCAGATGGCCCTGGAAATCAACAAAATCAGTACAGCGTCAGGAAGTCATCTTATCCCATTGGGAATCCGGAGTTCCCAAACCGGTTCGATGGAGATCGGTGTTACAGGCGCGGATAGTTTCGGGGCTTATTCGGAAGTCCTTCTGGTAGATGCGGAAAATAATAAAACATACGATCTGAGGAAAGAACCCGTACTTTCTTTTGTCAAATCTTCGACGGAAAACCTGGAAGGACGTTTTTATATTGCGTTGAAAGAGGGTACAATAGCAGGCAGTATTCAGACAGATGAGCCGTTGGCTTCCCGGATATCGGTTATGACAAGCGAATCCCGGATTACCGTTTCTTCTCCTGAAGATAAGATACTTGGCATTTATTTGTATGATGTTTCAGGCATCTTGCAATATCAACTTCAGCATCTTGAAAACCATTATCAAACGATGGATACTCCTGTGAAATCCGGTATTTATGTTCTTAAGGTGCAAACATCCAAAAACATGACAAATTTTAAATTAGTTTTAAGAACATCCCGCTAAAATTCCAGCGAATTTTAGTATTAAAAAAAAAGAATTTTTATGAAATCAATAATTTTATACAGGATCAATTTATTGGTCCTCCTGCTCTTGCTGTCTGTAAGAATGGGTTATTCAGAAGAATTCGTTTCGGATTGGAGACTGCAGGCAGCCTCTCCTCTTCAGGAGTTTGATCATGCTTCTTTATCAGAATCGATGCAATCATATTCTCCTGTGGCATTGCGTGCTTCCGGTGATCCGAATGATGATCCGAATGATTCGGATAATCCGGAATTAGGATTGGTGGACGAGGAGGCCTCCATTGCTTATGACCCTTGGCTTCTTCTGTCCGGATTAGCCGTTTTATATGGTGTTTACAGGCGTAAAAAAGATGAGCAGGATTGACAGGTAATACTTTTTAAAATGAACCCCAACAGTTTTTGTTTAACTATTGGGGTTTTTTTCTATTGAGATGTAGTCTCTTTATGCTATTGCCGGATCTCTTCAACTATTTTTCCAGAAGAGCGACGGTACACCAGAGATAAGGTGCCTGTCCATGGTAATCACCGATATTACGGGGACGATCATAGTAATACTGCTTGTCGTTCTTTTTATTCGTTCCGACGCAGACTTCCCTTACAGCTCCTTTTTCATTGATATAGGTGACTAAGGCCATCCATGCTTTTCGGGCAGCAGGTGCATATTCTTTGGCATCCAGCCATCCGTTTTTAACACCCATAATAAATGCGAAAGTGAACATGGCCGAACCGGATGTTTCTGCCCAACAGTCGGGTTCGTCAATCAGTTGATTCCATATACCGCTTGGCTGTTGATAATTTTTCAAACTTTTCATCATCGTTTGATAACCTTCCAGGATGCGGGGACGATTTTCATTATTTTTCGGTAAATACCGGAGTAGTTCGGCCATACCTGCAGCCATCCATCCGTTTCCCCGTCCCCAGTAATATGGAACATCCGGTGCATGATAGAAGAGACCATTCGGACGTTGCAATGAATCCAGGTACATCACCATTTCTTTGGCTGCCCGGTCAATGTATTTCCGATCCTTGGTCACCTTATAGGCTTGGGTTTGTACAATAGTAATCATGTACATATCATCAATCCACAGGCGTGTTTGCCAGGAATATCCCTTCTCTGCCCATTCTTTTTCCTGAGGCTTCGCATTTTCAGGAACTACCCATTGGGTATCCGCGTATGGCATACCCAACTCCCGGTACCGTTTTTCTTTTGTGATTTGATAGAGTTCCAAAGGCAAACTTCCGAACATATTCAAATCGACATGATTCATAATGGGCAGAAATGCTTTTTCTGTTGTAAACAGAGGCTCAAATTTGTTTTGCAACAGTTTAAGAAGCTCTTTGTCTTTTGTTATTGAAGCGTACTTAAGAGACCCATTCCAATAAAATGTTTCCGGATAACTGATCCATTTCCCTGCATGAAGCGCATGTTTTGCATCTACAAAACGGTATGCCAGACGTTTCCCTACTTCTTCAGGAGTATACCCCTGGGGAAAATCTTTCAGCATGCTTTTCTGAGCAACCAATAGCTGAAAAGAGAATAAAAAAGAGAATAAAAATATCTTTTTACACATAGTGAATTCTTTTATTTAGTTACCTGATTTCCTGAATTATTTTTCCAACAGAGCGACCGTACACCAGAGATAGGGAGCCTGTCCATGAAAATCACCTGCCAGGCGCGGACGATCGTAATAGTATTGTTTATCATTCTTTTTACCCGTACCGATACAAACTTCCATTACATTATTCCGTTCATCAATAAACGGAACCAAAGCCATCCATGCTTTCCGGGCTGCCGGAGCATATTCTTCAGCATTTAACCATCCCTGTTTGACCCCTGTAATAAAAGCATAGGTAAACATGGCCGATCCGGATGATTCTGCCCAACAGTCGGGTTCATCGATCAGTTGATTCCACACGCCGCTTGGCCGTTGATAATTTTTCAAACTGTTCATCATGGTATGAAAACCTTTCATAATACGCGGACGATCTTTGTGATTTTGAGGTAGATAACGAAGCAGATCTGCCATGCCTACTGCCATCCAGCCATCTCCCCGTCCCCAGTAGTATGGAACATCCGGTGCATGATAGAAAAGGCCGTTCGGGCGTTGCAGCTCATCTAAGTAAAGGACCATTTCCTTTGCTGCCCGGTCGATGTATTTGGAATCGCCGGTTACTTTATACGCCTGGGTTTGTACGACGGTAATCATATACATATCGTCAATCCACATACGCGTCTGCCAGGTATATCCCTTCTCCGCCCAGGCTTTTTCTTCGGGTTTTGCATTGGCCGGGACTTCCCACTGAGTATCGGCATAAGCCATTCCTAATTCCAGGTACCGTTTATCATTTGTCAGTTGATAGAGTTCCAGAGCCAGGCTTCCAAACATATTAAAATCGACATGATTCATAGGGGGTAATAATGCTTTTTCCGTTGTAAAGAAGGGTTCGAATTTATCCTGTAAAAGTTTAAGGAGTTTCTGATCTTTTGTTATTGAAGCATACTTAAGAGCTCCGTTCCAGGTACATACTTCAGCATAATGAATCCATCTTCCACTATAGAGGTCATGCCTGTCGTCCACAAAATGATATGCCAGACGCTTACCTACCTCTTCAGGAGTATATCCCTGGGGAAAGTCTTTCAGTGTATTTTTTTGAGCAGCAAGCAGCTGAAAGGAGAAGAGGAACGATAACAATAATACGTTTTTACACATAATGAGTTTTTTATTAATTAAACAATGTTGATCGGGTTAACACGATTAACCGGTTAGTAAGGATTACAAACGTAGGCAAAAATCATGATTTTTCAAAATATTCAACTTTCCCAGGTTGCTACCCGGTATATTCAACTATCCAACTATCGGGATCAATTCCAGGTTTTATAATTCTGAATTTGTTAAATGATGTTAATTTTTAAAAGAAATTGACAAGTATGAATATTTATTTATAGTTTTGCCTAACTAGTTAAGTAAATCACTTTTGATCGTATCAAAAACTAGAAACAAAAAATAGGGAATGAAACAAAAAGTTTCACTTGCTGATATTGCCGAAAAACTTAATCTGTCCAAGACAACTGTGTCCTGGGTACTCTCTGACCAGGGGGACAAAAAAGGGATAAGTGCTGCAACTCAAAAGAAAGTTTTTGAGTGTGCCGCAGAATTGAATTATGAACCCAACTACCTGGCCCGCAGCTTAAACACCGGTAATACAAAAACGATTGGTCTTATATTACCTTCCATCTCAGACGCATTTTATTCAAGTATGGCCAGGGAAATCGTACTTGAAGCCGAAAAATACGGCTATACATTAATGATGTGCAGTTCTGAATCTGAAATTGAACGGGAAGAAAAAATGATCCGGTCGTTCAAAACGAAACATGTGGACGGAATCATTCTGGCTCCTACCAAATATTCGAAGGTGGAAATTGAAAACCTGATCAGGGAAGGCTATCCGTTTGTACTTTTCGACCGCTATTTCGAAGAGTTGAGAACGAATTATGTGATTATCGAGAATGAGCAAAGTAGCTATGAGTTGGTGAAACACCTGATAGCAAAAGGAAAGAAAAAAATAGCCATTATTACTGTGAATCCACACTTGAAAATTATGGACCTGCGATATAATGGATATGCAAGAGCGATGAGGGAAGCAAACCTGGAAATTAATCCGGATTTGTACGGAGCCGTACCATTTGCCGATTTTGAACGCAAACTTATCGATGTGTTTGATAAAATATACAAAGCGGTTCCTGATGTCGACGGATTTTTCTTTACATCGCATATTCTGGCTTTGGAAGCATTTAATTACTTTTTTGAAAGAAATATAGATATAGAAAGGGGCGAAGGATGGGCCGGTTTGCATAATACCCGGGCATTTGAGGTTATGGCTCCTGAAATGAGCGCGGCCATGATGCCTGTAGCTGATATGGGACGCAGTGCCGTCAGGTTATTAATCAATAATATAGAAGCTAAAAAAGAAGAAAATATTACTTTACAGCCTGAAGGACAGGTATTCCCCTGTTTGATGGAATTAAGGTGATTTTTTTATCACCTCATAACTTAACTGGTTAAATGGGTGGTAGAAGTTACTGGAGTTATTTTTTTTAAAGCATTACTTAACTAATTAAGTTGAGTGGGACATAAGGAATAAAAGTGATCAGAATAGTATAAAATTAATGAATATCGGATATTGGACGCATAGCAGGTCCGCGAAGCGGGCAAAACATTCGATAATCATATCATTTAAAATTTATTAACGAAAAACATAAAAAGTCATGGGAGTAAACATCATCGGATTGGATATTGGCGGTACCAAGTGTGCCGTAACCTACGGTATTAGTGAAACTGAAAGCATCAGAATAGTCGACAAAGTGATCTTTGCGACAACGAATGTTCAGGATACGATCGCTAATTTATTGAAAGAGACTGCCGGAATTATGAAGAAGAACGGGTTGGATTCTTCTAACACGGCAGCAATTGGAATTGCTTGCGGAGGGCCCTTGGATAGTAAAAAAGGTATCGTTATGTCTCCTCCTAACCTTTCGGATTGGGACAATATTCCGATTGTGGACATAGTGACAACTGAATTTAATATTCCTGCACAATTACAAAATGATGCGAATGCCTGTGCTATCGCCGAATGGAAATTCGGAGCCGGACGTAAAAGCTCCAACATGGCGTTTCTCACCTACGGTACCGGATTAGGGGCCGGGATCATTATCAATGATAAGCTTTATACAGGTGCAAATGATAATGCCGGGGAACTGGGACATATCCGTTTATCGGCATACGGTCCTGTCGGATACGGAAAAATGGGTTCTTTTGAAGGATTCTGCAGTGGGGGAGGAATTGCTCAGCTGGCGCGTGACTTCATTTATGAAAAAATACAAATGGGAGAAAAGGTGTCCTGGTGTCCCGCAGACCAGATTAATAAGGTGACTGCAAAAATGGTAGCAGAAGCTGCCTGGGCAGGCGATGAAATTGCGCTCGAGATTTATCGGACATCTGCTGTTTTTATGGGTAAAGGGCTTTCTATTTTAATTGATATTCTCAACCCGGAAGTCATTGTATTAGGTGGTATCTATACAAGAAATGAACAAATGCTACGGCCGATTATATTAGAAAACATAAAAAAGGAGGCACTGCCGTTATCTGCCCAAGTGTGTGAGATTAAAAGCGCGGAATTAGGAGAGAATATCGGAGATTATGCGGCCTTATCTGTTGCAATCAATCTGTTAAATTCATAATAAACACTTTAAATCAACAATATCATGAGAAGAAAAGATGCGATTTCCCGCAGAAAATTTATTCAACATGCTGCTCTCGGAACAGCAGCCATTGCCCTGACCCCGTTTAATTCTATTTTGGGTCAGACATCACAATCCTTATGGCCGGCTCAGGCCAGTAAGTACACTTTTAAGATGATCGGTCACGGCCATATCGATCCGATCTGGCTCTGGCGATGGCCGGAAGGAGTGGCTGTTGTGTTAAGTACCTTCAGATCAGCGTTGGAACGCATGAAAGAAACACCGGGAATGATTTTCACCTGCAGCTCGGCATTATTCTATCAATGGGTTGCTGAAAATGATCCCCAGATGCTTGAAGAGGTTAAGAAGCGTATCAAGGAAGGTCGCTGGAATGTAGTCGGTGGCTGGTGGATTGAGCCGGACATGAATATACCTTGCGGTGAGGCCATGGTTCGGCAGGGGCTTTATGGTCAATTGACCATGCAGCGATTGTTGGGTGTAAGATCAAAAATCGCATTTAATCCGGATTCTTTTGGTCATACGGGAACTCTTCCTCAGATAATCTCGAAACAAGGAATGGATAACTATGTTTTCATGCGTCCGGGCCCACACGAAAAAACAATCCCGGCAGATTTGTTCTGGTGGGAAGGAACAGATGGAACTAAGGTGTTGACTTATCGTATCCAGGATGCTTATAATGGTAACAGGAGTGTAAGAGAGCGGATGACACCTGTACTTGATCGCTTGGAAAAAGAACCGATGAGCACATTCATGTTTTTCTATGGAGTGGGAGATCACGGAGGAGGACCTACCAAGGAAAATCTCCGGATGATCGAACAGATGAAAACAGAAGAAGGTGCTCCGAAAATGGAGTATAGCAGTGTAGATGAATATTTTGAAGAGATACGGAAAGATAAATCACTGAAGATCCCCGTAGTCAAGGATGATCTTCAACATCATGCCCCGGGATGTTATACTGCAGATGTTGTTATAAAGAAAGGCAACCGCGTTTCGGAAGCAGCCCTTATCTGTGCCGAAAAGGTTACAGCCATCGGATCTATCATGTGGGGAAACTCTTACCCGAAAGATAAATTTACTTCAGCCTGGCAAAAGGTTTTGTTTTATCAATTTCATGACAGTTTAGCAGGTACTTCCTTGGTATCACACACCAAAGATGCGAGTAATGCCTATGGTTATGCACTGGATATTGCCGACGAATCCACTAACATGGCTGTTCAGAAACTCGAATGGCAGATACCGGCCGAAGATCCGGATTCCAAATACATGGTTGTTTTCAATCCTCATACATGGGAGACAGAATCTAAAATCACGTATGAAGTAGGTTTCGGAGGCCTGGCTCAGGAAGTTTCCGTTACCGACGATGAAGGGAATCAGCTTCCTTATCAGTGGATCGTGGGTGAGGCCCAGACTTTTGGTACTCGTGGTATTACTTTCAAGGTAAAACTTCCGGCTATGGGTTATCGTCAGATTCGTATCAAGGTAGGTACTCCTCTTGCTATCGGTAATCCGGTCAAAGCAGAAGGAAATACAATGGAAAATGAATATTACAAAATTTCGTTTTCACGTAAGGGAACGTTAGGTATCCTGGATAAAAAGACAGGACATGAAGTTTTCACCAAAGGAATGAGCGGATGCCAGGCCATTGTTATTGAAGATACAAGCGATACCTGGAGTCATAAAATCGTGAATTTCGATAAGGAAGTAGGTTCTTTTGGTAATGCAAATATCCGTGTACTTGACAACGGACCATTGAAAGCAACAATCAGGACCATCAGTTCTTACGGAGATTCTACCTTGACCATTGATTGGACATTATATGCAGGCTCCAAAGAGATAGACGCTGCAGTAACCCTTGACTGGCACGAACGCTTGAAGATGCTGAAATTCTCATTCCCGGTAGATGTGGAAAATCCGGTACCGAGTTATGAAGTTCCGTACGGATTCATGGTTAGAGAAGCAAATGGGGATGAAGATCCGGGACAAAGATGGGTTGACTTGACAGGAAAACAGGGATCGGATAAATACGGTCTTACAATTATCAATGATGCCAAATACGGCTATAGTGCTAAAGAGAATGACATGCGGGTTTCTATCACTCGTTCGGCAGTCTATGCGCATCATAATCCTGTTGTACTCGACACGGAAAAGGAATATGTCTGGATGGATCAGGGAATACAGACTTTCCGGATGAAACTCGTACCTCACCAGGGCAGTTGGCAGGAAGCCAATATAAGCCGGATAGCGGAAGAATTTATTTCTATACCTGTATGTATATATCAGGGGATACATCCGGGGCACATGCCTAAGTCTGGTTCATTCATGTCTGTCGATGCTCCGAATGTAATCGTTACTTCAATAAAGAAGTCGGAATCAGGAGATGACCTGATTATTCGTTGTGTGGAGACAATAGGTAAAGGAACCGCAGCTACTCTCCGGTTACCGGTTAGTGGTCATCAATGGAAAGGGGATTTCAAAGCTTGTGAAATCAAAACACTGAGATACAACGCCAAACGGGGTAGCTTTAAAGAAGTAAATCTGCTGGAAGAATAATTTTCCGGAAAATACATTCAACAATATAATATCGTAAAAATAAGAATATATGATTGATAGTATAAAAAAGAGTCTGAATGAGGCTAATGCGACGATGCAGAAATTTATTTCGGATACTGCCGTCATCGAGTCGATAGAGAAAGCGGCCTTATTAATGGCAGAATCATTACAGAAGGGAGGCAAAATTATTGCTTGTGGTAACGGAGGCTCCCTCTGTGATGCGACTCATTTTGCAGAGGAGCTGACCGGCCGGTTTCGTAAAAACCGTCGGCCGTTGCCCGCCTTGTCCATTAATGATCCGGGGCATATTACCTGTGTTGCTAACGATTTTGGTTTTGAATATATATTTTCAAAATATGTTGAGGCTCTTGGAGCTGAGAATGATATCTTGTTTGCTTTCAGTACAAGCGGGAATTCCGGCAATGTAATCCGGGCGGCAGAAGCTGCCATTCAAAAAGGGATGAAAGTGGTAGGGATGACCCGTAAGGGAGAAAATGCGCTTTCTAAAATAGCAGATATAGCTATTCAGGTCGAACATGCCGCTTTTGCAGACCGGATACAGGAAATGCATATCCTGGCGGTACACATTATCGTTGAATGTATTGAAGAAAAATTAGGTCTTAATGATTGTTCCATGTTATAAAAGTAAAGTATTATGAAAAATAAAAATCCTATACTAACGATACTTCCGGTTATGTTCGGATTCTTCATCATGGGCTTTGTAGATATCATTGGTATGACTACAAACTATGTTACAGAAGACTTTTCGGATTTAAATGATACGATGGTCAACTTACTGGCGATTTCGTGTTTCGTCTGGTTTCTTGTTTTTTCTATTCCAACCGGTTTTTTAATGAATAAAATCGGAAGAAAAAAGACCGTACTGTTAAGCTTTTTCGTACAAATCATTGCTTTCAGTCTGGTGTTGCTGGACTATAGTTTTGTCAATATTATGATTGCATTCTCGCTGGTAGGTATCGGTAATGCTATATTGCAGGTATCCCTTAATCCGCTGGTTACGAATGTCGTCTCTGAAGAAAAAACAACAGGAACCCTTACGTTAGGGCAGTTTATAAAAGCGATTTGTTCGTTCACCGGTCCTATTCTGGTCGGATGGTTTTCCGGAATGGCTTTCGGATGGAAAATGATTTTTCCCGTATATGCAGTCGTATCTTTACTCGGGTTGATCTGGTTATGGCTAACCCCCATAGAAGAAACTTTTAAGAAAGATTCAAACGTTTCATTTTCAGATACCATAAAACTATTTCAGGACAAGTATATCCTGGCTTTTTTTATAGGCATATTGGTTTTGGTGAGTGTGGATGTGGCTATGAATATTACTTTTCCGAAGTTTTTAAGGGAAAGCTGTAACCTCAGTGTGAAAGATGCCGGAATGGGAAACAGCGTATATTTCCTTGCCCGTACAGTCGGAGCCTTGCTGGGAGGAATTATACTGATGAAATTTTCTGAATACAAATTCTACAGAATAAGCATTTTATTAGGTTTCATAGCGTTGATATTGATGCTCTTTTCCTATAATATCTGGTTTGTATTTGCCTGTGTTTCCTTGTTTGGCTTAGGTTATGCCAATTTGTTCGCTATTATTTTTTCGTTAGCAATAAAAAGAATGCCTGACCGGGCAAATGAAATATCCGCCTTATTGATTATGGGAGTCTCCGGAGGAGCTATTCTTCCTCCGATTTTGGGAGTGATAACTGATACATTCCACAGTCAACGCATTGCTATAGGTGTCATTTGTATGGTTTGGATCTATCTGTTTTTGATTTTAAGGAAGGTGAAGTTAGCCGGAGTAAAATAAGAGAACTATACCGTGTGGTGTACTTACTGATAGAAGTACCAGGTATTTTTTTAACAGCAGCAAGAGGCTGTCTCACAATTAAAATTAACTCTTCGAGAATTGAATATTTGAGTTTAATCTCAGATAGGTATCTGAAGAAAAAAGTGTTAAAAATAATTGTGAGACAGCCTCTTGCCTTTGTACTGAAAACATAAATGTGGTTTTCAAATGAACCAGTCTAATTTATCCTTAAAGTATATAAAAATGATACTGATTAAGACAAACCGGGCAAATTTACCTATAAGCATAAATAAGGCCGAGGTATAAAAATTGACACGATAAAATCCTAGTGCCAGGGAAAATACATCCCCGACTATAGGGACCCATGCCAATAGTGCAAACCAACTGCCATATTTATCCACCCTCTCTTTCTGCTTTTCAAGTGTCACGGGTTTTACCCTAAACCATTTTTCAATCCACTCCCATTTACCGATATATCCCATCCAATACGTAACTAATCCACCCAACCAATTGCCTGAAACACCCCAAAGTAGTGCCAGGGGAACGCTTCCGTCAAGAGCCAGGATAGAAACAAATAAAGCATCCGAACTAAAAGGGACGATTGTTGCAGCCAGGAAGCAACCCAGAAACAACCCTAAATATCCCCAGTCACCAAGAAATTCCATTCGATTATTATATAACGTTAGATTCTTTTTGCTGATTTTTCAATTGGCTATCAGTCAATTGATTGATAGCCGAACACGGACGACATGTGCACAGATTTCATGCACAGCAATGTGGTTAGATTAAAAAGAAATCAGAAAAATCAGCAAATCGGAGGTGCTCTAAGTCCAAGGGAGACCGAAATATATTCGGTGTGGAAAGATAATAGATATGGTTTTTCTCTGAATGGCAAACCGTCATTATCTGTTATCTGTGGTATGGAATATTCCGAAAACAGGGATACAATACAGTATAACAGGTCGAAGTTAAAATCAAGAGATCGGCACGTTTGTTTATTATTACCAAGCCTTGAAAAAACATGTTGTAATAAATAATCCTCAACAACGTCTTGTCCGTGGTGGTTGCCATCATGCTCCACAGGCACAGTATCCTGGTGGTGATGTTTGTACATTGCATTGCCACTATGTTCGTGATGTAAACTAGTTAACGCAACAGGGACTTTATTGTGGTGGTGAGGAATAATAACATGAGCCAATATAATCATATTGACAAGCAACAAAAATGATAATGTTATTGCTTGTTTCATACTGAACTAAATTTTAACAGAATCTTACGTTTACAAAGATAGGGCGTTTTTTGAATCGAGGGTAATATTTCCCTAAATCTCACACTCCAATCTCCCGGTTTGTAATTCGAAAAAATTGTCAGACATAAACTTTTTTATCTTCAGATAAGTTTTTCTGCATACAAACAGATTCCGTAAGCCCTCTATATTGTCCATAGTTCTCTATTACAGTATAGCCTCTGTTTTGGTAAAGGTTAATAGCTGTTTCAAGACGCTTGCCCGTTTCAAGAATAAGGGTTTTATATCCTTTTTTTGCAGCTTCCTTTTCCAACGATTCCATAAGGACTTTGGATATACCTTTTCCTCTGTGCTCCGGCTTAACAAAAACTCTTTTTATTTCGACTATATTGTCTTCGTATTGCTTGAATGCCGCACAGCCAACAGGTATGCCGCTTTCGTAAACAATCCAGACATCATGTATGTCATGTAACAGATTATATTGATTATACACCTCCTGTTTCTCAACTCCAAAAACTTCGTTCAGATTATTATCTAATTGTTGGCAGAGATTGATAAAATCCGGGTTTTTACCATTGGTATAAATTATAGTTCTCATGAAATTCAGATCAATATGATTCAGAAAAAAACGCCTAAAAATCAGTTGCTTTCAGGAGTTTACTCGATTTTGCTTTGTAATATCCGTGCGACTGAAGGAAGAAGAACTCAATTCTAAATCCTTTATTTGCAAGCATTTTGCATGTCCTGAAAATTCCGGGGCTACGAATAGGCTACGATTGGGGTGCGTTGGTTCGCATTGATATGTAGCGAGGGTTCGAGCAATGCAAAGGTAGGAATTTTTTCTATATGCGGATACATCAACTATGTTTAGCTTTGTTTTGTATTTTGAATTATGAATGTGTATCTTTGTGATGTTCGTTTTAATACAAATGACTATGGATTTGACTTATAATTTTCTTCAGGATAAAGAACCTACAGAAGCACAATTAGAAATGCTTATGCGTGAAGTGGGGGAAGAGGCTCGTAATCGGCGTGAAAAAGCGGATGCCGATTTTAAGGAATTAATCCGGAAAGAAATAAAATTAGCTGCTCAAAGAGGTAAGGCTTTGATAAAAAAACATAAGTAAATATGGAAATAAGGCCTAAATTACTTATCATCGCAGGGCCAAATGGCTCCGGAAAAACTTCTATAACAGGTAAAATTCTTCGACATGAGTGGATTGAAGGTTGTGTTTATATTAACCCCGATGAAATTGCACGTGATGTATTTGGAGATTGGAATTCGCCTGACGCTGTTATAAAAGCTGCACAATATGCTGCACAACGGAGAGAAGACTGCATTAAGAATAAAGAAAGTCTTTTATTTGAGACAGTGTTATCAGCTCCCGATAAACTTGAATTTATAGTTAGAGCACAAGAAGCAGGTTATTTCATTCGTTTGTTTTTTGTCGGGACAGACCACCCTGCAATCAATGCTTCACGTATTGCTCATAGAGTTATGGAAGGGGGACATGATGTTCCAATTACAAAAATAGTGAGCAGATATGCAAAATCAATTGCTAATTGTTCTCTCGCAGCACAAATAGTTGACCGTATGTATGTTTATGATAATTCTATAGATGATGCTTTCCCTAAATTGCTTTTCAGAACGGTAGATGGCAAAATAAAAAACGTATATACTGAAATAAACCCCTGGGCACAAGATATCTTACAGGTGCTATCTGAATAGGCTCATTCGCTCAATAAAAAAGACAATCCCAACCGATTCATTATGAATTAGTTGGGATTTTGTGTATCTTTGTTTGTCCCCCGATAATAGGGTTTCGAGGCCAAAAACGGGGAAATCACGCTAAAAAATACAGCAT
>JAVBKV010000013.1:0-54633 GCA_031553885.1 Bacteroidales bacterium
GTTTTATACAAATTGGCTACTTGAATCTTTTCTTCTTCTGATAATTTTACAAATCTCATAATTCATTTATTATGAGGTAAATGTACAAAATATTAATCATATAAACAATAATACGACAATAAATATTTTAAATTACTTAAATAAAAAATAGACCCATGAAAACAATTATTATTACCCTTTTTTCTTTACTTTGCTTCACAGTATGTTGCGCTCAGCAAAAAATACCTGTTCCTCTTCCGGCCTTGTATGATGGTCATTTTTACCTGAAAGGGAATCTCAATGACTCGCTGCAGGGAAATTTTGTTTTTGACACGGGAGCTGATGGAATCTACCTGGATAGTCTTTATCTGGAAAGAACGAAATTGCCATTGGAAAAAGTTATGAATGCGGTTATCGGAGGTGCCGGAACCAATAAACAACAAATAAAAGTATTGAATTACCCTATAAAATTCCATTGCGGATCGTTGTCTCATTCATTTTCTTACACTCCCATCCTGCAATTGAAACCGATCTTGGGGAAAGATGCAGATGGTATTGTCGGGTATGAGTATTTGAGAAAATACATCGTGGAATTTTGTTATGAAAAACAGTCGGTACGAATCTTACCACCGGATAGCCTTGCTGGTTTGACAGGATTTGAGAAAATCCCGATGGTAGAACGTAAAAACAGATTGTATGTCACACTAGGAGTAAGCATTGACGGAAAAGAGAATATATCCGGAGAATTTTTAGTGGATCTGGGAAGTGGCGGATCTGTTACGTTTACCAGTCATGCCTCAAAAAAATATCCGGTCTTTTCGACGATTGAAAAAACGGTAACGTCTTATACAGACTGGGGTGGAGTAGGAGGTGGAGGATCCGATGTCTCCTTCAGATCAGCTTTCGTTACCCTGGGAAGTTTTCAGATCCGGGAACCACTATTGAATTATTCCCTGAATGAATCCGGAGCCTTGTCTTCCAAGGATTACATCGGTTTGCTCGGTAATGATATGCTCGAACGCTTCGATGTGATTTTTGATTTTCCCAATAAAATCCTTTATATTAAACCGAACAAAGATTTTAATAAAAAGGACGAATTGGCAAAAAACGGATTCGGCTATGTCGACCGGACGGATATTTGCGACGGATTTATTGTGAGGTCGCTATATGCCGGACAAAATGCAGAGAAAGCAGGAGTGAAAATAGGCGATATAATCACTCAGTTGGATGGCAGACCGGTCAAGGGAATGACAAAGAAAGAGGTAAAACGTATCTTTAATGAAAATCAAACGGTTTTACTTACTATACAACGAGGTGGGGATACATTAAAAATCCAATTGCCTTTGGTTCAGCTAACTATTTAGGAATGGATGTTTGTTTCGTTTCGCTTATGAAAAAAGGAAAAATCTGCGTTTGCCGGTTCTTAAGTTGTATGTTAGCCGGAATGGTAATGTGGGGGTGTGCTTCAAGTGGCAAATCCGACCGGCAGGGGCTTCAGGCTACTTTCGGAAAGAAATACGATTCGTACAAGGGTTTGATTATGGCCGGATATCAGGGCTGGTTCAGCGCTCCGGGAGATGGTTCCGGAAGAGGCTGGTATCATTATTCCGGAAAAAAAGGATTCATTCCCGGGTCCTGCAAGGTAGACATGTGGCCGGATGTGTCGGAATATGAAAAGGTTTACCCTACAGCTTTTTCTTTTGCGGATGGAAGTACGGCATATACGTTCAGTTCATACGATGCATCGACAGTAGCCACTCATTTCCGGTGGATGAAGGAATACGGGATCGATGGTGTTTTTGTTCAGCGTTTTGTGGCTGAGATTAAGATTCCCAAGAGTTATAATCAACTCAATAAGGTATTTGATTCGGCCATTCATTCTGCAAATCAGAATAACCGGGCCATCAGTATCATGTATGATCTGAGCGGCATGCTTCCGGGTGATGAACAGGTGCTTTTGATGGATATCGACAGTATTTGTTCCCGGTTTGATATCAAGGAGCGGAAAGAGAATCCCTCTTACCTGTTTCACAATGGTAAACCGCTTGTTGCCGTGTGGGGTGCCGGATTCAACGATAAAAGAAAGTATGGGTTGAAAGAGGTTGAAACGATTATCGATGCGCTGATTGAAAGAGGATTCAGTGTTTTGATCGGAGTTCCTACGTATTGGCGTTCCCTGGATAAAGATACGGAGGGAGATCCGGACCTGCATCGCTTGATTCGGAAATGTGATATTGTGATGCCCTGGTTTGTCGGCAGGTACAGTGAAGAAATCGTTGCTCCTTTCGTCCAATTGGTGAAAGACGATATCGCCTGGTGTAAAGATAATCAGATCGATTATGCTCCGTTAGCTTTTCCCGGTTTTTCCTGGATTAATATGAATGAAGGTTCCAAGCCGATTCCGCGTAACAGAGGCAGTTTTTACTGGAAACAGCTTTCGGGTTACATCGGTAATGGAGCGGAAATGCTTTACCTGGCTATGTTTGACGAGATCGACGAGGGAACTGCTCTGTTTAAATGTGCAACGGAAGTTCCGGTAGGAGCGAGTTATTTTCTTCCACTGGATAAAGACCTGGGTAGCGATTATTACCTTTGGTTGTCGGGAGAAGCTGCACGAATGTTAAGAAAAGAAAGGCCTTTCAGTGTAGCAATACCTCAAAGAGAAAATTTACGGTAAAAATATTTGTGTTTTGAGAAAAAGTCATTACATTTGCACCGCATTTGTATCAAAAATGTGAAAAATTCTTCCTTAGCTCAGTCGGTTAGAGCATCTGACTGTTAATCAGAGGGTCCTTGGTTCAAGTCCAAGAGGGAGAGCGAAAAATTAAGAATGAAGAATCGAAGATCGCCCTTAGGCAATTAAAAGTTACAATTCTTCATAAAGAGAAAAAAAGGCCTCGCTAAATCAAACGATTAGCGAGGTTTTTTTTCACGCATTATTCTTTTATGATAGGGGATACCGATTGTAAGATTAATTTATCAGATCAACTTATGAAAAAGTTTATTTCTTGTCTTCCGGTCGTTTGGGTTATTGTAATGCTTGCATCCTGCAATCGTCAAACAGACCGGGTCGATTCCATTCTGGAAAGGGCCGCGAATATTGTCGAGCAATACCCCGATAGCGCCCTGCTTCTCCTTGATTCCATTCCCAACCCTTACGAATTGAATAAAAGTCAGTTTGCACACTATATGTTGCGTTCTGTCCAGGCTAAGGATAAAGCATACAAGGACATCACTTCTGAGACTCTGATTTTTGAAATAAGAGATTATTACAAGAAAGAAAAAGATCAGGAAAAACTTGCTTTATCCGAATTCTATTGTGGACGGGTTTTGCAATCGCAAGAGAAATACAAGGAAGCGATGAAAAGCTTCCTTGAAGCAGAAACTACAGCCGAAAAAAATAAGGACCCCTATCTGATTGGTATGGCCAATTTTTTTATGGGTGATCTGTGCGATGATCAATTGTTAAATGACGAAGCCATGCTCCATTATAAAAAAGCGAAGGAAAATTTTGCAACTCTTCAAAATAAGTATAAACATACAATGATGGTTTATACCCGCATTGCCTTTGCATATGTGTTGGAAGAGTTACCAGACAGCGCTTTTCTTTATTATAAAAAAGGGTTGGAAATCGCGGAGAAGAATAATGATCTGGATGGATTGTCCATGATATACCAAAATATGGGAGTGACATTTTCACATATTGGAAAAACCAAAGAAGCCAGGGATGCTATACTTCATGCGATATCATTACATTCTCAAAATTCCGGTGCCAGTCCAGGTCCTAAATTACTGTTGAATATGGCAAAAGTATATTATCAGGAAAACAACATGGATTCGGCGCTACATTATGCGAATGCTTCATTGAAGCTATCAGAGGATACAATGACTTCTATAAAGTCAAGTATTTATTATTTAATGTCGGATATTGAAAAATCTGCCGGAAATTACAAGAAAAGTCTTGAATATTATGAAATATATTCGGACCTGTTATTAGATATTCTTAGAGAAAAGAAGGATCCTGCTTTCCTGGAAGTACAGAAAAAGTACAATTTTGAACTGATCGGGAATGCAAACCGGAAATTAGTTATCGAAAGACTATGGTTGTCCATTGCTTTTATCTTATTTGCCGTCCTAGCTTTTTTCATATTCTACAAAAATCGCATAAAAAACAGGGACGCTTTAATGCTCGCCAAACAACAAATTTATCAATTGAAAGAAATGGTCGTTGAAAAGGACAGAGCCATTGGTGAGAATAATAACGATGAAAAAAACAAAGTGCTACGGAGAACTTTATTCAAGCAACTGGATATCTTAAAGAAAATTTCTCTATTGGAAGGATATCTGGATAAAGAAGAGAAAAAAGTGGGGAAAACAATTCTCAAAAAAGTGAATGGTATCATCTATGAATCGAATAATAAATTTGACTGGAGTATTTTTTATCAATCCGTCAACGCCTTATATGACGACTTTTTATTGAGACTGGCCAGTTCATATCCGGACCTGACAGAAGATGAAATTCTTATCTGCTGTCTTTCGAAGATAGGATTGAGCAATGAAGAGATTAACCTGTTACTGAAATCGACTACTAATGTTATTCAGAAAAGAAAATCATCTATCCGCGAAAAAACGGGAATGAGAAAACAGGAGCATTTTATAAAGCAGTTGGATGACATCATCAAGAATAACTAATCGTCCGAAAAACAATATTCATAATTGTTTTACAACACAGGAAGAGTAATTAAAAGTTGCCGTTCTGAAATGGTAAATCAAAGATTATTAGTTGATTAAACTTGAAAAAACTTGAAAAAACTTGCCGAAAACCTATTCTCTATTGCATTGACTTTCTTTGTTCCCTAAGTTTGCAATGGAAAGTACGAATCAAGTTAAAATAAAAATGAATATGAAAAAAAGAGTCCTTGTAGCTTTAAGCTGCCTGTTGTGTAGTCTGGTTTTATTGCCGTCTTGTGACAATGATGACGAAAAATTGCCAAAGCAAAAAACAAAAGAAGAAGACATTCATTGGGGGTATTTTGAAGGAACCATAGGAGGAAAAGAGATTTCCCTGAAAAACACCGGATATCCCAATATTTATGAACCGGTTTCCAGTCAGAAACGGGGAGTCTGGCCTTTACATAAAGAAGGTCCGGATACCATAAACATAATGAATACCGTCATTAACTATGACGATTACAATGCACTTTCCGTTTTTCTCTATGATCTGAAACCGGGGGTACGTTATCTCACAAAATCCTGGTGGGAAGATTGGTTTGTCAGCTATATGGCATTATATCATTATTACAGAGGACCTGAAGATAAAATAAAGGTAGTGGCTGAATATATACCGAAAGAAGATGACCCTTTCCAGGTGGAGATAATGGAAGTAATCTGGGTTGACTTCTGTACCCCCATCATTAAAGTGGAACTGGACGGGACACTTTATAACAAGGAATATCCATACGATCCGATTGCTATCAAGGGCATCTACGAGTCCCGATAATTAAACAGCCCGGGTTGTCTGTCAAAATAGCCCCTTGTATCACAATGGCTTGTCCAGGTAAAGAAAAAAGTGTATATTTGTATGGTTAATATTCTAAAAGATAAGATTATGGATGAAGACCTTAAAAATATGACCAACGATGAGTTAATCGAAGAAGTAAAGAAACTGCGTGGTGGTATTCGGACACATCGTGATAGTACCGGGCATAATCTGTGTTGGTTTCATCCTGATTTATGGAACCTGCTTCCTGAAAAATACGATCCTGAAATAGAGGTCCCCGACTGGCCTCAATTTATGGAAGGCTGTATCCGTTTTCGTAAATCATTGGACGAACAACAACCGGAAGCCCCCCGGACAAATGAAAATTTCATGAAATAATAACGGACCGGGAAAAGCGTATAACCGATAAAACTCTACGTACCTTCACTTACAACAAAGGCGATGCAAGCCTGAAACAAGCTTCTTTGAATTTAGTTCGTTTAGGTCTGTTTATCCACTGTTCTAAATTTACTTCTTTTGAATCTGCCAGGTCTTTGAAATAAACTTCTTTGACAGTTTGAGCGACATTTTTATCATAAATAAAAATATTCGTTTCAAAATTCAGTTCCAGGCTTCTTATGTCAAGATTGGAAGAGCCTGCAATTACCAGTTCATCATCGATTACCATCAGCTTGGAATGAGTAAATCCGACAGCATATTGATACACTTTTACATTATTTCTCAAAAGAGACTCCATGTAGGTGTTGGCTGCATATTGAACTTTTCCGCTATCCGACCGTCCGGGTATAATCAACCGCACATCGATTCCGCTCATCGATGCTGTTTGTATGGCACTCAGTAAATTTGATGTAGGTATGAAATAAGGAGTTTCAATGTATACGCATTTTCGTGCCCGGCTGATGGCAACAAACAAGGCTTCCTGTATATTGGAGTGCAGGCCGAATGGTTCACCATTGACAATTTGTACGAGACTTTTTCCAACATTATCCAGCGTAGGATACAATCTATCAGATGATAAATATTCTCCCGATACATAGTACCAATCAGCAAGAAAAACAGATTGCAACGCTTGTGCTCCCAAGCCTTCAATCCTGAAATGGCTATCATTCCATTTTCCCCATTCCAACCCGTTTATATATTCGTCTTTTACATTGATACCACCGGTATAAGCAATTTTACCGTCAATGATAACGATTTTCCGGTGATTCCTGTAATTGATACTGTGGATGATACGAGGAAAGCTCAAAGGCAGAAATGTCCTTACATCAATTCCGGCATCTTTCATTTGCCTGAAATATTTTCTGTTGGTTGTACTGCAGCCTAATCCGTCGTAAATAAGTTTGATATCGATTCCTTCTTCTGCTTTTCGGATTAACTTATCTTTAAGCTTACCGCCTATCACGTCGTCTCCTATAGTAAAATAAAAAATATGGATATGTTCTTTTGCTTCATCGACATCCTTCAATAAATGTTCAAATTTGATTTTTCCGCTTGGATATACTTCAATACGATTACCGGGTAATACCGGTACGTGTTCTAGTTTATATATCAGTTTTTGCAGTTCTGTATAATGGGAGTATTCCGGATTGTTTTCGTCAAATTCAAAAGTTCGTTTATGCTGCCGGTTAAACTGGTCTCTGAGTTTCTTTGTTTTCGAACGTTTTTTACTGATGTTCCTTCCCAGCATATAGTAAGCAAGAAGACCAATTAGTGGAATAAATACAAGGGTAAATATCCAACTTATCGTTTTTACGGGATTCCGGTTATCGTAATCAATGATAATATTGAATATAAGCCATACTAACAGCAGAATATAAACAATCAGTACAATTTCCCAACTCATTTTTTCATCCGTTCAAATCCAAAAACCTTATACCTTTCATCTTTTTTTCCTGTAATCGTGTTTCGTATCATCTGGGCGGCATTCATGCTGAAAGTAATCCCGTTGCCTCCATATCCCAGAGCAAAGTGCATCACCGGTTTTCCGGGCCATTCCCCTATATAGGGCAAACCGTCTCCGGTCGAGCTGAATGTGCCGCACCATGCCATATCTGTTTTGAAAGGGATATGAGGAAATAACTTCCGGAATTTCTTTTCCAGTCTGGAAGTTTTAGTTCTTAACAGGTCATCCCGTTTTACAGGGTCTTGAAATTCTTCGTCTTCTCCTCCGACAATGATACGGTTGTTATTGGTGGTCCTTATGTAAATATAAGGATCTTTTGTTTCCCAGATAAGGCTTCTTCCTTCCCATAGATATATGGAATCAACCGGTTCGGATATTACCGCATAAGTGGATGTGAGTTTCATCACTTTTTCCGGTAGAAATTGTCCGGCTTCAAACCCGGCAGCGACCACCACCTGTTTACATGTTATTTTTGCCCCCTTGTCTGTTGAAAGTTCAAACCCGGAATTTGTCTTTTTACAGGTTATCACTTGTGTATGCGTGTAAAGTTTCAGGCGATGTCTTTGCATGTGGTAATCCAGTAGTGTTACAGAAGCCAGGTAGGCGTCTATCTGGGCCGATTCTTCATTCATCAAAGCACACGATGCCTCAAATCCGTATTTCTTTTTAGTTCCCCGACTTTTCGTGCCATCTTATATAATGGCTCATCTATCTCATATTGCAGGAGTGCCGTACTTGCAGAAGAACTCCCCGTAGAAGGGGTCCGTTTGTCTACCATACAGCACTCAATGCCTGCGTTGCACAGTTCATGTGCAACGAGTGTACCCGTAATCCCTGAACCGATGATTGCCACATCGACAGTATCGTCGTTTTCTAAGGGATTGAAATAATCATATAACGGATTCTTAACAATCCAGTAGGGAAGTCCTGAATGTAAGTCCATAGCCGTATTATTTCAGGTGTTTTTTCAGTTCTGCAGCTACATAGGTGAACATAGACTTTGTTTCAGGCATCTCTGCGAATCCGTTCAATAATCCGAAATCATGGATTACTCCATTGTAACGGATGGTGGTAACTTGTACACCGGCTTCGTCCAGTTTCCGTCCGAAAGCTTCCCCTTCGTCCCGCAGAATATCATTTTCTGCCGTTATAATCAACGTGGGAGGTAAGCCTTTCAATTCGTCGACGGACGCTTGCAGCGGAGAATGATATAGTTCTTTGCGTTGTTTGTTGTCAGTAGTATATTGGTCGAACATCCACTTCATGAGCGAAGTGGTCAGGAACCGTTGTTCTCCGTACATTTTGTACGATCCGGTGTCGAAATTGACATCGGTAACGGGCCATAAAAGGACCAATAGTTTAATGTCCGGACCTTTTTTATCCTTAGCCATCAATCCCATTACTGCTGCCATATTTCCTCCGACACTGTTCCCTACGATCGCCATTTGCTTACTGTTGACCCCAAGTGCATCTCCATTGGACTCAATCCACTTGATGGCAGCATACAATTCATTGATTGCCTGTGGGTACTTGGCTTCAGGAGAAGGAGTGTAATTAATAAACAGGGCCGCATAACCTGATTCAACAACCAGATCCCGTACCATCCTGCGATGAGTCGGATAGTCGCCTAAAATCCAACCCCCGCCATGAATAAAAACGAACACCGGTAGTTTCCCTTTTACTTCCATAGGACGGACCACATTCACTTTGATCTGTGAATAATCTGTCGGAATGCTTTTTTCCGATTCGTCAATTCCTGAAACATCGGATTTTACCGAAGATTGTACGTCTTCCAATACTTTCCGTGCGTCTTCTTTTGATAAACTTTCAACCGGAACTCCACCTGAATTCAGTACTTTCAGGTATCTTTTAGTTGTTGTGTTTAAGTGCGGGTCACGCCTGAAGTCAGGCGATCTTTCTGTTGCTTTCATAAGATGTGAATTTGTTGTTAATTACTTCTTTTTCGTCCAAACAGGAGCGACACGATCCACAATAATAGAATCGCTCCGATAGTCGCGGTAACTAAGCTTCCTATCAAACCGTAGGTTGCAACACCCAACAATCCGAAAATCCAGCCGCCTAATACACCTCCGATTATACCGATCACCAGATTGACGAAGAGTCCAAATCCATGGCCTTTTGTAATTTTTCCTGCGACAAACCCCGCAACAATACCAATAAGAATAAACCAAAGAAAATTCATAATTCTAATTTTTTAATGATTATTAATCTGAAAATAATTTTATTTTTTACCCAAATGGCAATACTTCCATATCACTCCGTTGCTTTATGCCCCGGTTTATTTGTTTGAGAGTATAGTTTAATTGCCTTGTAATAAAAACATTAATATATTGGAAATTGTTTAGTGGATTTTTTCCTATTTTAAATCATTTCCTGTTCAATTTTCAGGAAAATGAAAGTCATTGAAGGTCCTGAATTGAAAGTAAAAGGAGAGGCAAAATTGAAAAATCTCTCCAAAGATTAGGTAATTTTCCAATCAATTCTGTACTTTTGCCCTGTTCAATATTTCTGTATGTTGCAAAATGGATAAGAACCGGATGAAATGCCTGTTGATTTTTTTACTGTTGATAACCTATGTCAACAGGGGGTTTTTCGTTTCTTCACCCGATGCAGAACCTGCCCATATAGCGGGAACTGAACATGCCGAGGTAAACAGTTTGATCGAATTCTGGTATAAAATTATTAGCGGACATGAAAATGATGTCGATGAAGATGGCAACTCTCCGGAATCGTATCATTTTGCGAAGGTTGTTCAACCAATAATAGACCATCGCTTTATACAAAGTATCGATTTGAGGCAACCTGTCTCTTTTAGCACTAATACTCCATTTCCATTCAACGAAGCATCGTTCCCTTCTCCAAACTACGGAACGATTGATCATCCTCCGGAAAAAGCATAGCCCTTCAATTTTTAACGACTGATTTCTTTCGTATACGAAGAAGCTCGGTTTGGGGTTCACAAAGATAAATGGATGCAAATTGGTATCTTTATATCGCTGTGTTCCTTTCAATAAATAAAAATTTCAATAAGAATTTAACGGATTTACAAAATGAATGCTTTTATAAAAGTGTTTGTGCCCGTATATATGCTGTTTTTCAGCATGTATACTTCCGCACAAACCGATACGATTCGTCTGTCTTCAGAACAGGTAGAGGATGTTTTCATCAAACAGAACCTGCAACTGATAGCAGAAAAACTGAATGTTGATAAGGCTGATGCCGCCATCATCCAGGCAAAATTATGGCCGAATCCGACCCTTACGATCGACCAGGTAAATTTTTGGTCAACGAATTCCCAACGCCAGGGGGTGGATGAAGTAATTCCTCCTTTCTCTGGTACTTTTGGAAAAAACCTGGAGTTCGGTCTGGGTATCGACCAGGTGATCCTGATGGGTGGTAAACGGGGAAAATTGGTTGATATGGAAAAAATATCGAAGGATATGTCCGTCCGGTATTTTGAGGAATTGGTATGTAACCTGAAGGCCGAACTCCGTTCGGTATGTGCCGAGCTACGGTATGCGCAACAGTACTTCCATGTGCTTGACAACCAACAGATAAAATTGATGGCACTCATCGGAAATTACCGGGAGCAGGCTAAACAGGGAAATATATCCCAAAACCAGTTACTGCGTTTACAGGCAGCTTTGCTGGAAGTCCAGTCGGAACTGAATGATGTGCAGAAAGAAATGAACCTCCAGCAGAAGAATGTTAGAACGCTGCTCAATATTTCTACTCCTGTGTATATTTTCTTAACTGATGAGGGGAAAAAACTTGTATCGCCGGAAGAATTATCTTTTGGTCAGCTATCCGATCTAGCAACAACCATGCGTCCCGATCTGAAAAGAGTAACCCTTCAAACGGATTATTTTAAGAAATCGATCCGATACGAGAAATCACAACGGATTCCGGATATTACTCTGCATGCCTCTTACGACCGGGGAGGAAACTGTATGCTTGATTTTGTGGGATTCGGTGTCAGCGTGGATCTGCCTTTTTTCAACCGAAATCAGGGAGCCGTCAAAGCGGCGGAGGTAGGACATAAGCAAAGCCTTCTTGAAGTTGAGCAGATGCAGAATACGATCTTCAACGAGGTGATACAGGCCCTCGATAATTACAGGACAGCTTACTTATTCAGCCACCGGATCAGTGATGAGTTTATCTTTAACCTGGAAGAAATACAGGAAAGCTATACCCGAAATTTTGTCAACAAGAATATCGGTATCGTAGAATTCTTGGATTTTTTTGATACGTACAAGGAAAATAAACGAACGATGCTGGCTGCTCAAAAGAATGCAAGGGTATGTTTTGAAGAGTTGCAACTGGCGGTGGGAACTGAAATCAATTGATAATTATAAAATTAACTATTAGAAATGAACAGATTAAAATATGGGGCATTGAGCCTTTGGTTAGGATTGGTATCTTGCGGATCACATACGCAGGAAGAAAAGGCTGCCAGTGAAGGATTTTCGAGTGAGTTTATTCAGCATATAGAAATGAGTACAGTGACGCTGCAGCAGATTGAACGGCAGTTGAAACTGACCGGAAAAGTAGAGTGTGACCCGGATCTGACAGTTCCGTATATTCCTTTGGTAAGCGGTACCGTTGTGAGTACAAACTTCAATCTTGGGGATAAAGTTACGAAAGGGCAGGTGATGGCAATTATCAGAAGTTCTGAATTAAGTGGTATGTATGCCGAAAAATTAAATCTTGAAGCTGAAACCAAAATATTGAACCGGAACCTGGAAAGTACGCGCAGTATGTACGATGATAATTTGTCTTCACACAAGGAGTTGACGGAATCACAGGAACGCCTGAAACAGACGCAGGCTGAACTGGATAAGGTAAACAGTAATTTATCCATATACGGCTTACCCCGGCCGGATGGCACTTTTGTTATCAAAGCTCCGATAAGTGGTTTTGTAACAGAAAGAAATATTGCTCCCGGTACGCAGATTCTGACGGATAACGGACCCTTGTTTACAATTACCGATATCAGCAAAGTATGGGTTACTGCGAATGTTTATGCAGGAAACCTGGCCTTTGTCAAACAGGGGATGGCAGTGGATATTCGTACGATGGCTTATCCGGATGAATGGTTTCATGGTAAAATAGATGTGATTCCTCAGGTTTTTGATTCTGAAGAGCATGTACTGAAAGCCCGTATTATCCTGCCTAATTCTGATCTGAAATTAAAACCGGAAATGGCCGTTGATCTTACATTGAAAGACAGTCGCGATGTAAAAATGGCAACGATTCCGTCTGACGCCCTGATATTCGATGATAATCGTTATTTCGTTGTGAAAAGGGAAGGTGATCAGTTTTCCGTCCTGGAGGTGAAATTATACGAACAAACCAATGGAACAAGTTTTATTGAATCTGGTATTGAACCGGGTGATAAAGTGATTATTGAGAATCAATTACTGATCTTCAATCAACTGAAAGATCAATCCCGGAATCTCAATTTTTAATTTTTCATTCTTAATTCTTAATTAACTATGCATAAGTTTGCACAAAATATAGTGGCTTTTTCATTGCGAAACCATGTCCTGATCCTGTTTCTTACGGGGCTGATGGTCATAGCAGGGGTTGTCTGTTATATACACACACCCATAGAGGCTTATCCTGATGTCACCAACACCCGTGCCCGTATCATTACACAATGGCCGGGGCGAAGTGCGGAAGAAGTGGAAAAGTTTATAACCCTGCCTGTCATGCGGGTAATGAATACGATACCGAGAAAAGCGGAAGTGCGCTCTACTTCTCTTTTCGGATTATCTGTTGTAACCGTCATTTTTGAAGATGGAGTGGATGATTTCTTTGCACAGCAATACTCATCGAACCGTTTGCAGGAACTGGATCTGCCGGAGGGAGCTGATCCCGGAATTGAGCCTCCTTCGGGTGCTACCGGTGAAATTTACAGGTATGTTCTCAAGAGCTCGAAACCCATACGGGAAGTTGCCGCGATCAATGAGTGGGTTGTTGAACGGGAGTTGTTGTCGGTTCCTGGAGTTGCCAACGTGGTAAGCTTTGGAGGAGAGGAGAAAATTTATGAAATACGGGTTAATCCTGTCGAATTAACGAATTATGGTCTGTCTCCCCAGGAAGTGTACGAAGCCGTTTCGAAAAGCAATATCAATGTAGGCGGGGATGTGATCCAGAAAGGAAGTCAGGCCTATGTAGTACGTGGAATCGGCTTGCTGGAAAGTGTGGAAGATATTGAAAATACGCTGATTGAAGTCAGGGGATCCACCCCGATCCGGGTCAAGCAAATCGCTGAGGTTCGTGTTTCCTCAGCTCCCCGCCTCGGACAGGTCGGACTTGATGATGCAGATGATGTGGTTCAGGGAATTGTAGTCATGCTTCGCGGACAAAATCCGGGAGAGATAATCGCCAGTCTTAAAACAAAAATTCAGGAATTGAATGACCGTATCCTGCCTGAAGATATAAAAATTCAGCCTTTTCTTGATCGGACTACCCTGGTCGATGCAACCATTCATACAGTAAGCCGTAACCTGCTGGAAGGAATCCTGCTAGTTTCTATCATTGTTTTTATTTTTCTTTTTAACTGGCGGACGACTCTTATTGTTGCAACAGTAATTCCCATGTCGTTCTTGTTTGCCATTATCATGCTGCGTATCCAGGGATTACCGGCTAACTTGATTTCGATGGGAGCACTTGATTTCGGATTGCTTCTCGAAGGGACACTGGTCATTGTGGAATGCATATTTGTTGCGCTCGAAAAGAAAACAGAACAGGTAGGAGCGGAGCGTTTCAATAAAATGATGAAGTCAGGACTGATTAAACGAAGTGCCGGAAGTGTGGCTTCTTATATTTTCTTTGCTCAGATCATATTGATGGTAGCCTTGTTACCTATTTTTTCCTTCCAGAAAGTAGAAGGGAAAATGTTTTCTCCATTGGCATTCACATTGGGTTATGCCTTGTTGGGATCCTTGATATTGAGCCTTACGTATGTTCCGGTAATGTGTAAACTCCTGTTAACGAAAGCGATTCGTGAAAAACACAATCCGGTTACGGAATTTCTTATCAGAAGTTGCAAAAGCCTGTATAAAATCAGCGCCCGTTATAAGTATGGGGTTGTCATCGGGTTTTGTGTATTGCTGGTTGCCTGTGTGGTTAAGTTCATGCATTACGGGACTGAGTTTATTCCTCAGTTGAACGAGGGAGCCGTGTATGTCCGGGCTACACTTCCCAACAGTGTTAACCTGGATGAATCCGTGCGTCTGACGAAGGAAATGAAAGCCAAACTGCGTCAATTTGATGAAGTACAATTTATTCTTTCACAGACCGGCCGGCCGAACGATGGTACGGACCCAACCGGATTTTTTAACATCGAATTCCACATCCAGTTAAAACCGGAAAAAGATTGGAACCGGAAAATAAAGAAAAATGAACTGATCGGGGAATTGCAGCAAACCCTGGATGTCTATCCCGGCATCACCTTCGGTTTCAGCCAGCCCATCCAGGATAATGTGGAAGAATATGTAGCCGGAGTAAAGAGTTCGTTGGTAATTAAAATATTCGGAAATGACCTGTTTCAATTGGAAGATCTGGCCCGGCAGGTATCGGATGTAATCCGGGATGTGCGTGGAGTGGAGGATATCAATGTATATAAAAGTGTCGGTCTTCCGGAATTACAGATTAAACTCGAAGAAGACAGGATGGCACGTTATGCTGTATCGGTAGCCGATGCTCAGGCCGTCGTTGAAATGGCTATCGGAGGAAAAGCCGCAACTAAATTCTACGAAAATGAACGGACGTTTGATGTGCGGCTGCGTTTCCAGGAAGAATATCGCAATGACGAAGTAAAAATCGGAAATATATTGATTCCCACACAGGACGGAAAGCATGTCCCATTGAAAGAAATTGCTGATATCCGGTTTTTTACAGGTCCCACTTTTATTTATCGGGAAGGCAGTAGCCGGTATGTGGGAGTAGGATTCAGTATCCGGGGGCGTGATCTGGGCAGTACAATTGCCGAAGCTCAGAAAAAAGTAGGAGAGCAGGTCCAACTAAAATCTGAAAATAAAATCGTATGGGCCGGTGAGTTTGAAAGTAAGGAACGGGCAACTAAACGGTTGGCGGTTATTGTTCCTGCCGTATTATGCCTCATCTTGTTTTTGTTGTACATGAATTTCGGAAATGTAAAAGATACATTGATTGCAGCCAGTGCCGTTCCTTATGCTTTTATCGGAGGTTTTATATCGCTGTGGGTGACCGGGACCGTTTTTGGGATCTCGGCAGGTATAGGCTTTATCATCTTATTCGGTGTCACGGCTATTAACAGTATCTTACTGATTGCCATGATAAAGAAGAATATGCGAACCATACCCAGTCTGAAAAATGCCATTTCCGATGCGGTTTCCAACCGGGCCCGTTCCATACTGATGATTGCCCTGATGGGATCGGCCGGTTTATTGCCTGCCGCTTTGTCTCAGAGTATGGGATCAGAGATACAGAAACCGCTCGCTATCATGATTGTCGGAGGGATGATCATTTCCATGCTGTTGTCATTCAGTGTTTTACCTCAGGTTTATTACCTGGCATACAGAAGAAGGTATCTGAAGAAGAGACGTAAACGTAATTAATTGTATAAAAGAATGTGAATCAGACACAAAGATGCAAAAAGAGTCCTAATAAACAATGCATCTTTGTGTCTTTCATTCGACTAAATATGGACACTGGTATAAATAATTTTTCATTTTTCATTTTTCATTAATTCATAATATGTCGTTGTATAAGTCCGCCAGCCGTTTGCGGAGATGCTTCACTGCATAATGTTTTCGTGATAGTAAGGTGTTGACTGCAATACCGGTTGTTTCCGATATTTCTTTTACCGGAATGCCTTCCAGTTCCGTTAACTCGAATATTTCCCGTTGTTCCGGAGGTAATTCCGAAAGGGCGTTTTCCAGTTCTGTCCATACCAATGAACGCAGGTACTCGGTTTCGGGAGTAGGGGAAGTCTCGTTATCGAATAAGATTTCTGAAAAATCATTCAGGACCTCATCGTCTTCATTATTTCGGTAAACTGGTAACTCTTCTTCCTGTTTTTTGATTCCTTTATTGATAATAAGATTTCGCGCCACCCGGTACAACCAGGCAGATACCTGTTCGATCGGGTGCATCGCATTATCGACGGTTTTGATCAACTGATAAAAAACATCCTGTAAAATATCGTCCGCATCCTCGTTGTTTGAAACGCGTTTACGGATAAACGCTTTCAATTGCGGACGATATTCCACAATCAGTTGTTCTACATCGTGTTGATTGGGTTGTTTATTCATTGTCTTTCATAGGATTGTCATTCATCCCAGCCTCCTGTTCTCCCCAAAAATCACGCCTTCCAAATGGCCCTCCGCACATATTAGAATGCCTTTTTTTGATAAATTCTTTCCGTTCTTCGGGACTCATTTTCATCCATTTTTCATGGACCGGATTGTTGTGGTGCATCCCGTGCATTCTTCCTCTATGCATCATTCGATGCATCCCGAAACCACCGAATAAAATGCGGGCCAGAACGAGCAAACCCAATGCCTGCCAGAAATTAATCGCGATCAATCCAAACAGTGCCGGCATCAACCAATTCCACAGCAACATAACAATCGCACTAAAACCGGCCGCCATCAACAGAAACCAAACCGGCATCAAAAATCTCATTTTTTTCATAACTTTCATTTTTAATCGTTTTCTCTATTTATGCTAACAAATGAGATGGAAAAATATTTTACGAAAATTGATTTTAAATCAAAATAGTATATGACGCTAGAAGCTAATAATTGATATAATGTTGGATATCAGGATCTTTATGGTGTTTCGCAACATCCTCTCCCTGACCCCTCCAAAGGGGATAGGCTAACGCACGAGAACCTTATATCTTAAATTAAAGCAATTTACCGGTTAAAAACAATGCTGCTATTGAAAAATAAATAATCAATCCTGTGACATCGACCAGTGTGGCAACGAAAGGAGCTGAGGCGGTAGCCGGATCTAATCCAATTTTTTTTAGCAAAAAAGGAATCATGGAGCCGGAGAGTGTTCCCCACAACACAATAAAAACCAAGGAAACAGCCACACTGGCTCCGATCCATAGCCAATACTCTCCATAATCATACAAACCTGTTTCCTGCCAGATGAATATGCGGATAAATCCGATTATCCCAAGTATGGAACCCAGGGATAAACCTGAAAATATCTCTTTTCTCATCACATACCACCAGTTTCTTAATCTCAATTCGTTCAAAGCGAGTGAGCGGATGATGAGACTGGCAGCTTGTGAGCCCGAATTTCCACCACTTGAAATAATCAACGGAACGAACAGGGCAAGCACTACGGCTTTGGATATTTCTTCTTCAAAATGGCCCATGGCGGATGCCGTCAGCATTTCACTTAAAAATAAGATAATGAGCCAGCCAGCCCGTTTTTTGACCATTTCAATCAGAGGTGTTTTGGTGTACGACAAGTCTAATCCTTCCGTACCCCCGAACTTTTGGAAGTCCTCGGTACTTTCCTTTTCCTGTACATCCATCACATCGTCGACGGTGACAATCCCCAACAGTGTACCATCGGTATCGGTTACAGGCAACGCTACACGGTCGTGGTCGGCGAATACCTTGACGGCAACTTCCTGGTCGTCGTAAGCATTGAGGGAAACAAAACGGTTGTCGCTGATTTCAGCAATGGTTTGTTCCGGTGATGCCAGAATAATTTCCTTGATGCGTATATCGTCGATGAGTTTCCAATAAGTATCGACAATATAGACAACGTTCAGGGTTTCGGAATCCCGTCCGAATTTCCGGATGTGTTCCAATGCCTGCTGGACCGTGAAATAAGGCTTTACAGCCACATATTCCGGAGTCATCAACCGTCCGATACTGTCTTTCGGGTAACCCAGCAGTTGGGTGGCGATTTCGCGTTCTTCTTTCGACAACAATTGCATCAGCCGTTGGCTTACCGTACCGGGAAGTTCTTCAAAAAAAGCGGTACGGTCGTCGGGATCTAGATTGTTGAGTAGTCCGGTCAGCTCGTTGACATTGGCTGCCAGTCCTTCGATAATGCTTTCCTGTTCATCGTGGGAAAGGTATTGAAACGTTTCTTTTGCCAAGCTGCGGGACAAAAGGCGAAATAAAATGATCTGATCTGATTTGGACAGGTTGCCGATGATTTCCGCCAGTTGAAGGGGTTCGAGTCCGGTCAGTTCCTGTTTTACGGTTTTCCAACGTTTGTCTTCAATGAGTTGTTGGAAATGAATGATGATTTCGTTCATGTACAATCTCCTTACGAATTAACTCTGTAAGGAAACGGTAAAAGGCCCTTACAGAGAGGTTAATACTTCTGTTTTCTGTAACTCGGATACGGGCCGTCGTCCATAATGATGAATTTTAAATGAATATTGATTCCCTGAAATGAAGGGAATATTAAAAAATCGCGCAAAGATATAACTATTTCTCAGGTATATGAAAATAAAAACTGTATTTTTGCAAACTGAAATTGAAGCAGTTGTTATGTCGCAACGAAGTAAACGGATAGTAGGGGGGATTTTATTGCTGATATTCACAACTTATTATGTGAATATCACTTTTTTTGCTCACAGCCATATTCTCAATGGTGTGACAATTGTCCATTCGCATTTCCACGACAAGGCGCATGCACAAAAGGGTACCCATAGCGAAAGCGAGCTAACCCTGATTTCAGCGCTTTCCGATTTTCAATCGTTGACGGCAATTTCCTTTTTTGTTTTGCCTGCAGGCCTGTTTCTGCTAACGGAAGTTGTCCGGATTTTTTCTGAAAGAGTAATTGCTTCTAATCCTGTTGCCTGTATTTCTCTCCGGGCACCACCTTTCTACATAGCATAAATAAAGGTTTTCTATTTATTCAAGCAGCTTGTTTTGTTTAAAAATAGCCTGGTATCGTTATGGTTAAAAAATCATACGTATTCCAGGGAAATAAACATGGAGCAAGCAACTAATCCCGGTTTTAAAAAATTATTTTATATGAGTAAACTATTCCTATTAGCCGGTCTGTGCATTGTACTGGCTTCCTGCAAAAACAATAAATCTGAAACAGAGAGTGTGGCCGTTCAATACCAGGGAGATACGGTGTGTGTGGCTGAAAATTCAATTGTCAATTCCAAGATAAAACTGCATACGGTTGTGTTGAAAGATTTCAGCTCCGAGTTTAACACTACCGGTGTGGTAAAAGCCATTGCCGGACAGCTGGCCGAGATTGCTCCGCCGTTCGATGGGCGGGTAAGCAAATCGTTTGTGAAACTAGGTCAGAAGGTGAATGCCGGAGCACCGGTTTTCGAATTAAATTCTGCTGAATTTTCTGAAGCTGTTAAAAGTTATTTTCAATCGCTTCAAACCCGGAAAATGAAAGAGTCAAATCTGAAGCGCCAGAGAGACCTGGTGAAAAATGGGGTGGGAGTGCCTAAAGAACTGGAAGAAGCCGAAACCGATTATGAAGTCGCACTTAAAGACTACGAAAATGCAATGGCTAACCTGAAAATGCTCAATATCAACCCGGACGAAATCAGTATGGGAGAAGCGCTGAAAGTCGTTTCGCCCATTTCCGGTGAGGTTGTACAAACGAATATGGTCATCGGGCAGTATGTAAAAAGTGATGCAGCACCCCTGGCGGTTGTGGCTGAACTCAGCCAAGTATGGGTGGTAGCCCAGGTGAAGGAAAAATACATCAGTTCGATTCGTCCCGATGATAACGTGGAAATCCGTACGGATGCTGATCCGGAGCAGGTCGTTCCCGGACGGGTTTCGCATATCAGTGAATTGCTGGACGAAGAAACACGCTCGATACAAGTATTGATTACCTGTGATAACAAAGACCGTAAGTTGAAGCCGGGGATGTTTACCAGTGTGCATTTCATCAATACACCTAAAGAATCAATTGTAATTCCTTCTACCGCTTTGTTACAGAAAGAAGATGAATCGTATGTTTTTGTGGAGGAAGGCAAAGGAAAATACATGAAGCGGGAAGTGAAAGCATCTACGGCCAATCAACATGAAACCTTGGTGGTGGAAGGGTTGAAAACAGGCGATGTGATTGTTTCGGAAGGTGGAATTTATCTGATGGCGGATTGATTATGGAAAAGTTTATTACCCTGCTGATCCAGCGTCGTTGGCTGGTTGCAACCGTATTCATTATTGTTTCGGTCTTTGGTGTGTATTCGTGGACACAACTGTCTATCGATGCCTATCCGGATATTGCCGATGTAACCGTACAGGTAGTAACACAGGTACCAGGTCTGGCGGCTGAGGAAATCGAACAACAGATTACCATTCCGTTGGAACGGGAACTGAACGGAATCCCCAACCTGCATGTCATGCGAAGTAAAAATACATTCGGTCTTTCTATTATTATGCTGGTTTTTAATGATAAGGAGGATGATTATTGGGCGCGTCAGCGGGTTACGGAACGTATCAGTAACGTGGATCTGCCTTATGGCGCCAAGCCGGAGTTGAATCCGCTAACGTCGCCGACCGGTGAGATTTATCGTTATATTGTCGAAAGTAAGAACCATTCGTTGCGTGAACTCACGGACCTGAACAAGTGGGTGATTATTCCCCGTTTAAGACAAATCAGTGGGATTGCCGACGTCAGTAATTTCGGTGGTATTACCACACAGTTTCAGATCGAGATAGATCCGGCCAAACTGAACCAGTATAATTTATCACTTTCGGAAGTTACCGAAACCATCGAACGCAACAACACCAATGCCGGTGGAAGTATGATTGACCGTGGGGACCTGAGTTATGTGGTGCGTGGTATCGGATTGGTCAAGGACCTGGATGATATGGGTAAAATTGTAGTGAAAACGGTGAACGGTGTGCCGGTTTACCTCAATGATGTGGGGACTTTGAAATATGGAAACCTGGAACGGAAGGGAATTCTTGGTTTCAGTGACTCTGCACGTGATTATTCCGACGGAGTGGAAGGAATCATTCAAATGCTGCGTTTCCAGAATCCGTCGCAGGTACTGGAAGAGGTACATGCTGCGGTGGAGGAACTTAATACTGATATTTTACCGGAAGGCGTACATATCCATACTTTTATGGACCGGACCAACCTGGTGAGCGCTACGTTGCATACGGTTTCACATACTTTGTTTTTCGGTATGATACTCGTGGTGGCAGTGCTGATTATCTTTCTCGGCAGTTGGAGGGGAGCTTTGCTTGTGGCAGTCACCATTCCGTTGTCGTTGCTGATTGCTTTTATCCTGATGCTGGTGACCGATATTCCGGCCAACCTGCTTTCGTTGGGTGCGATCGACTTCGGTATCCTGGTCGACGGTGCGATCGTGATGATGGAAACCGTGTTGAAAAAGCGTGAAGATGATCCCGATGCACCGTTAGAACAACAATCGATCGTCCGTCGGGTCTGGGAAGTTTCAAAGCCGATATTTTTCGCTACACTTATCATCATTGTAGCCTATATGCCATTATTTGCTTTTGAACGGATCGAGAAAAAACTGTTTACTCCGATGGCCTTTACCGTAGGCTATGCTTTATTGGGCGCGTTGGCAGTGGCTTTGCTGCTGATTCCCGGAATGGCATACACGATTTACCGCAAGCCCCAGAAAATCTATCACAACCGTTGGTTGGAAAAACTGGTCCGGATTTATAAGGAACAAACAACGAAAATCATGCAGCGTCCCAAGCGGGTATTCTTACCTGCCTCCCTGATACTGGCGGCTGCGGTGGTTTTGAGTATTACCGTCGGAAAAGATTTTCTTCCACCGTTGGATGAAGGCGGTATCTGGTTGCAGGTACAAATGCCGCCGGGTTTATCGTTGGATAAAGCGAAGGAAATGAGTGAAGAACTCCGGCACCGGATGGCGAAATTCGATGAAGTAACTTATGTGATGTCGCAAACCGGACGCGACGATGAAGGAGCAGAAGCGTTTTCGACTTCATACGTCGAATATTCCATTGGGTTAAAACCTTATGGAGAATGGAAATTCGGACGTCGTAAAACCGACCTCGTCAATGATATGGCTGCTGAAATTGCTAAAATGCCTGGTTATACTGTCGGTTTTTCCCAGCCGATCATCGACATGGTGATGGATCAGATTGCCGGTTCGCATAGTGATCTGGCGGTTAAGATCTATGGAGAAGACCTGAATGAGACCCGTCGTATTGCCGAAGAAGTGGAAAAAGTGGTACGCGGTATAAACGGTTCGGCTGATGTGGTAATCGATCAGGAACCTCCATTACCGCAATTACAGATTGTTGCGGACCGGGATAAAATTGCCCAGTACGGGTTGAATGTGGCCGATGTATCGGAATTGATCGAAGTAGCTGTCGGAGGAAAAGCTATTTCTCAGGTTTTCATCGGGAGTAAGGTCTATGATGTCATTTGCCGTTACAACGACAAATACCGCAATACACCGGAGAAGATAGGCGGATTGATGCTGACATCGGGTTCCGGCGCTAAAATTCCATTGTCGCAGGTAGCGGAAATCAAGACAACTACCGGAGCCAGTACCATTACCAGGGAAATGAATAAACGCCACCTGACTGTACGTGTCAACCTGCGGGGACGCGATCTTACTTCGTTCCTGAAAGAGGCGACTGAAAAAATCAAAAACCATATCCAATACGATCATACCAATTATCAGATTCACTGGGATGGACAATTCGAGAACCAGAGCCGGGCTTACTCCCGCCTGGCGGTAGTTGTTCCCTTGGTACTGGCCCTGATGTTTTTATTGCTTTATGGCGCTTTCAGCGATTTCCGCCAGGCCGGATTGCTGATCGGGCTGTTACCCCTGGCGGTTTTTGGCGGTATGCTGGCGCTCAATGTTCGCGGCATGACGTTCAATGTTTCCTCGGCCGTAGGATTTATTGCGCTTTTTGGAGTTTCCATACAAAACGGGGTTATCATGATTTCACACATCAATGTGTTGCGAAAGAGGGGAATCGAGTTGAAAGAAGCGGTGATTTCCGGAGCGTCGCACCGGTTACGTCCGGTATTGATGACGGCTACAGTGGCTATTTTAGGATTACTACCGGCTTCGCTTTCAACCGGTATCGGTTCCGATGTGCAACGTCCGCTGGCAACGGTCATTGTCTATGGACTATTGTGTGGAACGATTATTACCCTGTATGTATTACCCGCATTTTATTACATGCTGGAAGAGAGAAAAATAAAGAAAGCTGTTATTTAATGAATATTCCGATGAAAAAGTTAAAACCGATCGTTATATTGTTTTGTTCCTGTTGTATAATTCCTGCCGTTTGCGCACAGGAAAAACGTATGTTGACGTTCAGCGAGTACCTGAACAACGTCAAAAATTGCAACATCAGTTACCTGGCTGAAAAATACAATGTGGATATTGCCGATGCCAATGTGAAGGCAGCTAGCGTATTTCCGGATCCTGAGTTATCGGTGAGTTATGCGAATAATCAGAACTGGGACCTGCAGATGGGTTATGGTGTCGATGCGGAATTGAGTTATACGCTGGAACTGGGAGGTAAGCGCAACGCCCGTATCCAGGTAGCCCGGAGTGAAAAGGAAATGACCGGAGCCCTGCTGGAAGATTATTTTCATAACCTGAGGGCAGAGGCCACGATCGCTTATCTGACGGCGCTGAAACATAAAAGGTTGTATGAAATACAACAATCATCCTATCGGCAAATGCTTGAACTGGCGCGTGCCGACAGCGTGCGTTTCCGGTTGGGTTCGATCATGGAGGTCGATGCGCGTCAGTCGAAGCTGGAAGCCGGAACAATGCTTAATAATGTGCATTCGAGTGAAGGTGATTTGCAGGCAGCCCTGGTTCAATTGATATTGTTTCAAGGAAATAAGAGCATGGAAATTCCGGACTCGATTGCAGGAGAATTGTCTTACCTGAGACGTGAATTCGATTTGTCGGAGCTTATTACTACCGCATTAAACAATCGTTCCGATTTACAGGCTGCATTGAAATCCAGGGAAGTTTCGCAAAACAACCTGCGTCTGACGAAAGCCAACCGGGCGATAGACCTGGGAATCAGCCTGGGAGGAGGTTATTCTTCCGAAGTCCGGAATGAAATTGCACCTGCGCCTGCATTTAAAGGCGTTACAGCCGGAATCAGCATTCCGCTCAAGTTCTCCAATACCAATAAAGGTGAATTACGGGCGGCTCAGTTAGCAGCCAAACAAAGCGAGGTACACTATGAAGCAGTTGAACTGCAAATCAGCTCCGAAGTAGCTCAGGCTTATAATAAATACCGAATATCCTGCCGCCAGGTAGAACAATTCGATACTGGTTTGCTGAGCGAGGCCCGAAACATCTTCAGCAAGAAAGTGTACAGCTATGAGCGCGGAGAAACAGGTATCCTTGAATTACTCAATGCACAGCGTACCTACAACGATATACAGGTGAATTACAATGAAACGCTGTATGATTGTGTTGTCGCTTTGGTTGAACTGGAGCGGATATGTGGAATCTGGGACGTGGAGGTGAAATAGTTTTATAATTCAAGAGGTTAGAATACATGTAATGCAATTGCAGCACAAGCTTCCGCATCTGCCAGGGCATGGTGATGATTCTCCAGGTTAAAACCACAGTATGCTGCTACTGTATGTAATTGATGGTTCGGCAGTTTAACACTTTTGAATTTTCTTCGGGCAGCACGGCAGGTACAATGAAACTGATAATCCGGATAATCCATGCGATAAATCCGAAATACAGCTTTCAGGCAAGCTTCGTCGAAAGAGCTGTTGTGAGCAATCAAGGGTAATCCTTCAATTTTACTTTCAATCTGATTCCAAACGAATGGGAAGACAGGTGCCGAATCGGTATCGCTCCGGGTCAATCCGTGAATCCGGGTGTTCCAGTAAAGGTAGTAATTGGGTTCCGGATAAATAAGCGAATAAAATTTTTCTGAAATTTCTCCATTCCGGACAATTACAATTCCTACACTGCAAACACTTCCCGGTTCTCCATTTGCAGTTTCAAAATCAATAGCGGCAAAATCTTTCATTGTTTTTATTCAACCCATATTTTATCAGCAATGATTTTACTGAAAACTTCTTTTTTGTTTGCACCATAACTGACCGTAAAACTATTGTCATACGATTCAACAGCTTCTATCCGTATTTTTTCTCCTAATTTCAGTTCTTTCTGGTTCAGTAATATAAGGAATTTCTCGGAGGGATCTCCGACTTTGGAAAATAAAACAGTTTCTCCAACTTTGTGTTCGCTGAGTTTGGTATAAGGATGTGTTATTATTTTTCCTTCTTTCGTAGGAATCGGTTCCCCATGCGGATCAATGCTGGGATAGTTTAGGAGTTCATCCATTTTATCAAAGAATACCGGCGACTGGATGTGTTCGATTTGCTCTGCGATTGTATGGATTTGTTCCCATCCCAACCCCATTTTCTCAAAAAGAAATGTTTCCGTAAGGCGATGTTTCCGAATCACCAGGGAAGCTTGCAGCCGGCCCTCTTCCGTCAGCCGGATCGGTTTGTAGGGATCAAAGACAACCAGTCCTTTTTCCGAAAGCCGTTTCATCATGGATGTTACGGTAGGCATCTTGATATTGAGCTCACGGCTTAATAAGTTAACACCGACACTGTCTTTCCCCTCGGATAGCATCAGGATGCTCTTAAGATAATTTTCTTCCGTATAAGTAATCATACGACAAAGGTAGCAATTTTTTAGAAAGGCAGTAGAATCCAAGGAATTAACCTGCCCGTTTTCAATGAAGCTAAAAAAGGCCATCAAAATATGAACTTTTTGATAGCCTTTTTAATTATTTTAGATTGATATTATTTTTTATTGGATGCATCAGAGTTATGAGGCATCATTTTCTTTTCATAATTTTCAAGAGCCCTTTTTGCTTTGATTTTTGTTTTTTCCTGTTCCATTATTTTGGAAGGTACAAAACTTGGCGGGAATGAACGCGGAGGAAACTCTTCGAACGTTTCCACAAATTCGAATACATCCTGCATTGTTCCATAAGCAGCTCCAACTTGATTCAAATTCCAATCCCAATAAGTATTTGAAGTGATATCAGCTCTTTCAAATGGATCCTGCATCAAATTGAAAATCTTTTGCAAACGTAATTCTGTAAATGGTTCCGCCCAAAGTCCCATGGTTCCTGCCAAACGTTGTTCTGCATATACATATTTCATAGGGCCTTTTCTGTAAGCTACTAACAGACCATCATCATCAGAATAGAAAAAATTATCACGAGCGCTTTTTACGCCATTATTATTAGCAGCGCTACCTTTTATTGTCGTAAGGAAAGGTAATTGATTGTAGCCATCCAAATGTATTCTTTTCGCTACGGAACCAGGTCATAGCGCCATCGGGCCATGTATTCATGTGCGGACCATTGTCGGAAGTGTAAATTACAATCGTATTGTCTGCTATTCCCAAATCATCGAGCGCTTTTAGTATGTCGCCAATCGTATTATCGTGTTCAATCATTCCATCAATATATTCACTATCGCCATACTGGTATTTCCCGCGATGTTCTGGTCTCACATGCGTACGCAAGTGCATACGGGTGGAGTTAAACCAACAGAAGAACGGTTTTTCATCTTTAGTCTGGCGATTAATAAAATCAATGGCTCTTTGAGAAGTTTCATCATCGATCGTTTCCATCCGTTTTTTAGTCAAGGGACCGGTATCTTTGATGGTTTGTTTACCAACTTTTCCAAAACGAGGATCTACAGTTGCATCATCAGTGGTTGAGGCTTTGCAATCCAAAACCCCACGAGGACCGAATTTTGCTAAATAAGCGGGGTCTTTGGGATAATTGGGTAATTCGGGTTCTTCTTCGGCATTCAAATGGTAAAGATTTCCGAAAAATTCATCGAATCCATTTACCGTAGGCAACAACGGCTAAAATAGCACCTACTGCCGCTATTTTACCGCAATTTCTAAGTTTTTCTTTTAGCTTCATATTTTGAAATGATTAAAATAAGTATCTAATGCAGTTCTTATCTCCCTAATAAGAAAACACGTATGTAGTTAAATTGTTTTTCAACGCTGGGACGATTTCCTGCCCACAGATTACATAATATGCATTTCCATACCTGTAATAAGTTTGTTTGATATGGGTAATATTTATACCCTGAATCACATTCTTGATCCCTTCGGATAAACATATCTGCTACGTCTATATATTTTTGGTAACAATAGACTGATATTGTTTTTTTAACATATAATTTTAATGTTAGATAAGTCTAACTTATTATATTTGTATAATAAAACAATGATATTATGAGGCGGATTTGTTTATTTTTTACTATTATTGTGTTGTGTGTTAATTTATTAGCTCAGTCGAAAACAGATGCCAATATTTTCGGTGATGTCAAATCAGGAAGGGAGCATCTTCCTTTTGTGCATATCGTAGTTGTAGGAACCAATATCGGAACCTCTACCGATGCAAGCGGACACTACATGCTTACCAATCTGCCGGAAGGAGATTGTTGGATAGAAGCCCGGTACCTGGGTTACAAGCATCAGCGAAAACAGGTTACCCTTCAAAAAGGACAAACCCTTGAATTGAATTTTGATCTGGAAGAATCGCCTACGCTTCTGGATGAGGTAGTGGTGACGGGTACCCGGACTGCCAAACGGAAAACAGAATCTCCTGTCATTGTCGGAGTGATCGATGGAAAATCATTGATCAACCTACAGGCTAATACTCTTTCCGAAGGTTTGTGTTATGCGACGGGATTGCGGGTGGAAACGGATTGCCAGACCTGTAATTATACCCAGTTACGGATGAATGGTTTAGGAGGATCTTATTCTCAGATACTGATCAACGGACGTCCTGTATTCAGTTCGGTAATGGGTTTGTATGGCCTGGATCAGATTCCTTCCAACATGATCGACCGGATCGAGGTTGTCCGGGGTGGAGGCTCTGCTCTCTATGGCTCTTCCGCCATCGGGGGGACAGTCAATGTCATTACCAAGATTCCATCTGATAATTTTTATGATATCTCCCTGAATTATTCCAGCATTGATGGTAAAGCCGGTGATAATCAGATCGGGGTAAATGCTAATATTGTTTCAAAACAGCGGAATGCGGGCATTGCCTTGTTTGCCAACCGGCGGGAAAGGGATTATTACGATGCGAACGGGGATCATTTTTCAGAGATTTCCGCCTTGGAAGCCAACACATTCGGATTCACTTCTTTTTTGAAACCGGCTGAAAACCAGAAAATCGGATTGAACCTGAACAGCATTTACGAATACCGTTACGGAGGTGAAATGGTCGACAAACCAGCTTACCTGACTCAGCAATTGGAAGAACGGACGCACAATATACTGACAGGAGGAATCGATTATGAACTGGATTTCAATGACAATCGAAGTTTTTTAACCGCTTACCTGGCGGCACAACATACCAGGCGAAAACATTACACGGGTATCCTGCCGGATGAATCGGATACGACGGCTTATGAACAACACCTGAGGAATCCGCCTTACGGACATACCGGTAACACGACATTTCAAGGCGGATTACAATTCAATCATAAACTGTCCCGGTTTTTTTCCGGAACAAACCTCTTGACACTGGGTGCGGAATATTTATATGATGATGTTTTCGACGAAATTGCGGCATATTCCTATCTGATCGACCAGACCACAGCAGATATGGGCGTCTTTTTACAAAGTGATTGGGAAATGTTCAACGGGTTTAATTTATTGCTGGGGGCCCGGGCGGATAAACACAATATGCTGGATTACATGATTGTAAATCCCCGCGTATCCGCTTTATACAGGCTGGGTGCTTTTACCCAACTCAGGGCGTCCTGGAGTACCGGATTCCGTGCTCCCCAGGCATTCGATACCGATATGCACATTGCTTTTGCCGGGGGAGGGGTGTCCCGGATTCGTCTGGCGGATGATCTCGATGCGGAACGATCGAACAGTTTCAGTGCTTCTGTCAATTATGACCGTCCGACAGAATCCTACATCTGGGGATTTACGTTGGAAGGTTTTTATACCCGGTTGAAAAATGCTTTTGCCCTGGAAGCTGCAGGCTCTGACGAATGGGGGGATATTTATGAAAAAGTAAATGCTATCGGTTCGGTCGTACAGGGAATAACGCTCGAATTAAGAGGAAATTATTCCGGAAAACTTCAACTGGAAACCGGATTTACCCTACAAAAAAGCGAGTATGACGATCCAATTGTGAATTCAGATGCCTTGGAGGCCGAAAAAAAATACCTGCGTACTCCTGATAACTACGGTTATTATACCCTGACTTTCTCTCCGAATAAGAAGTTCAATGCTGCGTTGAGTGGTGTTTATACCGGTTCAATGCTGCTGATGCATGCGGGAGGGGCTCCTGAAAATCCTGCAGATCAATATGTAAATACGCAGTCGTTTTTTGATAATACTATTAAAATTTCCTACTTGTTTGAACTGGAACAATTGAATACGGGGCTGGAAATTTTCGGAGGAGTAAAAAACATCTTCAATAGTTATCAGAAGGATTTTGACACGGGGAAGAACAGGGACAGCAACTATATTTACGGCCCCGCCGTACCGCGGACCTTTTTCCTGGGAATCAGGATCCGGTCCATTTGAAAAATTTATTTAAGAGTTGTTACCCGATTTACATTAATAACGGACAATTATTTTTTTTGTATAAGATTCTTTTACTCCTTTTCCTTTTATTAAATAAATTCCTGTTTTATCCATATTTAAATCTGACAGACGGATCTGGCAGGAATGGCCGGCATTCAATGAGATAGTCTTTTTCCCAATTAGCTTTCCGGTTATGTCAAAGGCGTCTAATTTTTCAATATGCTTTGTAGTAGTTATTGTTAAATATTCTCCCTCAATGGATACAGAAAATTGGTTCTGTGAGTCACTATCGATGTTTTCGATTGTAAGAAGCGGATCGGTTGTATTGATTTGTTTAAAATTTCCGTTTGAGAATTTTATCAATCCGCTATTTCTAGTCCCTAACCAGGTATTCCCTTCCGGATCGAATTCTATGCGGCAAATCCAATCATTATCACTGATCAAAGGAGGTGTGAATGAAGTAAATGTTGTTCCGTCAAATTTAATAAGTTGCCGGCCGCATGCCAGCCAGAGATTACCGGCATTGTCTTTTTTGATGGAATGTATTGTACTCCCCGGTAGGGTAGAGTTGGATGGATCATAAGTAGTAAAGGTCGTTCCGTCGTATTTTATTAACCGTCCGTCTTCGATTCCCAGCCACTTATTGTTGGTATCATCTATTTCCAGAGCATAAACGGTTTTTTGTATCTCTTGAAATATATTGATTCCGGATTCGTCGAGTTTGCCAAAATAGAATTTGGAAACTGTTGTTGATCCTCCCATCCATAAGACTCCGTTGTTATCAAACTTCATGTCACAAATTGCCCATATTGCGTCCAGAGGCTTGGGAGTGGTCCAGGATTCCCAATTTTTACCATCAAATTTATTCAGGTAAAACAAGCATCCGACCCACAGGTTGTTGTCTTTGTCGAACAAAATAGGGGCACAAAATAGATTGGACTTTAATCCAGAGTTTTCTTGCGTATAATTCTCCCATTTTACACCGTCGAATTTACTGATTCCATGGCGTTGGGAAGACACTCAAATATTTCCGAAGTTGTCTTTACCCAGGCCTCTGAGATTGTCGTCCGGTAATCCTGTATTGGCTTGGTTGTAAAAGGTCTTTTCTTCTGTTTTTTTATTAAATTTGACTAACCCTGCATCTGTGGCAATCCAGAGATATTCCCCATCATTTAAGATTCTAGAGATTCAATTTCCATTACCAATACTATGCTGGGAAGATACCCGCTGTGGAAGTACCAGTAAAAAAAGGAGGATAATGAATGTGATTGTTTGGGTAAATAGTCGGTTCATAATGCAATGACAATTTTGTGAATAAATTGAAAGAAACATAATCATCGTAAAAGTAGTGAATCTCTTTCATAATTAATATTTTTATGTGTTTTATGTAAGTTAATATAGAAAGAAATCTGACGGCCAGCAGGTGGCGTTGCAGTCGCGTTTGTCAATGCTGTGAAATAAATAAGTAATAAAAAAAAGATCTAACGAACCATTTTATACTGCTTCGTTAGATCTCAATTTCGTTTTTCTATCTTTATAAAAGCCGGTGGCGTTGGATATTTTATTTCATAGTTGGGAAATGCAGGTGCCATGTAATCACCAATCATTTCGAAACGGGGAGATTCTTCGAGGATGCGGCTACATCCTACATACCGTGTTTTATAATACGGTTTATTCAAGTCATCGATACTGATTCCAACATTACATTCGGCATGTATAAATTTCAGATTGCCGTTTCCTTCATTGGAAATGACGATTCCCACATGTCCGACACGGTCGGCCTTGGAATTCCGGCCTTTAAAGAAAATCAAATCGCCGGGTTTTACATGATCCGTTTCTTTCAGACGATCGCCTTGTACTGCCTGACTTCCGCTACTTGCACCAAGCGAATAACCGAATTTTCTAAAGACAAAAGAAGTAAATCCCGAACAGTCAAATCCTCCTGGTCCCTTCGAACCTCTGCGATAGGGCCTTCCAAGGTATAATTTCGAATAACAAATAATATTTTCCGCTTTAGTCAGAGAATCTGAAGGTTCGTATTCAATAGTTTGCCCCTTATTGGATTGACTCATCTTTTTCTGAGATTGTGCAACCTCAGGTTTTGAAGAAGTGGAAACCTGTGTAAAGGCATTGAATGGAAGCAAAAGTAAGAGCAGGATGATTAATTTGTAATTTGAACCTGTTCCGGAAAATGAACCCATTGTTTTTTTCTTTAGTTATACATCGACCTGGTAAATTTACAGAATAATTGTAAATCACAAGTATTTTAGCAAAAATAATGCCATGATCAGAGGTTTTTCCCCTATATTTTTATATCTTCGCATCCCATTAAGGTACCTTGAAAAACTATTATATGAAATCACTAATCACGATTTTAAGAATGGCCGTTGGCTGGCATTTTCTTTATGAAGGTGTAAGCAAAATTTTCATCAACGATTGGACATCCGAAACTTTTTTAAATAATACACATGGGTTTCTTTCCGGATTCTATCACTGGCTTGCTGCTTCACCCGACAGATTGCAAGTGGTCGATTTCCTTAATATTTACGGACTCATCCTGATAGGATCGGCACTGTTTGTGGGGTTACTGTCCAGGTGGGCATGCCTGGGTGGAGCCGTTTTATTGATTCTTTATTATTTTGCCTATCCTCCATTCGGGGCTTCATTGCCGGGAATACGCAGCGAAAGTGTATATATTATCGATTGGTTATTCCTGGAAGCCATCATTCTTATTTTCTTATTTTTTTACAAAGAAAAAGGATACGGATTGGATACTTTGATTCAACATTGGAAAACAACAAGAAAAAAAGCAGTCTCCACTGCCGGAAAAACAAGCACATCTTCTTTCGAAAGCGGAAATACCCGCAGAGAAGCATTGAAAAATATGGCCAGTATACCTGTTTTAGGATTGATGGGTTGGGGTGCATTCAGAAATAGTAAATTATATGCAGGCGTAGACGCATCTACCGGAGCAACGATACAAATCAACCAGGTATCCTTAAAAGAATTAAAAGGAGAACTTCCTAAAGGAAAAATCGGGAACCACGAACTGAGCCGACTGGTATTGGGAGGAAACCTGATCGGAGGTTGGGCACATGCGCGTGATTTGCTTTATGCGGGTGCTTTATTCAAAGCTTACAACACAGAGAAAAAAATATTTGAAACGTTGATGTTGGCAGAACAAGCCGGTATCAATAGTATCAATATCGGTTTTCCTTCCAATGCCCTGATGGCAAAATACAAAAAAATAACCGGAAGCAAAATCAAAGTCATCTCCCAGGTAGCGATTAACGAAAACAGTAAAACGGATATCTATGAGAATGTGACTGAAGCCATTGATTACGGAGCTGAAATCATACAGTTACAAGGAAACTGGTGCGACTGGCTTGTCCGTGACGGCAAACTCGATTTGATTGAAGGATTGATGGAACGAATCAGAAAAGAAGGCTATACTGCCGGAATCGGTGCACATACAGTTGATTCCCTTATCGCTTGCGAAGAAAATGGCATCATCCCCGATTATTACATGAAGACCATGCACCATGATAATTATTGGTCGGCGCATCCACGTGAAAACAGAAAGTCTTTCGAAGTAGACGGAAAGCAAAGTTCAGATCACAACATGTTCCACGATAACTGCTTTTGCCCTTTTCCTGACAAAACGGTTGAGTTCGTCAATAAAACCAACGTTCCCGTTATGGGATTCAAAGTATTGGCTGCCGGAGCCATTACACCGCAAGATGGATTTAACTGGGCTTTTGAAAACGGCGCCGATTTCATTTGTGTCGGAATGTTTGATTTTCAATTGGTTGACGATGTCAATGTTTGTATTGATGTCCTGAACAATCTGAAAAACAGAAAACGCGAATGGTATGGTTAAATGCTTGTATATTCATCCGTAGAGCATGGCAAATCAACTTTACAGATTAAGAGCGGATTTCCATTCTTCTTCCTTAAAGCCGAATAATACATTATTTTCGAGGACTAATACCGGACGTTTGACTAATTTTCCCTCAGAAGCAAGTAATTCCATCAATTCGTTCAAGGGTGCTGTTTTGACCCGGTCTTTCAGATTTAATGCCCTGTAACGCAACCCGCTTGTGTTGAAAATACGGGTAATCGGTAATTTACTTTGAGTCATCCATATCGATAGCTCTTTTTCGTTAGGATTTTCCGTAACAATGTCACGGGTTTCAAATTCAATATGATTTGATTTGAGCCATTGAGCGGCTTTTTGGCAGGTACTGCATTGGGGGTACCAGATCAACAAGGGTTTCATTGTGTGAAAAATTAGTTGTTTGCATTAAACATGACTTCGACCGGGATGGTTAATCTGGAATCCATTCCTGTATGACAATTGGTTACAGTGAGGATCTTCGCATCCGGCTTATTTAGGAGTACTGTTTTCCGGGCAGGAAAAAGATACAGGTTTCCATTGTCTCCGGTCATTTGAAAGGCAATGTCGGAAATATTCGTTATCTCTACCAGCTTTTCAGAGATCGGACGTAATTTCAGGCAGGACAGAACTAATGGTTGCAGGTAAGCTGCTTTTCCGACTAATTCGCCGTAAAAGAAAGAGGCTGTCCGTCCGGCAAACAGGGCTTCCCGGATGCCTTGTTCACTTTTTTCAGTGGCAAATACCAATGTCATCGGGCGGATATTGGATCCGTAATCTCCGGTGATTGTGTTATGGACATCTGAGTTTCCCATAAATGCCAGTCCGTATTTATTGCACCAGTCGAAAGTAACCGGGTAATATTCCATGTGATTGTATATCTCGATACCATCGATTTTCTTTTCTTTGATCAGTTGTTCGTGTACCGGGTAGAACGTGGATTTATCGTCGGGCCATCCGGGATGATTCCACATAATAAAAGCCTCTTGTTTTTTCGCTTCATCGATAGCTATCAATGGATCTTCGACATCCAACGGAAGGGCATCTTTCAAAAAGAGCGCATTCAGGTGTCCCAACGGTTTATTTCTGGTGATCTCCGCTCCTTTTATAACAATAAATCCAATGGAATTTCCTGCTTTTTGAGCAATTTTGTACGATTCGTTATGATCGCCGTTCAGGATGTCTTTATTTGGCCGGTATTCGATATGATCGGTAATAGCGATGGCATCTAATCCTTGCTGCCAGGCTTCGTTTACCCGGATATCCGGCCATACTTTTCCGTCGGAAAATACAGTGTGGATATGAAAATCGCATTTTAATGTCTGGTAATTGTCAAAACCAGGGATAGCAATTTCTGTTCGTACGCGCGACTGGTTGATTTCACTGACCTCGTAGACATCTTGATTGCGGATTTGTGCTTGTATTGTAAAAGCACAAATTAGAGAGAGAAAGAATGCAGTAATTTTCATGGGATAGAAGTTGATTGATTGGTTTATTATATCCAAAGGTAAATAATAAATCTGAGTCCATGATAAAATTTGAAGATATTTGTAGTTAAATAGAACAATTTACTAGGCAGATAACACATTTTCATTGTTCACTTTATGCATAAAAGAGGCTGTCCCAAAAGTATTTTTAACATTAATTTCTTCGGATACCTATCTGAGTTTGAATTCAAATATTCAACTCTCAAGGACGAATATGTGACTTTTGAGACAGCCTCTTTTCGAAAAGAGTCTATTTTGATTTTTCTGACTTTAATCCTTGTATTGGGAAACCCGGGTAATACTATTAATGGTCAGATCCAGTTTCACATCGCTGGTCACTTGAATCGTATAACCATTAGCACCAGCGGTTCCTGTTGGGGCTGGAATACTTAATTCGTCGGCTATCGTTATAAAATTACAGGTGAACGTTGCAGAAGTAGCCTGAGTCTGACAATTGATGTATTGTTGAGTATCAAATGTAGAGGCTGCGTTAGCACTTTTCAGCCGGATGGTGATCGTGCCTCCCGTACCACTCGATTTGTTTGTGAAAGTTCCGATAATACGCCAGAGATGTACCTGTCCGATAATCGGGTTTTCAATGAAAGTGGTGTTCCCTCCTTGTGTCCGGATGATATCGCTTACTGCCGGATTGGGAATGTTTTCCGGCCAATAAGAAGTGGTATTGGCTGCCAGACTGAAGCTACCTACAGGGTAATTGACAAACTGGTAAACACCGAGGTCCTTTTGATCCTGGAATGAAAAGGGAGGTTGCGTATTATTTCCATAGGAATTGATCTTTACGACTCCTTCATTCTGACCTCCGTATTCATTGGCAGCTATGGTTACCCATTGTGTCCCGTCATAATACATCAGTGTACGTGTCGTTACATCGAATTTTATCATTCCTGGAAATACCTGGGTGACCGGAGACGGAGGAGTTACGATGTCTTGTCGGAGACCAAAAACCGATCTTCGTCTTATGACTCCGGAAGCATCTGCAACCAACAGGCTATCCAGACTGACTCCGCTTACCAATCCTTCTAACCGTAGCGGATTAGACGGTGCTGATACATGTAAACGGTTGGTAGGGTTGTTAGCTCCGATCCCTACGTTTCCCATCTGATAGATATTTTGTGTGTTGAGGGATGCCTTATTGCTAGATCCTGCAACCTGCCAGGGTTCAATAGCCTCGCTTCTTACCCACCTTGTGCCGTTCCAGTATTCTATTACACTGTCCGTTTTATTGTATATGGATAATCCCGGAGCTCCCGGGTTTCCGGTTACTGTGATCGTATCCCTTTCGGATTTCAATAATTGCGGGAATCTGAGCCCTCCCTTAATGGTTGAAGCATCCACCTCCAGGATAGAGAAGTGTTTGGGTGGATTTGTACTTCCTGCGGTTACCTGTGCTTCTACGTTGTTGATAGTTGTAATGAACAAACACAACAATATTGAGAATAATACTTTTTTCATATGTGTAAAATTTATTTTTTATGAATTTGTTTTTTTAAGTTTACTAACTACTAGTGTCGTGTATAAAATAGAAGATAAAGAAAGTAGAAGTAATCCGTCACTCACTGGGACATCGTCTTCTCCTACAAATCCTCCTCCTCCTCCGGAATCTCCTCCCGGTCCTTCTTCCCACCAGTTATCACCGGCATCTCTCAATGCAATGTTGTCTAAAAAATTTTCCTGACTGAAAAAAATGTTTTCTCCGATTGTCTTTATCTCATTTGTCTCTGAAGGAAGGGGTGGGTTGATTACAATACTACTCAAATCTTGCGACACCGCTGTTTCAACAGGTAATATCAGGAGTAATCCTATAAGTATATTTTTTGCCTTGTGAGCTATTTCAAATGTTTTCATTTTACTAAGATTTTACTTGTGTAATTGTTTTTTCCGGATATCTTGACAATATATATTCCCGGGCTCAGACTTACAGGAATTTCTGATGTAGGTGCCTGGTCGATAACTTTACTTAATAGGTTTATTCCCTGTGTGTTGAATAGAATTAAATTACTTCCTTTTTCATTGGCAGTTAAACCATTCACCCGAAGTGTTCCATCAGAATAACTCACTTGCAGATTTTCTGTTACAGTGATATCGTTGATGGAAGAGATTGTCTTTTGCGTGAAATATAGAAGAAACCTGTCGCTCAAATCTCCCGGATTTGTTACAAAGGTGTAAGAGGGATAGTTAAGCAGGTCTACGGTTTTTCCTTCTTTTTTATCTTCCAGGTATAAATGTTGTACCGAATGCAGTGATTCCAGACGGCTGGCATTCAGAGTCACGGATTTTTTCTCCGCACTCGGATTCAGGTATAAAGGCAATGATGATGTCTGTGGTGAAATAACATTGGTTGTCATGTTTTTATTTTCTGCCGTTTTTGTATAAATCTGACTGACCCCACCGGAATTGTTGAATATTTTACTAGCATCGTAAGGATCGTCGCCGCTCAGGGAGGCATTATCCCTGAAAACGATGCATAAGCGGTCGAAGGCTTTTGAATCTTCATCTACACTTTCCAGTAAAATTTCATCTACAATCTCGGGGTCGTTTCTTAAGAAGAAACTGATACCATGAGTTCGTGCCGAAGCTGGGATTTTGAATGTAGTAGGAGTGTTAAAATTTTTTCCCACTACAAACATTTGCATAGGAGGAATAATATTTCCATCGATGGTAGATCCGACTTGCTGTCCGAGCAGAAATGAAGTTTTGAATGTAAATTTAGAGGTAGACGGATCGTAGCTTCCTGTTCCTCCGCTCATGACATAATAACTATTGCGCATGTCGGCTGTGGATGCCGGATTGCTGTTCCTGCTTACTCCCCAATTATCGGGAGTGGCTGTTTCCTGGACGAAAGAGCTCATATCGATGGGACTAGTATACGGATTTCCTACATAATTGAATCCTTGCCTGTTCATACTAACTTCTACATCTTTGATGTTTAACTCTTCATTATCAAAGTATTGTGCATCCGTGAAGAAACGGAAAGAAAGAGGTAGAAAATTCCGGGCAAACACATATTGCCGGGTTGCCCGTTCTTCAAAAAGAGCGTTTGACCAGGGTTTATTCTGCGCCAGGTGTTGACGGTAATAATTCGGGTCGCTTATAATATCTTGTCCGATAATGTAGCCTTCTCCTGCTTTCATCTCTACATCAGGATTGGTTATCAGTTTACCATCATCTCCGAAAATACCCGTAGGAGAGGGCTTGGAAAGAAAGTTAAATAAAAAATAATCACTGTAAATCCGTTTGAAAGGGGAGGAGAATCCAACGAGCAATCCGTTGTGAGTACCTGATAATTCATTGCCCAGGTAATTGTTTCCCATAGCCAGATCCACTTCCACAATGCCTTTGTCTTCCCTGTTTAATGCGGTACGGTTATAACGTACATCATTCTTTATCAACAAGTGTGCTAATGCCGATTTTCGGAGTTCCGTCGAATCGGAAAGCAGCACTAGCCGGCCCTTTGTCAGATCCAGAGTGTCGACGTTCGCTCCCATGGTTGAGGCGATCCTCACTGAATTGGAATTCTCGACCCTTAGATTGGGAAAATCTACATAATGGGCTGCTTTATTTGCATTTCCTTTTATGTATTGGATTTGTGGACCGGCAAAAATGACCGTTCCCTTTTTTTGATTTGTGTTTGTAAACACATTTCCGGAAGTAACGTTATTGATAAAATCTCCTGTTAAAAGCGTATTACCTTCCTGAATAATCGCTACATTGTTTCCGTTTTGAGAAAAGTTGCCTCCTATATAAAGAGTTCCCGGATTATTCACTTTTCCAACATACAGCTGTCCGTTGTTATAGGCTCCCTGAGCATTACAAAGAAAAGGAACAGAAAGTAAGGAGATTAATAGTTTTAGGTGTATTTTTTTATTATCCATAAATCCATTATTTAAATTAACAATTTGAAATTAATTTGTTAAATGAATTCATCAGAGTGATTTTTTAAAATTATTTTTTTTTATTTTTATAAAATAAGTTTAAGTGTTATATTTTTAAATATAAATATCATTATATTTGATTAAAAAATATAACTTATAATTTAATTTATTAAATTAATTCGGGATTCGTTTTGAAGATAAATAAGGATTTCTTCGATTTATTTTATTAATGCAGAGTTTTTAAAATAGTCCTGTTCTATTTTTTTTTATATATGTATTAATATTTTTTTTCCCAGTCTAATAATTGTAAAAAAGAATTACTCTGTTGTTTTATATTTAACATTTTATTTAATCTACTCATTTTTTATAGTATGGATAGATTTATAAATAGAACAATATATATATTTAAATGTTTTATATAATTTAAATTTTATATATTTTTATTTATTTTATCGGAGTTTTTGGAATTTTTTTAAGAAGGGAGAAATTAAAGTTTTAGGTTGGGAAGGATCAATTAAAACTCTTGTATGCAAGAGTTAAAGTAAGTTGTGTTTGATGATCTTATTTTTCCAGTACACTGATTTTGTACGTCCTGTCTTTTTCTGTCTGGAACCGGTAGAAGTAATACCTCCATCTCCTGGAGCTTACTACCAGCGGACCTTCAATTTTCACCGGAACCGTCGTACAGAGCACACACTCGTTTCCTGAAAACGATTTCAGTGTTGCTCCCGACAGTTTCCCGTCTTTCCAGGTGATGCTCGTTTCAAATCCTCCGCGCGCTTTTAATCCTTTTGCCGAACCGGAAGACCAGACATCGGGCAACGCAGGTAACAACTGAATATAACCGGCATGGCTTTGTAGCAGCATTTCGGCAACTCCGGCTGTATATCCGAAATTTCCGTCGATCTGGAAAGGAGGATGAGCGTCCAGCATGTTTTTATATAATCCGCCTCCTTTGCGACTGTTCTTACCGAAACCGACAGGGTTGAAAAGATTGGAAATGATTTTATAAGCATGGTTGCCGTCCAGAAGGCGTGCCCAGCAATTGATTTTCCAACCCATCGACCATCCGGTAGCTTCGTCTCCCCGTAATTCGAGCGACTTTCTAGCTGCCCTGAATAAGTCCGGAGTACCGGCGGGTGTGATTTGGTTTCCGGGATACAAACCATACAGGTGGGAGAGATGACGGTGAAGGGAATCGGCCTCCTCAAAATCGTACATCCATTCCTGTAACTGGCCTTTTTCCCCGATGCGATAAGGCAATAGGCCGGATAGTTTTTCTTTTAATTCCAGACGCAGAGGCTGGTCTACATCTAATTTTTCAGCAATAAAAAGGGCATTGGTAAATGTTTCACGAATGATGGCCATATCCATCGTACAACCCATACTCATGGCTGCATATTTCTTCTTTCCGTCTTCTTCTCCTTCCACAAAAGAATTTTCAGGGGAAACACCTACCGGAGTTACCAGGTGCCCGTTCCCATCATCGACCAGCCAGTCCGAATAAAACTCGGCAGCTCCCTTAATGAGCGGATAAGCCGTTTCTTTGAGGAACTCTTCGTTTTGCGTGAAAAGATAATGATCCCATAAGTGACGACACAACCATCCCTGAGCCATCGGCCAGAAAGAGGCCGTCGGTACATTGTCGGTAGGAGTGGTTTCTCTCCAGATCGAAGAATTGTGATGTGCGACCCATCCTCTCCTGTGATACATGTTTTGAGCAGTTTCCCTGCCCGAAACCGACACTTCTTTTATCATATTGAACAGGGGCTCATGGCACTCGGAAAGATTGGTGAGTTCTGCCGGCCAGTAGTTCATTCCCGTATTGATGTTCATGGTATAGGCGCTGTTCCAGGGAGGGATGATCTCCTTGTTCCAGATTCCCTGCAGGTTCAATGGTTGTCCGCCCGGTCGTGATCCGCTGATCATCAGGTAGCGCCCGTATTGAAACAATAATGCCGAAAGGTCCGGATCTGGCTTCTGGGCAAATTGTTCGATGCGTTGATCGGTCGGTAATGCTGTTTGTTCTTTGGTAGAAGTCAATTCCAATGCTACCCGGTCAAAAAGACTTTTGTAATCGGCAATGTGCCGTTTTTTCAGTGTTTCGTAACCGGATGTTTTGATTCTTTCCAGGATGTGTTCTGTCTTTTTAGAGGCATTGATACCCTGAGTGCTTGGACTTTTATCGAACCCATTGAAACTGGTTGCCATGCTCAGAATAAAATAAACTTCATCGGTGCCATAGATACGCATTCCGGTATGGTTGGTTTTACATTTTCCCTTACGTGGAAAAACAGGAAGCAATCGTGCATCAAAAAAGGTTCCCTTTCCATCTATTTCTTCTCCGTATAATACTTCTTTGTCAAATTTCCGGTTTCCATTATCATCGTAAATTTCCGGATGTTTATACTGGTCACCCCAGCTTTCAATGGTTTCGAAACTTCGGCGTTCCACATAACCGGGAGCTTGTCCGTATAAAGAAAGACCGTTTTTGTCGATCTTTTTTTGTTTGGCGTTAGGGTGGGGAGATTGAAAAGTCAACAGTAGATCAATCTCACCTGGTTTGTCACTTTTTACATGAATGATAATCACACTGTCGGGATAAGAAGCAAAGATCTCCCGTTCATACCGGACTCCTCCCTGGTTGTAGGTGCAACGTACAATCGCTTCCGATAAGTCCAGTTCTCTTTTATATCCGGAAATTTCCCCTTCTTTATTGTTTGTTATCAATAAGTCGCCCAAAGGCTGATAGCTCTGAGGTAATCTGCCCAACCAGTTTTTACAGACCAATCCGGAAGCTTCGGAATACTTCCGGTCCTTCATCAGGTTTACCACCTGGTCGAATTGTTCGTTGGTAATACGGATATCGTTGAAACAAACGGAAGGTTCTCCGCTGTATAAGGTATTCTCGTTTAATTGTAATACGTCTGTTCCGGTATGGCCGAATATCATAGCTCCTAATCGACCATTGCCGATAGGGAGTGCTTCATTCCAATTCTCAGCAGGTTGGTTATACCATAATTTGAGATTATTCTGTGAGAAACAAGAAAATAAAACGAATACCAGAAAACCGGTTAATAAAAACTTTCTCATGATACTTTTACCTCTTTGAATCTATTGCATTCAGAAGGTCAAAGTTAATCAGAATCTTGTAAAGTTCCAATATCCGGATATGAAGTTTCTTATATTTTATTTTTGAGAAGACGGTTTAGGGAGTTTCGGATCCGGAAGATTCCGATTCGTTTTTATTGCCTTTCAGCTTTTTACGTAAGAACATGCCGATTCCACCCAATGCGACCAGGATTACTTTCCAGAACTTGAGAATAGCGGCGAAAAAGCCAACCTTAGCCAGAACTTTTCCCGCAACCAGGCTTCCAATGGTCCATTCTGCCAGGTGGTCGGTCGATGAATTGTAGTCGGCATAAGTATATCCTTTATCGAATTGAGCGATATTTAAAAGATCGGGAATGTCTTTTTTTACATCGTCGAAAGAAGACATGTTGGCAACTGCTTTGATTTCCAGGATACCTTTCCTCCCCAATACCCGGATGTCATAGTTCAGAGTTTCTTCGTCATTGTCTGAAAACTGGTATTTTTTTGCCCAGTGTAATACTTTCGTTGTGTTGTCGTAGTACGGTTTTGAAGCCCACCCTAGCAGTTCGACAGTAGGATATCCCTGTTCTTCCCGGAGTTTGTTTTCTTCCAGGGAAGATTTTTTCAGGTCTTTGAGCATGTCGTCGTAATCGATTTTGTTTGCATCATTGTCCTTTACATACCCGTCACCGCTGTAATAAATAAAGTAAGCGTAAGAATTACTGGCAACCAGGTACTGATTCACGGAAATCAACATTCCAATGGGTTTTTCATCGGAAGGCGGATTTCCCCACAGTTCGGTCAACACACGTTCCGCTTCGTTTCCGTCAATAAAGTTAAGTGTTTCAGGAACATTCAATGTTATGTTACATGACTTTAGAGGTATTTGTCCCTGTTGAAAATGAAACGTAGACTCAATACTGTCCATATAAACGATATACGCTTTTTGCTCTTCCGTATATTCTTCCGCAAAAGCAGATGTTGAAAACAAGACAATGGTCATTGAAAACCATACAACTAGTTTTTTCATTTCAGAGTAAATTAAAGTTAAGTATTATTTTATAGCCCTGTTTTCAAATTGGATGATCAAAAAAACGTATCAAAAGTCTTATCCGATTTTTTAATCGGCTTTAGCTAATGATCTTTCTTTTCTCTTTGCTTTGTCTGATTTAACGAGGAAACTACTCAACTCCCACAATATATAAAGCGGAAAAAACACCACGGATAAGGTAAACGGGTCGGCAGACGGAGTTATAATAGCTGCCGCAATCAATAAAACAACGATTGCATGCCGTCGGTATTTTTTGAAAAAAGAGCGGGTAAGAAAACCTAACTGTGACATTAACCAGGAAACCAGCGGCAATTCAAAAACAATACCCATCACCAGGATCAACGTGAAAAAAGTATCCATGTATGAATCCAATGAAAGTTGATTGACGATCAGATCACTTAAGTCATAGGTATACAGAAAACGAAGAGTCATTGGAAAAACCAGGGAGTATCCGACGGTACAACCGACAAAAAACATAATGGTTCCAAACAAAAGTACCCACCGGGCACTCTTTTTTTCGTTTTCATATAAGGCCGGACTGATAAACCGCCAGATCTCAAAGATTAAATAAGGAAAAGCGACAACCAACGCCAGCCAGAAAGAGCTACTCATGTGCCTGAAAAACTGGCCTGTCAGGTTAAGATTTTGAATATTAACGTGAAAACTGTCATTGCAAAAATCAGGAAGTAAAGATGTTTTCGAACTGATCTTACATAAATACCTGTACAGGAAGAAATCGGAGTTACAGGGAGCCATTATTATGTCATCGTAAATGTAGGGCATAAAAATGAAGCCGATTATTGCAAAAACGAATAATGCAATAACCGACCTGAATAATGTCCATCGAAGCTCTTCCAGGTGATCCCAGAATGACATTTCATTCATATTAGTAGAATCGGTTTGTAGTGTCAGTCTTTTTTGTTAGTGTTATTAGCGTCGGAATCATTATTGATATCGTCTTCAATGCCCTTCACTCCTTCTTTAAAGCTCTTCACTCCTTTTCCGATTCCCTTCATCAATTCGGGAATTTTTTTTCCGCCGAAGAGAAGTAAAACCACAACTACAATAATAATCAATTCAGGGGTACCAATAGGACCCAAAAACAACAGTGTATTCATATTTTCTACAGGTTAAAATGATTCTTTTTTGTGAAATAGACCGCAAATTTAAGAATAAATTTCAATTTGTATTACCTTTGCCCCACTTTATAAACTAAATTTAAACTATTTTATAATGAAAGCTTATGTATTTCCCGGTCAGGGAGCTCAGTTTGTGGGTATGGGCAAGGATTTGTATGAAAATTCTTCCGTAGCCAAAGAAATGTTCGAAAAAGCCAATGAAATATTGGGATTCCGTATTACGGACCTGATGTTTGAAGGAACGGATGAAGATCTTCGTCAGACCAGAGTTACCCAGCCGGCTATTTTCCTGCATTCGGTTATTTTGGCTAAAACCATGGGCGATGCTTTTCAGCCGGACATGACAGCCGGACATTCGTTAGGTGAATTTTCAGCATTGGTTGCCGCCGGTGCTTTGTCGTTCGAAGACGGCTTAACCTTGGTTTACAAAAGAGCGATGGCTATGCAGAAAGCATGTGAAGCAACTCCTTCCACCATGGCTGCAGTTTTAAATCTCCCGGATGAAAAGGTAGAAGAAATCTGCGCCGGAATCGACGATGTCGTCGTTCCTGCCAATTATAATTGTCCCGGTCAGATCGTTATTTCCGGAAGTGAGCCTGGCGTGGATAAAGCCTGCGAGCAATTACTGGCTGCCGGAGCGAAAAGAGCATTGAAGTTGAAAGTAGGGGGTGCTTTCCATTCCCCGTTGATGGAACCGGCCCGGGCCGAACTGGCTGACGCTATTCGTTCCACAACAATAATAGCTCCGGTTTGTCCTGTATATCAGAATGTCAGTACGATCGGAGAATCCGATCCCGAAGTGATCAAAGCAAATCTGGTCGCCCAGTTGACAGCGCCTGTGAAATGGACGCAATCCGTACAACACATGATAGCCGATGGAGCCGATTCATTTACCGAAGTTGGCCCGGGAAGCGTATTGCAAGGGTTGGTCAAGAAAATTGACGGAAACGTGCAAACGCAGGGAGCGCAGTGAGAGTTAAGAGTTAAGGATTAAGAATTAAGAATTAAGAGTTAGCTTGCACATGTCAACAACTCTTAATTCTTAACTTTTAACTTTTAATTCTTTCCTTCGTTTATTTCGTTCTTCATTTTATTCAGCTTTTCCTCCCTCCTTTTCCTCAGTGCTCTGTCCCGATCCTTTTTCAGGGCGATCAGTATGATTATACCGGAAGCTACTGCAATAAAAATATTTTCGCCTAAGGAATGATCTGAAGGAAGAGTAAACATCATTACGCACAATGCTACCCAGAGCAATGCGATACAAATGATCTGATTTCTTGTCAATCCGCCTGTGCTTCTCATATATTCTTCTGTTTAGGATGTTATCTGAACAAAGTTAGGATATTCTCTTTGAAACCACAAAAAACAAAAGAAAATTGTTCTTAATATTTAAAATTATGACCTACCTTTGTGCCCTTCTCAGGCATAATTCAATATGGTACTATCTAATGTAACGTCGCGTTTGGAAACCGAAAGCGTTGGTAAATTGCTTTGGCAGTATTCCCTTCCCGCAATTGTCGGAACCATGGTTAATTCCACTTACAGTGTGATTGACCGTATATTTATCGGACATGGAGTCGGGGCAATGGCTATTTCCGGTCTGGCGATTACGTTGCCGATTTTGCTTTTATTGCAGGGATTCGGGATGTTGATCGGAGCTGGTTCTGCTGCTCGTATATCGATCAGTCTAGGTCAAAAAAACAAGGAAAATGCTCAGAAAGTGTTGGGTAATGCCTTGGTTCTTACTTTCTTATTTACAGTTCCGGCACTGACTTTGGCCATGATTTTTATGGATCCGATGCTCCGGGCTTTTGGTGGAAGTGACCAGACGATTCCTTATGCCAAGGAATTTTTATATGTGCTGATTCCCGGTAATATACTGGCTGCATTAAGCTTTGGTTTTAATAACATCATGCGTGCAACCGGATATCCGAAAAAAGCTATGTTTACCATGCTGATCGGTTCGGTTTTCAATCTGATACTGGCGCCGGTTTTTATCTTTGTTCTAAACCTGGGTATCCGGGGGGCCGCTATTGCTACTGTTATTTCGATGGGAATATCTGCCGCTTGGGTAATGCATCATTTTTTTGATAAAAACAGCCAGTTACACTTCAAAGAGGGTATTTTCAGGCTGGACTTGGCTACGGTATGGAGCATTATTTCCATAGGGATGTCGCCTTTCCTGATGCAACTGGCAGCCTGCCTGGTCAATATATTGATAAATACTTCCCTGAAAAAATATGGAGGAGACCTGGCGGTTGGGGCTTATGGTATCGATAGTAGCCTGGCCTTGCTTATTATTATGTTTATTGTCGGGCTGAACCAGGGTATGCAGCCGGTGGTCGGTTATAATTATGGAGCAGGGTTGTATAAACGGATGCTTACAGCCCTGAAATATACGGTAGGGATCGCAAGTATTGCTACTTCCTTGGGCGCTTTATGTGCCTTGTTGATACCGGAGTGGGTTGTTAAGGCGTTTACCGATGACCAGGAGATGATACAGATCGCATCCAACGGATTAAGAATTTTGCTGTGCTGTTTCTTTGTCGTTGGTTTTCAGGCTGTGGTGACGACCTTTTTCCAAAGTATCGGAATGGCGTGGAAATCCATTTTTCTGAGTCTGACCCGGCAATGCCTGTTTCTTGTACCTTGTCTGCTGATCCTTCCTCTCCATTTTGGGTTGGATGGGGTGTGGGCTTCCGGTCCGGTTTCCGATATGCTGTCGGCTTTGCTGACTGCCGTATTTCTCTGGATTCAGATCGGAATGTTTAATCGGAGGATGACGAAGCTTCCAATGGCTTGAAACGGTATCCGTCTTCCGGGTCGGATGACACTATTCCCATTCCGGGAAATGCAATATGCATGCCGGCGATCGGTATTTTATTCGCTACAACGTATTTCAATGTTTGTTTCCGGGAAATGACGGCTTGAGCCGGATTGGTATCATAAGTGACTGCGATTTCCGGGTGAGGCATCTGAATGGCCATAGCATGCGTCAGGTCGGCCCAGACTAATAATTTCTTACCTTGTGATTCGATTTGGTACATGGTATGTCCGGGGGTATGCCCGTAAGCTGCGATTCCATAGATTCCCGGAAGGAGGAAGGTCATGGAAGTCCCTAATTGGTCCGGTTGAAATAATTTTAATTTATCTTTATAAATTTCAATAACTTTGCGTGCATTCAGAAAACTACCCCGGCGGTTTTCCGGAGCCGAGTTCATGGCTGGATCACTCATCCAGTAGTCGTATTCCGGTTGGGGTAAATAAACTTCTGCTTCAGGGAAGGCCTGCCTGCCATCACGGAGCATCCCTCCGATATGATCACCATGCATGTGAGTGATTAGTATTACATCTACTTTTTCGGGAGATATGCCCAGTGCTTGCATGTTATCAAAGAGTCTGGCTCCTAATCCGGTATCAATCAGGATATTTTTACCTGCCATTTGTAACAGAAAAGTATTTGTTGCATTCGGAAAAGTACCTTCCGGGGCATATTTCCGCATTATTTCCGGTCCTGCTCCGATCAGGATACTACTTTTTCCGTTTTGTTGTCCTTCAGAAAGTAGGCTGATTTTGAAAGCCTTTGTCTCATAGGTGAAGGTGTTTGTTGCTTCTTGTGCAGATACCATATTCATTGTTAATAAAATACCAGAAATAAATAAACCGATGAAATTTCTCATATCCTTGTGTTATTTTTCAAGGTGAAAACCCCGTGAATCCTTTTTGCAAAGATAAATTATTTTCCCCGGGTTGTGGTTATAAAACGCTACTGATCGTCGATTTGTTTGAAACGTGATGTTATTATATTTGTTGTTTATTGTTAGAATTTATAATTCATTGCCGTTAGAATTGTTGCTTCCTCTGTATTTAATTATTTTCTTCATTTACACTTTAATTATATATACAAGTGAAATCTAGTGGTCAGAAATAGTTGAAAAACAACCATACAATTTCCTGGGAATATATAGGAAATATTGTTCTTTTCAACAAAAAGAATGATTGTTTTTCTTAATAACAACATCAAATTATGATGATAATTTCCACGTATTTAACGTTATTAATAAAGTCTCTCTTAATTTTATTTAACTTGATATTTTTTTTATTTAACTGATAATCCAAGTAATAATAATAAAAAAATTCTTTTTACATATTTTGGCTTATTTTTTGTCCATTATTTAATTGTGATACACATGTGAAACTTTCAGATTACATCGACTTTCTGTTTTTCAGAATGAAAGAGGTATAGAAAGTATTTGCGAATGTGTGTGAGAGAGAGAAGGAGTGTGAGAAATGGAGCGAGAGAAGCACGCATAGGTCTGTGAGCGCATGTTGTACACAGATGTGTGTATGTATCATACACGCTAGGCTAGTGCCAACTAATTAATTTTCATACGAGAGCTTTCTTGAACAATACTTGTTTAAGAAAGCTTTTTTTATTGACATTAGCCGATCAAAATCCACCTTTCCCCGGACTTTTTTATCATGTCTATTATCCACCTTTTTCAGCTTGAGAAAGTAAAGGAGGTATTGATTCTTTCCAATAGGAAGATTGTATGGTGTATGAATGTATGAATGAATGTATGTATGTATGTTATAATAGATATATAAAAAGAAATCTGGGAGAAAGGTGGATTCTCTCAAGCAAACATTTCCAATCAACGCGATTCAGCATTACTAACACATAAACAAAATTTGGAAATGAGAAACAAGTACAAACTACGACTTAGAGAAACAGTGTTTTTTTTAATTATGTTTTGGGGAGGATATCACGTCCCGGCAGCATGGGGAAACCCGATAGGTCCCATAGTTCCATCTTACCAGGATAATAAAGATTCGGACAACTTATTACAAAAAGACTTCCCTTCAAAGTCTTCTGTCGGGGAAAACTTGTCGAAAGAGCTTCCTTCCTTTTTTCAATCAGAAGAAATATCCGGAATTTTATTACGAAACAATGAGGGGTCGATCGGAGGACTTCCGGAAGAGCTACCTGTAAAAAGTAGTTGTTGGATATTAATATTCTCAGTAATCGGATACGGAATCTACAAAAGAATCCGGCTAAAAGACCAACTGGAATAATGAATTGGATTATCTTTCATGATGATACCCATTATATTCTAAAATAAAAATAAAATCTCAAGATAACATACGAATATGAATAAAATAAAACAAAATACGACTACGATCTATTGGCGGGATTTTACTGAGTACAGTTGCAATGCTGTTTTGCAGTTATGTAGTCTCTGCAAACCTATGGGCACAAGTACCTAATCGAGGCAACGTATTTGCTTATATGATTGATGATGCGAATAAGGATTACAATACAATGGCTTCAGAAACAGGGAAAGCATTGAGGGGCGCATCAGAAACCTGTAATGCTTATGATGATTATGCAATTACTTACAAAGGAGCTTCGGTGGATGTAAATGTATTGGCTAATGACGATTATCCTTGTACGAATCCTATGTTGAGCCTTGGGGTTCCGAAGCATGGAAGCGCGACGACCCGAACAATTGCCATCGGAAATAACCCGTCGGTTCAGGTCATTCGCTACACGCCGGAAGCGGGATTTATCGGCCGCGATACCCTGACTTACACCATCCCGTGTATAGACAATATATGTTCCGCCAAGCTCGTTATCGTCGTCCTGGATAAGGATGATCTGGATTGCTTTGTTGATCCGTTTTACAAATCCTGGGGTATTCGTGAAGCTGAACGGCTCGGCGATGTCGCCATCTACGATGTGCCCAAGGTCGGTGATCTGAACGGTGACGGATATCCTGAAATTCTGGCAGCCAATATAGTGAACACTCCGTCTGGTTTACCAGTGGACTAACCGTTATGTGCTCTACGACGGGAAGACCCACCAACCGGTCAAGGAATTTACAGCTCCCGGAGGTAATTTTCTGTGGATGGGGACTTCGGCCCTGGGCAAGATTAATACGGGATCAGGTGATAAATTTTACTTTTCAATAACGATGGTTATGCCGAACTGCTGGTGGGTAACCAGATTTTTGATGCTGCCTCAGGCACCTTGTTGATCGATGGTACAACAATGAATTCGAGACTTCCTCTATCCATGAGTAAGGCTTCGACTCAGGGTCTGTTGTTTGGCTTTCTCAGCCAGCCGGCCGATGTAACCTGTGACGGGAAGTTGAACTATATCGTAGGCAACAGCGTGTACGATATTACGATTAATGCAAGCCGGACATCCGGGACAGCTACCAAGGTCCGCTCCGTTACGCTCCCTGAAGAACTGCAGCCATCGGACTACGATTCCAATGGGTATACCGTGGCGGCAGATATGAATAATGATGGGAGAAAAGACATTGTAGTCCTGACTGTGATATCGGTGATATCGATGGTGACGGACGGCCCGAAATAGTATTTATTACTGGTAACGGTACTGCTAATAGTCCTACCAATCGTGTTTACGCTTATAAATATGTGGATGGTGATTCACAACTGAAAAAGATGTGGGAACTGTCTCATACCGATTATTCCTGTGCCACGGGTATCACCATGTTCGATTTCAATCAGGACGGTATCCCCGAGCTGGTATACCGTGACCAGGATTACCTGCGTATCATTAACGGAAGCCTGAAAGACCTCGTTACCGGTAATCCGGTCAGTGCTCCTTACGATATGGCCCGGATTGTAGTCCATTCCGAAACAGGGAACGAATATCCGGTCATTGCCGATTTAGACAATGATGGCGAGGCCGAGATATTGATTGCAGGAAGTGAATGACAGTCAGACCGGTCCCTTGCGTATCTATAAGTCGACTACTTTCCCCTGGGCGCCGGCACGTAAGGTATGGAACCAATATGCCTATAATGTGGTCAATGTGAATGATGACCTGACCATCCCGCAATACCAGCTCAATTTGGCAGTAGCCTTCCCTGGTCCCGATGGTATTGTCGGTACGGATGATGATATTCGCCCCTATAACAACTTCCTGCAACAATCGACGATCTATAACAGCCAGGGGATTCCCTTCTTTCCTGCAGCAGACCTGGTGGCCACTACTTCGATGGCTGTTTATGAAAAGTCAACGGATCAGATTAAGATCACACTTCCTGTATGCAATCAGGGGGATGTCGGTATTACTGCTCCCTGGTACATCAGCACCTATAAAGTAAAGACTCCCGCGGATAGTCTGATCGCGGTGAGTACCATCAACCTTCCGGTAGCCAGGGATGCTACCGAGAACATAACGTATTACCTGCCGGTAACCGATTGAGGATTGAACTGAACTATAATAACGAGTATGTGCAATTCGAGTGTAATACGACCAACAACTGGACGATAACGCCTTATATCCGGGCGGCAGACGATTATGCTAGGACAGAATACAATACTCCGAAAATCATTGACATCCTGGCTAATGATACGCTCATGGGGATGCCCGTAGACCATATTACCATACCGGACAGGGGAACGACAGATGGTCCTGGGCACGGGACGGTCGTCATCAACCCGGACAACACGGTGACCTATGTTCCGGACGATGGATTCACTGGGGTCGATCAGTTTAATTATACCGTTTATGTAAAGGATGGAGAAGGGAATCTTTATCCTGTCACGGCTATAGTTACGGTCGTGGTGGAAAATATTATTACCGCCAATGATGATTATAAGATTTCTGATAAGCCGGGAGTTCCGATCGTTGTAGACGTATTGGAAAATGATCTTCTTCCTGACGGTTACGCAAAGAATGACCCCAGGATTGGAATCGCACTTCCATCAGAGAGTAATGATATGACAAAACCGAAATATGGAAGTGCAGTAGTCAGTACCGGGGAAGATGGACGGAAGACCGTTACTTATACTCCGACTGATCCGGCCTGGACAGGAGTTGACTTTTTTGAATATGAAGCTTCTGCTGCTACTTATCCTGATGGTCCTGTTTACAGTGATCGGGCATTCGTTTATATCGCAATTCTGGATCCGGCCAATGCAATCATTTGTGAAGGTACGGATGTAGAGCAGGAAATAAGAATCAATTTGTTACTTTTCCCCGTTATCAATTAACGGCTACTTACATTCCCAATCTGATGTATTGGAAAAAGACGGCTACTAACAATGACTGGAATGATCCTGCCAACTGGGTGAAGGAAAACGGAACTTCTTTCGGATTCGATTGTGTCCCTTGGAAATGTACTGTCGTTCACATTCCGGGTAATGCCAATAAGTATCCATCTCTGAACCCGGAAATAACCAAACGTTCGTTACGTCCGGAGCTATTCGATGGATCGGCAAATAATGCATATAACGAAGGAAAAAGTACTCCTTGTTGCGACGACATCATCTACCATTTTGGAGCTGAAGCAGCCAAACCGCACTACCTGGATTATAATCGTGCTTTTGTTCATTACAATTTCGGACAAAATACCAATGATGCAAATAAAGGGCAATTTACTTGCGGCGATGTCAGTACAGAAGCTGTAGGTACTCACTCTGCATCATTCCTGATTCGTGACCGTTATTATGCGATGGCAGCACCATTGAAGCAAATTGTCACAGGCGATTTCTCGTTGGGTGGTTTCCCGAAAATGTGGCAACAAGGCTTCAAGTCTTCGCGTAGCAGTGAGACAGGAGATACCAGGCTGGTCGGTAATTGGTATTTGCCTAACAATAAAATGAGTCTAGAGGTAGGTGCTACTATGAATTATGCTGTTAGTCTCATGGCTTTCGGTTATGATCTTAATGCGATTGGAAAGAAAGATCATGCTAACCTGAATGCATTGAATGGTTATATTGTGTTGCCTTATTTTGAAGGTACGGATGAAATAAAGTCCAGGATAGAGTCGAAGGGAAGTGTACTTCCTGGCAAGTCGCATCGTCTGCACTGGTTTGAGAAGACAACGTCTGCTCCGGTATCAGGAACCAGTCATTTTGCTTATTATTATGACAGTGATTTGAGAATGGCTGACATAGATGTCCACCACGATATTTATCCTCGTAATTACCAGGCTTACCGTTTTATTTTCGAAAATGAAAACGATGTTCCTGTTGAAAACTTTACTATTTCGGTACCAGCCGAGAAAGTAGGAGCAGAGGTTCCGGATGTAATGGTTGGCAATCCATTTATTTCCAGTTTGGATATTGAGACATTCATATACTTGAATTCAAGCCGTTTAGCAAATGATACCTATCGTTTGTATAAAAATGGTCAGTTTGAAACCCAATTACCGGAGGATGCTGATTACGGAGTTGTCGCACCCTTACAGGCCATTTTTATTCAACCGGTTGAGGGTATTGGTAGTCCGAAAGAGACGGGTCTGATCTTTACGAAAGCAATGTCGATAACCCGGGAGGGAGGTGCTGTTCACCAACTGCGTTTCTCTTTGGAAGAAAATGATCATCTGACGATCCGTGCCACGAATGCAATCGGTTCGAGCCGGGCTGTGCTGGCATTCAGTAATCCGACGGGAAGAAAGGATATTGACCGTATGTTCTCGAATGATGTTCCGGGCATGCCTCAGGTTTATCTGTTGAATCAGGGTCAGAAGAAAGAGGTATTATACCTTTCCGGTGCTTCGACATCGGTCATCCCATTGGGTATTCGTTCCAATGCACTGGAAGAGTTTACCTTAAGTTTTGAGAATGTGTCGAATCTTCCGGTAGAAAGCCTGCAACTGAAAGACAAGGAACTGGGCCGTATGATTGATTTATTGGAAAAGGATTCTTATACATTTAAGAACAGTTCCGGGAATTTGTCGGATCGTTTCGAGCTGATTATCAGGAATGCGTATACGGATATGGATAATATTACCCAGGCACAGGTTCGGATCCATGCGAAAGATCATATTTTGTATGCCTTCTCTGACTTGGAAATGGTTGAAATTCAGATTACAAACATACAAGGTGTCCGGTTCGTTTCGGAAATACTTCCGAGAGTTCTTTAGTATAGCAAGGAGCTGACAGTAACCCCGGGTGTTTACATCGTGACGGTTAAACTGTCCAATGGCGGAACCAAGACTGAGAAATTAATTATGAAATAATAGTATGTTTCAAAAAAAAAAACGCCACCATTGGAGGCGGTTTTTTTTTTTATAATTATAAAAAAGGGTGAATAAAAGTTAAAACGTTAAACGTTGTA
>JAVBKV010000005.1:0-5211 GCA_031553885.1 Bacteroidales bacterium
CATGCTGTATTTTTTAGCGTGATTTCCCCGTTTTTGGCCTCGAAACCCTATTATCGGGGGACAAACAAAGATACACAAAATCCCAACTAATTCATAATGAATCGGTTGGGATTGTCTTTTTTATTGAGCGAATGAGCCTAACTCATTTCTTACTTTTTCTTCAGAACTACCGATTCGCCACCTTCATACGTTAATGTCATCTTGTTCCCATTTACGGTTCCGGTTATAACCTCCCCCTCTTCATCTACGATTCTCACGTTCGGTTTTGTATACGTGTATTCTTGTTCATAAGAATAATCTTCTTCACCAGGTACCTGAATGAAATATTCACACGTTGTTGCATTCTTGAAAGTAATACCTAACGTATAGGTTATCTTATTTCCATCTTCTATTTCTGAACCGCTATAAGTCCAGGTGGTTCCGGTTAAAGAATCGGGTGTTTCTTCATCATCATCACATCCGATAAACAAAAAAGGCAAAGCCAGTAAATACAATAGAAAAAATTTTTTCATACATTAAATTATTAATAAAATTAAACATACGATCGACGCTTCAAAAATTAAGCCAAAATTTTATATCTTTTTTCTATTGAAATATTTCCAGACAAAAGGAATGGTAGTAACTATAATCAAACCAATTACAATGACCTCCAGGTGTTCTTTGATGTCAATTCCCCATTGATCGATGAAATACTTATCCAGGTAGTGCCCGGACATTGCCATGGTGATGATCCACAACAAACAACCCAGGACATTATAAGCCATAAATTTGGAGCGATCCATCGAAACAATCCCCGCCACAATGGGAGCAAATGTTCGTATGGTTGGTAAAAATCGGGCAAAAACAATGGTTTGACTTCCATACTGGTCAAAGAAATTTTTTGTTTGATCCAGGTATTTTCTTTTGAAAAACAGGGAGTCCTTCTTTTTGTACAGGTAGGAACCACTTTTTTTCCCGAACCAATATCCGGTCATGTTTCCAAGGATTCCGCAAGCAGAAAGCAAAACGATCAACAGAAGCAGATTGAGAAAATCACTTCCCAAACCCGCCGGAATGACGGACTTAATAAGCTTCTGGCTGTAAATACCGGCTATAAAAATCAGGCTGTCTCCCGGAAGAAAAAAGCCGAACATCAATCCGGTTTCGGCATAGACGATAAACAGCAACAACCATATTCCTCCATGACTGATGTAAAATTCGGGATTTAATAAATCCGTCCAATTGATATTTAAAAGTAAATCCATCTGACTAAAGATCTATAACAAAAGATTTTAATTCCGGATTTTGCATAGACCTGGGCACCGACGCTTTAACCATTGAAATCAATTCCTCCAACATGCGCTTACGTACGAATTCCTGCCCTACCATCAGGCTGACTTCCCGTACCGCGGTCAGGTCTTTCAGTTCCCGCAGGTTGGCCTGACGATCTTCCGACAAATTCATAGCTGTCATTTCCGGAATAATGGTCAGCCCTCTGTTCAAGTCGACAATGTTAATCAAGGTATCCACGCTTCCCGCTTCATAACGGCCCACTTCAGTCGAAAAAGACTTCTTTTTCAATTGACACAAGCGCTGAATCTGTCCCCTGAAACAGTGTACATCCTCCAGCAACCAGAGAGCGTTTATGTCGATGGCTTCCAGATCAACGGCTACCTCCTTATAATACGGCTCTTTCGGAGAAACATAAGCGTAAAATTTTTCATAATAAATCGGATATTCCACAATTTCCGCCCGGTTAAGCGGACCGGCCAGCAAACCTCCGTCCAACTCTCCGGATAAAATACCCTGTATAATTTCTGCAGTCGTTCTTTCCTGAAGTACCAACTCTATAAAACCATACTTTTGCTGATGTACACTCAATAACTCCGGTATCAGGTAAGAAGCGATTGTCGGAATAACCCCCAACTTGAAACTGCCGGTCAGGGTAGTCTTTTCCTCATGAACCACTTCCTTGATCTGGCGGACATTTTTCAATACCACCCGGGCCTGTTCGATAATCCGGGAACCGATCAGCGTCGGTTGTACCGGCTGCCTGGAACGATCAAAAATCTTTACATCCAGTTCACTTTCCAATTTCTGAATCATCATACTCAATGTAGGTTGCGTCACAAAAGACGCATCGGCCGCCTTGGCAAAATGCCGGTAATTATCTACGGCAACAATGTATTCCAACTGTTGTATATTCATTTTTGAATATTGATATTATCTATACAAAGATAGAAATTATTATTTTAATTTATAAACAAATCCATATTATCTTTGTTTTGTTAACAGATAAAATTAGTTATTTTTAAATAAAAACAGATTATGAATACAAAAAACAACGTAGGTTTAGCGGCTTCAGAAGTAAAGCCAATCATTGAAAGTTTAAGCAGTATACTGGCTGACTATCAAGTTTTTTATACCAATCTCCGTGGACTTCACTGGCACATTGAAGGTGATAAATTCTTCGAATTACATCAACTGTACGAAGAATATTACGATGAGTTTGCCGAACAAATCGATGAAATCGCCGAACGAATCCTGATGATCGGCGGTAGTCCCGAAAACCGTTTTTCCGCATACCTGAGGCATTCCGACATCCAGGAACTCACGCAGGTATCCGACTGGCTGGAAGGAACTACCCATGTATTGGAAAGCCTGAAATTATTTGTCAGCAAATGGCGCCGCATTCAGGGACAGGCTATCCAATCAGGAGATGCGGGAACTGCTTCGCTGGCTATTCACGGAATTAAAAAACTGGAAAAGAAAATCTGGATGTTGGCGGCGTATGTCAAATAACACCAGCCTACTCCCTCAGGGGAATTTCGGTAGAAAAATACAACTCCAATAATTGTTTAGCAGCCGTAAAGGAGCTAATTTCAGAAGAAAGGACTTGCTTCTCTTTGAGAGCAAGTTCTTTTTTTATGTCGGCCGATTGGTAAAAATGTTTTTTCAGTTGTTCGTCGATGCTCTCATACATCCAATATTTGGCCTGGGAATTCCTGCGTTGTTCGAAATAGCCGTTGGAACGGGTAAACCGGAGGTATTCCTCCACCATGTCCCAGATTTCACTGATTCCGGTCTTGTAATATCCCGAATAAGTCAGCACTTTGGGACTCCATCCGGATGCAGGCAAGGGAAAAAGATGCAAGGCATTCCGATACTGGGAAGCGGCTAATTGTGCTTTCTCAATATTATTTCCATCGGCTTTATTGACGATTATACCATCGGCCATCTCCATAATTCCCCGTTTAATTCCCTGAAGCTCATCTCCAGTTCCGGCCAATTGGATCAGCAGAAAAAAATCGACCATCGAATGAACAGCCGTTTCCGACTGTCCGACACCGACTGTTTCCACAAAAACAGCATCAAAACCGGCAGCTTCACACAAGATAATCGTTTCCCGTGTTTTACGGGCTACCCCTCCTAATGATCCTGCAGAAGGGGAAGGGCGGATAAAAGCATCCGCTTCCCGGGAAAGCTCTTCCATACGAGTCTTATCGCCCAAAATACTGCCCTTGGAACGTTCGCTGCTGGGATCAATGGCTAAAACGGCTAGTTTTTTATTCCGGTCGTGAATCAGGTGCATCCCGAAAGCATCGATCGAAGTACTTTTTCCGGCACCCGGCACCCCGGTAATCCCGATTCGCATGGAATTTCCTGAAAAAGGCAGGCATTTTTCTATCACCTCCTGAGCCACTGCCTGATGTTCCGTCCGTTGGCTTTCCAGCAGGGTCACAGCCTGACTAAGGACAGTAATATTACCCTTCCGTATCTGTTCTGTATATTCGGAAGGCGTATATTCACGCCGTTTTACCTTCCGCCTTTCTTTCAAGTACGGATTAATAGCAGGAGGCTGAGAAACGCCCTGATTAACAGCGAGGCCCGCATATTGGGGATCGTTTTCCGGGTGATTCATCTTCCCTTGTTTTTATTGGGGATTCGCAGTAACCGTAATGTCTTTTACAGCGCTATTGGGATCATTTGTAACGATGGTGATGGTTGAACTTAACTGAGATTTTATTTTCTGGGATTGCAGGTATACCTTGGCTTCAAAAATATCACCGGGTTTTACAACTCCTTTGTTTTTGGATAATACCACAACAGGATTATCGCTTTGAATATCCAGTAACTTCAAATCGCTTTTTCCGGAATTGGAAATTTTCAATACATAAGAAGGATTTCCTGCCGATTTATCAAAATGAATCTGAGATGTCGACAAATTCATTTTAGGAGCATTCGCCGGATCCCCGGCCTGACTGAAATCATTGGTAAAAACACCATTGACAGTAAACTTATTATTGGCTGCTCCTTTAACATCATTGGCGACAATAATATTGAAAATATCATTGAATTTACCATATTTCTGAGCCATTTTAGCATTGACCGTAATCGTCATTTTAGCTGCAGTAGCCGCAGGAATCGCCACCGGATCGGTAGTAACTGTAATGTATTTAGGTAATTTATCAAACTTTAATGATATCGGAGCCGAAGCACTGTTGTACACTTCCACATCCATCTTTCTGTTTTCAGCCGCACCTATCTGATTGAAAAAAATCATGTTCTGCTTCAGTCTCAAGTATCCGAAAGCGATCGGAAACTCTTCTTCCGGAGATGCTTTCCCTGCAATTACATCGCCTTTGATTGTCAGGATAAACGGTTCATCCTGAACATTGGTATAAACAGAGATGGTTTTGCTGAACGGAACCGGACGTCCTAAGGGGGCATAAGTTGCAGTTACCTTACCTGTTTTTCCGGGAGCAACCGGTTCCTTGGTCCAGGCCGGCGTCGTACAACCACAGGAAGCCGTCACCCGGCTGATTACCATCGGGACATTCGTTTGGTTGGTCAGAATAAAATCACAGGAAACATTTCCTCCCTTTTCCGGCACTTGCCCAAAATCATGTGTTGTTTCATTGAACGTAACCTTGTTTTGTGCCCATGCAAAAGTCAAACTGGCCAGGAAGCATACTATTAAAAGACTAATCCGTTTCATATTTTTTTGTTTTTATTTTAAGACTCGGTTTATTTACAACCTGCAAAGTTAACCATTAAAGCAGAAATATGTTCTTTATTTTTTATTTATTAACATTGCTGTCCCATTAAAATTCAAAATAGCTCTTTGAAATATTTGAAATTTAGTCAGTTACAGATATTTTTCGATTAAACGGATTTCAATTTTCATCTTTACAGTCTAATATAGGCTGTCACATGCGTAAGGATAAATTC
>JAVBKV010000037.1:0-12911 GCA_031553885.1 Bacteroidales bacterium
CTCTTTCCGATAAACTTACAGGAAAAAGTACATTTTGGTTGGATGTTAACTCTTTAAATACTATCTTAGCCATGGCATTGTGTTGTTTTGCAACGTTAAGATAGTACATTTTAACGATATGACCAAATGCTAAAAGGGGCTATCCGACTTTTTGGACAGCCCCTTTAGTTCAGGGTGGGGCATAGATCCTTACTGATGAATTTATCCATTTATTTTATTGTTCGGCGTAGTCTCCGACTACGTCGCGTTAAAAGCAAGGCTCTACCTTGCAAAAACTCATCTAACACTACGCATGAATGGCAATTTCTTTATCGGAACAAATATCTCCTCAATTTCAAACTGTCAATGAATATCTCCCGATAAACCTGACGTGTAAAAATATCACCCCATCTTACTAACTGAAATGTTAAATAATGGACTTCATCCTGTTCGTTAATCTGATAACCTGTACTCCTTTATTTTTAATTGAGGTTAATGGGTTGATCTTATTATAATTGCCAAAATACAACATATTTTGATTGTTGGATGAATTGTATTATGCCTCTTTTTTAATTTATTGCAAGGCGGAGCTTTGCTTCTAGCCCGACGTAGTCAAAGACTACGCCGAGCCGCTATCTTATAAGTCTATGTTAAGCAGAAGTTAAATAATATATTTTTCATGGTTTCTTTCTGTTAGAAATTGGAGAATTGACAGGGACAAAGGAGTTCCCTTTTTTTCCATGAGAACGATAAGAGGAGCTATTATTTTCTTTACCTTTAGGAACTGCCTTAAGCTCTCCATTAGCGACTCCTGTTTTATATTCAGAACCAGTTATTACTCTCTTTTCTTCTTTATTTGTAAAATGAGAATCAGGATTTTTATTATGATTTCTTTCCTTATTATATTGTTCTGTTTTTGTTTGCCATTGTACTCCATGATCAAATTCATGTTCCATTATTGTTGCTGGAGACAATATCCCTTTTGATGTTTCGAGTCCTTCTGTTGGATTCCAGAATACAGTTCCTTCTGTACTTGGACCATTAAATGTAGTTTCAAAATGGCTATTACCTTCTGTTTGGACCACGTTTAATGTATAAGAAGTTGATTCTGCTGCAGTTTTTAGAGCACTGTTTTTTTCTCCACTTTTTGCGAGATTACTAACATTATAATCATAAGCAGTAATAAAATCACTTACAAACTGATTATGTTTGGGGGCTTTATCTTGATTGGATCCATTAAATATCCAAGATGTAGGTGTTCCATCTATGTAACGGATTTTAATTTCCCTTCCATCCGGATCTACTAACATCACCGGATTATTCGCACAATACACATATGGACTAATCGCATAATACTTCTCCGCCATCGGATCCATCGTCAAAAATCTCCCTGATGAAGGATCATACTGCCTTGCCTCAAAATCATAAAGATCGATACCATTCTCCCGGTCGAGTTCCTTTCCCCCGAACTTGTAATGCTGTACATTCTGGTCTGTCCGTGCAGGATTTTCAGCCAGCGTCATCCCAAAAGGATAATAGTTATTGACCTGAATCGGACTTCCCGATTCGTTCAGAACTACCCGGTTGTTCCCGAGATGATCCTGCAGGAAGTAACGGTATTTCCAGGTGCCACCGTCTTTCGAAAGGTATCCTCCCGAAGTGAGTATCATCTGCAATCCGAACATATTATACACCTTGTTTCCGGCATATTCTTTGGATGAGAACGAAGCAGTCCCCCCGGCACCAACTGTTTCCCTCTCCACACAGAGCTTTGTTCCCAACGCATCATAGGTATATCGGGTAAAACTTCCGTTTTCCATCGTGATCTTCCGGGGTAAATTTAAGAAATTATATTCAATTGAAGAAATCAATTTGTTTTCATCCTTGGTCATATTCCCGTTGGCATCGTAAGCATACTTCAACTTGCTACCCCAATGATGGTTTTTGAATTCCATGAGGTCGGTTGCCGACTGGTCTGTTCCTGAATCGTGAATGGCGATCAACTGGTTGCCTTTACGTACTTGAATCAAGGGAATATCCATCGATACGGACTCTCCCGTATCCGATCGTCCCCAACGTACGATATATGTGATGTTCCCGTTTTTATCGAGGCCTAAGTGTTCAGCATAAAAACCAAGGTTTGTCATCAGGTCGCTTCCTTCGCCGTATGCGGAGTTTCTCATCTGCCCCAGATCGTCATAGTAGAATACATATCCGCGATCAACCCCCGGTTTTCCCGGATCGCGCCAGCGGATGGCTGCAATGTTCCCGTTGTAGAACTGGTTCGCCTCAGCAAAATCATGCCCATTATAAAACAATTCCTGCTGAAATTTACCTCCGATCCGTTTGGTCAACCATCCTCTGATGTTGTAATTAAAAGAAACCGTTTCGAGATTGTTTGCCAGTTTCTGAGTAGAAAGCCGGTTGAGTTTGTCGTAGGTATTTTGTTCCAGTACAACTGCTGTTCCGGAACCCAGTTTATGGGTCGTTCTTTCTAACCTCCCTGCTAAATCATAGGTATAGGCATAAGTTTCGGTTTGTGTCACGATAGTTGATGAAAGCGAACGAATGGTTTTCTCCTTTACTTCTCCGGTGAGGTAATAACGGGAAAACTCCTGTTCGAACTCATTGCTGCGGATGGTGCTTGATCCTGCCTGTACGATGTTTCCCCGGTAATCGTAGCGGAAACACTTGTAAATGTAGGAGGGTGTGGCAGCATCATCCAGTACCGTCGCCCGGACGCCTGTCAGCAATCCTTTGGCCGAAGAATGCTCCGCATCCGATAATCCGGATACCGCCCGGCAGTTTTGTGTCAACCAATTGTTAGCCTTGTCCAGAAAACCGTAATCGTCGTAGTAGTTGACCACCATCACTTTCATGTTGGCTGCTTCTGAAGCTGTCGGGTAACTCTGGTTGGCATAGAGGTACCAATGATTATCTCCGGAACTGACCGGTTTGACTTCAGTCATCGGATAATTGTCAACGTACGTTTTCATCGTTTCCCGGGAAGCATTGTTTTTCAGGATCCCGCTCAAAACCATCCTTCCCAATCCATCATATTTCATAAAGGTCCACTCTTTGGACGCTTTGGCCCGTTGTACCCCGTCCTGCGTCAGGCGCAAGCGATCCGCCTTATCGTAAACAAAGTAGACCCAGTCTGCCCCGGGCAGTTTCTTTTCTGAAACCCGGTTCCGCTCATCGTATTTGTAGATGTATGCAAAATCCATGACGATTTCCGACGAGGTATTGAAGGATCCGGAAGTCATCTCATCAGATGCCATAGGCGGTAAGACATAACATTGGTTCCCGAAATCATCGTAAATGAAGTATGTATCGCAATACTGACTCCCGGTTTCGATTTCCTTATTGTATCGGCGTTGGAGTACCACCCTTCCCAGTTTGTCTTTGAACTCGTATACGGGTGCGTTGTCTTCGTTGGTTACTTCCGTTACAGAGAGTGATCCGGCAGCATAATTCCCACTGACGGTAATCGTGTAGTTTGAGAATTGGTAATAACGGCAGGCGAGTTTTTCGGTGTTGTCGTTGACCAGGTAGCGAGTTTTAACAGCCTTCCCATTCGACGCCCAGGCCTGTCCGGGCCCGAATTGTTGCTGTGGCCTGTCTAAGGGTGAACTTTCATACTTTGTTTCGCTGAATGCCCTGGAATCGGAATAGCCGGAATAGCTGTACTGGGAGGCTACTCCCGAAGTAATGGTAGATGGCGTAACGAAAGCCCCGTCATAAGTGGATTTGTAATAGGGCTGATAACTTTGGGCTACCCTTCCGCTGTTGTCGTATTCGGTCAGGCTGACCAGGTCGGGGATATTGGAGTTGAAACCTTTCCGGACGGTTTCAATGGGTCGTCCCAGTCCGTCGAGGTATTGGATCTCATCGATGTAATTCGACCCCGAATAATCGGTCGCTGTTCTTTTCAGAACGTAATTCTGGTTGGAACTTTGTGCCTGGAGCCCGGCTGCAATCAGGAGCAGTACCGGGATCAGAAAGTATATATATCTATTTTTCATATATGCATATTTTAGACATTAAAAAACTAAGAACTTATTTCCGGGTTATTTTTTCCGAATAACTTTTCTCTCCGCAGCGGATCTGCAGGATATAATTCCCCCGGGGTTGTTTCTGAAGCGGAACATTTTTGTGGTAGATTCCGCTGTATGTAGCGCTGCCACTCCGGTAGAGTAAACTTCCCGAGATGGAATACAGGGCCACTTCGACCGTCGTTTCTTCCGGTAGTGCTATTTCCACTTCAATGTCCCCGGGTGAAGGATTGGGATACACGTTGTAGCGGATTGCCTGTTCGATTCCTCCTGTGCTTATTGCTCCTGTTTCACCTGCTTTCAGTCTTTTCATTTTTTCTGCTTTTGCTGTTTCGAGCAGAGCCAGGTTTTCGCGGTCCTGTTCCAGGTAATCGTTTTGCTGCTCTTCGGGATGGTAGAAAAAGGCACGGCTGTTTTCCAGGCTTGCTTTTTCACTTTCCCCGGTAAAGCTCCGTATGGTTTCGAATACGGGATAGCGGTATCCGGTTGCATACCACCGTATGGTTTCGGTATAAAGCGGTTTTTTGTCTTCACTCGCTGTCGCTTTGGCGAGAGTCAGTTCAAATGCTTTGACGGGGTCTGCTTCTTTTTCCGTTGTTTTTCCTGCCAGGGAATTTTCCTGTATTTCCATTTTTTCCTTCAGCACCCCAACCGGCATCCGTTCATCGATGTGCGTTTGCAGTATCCTGACCCGGAGTACGTTTTCGAGTGTATCCTTATCGGGCAGGATCATCATTCCATAGGCATCTGCCTCGACCGCCAGTATCCCCGAGGAGATCATCCCGGTTTGCTCGTAGAGTGTCCCTTCACCGTTGTAATGCGAAGAAAAGCTGTCGCCGTAGGCAAAGGGGAACTTCATCCAGGTTTGAGGCCTGTCGTACGAGATGCGTGTAGAAGGGGTTTCATATTCCCATATCAGGATGGAATCCCCCCGGTCGTTGTAACGGTAAATGGCGCCGTTGTCCAAAGCGGATACAATGCCGGGATCCGAATCGAAGAAGGTGACCTTACGATGCGTTTCATCGACCACTTTGACATACATTGAAATATCGACCGGCTTCGTCCAGTCTACGCCATCGAATGATCCGATTTGTTTGTTCTCCTGGTGAACGACTGGTTCCAGTGCACTGAAATCCCAGAGGACGTTTTTCCCGCTTCGTCCCGGGTCTTTGAACCGGACTTCCTGTTTCCACAGGTTATCTCCTGACCGGGGGCGGTTGAGCTTGCTTTCGAGTACGGTCTGGGAAAAGACAGTGCTTGATATGGCTGTCAACCCGATACAAAGACCGACGTGTATTTTCTTATTTATATGGAATCGTTTCATATTTTTCCTTATTTACGGTTTGTAATTGTAATTATACTGTTGCAGGATTTTGCCAGCTTGTCTGACTTCGACGAGCCTACCGAAGTTGTCGTAGAAATATTCCGTCACGACTCCCCGGGTATCGGTCATCGTCTTCATCCCTACGAGTGGCTGGTAAGTATAAACGGTGACTTCGGCATTTTTCAGCACATTGCTTCCCCGGAGTGTGGCTCCGATGGAGGCAACGCCCGGGCTTGAACTGGCAGCCAAACCATTGACCTGTGCATCGGAATACGACAACGCAGAACAGACTTCGGCATACGAAGCATTTTTTATCTCCGCGATGGGATAGGTGTGATTGTACGACCAGAGGATCACGGCTTTCTCCGCATTGTCCCGGATGATTTCCTTAACATTACCGGAAGGGTAATAGGTATAGTTTGCCCGGGTTTCGAGCGAAGATTGCTTGTTGGTTTTTAATTGCCGGCTAAGGGGTAAATACATTCCGGTATAGGGAGTTCCATAGACTGCTTTTTCGTAGGTCAGGGGTGAGGAACTTCCGTTTTTGTATTCGTATTTCTCGACTACGGGCGATAGGATATTGGCCGCTACCATGTTGGTGTAAGGTGCAGTTGTAAAATGGTAGGGATACAATAGCTTGGTCTGGTAGGTTTCCCCATTGCTGTTGGCTGTATTGATAAGCGTCGGCATTGCATATGTCGTATCATAGGTATATTCCTGTGACGAAAAAACCGTCCCGTTGGCGCCGCGCATTTCGGACGTTTCCAATCCGGTTCTCAGGCATCCGGACACGATATCGACGTCGTAGGTCTGAATACCTAAAAAAGCATAGGGATCCACTCCCCCGCAAGGATCTCCTGTTCCCTGTGCGATGGCTTTACGGACAGTCTTCGTTCTCCATTTGTAGGGATCTTTCCGAAATGTTTGTTTGCTCACAATTGAGGAGTCATTATTTTCATATTTGTGATCGACTTTTTCGATGAGGTCTCCGTGTTGCCATCCTCCTCGTGAATCATACTCAAGAGGCATCTTCGGGTTGTAGGGATATGTGTCCGTGCTTACGGGTTGGTACCGGTACACGGTTTTTCCTTTATCGGGAATAATTTCCGTCACTTCGGAGTACACGACTGCCGCCCCATTGGAGAAACAGGGATCGAAAGTGAGGTTTGTCCCGTAGGTGCGGGATCTTACGTGGGATCTTACTTGCGTGAGATCCCCCGGGCTGGTCGTACAATAATACTTGTCCATTTCCCGGACAAAATCGGTAGGGCGGATTACCCTCTTTGTAGTTCCGTATCCGCATCCGTTTTCTCCGTATCGGAAAGTACGGTTGATGGTTTTTCCGGCTACCGGGTCATAATCAGCTATGGTTTCGATGCGGACACCTCCTCCTGTTTTGATTGAATTGTCCTCCGGGTCGAGGAACCGATTTGCCTTGTAAGTAAAAGACGTTGTTCCCCCGGTGGGATAGGTTATCTTGGTCAACATCCCGTTTGCGGTGAAGAATTCGTTGGCATTCCTTGAATTTCCGATGGAAAAAGATACAGGTCGGTTTCCGGAGTTTACGGCCTCTACGAATTGGAATGGAACTTGCGTATTTCCGGGAATACTGGTTCCGCTGGCATATCCCCATAAATCCAAATATCTACTGTTTCTTTTAGGAGGGTTTCCCGTATATTCGAAGGCATATTTTTCTACCTTGACATTGTTTGCATCCCGTATTTCAATGGATTCGAGTTTGTACCGGTCTGATCCGGTGTATAGTGTGCGATTGAAGGTAATCTTTCGTATCAGGCTCCCGTTGGCATAGACAGAAATGGAGTTCAGGAAGTGGTCGATTGAGGATGAATCGAATAGCACTTCTCCTCCAGGGAAGGAGATTTTTTGCAGGTTCCGGGAAGACTGTTTCCCGTTCATTGAAAACATTCCAGGAGGCTGCATACTATTACAAGAGATATCTCTTATAATACCATCGTCCGAAAGCATTGCCCAGCGTCCCCCTCCGGAATCGTTAAATCCGATTAAAGGCAATTGGGTGTTGGAGTTTACATACTGGAGGGGATAATTACAGGCTATGGGGTGTGTGCTCCCGTAAATTCCCGGCTTGTCTTCCACTACAACGATTTCACCTTGGGTATCAATTTCCGTAATGAAGGCAGTAGAATAAGAAAAACCGATCCATTGCTTTGTCTTGGCACAGGTCACGGACAGTCCCTTCCATCCGGTTACGGAAGGAGTAGTGGAAGTGGAAGTCTGGTAGTGTTCGGTTGCGGAGGTTCCGCTTGTCCCATCGTATTCCCCGAACTCGTAAAAGTTCCCGTTTTCGTCGGTAATAGTAAAAGCTAACAGTTTGTTACTTTGTATTTTAGAAGTTACCTTGATGGCTTCGTAGGGGTGGCTGTCGATGGTATAACTAAAATTAGTGGTTCCCAGATTCGTCCCCCGGTTGAACATAAATCCTCCGGATTTGTCCAATAGCCTGTAATAGAAATCATCGGGGTCTTCTTCTACATATCCATTGGCTAACATTTTGTTATACGCATTGGAATCTCCGTATTTATCTCTATTGATCAGGTATCCTACTTCGTCGGGTAGGCTTCGTACACTGCGCGACACGGATGGTGCCGCATTTAGTGTCCACCCCGCTGCAACCCATCCGTCCAAATCCCTGACCTTTATCCCTGAAGCATGGTAAGAGAGAGTAATGGGCAGTACCAAGCTCCCAACCTTTATTTCATACAGCGGGATGGTGATGTCAACGAGTCCCGTATTGTGATTGACGGGATAGTTGAGATATTTTGCTATGGATGCCGCTTCGGGCGAGATGGGAACGAACTCCGGAAAGAGAAGGGGGGTAGAGGATACCGGAGAGGCGGCCGCAGCTCGCATATTGTTACCCGCAGCATCAGTTATATCCGACCCTCCACTGGCCTTTTCTCCTTGGGTGACAACAGGATCCGGCTGGCCGGAAAGGATATCGCGGTTGTAAGTCTGGGCATGACCCTGTGTAACCGACGACAATAACAAACTAACAAACAAGGTATAAGAAAGCGTTTTCAGAAAGGAATGCCTGAAAGATAGGAATAACCTTCCCGAACCGGTTTCAGGGTACTTTAAATTTTTCATTTTCATGGGTACTAGTATTAAAATTGAATAATCAAAACAATTATCTTTTTTGGTCAAATAAGTTTTTCCCTTATCGAGCCATAACATGGAAGTTGGCATATAGAATAAAGGGACAATCGCATTTTTCATTTCATTGACCAGTCTTCAGAGGATCGATAGACCGGCGGACAGTCAGGTACAGGATAAGATCACTTCGTAAACTCTGCTCCCAAACATGGATCGAATCATAGGTAAAACCGGGCTACAAAGAATCTTAATAGGCTCATAGGGGGTGGAGATCAATTTCGTAGCTCAGGTCTCTGCTACCCAGGTTCGAGCTGACAAAAAGCACCTCCCGTCAGGCAAAATAATAACATCAGGGTGAAGAGGTTTTTCTTTTTCATACAATTGATTTGAGTGTAATATATAGTGAGTGATCAATCCGAATCAAAAGGAAAGGTTCACAAAGTTAAGGCATTATTCACCAATACCGAACAAAACAAAAAAATTAAAATCTCAATTGTTAAAATATAAATAGTTGGTAATTAAAAAGTTATAAATGTTAAATATGCAAATTTCTCAATCTGTATCTTTTGTGACACTTTTTATCAGAAAATATAAGGAATTTCTTTTAAAAAAAGGAAATTTCAGGAAAGGAAAATGGCTTTTTAATCTACTATATTTAAAAGGGTTTTACTGGTAAATGAACATAAAAACAGTTCATTAGGTGGAGTAGTTTCAAAAACTTCATTTATTTTCGGTAAATAAATCTGTTATAAAGCAGTGCGATCAAAAAGGATGTCCATGTAAAGCGGCCCGTTTTAGTTACGTGAACCATCCGACCTGCCGCTGCGGATAAACTGGATGAAGTTGCTGTTCTTGTCCACGTTCAAATGTTCGGCGTAGACTCCTGTTTACGCAAAAAAGACTATGAAAAAACAACAGTTTCATGATAATAATATTTGTTTGTAAATTTTCAAACAGTTTCTTAAAATAATGTCAGATTAATTTTATTTTTTTTCAAACGCGGCATCAAAAGCCACATTGGAAGGCCGAAAGTCTATCTTCTTCACAAACTGAAGCGATTCGGCCGCTCCATGTTCACGATCCATTCCGTTGTCTTCCCACTCAACAGAAAGAGGACCTTGATAATCAATCCGGTTCAGTGCGCGTATGATTTCTTCAAAATTTATCTTCCCGCGTCCCATACTGCGAAAATCCCAGAAACGATCGCAGTGTCCGAACGGAAGATGCCCTCCGAAAACACCGGCGCGGGTAGGCGTATCCGACCACCATACATCTTTCATGTGGACATGGAACATCCTGTCTGCAAATGATTCGATGAAAGCAACATAATCTACTCCCTGATATCCCATGTGGCTCGGATCATAATTAAACCCGAAAGCCGGGTGATTATCAATGGCTTCCAGCAAAGTTTGTGCGGATGAAATGTCAAAAGCGATTTCTGTCGGATGAACTTCAAGCGCGAATCGTATCCCGTTTTTCTGATAAGAATCCATAATCGGTTTGAACCGGTCTGCTACTTCCTTGAATCCGGCTTTTATTTCATCCGGAGTTACTGGTGGAAAAGAATAAAGCAGATGCCAAATCGGACTGCCGGTAAATCCTACTACCGTATTTACTCCCAGCATTTTAGCGGCTTCTCCCGTCCTGATCATTTCTTCGGCAGCTCTTTGTCTGACTCCTTCCGGCTCACCGTCTCCCCATATACGGGAGGGAAGAATGGATTTATGTCGATTGTCTATTTTGTCGCAAACACACTGTCCAACCGTATGATTGGAAATTGCGAACAATTCCAGATTATATGCCGCAAGCGTTCCCTTTATACGATCGCAATATTCCGGACTCAACTTTTCGATATCCAGATGGTTTTCCGTACAGGATAATTCAAGACCATCATATCCGAATTCTTTCGCCTTCGAGCAAATTGTTTCAAGAGGCATATCACCCCATTGTGCTGTGAATAAAGTAACTTTTCTTGCCATGGTATTTAGTTTAAATGATTTAGAAACGGTTTTCTTAGATTTGGATAATTTTTACTCCTTAACTCCGATACCCATTATAGTTATAAATCTCTGGGGGTTCATTTTTTTTGTCAAAAATAACCTTATTTTTCGAATTATTCGCTTATTGGATGTATCTGATTGCGTCATTTAAAAAAGTATTGTATTTTGGCTCCTCGGCTAAACGTAGTCTATTCATGCATTACGCTCTGCTTCTGTCGTTGTTAGGAGTAAATCTCCTGATTTACATGTTTGTGAAGCAGAGCTTCACTTTTAACACGACATAGTCGGAAACTATGCCGAACTCTTACTTCATCTGTCTACGCTTAGCAAAGTTGTGCAAAAAGACTACGCCGAGCCCGGACTATGCCGAGCCAAGGATGAACTGTCTGACATTTCCGTTCTTGTCGACATTCAAGTGTTCGTCGTACCAGTTGCGCTTGGTCAGAAAACGCGTCCTATTGTTCAGCGTAATCTCCGAATGCGATATGCTAAAAACAAAATCGCTTACTTTGAAAATTGCAAGTCAGAGACTTGCTTTTAACACGTCGTAGTCAGAGACTACGCCGAACAGGGGGATGAAAGAGATTTTGCATTACAAAGAGTATCCTGCGAAACATTTCTTATTAATAATTATTTTGAAGCAGCCATAATGCACCATAATTTATTATAAAATTGGCCATTGTAAATATACCTAATAACATCCACCTTTTATTAGGCAATGGTATTTCAAATTTTTTTACAAAAGAATTTATGTTGAATAGTATAATTGCAAAAAAAGATGGCACTTCTAAAAAAAACAAGTCTAAAGGTATAGTTCTAAAAACATAACCATTAAAGTAAAAAAATCCACAACTAACCAACATACCTATGGAAGAAAACATCATTAAATGCCATGATTTGCTTCTCTCTTTTAATAAATAAATCCCTCCCAAAAGAAACATACAAGCATAAATTAATTTTAATACATAGAATAATGGAGATTTATATGAAAATCCCAGTCCTTTAAAAGGAATACAAATTTCTTTTATTCCATCAAATAAATAAACTAACATGAATATAAGGGATAGTCCCATTATTATATAACTTAAAATCCTTTTGATTTTCATGATATTACCAGTTTGATATAACTTTTTTGTATTCTTCTTCTGATGTATAGATTTGATAATTAAACTTTTTATTTTCGTCAGAACTCACAACAATATAATATTTCTGAGTTTCACTTTTTGAGGTTTTTTTATCAAAACTAAATCCAAAACTAGTTTTCTTCTCATTATTCCCTAAAGAAGTAAAATTACTAACACTTTCTCCATTTTGATGGAATGAGTAAGGTTTAAATGAACCTTTTTCACCTCCTTTAAGCCCACTGTATTTTTCCCTCATAGGGCTGTCTCCATAAACAGATCTAAGATAGTTCTCAAATCCAACAGCACCTCTTTCCATCTCTAGTACATTACCTATTTCTCCCTTGTACCAATGAACTTGAAACTTATCATCTTGATAAGCATGATAAGTTTCATGTCCCATAATTAATTCATTGGAAGCAGATCCTCCATCTATATCCAATAACCAGGTATCGCCTACATAATTAATTGTTTGATCTTCGTATTTTGAACTTCCTGACCAAAAAACGGAATTTGTTTCATATGTGCGTCTCGAATTAACTAACTGACTTAATACCGTTTGTCCATAAGAAGTAGCTGCAATTTTAGCTAAATTTTTTAAGGCTCCGGCTGTGTTATTGGCAATTTTAATATCTCTTCCGTCAGGATCCACGTATCTAATAGGATTATTCATACAGTATGCATACGGACTAATGCTGTAATACTTTTCCGCCAAGGGATCCATCGTCATGAACCTACCCAGTGCCGGGTCATATACCCTGGCTTCGAAGTCATACACATTGATCTTTCCCAGCCTGTTCAGTTCCTTGCCTGTGAACTTATCCATCCAGTAGTGGGTCTCGTCGTTCCGGCTTAACCCATTCTCAGCCATCGACAGTCCGAAAGGATAGTAGTTATCCGTCTGGCAGACACTGCCCGTGGGATTCAGGATCACCCGGTTGCTGCCCAGGTGGTCCCTGATGCAGTAGTAGTTCGTCCACGAACCGTTCTCCTTCGACACATAACCGCCTTCTGTACGCAGCATCACCAACTGGTTCGACACATAGATCCTGTTGCCCGAGTAATCCTTCTTCAGGTCTCCTTCCGTGGGGCTGGTGAACTCCATCCTGCGCTTCGTGCCTCCCGCATCGTACAGGTAACGCAGGCAGTCGCCGTTCGTAAAGTCTATTTTCTGGGGTAAATTTAAGCAATTGTATTCAATATTCCTAATGCCCTTGTTCTTGTCGGTGATCATGTTACCGTTCGCATCGTAGGTGTATTCCGGATTGGATTCCCAGCGGTTCTTGAACTCCATCATGTC
>JAVBKV010000073.1:0-56908 GCA_031553885.1 Bacteroidales bacterium
TTTTTAAAAAAAACCAGCTTTATTTCTTTTTTATTTAAATAGAGGGTTTGGTTGCGTAAGCCTATCCCCCTCCGCGGGGGATAGGCTGACGCAACCAAAGAAAACAATAAATTCACCACTAAACTCAACAAAATGAAAAAACTGACAGTTTTATTGATTGCATTATTCATAGCTGTGGCCGGAGCGTCGGCACAAAAAGGAGAAAAATCCATCGGAATGAATCTGGGATATGGGACTGAAATAGAAAGGCTGGGACTTGGAGCTCGTTTTCAATATGGCCTGACCGATATGATTCGCATTGCTCCCGATCTAACCTACTTCTTTTCCAACAATGGTGTTGACCTGTGGGATATCAATATCAACTTCCACTTTCTCTTTCCTGTTGAAAAAGTAAAACTCTATCCGCTGACCGGGTTTATCATCTCAACTGTCAATGGAAAACACGATTCCGAATCCCGTTTAGGGGTCAATATAGGTGGAGGAATTCAGTGTGACCTCACTCCGGAGCTGATGTTTAACGGAGAATTAAAATACGGAATCGTAAAAGACTTCGACCAGGCTGTCATTTCCATGGGAATTGCCTACCGTTTTTAGGAACGAAGCCATTCACAATTAAAACAACAAACCAATGAACAAAAGATTATTATTAATCATGGGACTTTTTTCTATTATTTTTGGAAAAGTAATTGCTCAAAACGAGCCGGTTACGCCTCCGAGCGATTTTTATGCGCTTTCTTTTTCTTCCATTACGGGAGAGAAGGTGGATTTCTCCACATTGAAAGGAAAGTATGTATTGATAGTTAATACCGCTTCCAAATGCGGCTTTACACCTCAGTTCGAAGAATTGGAAAAATTATACCTGGTCTACAAAGACCGGTTAGTGGTCATTGGCTTCCCATCCAACAACTTCGGTTCCCAGGATCCGGGTAGCAACAGCGAGATACAGGAATTCTGCAAACTCAACTACGGAGTAACGTTCCCGATGATGGAAAAATCCGATGTCAAGGGGAGTACTAAAAATCCGGTTTATCAATGGCTGACCGACAAATCCAAGAACGGATGGAATGAATCGGAACCCTCCTGGAATTTCTGCAAATACCTGATTGACAAACAAGGAAGGCTCATCGGATTCTTTCCTTCGAAAGTCAAACCGATGAGCCCTGAAATTATTTCCAAAATCGCCGATTAAGAGCCAATTTTCTTAAAGAAATCATTGCCTTTATCATCCACTAAGATGAAGGCAGGGAAATCTTCTACCTCGATTTTCCAGATGGCTTCCATGCCTAATTCAGGATATTCAAGGCATTCGATGCTCTTGATGTTGTTTTGAGCGAGGATAGCGGCCGGTCCACCGATCGAGCCCAGGTAAAATCCGCCGTACTTCTTGCAGGCATCCGTCACCTGCTGACTGCGATTGCCTTTGGCCAGCATAATCATGCTACCTCCCTGGCTCTGGAAAAGATCCACATAGGAATCCATACGCCCGGCCGTAGTCGGACCCATGGACCCACAAGCCATGCCTTTCGGCGTTTTAGCCGGTCCGGCGTAATAAATAGGATGGTCCTTAATGTACTGAGGCAGACCTTCGCCACGGTCAATTTTTTCCTTCAGCTTGGCATGAGCGATGTCACGCCCTACCACAATTGTTCCGTTAAGCGACAAACGCGTAGCCACCGGATATTTACTCAGCTCAGCCAGAATTTCCTTCATCGGACGGTTCAGGTTGATTTTTACAGCATCGCCTTCTCCGGCGTTGCGGTACTCTTCCGGAATATATTTACCCGGATTGTCTTCCAGTTTTTCAATCCAGACTCCTTTTTTATTGATTTTCGCCTTGATATTACGATCGGCCGAACAGGAAACCGCCATTCCTACCGGACAGGAAGCTCCGTGACGGGGCAGGCGAATAATCCGGATGTCGTGCGCTAAATACTTCCCGCCGAACTGTGCTCCCAACCCGATTTTGTGAGCAGCCTCCAGCATTTTTTCTTCCAGTTCAATATCCCGGAAAGCCTGGCCGCCATCATTTCCTGAAGTAGGTAAAGCATCGTAATATTTGGCAGAGGCCAGCTTGACTGTTTTCAGGCAGGCATCAGCAGAAGTACCTCCGATCACAAAAGCAATATGATAAGGAGGACAAGCGGCCGTACCAAGAGACTTCATTTTTTCAACCAGGAATTTTTCCAGGGTTTCAGGATTCAATAACGCTTTTGTTTCCTGAAACAGATATGTTTTATTCGCAGAGCCTCCGCCTTTGGCAATACAAAGAAATTTATATTCCATTCCGTCGACCGCCTGAATATCGATTTGAGCAGGCAGGTTACATCCGGAATTTTTCTCAGTATACATATCCAGGGCAACGGTTTGCGAATAACGGAGGTTCTCTTCCGTATACGTTTTATAAACGCCTAATGAAAGAGCTTCCTCATCGCCTCCACCTGTCCAGACCTGCTGGCCTTTTTTAGCGATGATCGTCGCAGTTCCGGTATCCTGACAAAAAGGAAGAATCCCTTTTGCAGCAATTTCCGCATTACGCAACATAGTCAATGCCACATATTTATCATTTTCACTGGCTTCCGGATCCGACAGGATTTTAGAGACCTGTTTCTGATGCTCCGGACGCAAAAAGAAGGAACAATCGTGAAAACAAGCATTCGCCAGACGGGTCAATGCTTCCGGTTCCACTTTGAGAACTTCAGTCCCTTCAAACGAAGAAACCGAAACGCCTTCTTCTGTTAGTAAATAATATTCGGTTTCATCTTTGCCCAATGGAAAGGGCTCCTGATACTTAAAAGGAGGTGTTGCCATGCATTTCTGTTTTATTGTTAGTATTCTTCGGTTTATTTTTTAATTTCTTTCATCTGACGGATTATTTTATTTCCGAGTTTTGTCTTCTCTTCAATGTGTTTCAAAATCGATGCAACAAACGTATTTTTTTCAAAAACACCGCGCACCTGCTCAAAATCCAGTTGTTGTTCCAGGTTATTTCCATCCGCACCAAACCCGGTCCGGGCCGTCATGGAAAATTCTTTCTTGGCATCTTCATAAAGGATTTTATCCAGGCTCACTACCGCATCTTTCCATTTCTCAACAATAAGGACAACATCTTCCGGCGTAATTGTTTCCGGAGATAATCCATAATACTGCTGAATTTTTTCCCAGGCCCAGGTCCATTCCAACCGGTAATAATCCCGGTGAAGCTCTTCCAATACCCGGTTGATTTCTTTCAGCCGGGAGATTTTGCCGGATTCAATATCATCCAGCAGTGCATCGATCGCCTTTTTGGGAGCCAGTAAACCGGCCACATCGCACCATTCGCCGCCACCGAGGTCCGTATCCGGGCGAAGGTGTTCACGGAATGCTTCAATCGTTGAAAAAGATTGATTTTCCAACCGGGATATCAGTGAATTCCCCAGGAACTTGTTGATCGCCTTATCGTAAATCTGCAAACCGTTTTTCAGAGAGCTGTTTTTAATCCGGCAACTCTGATAGGTATAAGTCGCTGAAGTTTCGCCACAAGCCCGTTGAAGTTTTTTCAATATCTCCACGGCCCGGAACATTTTTTGTATTGTATAGGGGCTCAGGAGATTGAAATTAATCTGATCCAGCCGGTTCGGATCCTTTCTTTTATCTCTTTTCGGAAACTTCTGAGCATCCCGGATAGTTCCCACACTCTTTAAATTAGCACCGGGTACCAGAATCGATTCATCATTATTTTCAATCAGATAAGAGAACGGCATTTCCGAGGTATCGGAATGATTATAATGGCGTCCCATGATCAATGAAAAAGCGCCGATTTTAGCCGGCCACAAGATATAGGAATCACTGGTCGTTTTCCCTCCCCTCTCGATCATACCCTGGTGAATCGGCCCCAGTTTATACATGTGGTTGCTTTGGTTGGAGCCAGAACCGGCATTCATAAACGAAAACATACCTGCAATCAATAAAGTCGATTTGTGGTGCGTGACCGTATAAGGTCCTGCAAAAACCGCACAGGCTTCTCCGTTCTCACCGTGGCAATTACTGAAAAACAAGGAATCACTGGCCGAATAAGTATGGCCCAGGTGGCAAGCCTGACCCACAAAGCAACGGGCCAACATGGTTCCGTCTTCCACCCTGGAACCGGAACTGATAATAAAATCTTCAGCAATAACCCCATAACCGATATGCACCGGATCATGTTCGTTGCTGTTGATACTCCCGTTTTCAAGTCTGCATGCACCATCCAGGCAGGCATTATCTCCAATGCGAACATTCCGGATCGATCCTGTATTGATTATTTTCACTCCCGAACCAATGGTTCCGGTATCCGAAGCATACTTATCGGCATAGAAACGGACCATTTCCCGCAACCGGGTTATCAATTCCGGACGATGACGGTAAAGTGCCTGAATATAGGCAACATGAGCAGAAAGCACATCGTTGATCATCACTTCCCGGCCACCGGTCTCATTCAATACGGGAACTTCCACTCCGTTTCCGAACGTCGATTTTTTATCCACCATCATGCCATCCAGGTTCTGGATAAACACGCGATCCCCGATCTTATAATTGGCAATGTAATTTTGTACATTTTCGATCAGGACATCATCTCCGATTTCACATTGATGCAAGGCTACATTCGTTAATCCCGCATGTTTTTTAAACCCTCCGTCCAGCGTAAAACTTCCATCCAGACGTCCCAGTTTAATCTTTCCTGAAAATACCACTTTGTGTATATAATCCGGAGTAAAATCCGGATGAACTTCGATATCACTCCAGTTTTCTGCAATGCATCCCTGGGATTTTAAAATCCCGATTTCTTCTAAAGTCAGACTTCTATAATTCATAACTCATAATTGATCGTTGACAATTGGTAATTCACTCTGTAAACTGATACCGGAAAACGATATCAATCGTCAGCCGGTAATTCTTCGTCGTAGTTGTGATACAGAAAATCGTTGTAAGGAAAACGTTGTACATGAATTTCCTTCACCTTCTGATACAATAACGCCCTCAGTTCTTCAATATTTTGCTTGTCTTTAGCAGAGATAAAAACACAATTCTCATGCAAACGGTTCATCCAGGTTTGTTTTAATTCTTCCAACGACAGGTTTTCTTTAGTTCTGGGAGTCAGATCGTCTTCTTCTTTTTCAACATGGGAGAATGAATCAATCTTATTAAATACGATAATCGTCGGTTTTTCTTCTTTATCCAATTCGTTCAGGGTTTTCGTGACTACCTCAATCTGTTCTTCGAAAACCGGATGGGAAATATCCACCACATGCACCAGCAAGTCAGCTTCACGAACTTCATCCAGTGTGGATTTAAACGATTCGATAAGCTCCGTCGGCAATTTACGGATAAATCCGACCGTATCGGACAACAAGAAAGCGAGATTATCGATAATCACCTTCCTGACAGTCGTATCCAATGTAGCAAACAACTTATTTTCAGCAAAGACGTCCGATTTGGAAAGCAGATTCATCAGTGTGGACTTCCCTACATTTGTATATCCGACCAATGCTACCCGGACCATCTTACCCCGGTTTTTCCGTTGGTTGGATTTCTGCTTTTCTATTTCCTTCAGATCTTCCTTAAGCTTGGTTATTTTGGTAAGGATAATCCGTTTATCAGTTTCCAATTGAGTTTCCCCGGGCCCACGCATACGAAAGCCGCTGCTTCCTCCCCCACTCTGCCGTTCCAGGTGCGTCCACAACCGTTTGAGCCGGGGAAGCATATAATTATATTGAGCCAGCTCGACCTGGGATTTAGCATGTGCCGTCTGTGCCCTGCCTGCGAAAATATCGAGAATCAGGCTGGTCCGGTCCATGATCTTAACTTTCAGCTCGGCCTCCAGGTTCCGGAGTTGCTTAGGAGACAATTCATCGTCAAAAATGACCATACCAATTTCATTGTCTTCGTCTTCCGTATAGTCTTTGATTTCTTTCAGCTTTCCGGAGCCTACAAAAGTAACCGGATGGGAAAATTCAAGTCGCTGAGTAAAGCGTTTTACAGGCTTAATTCCCGCTGTATCAGCCAAAAATGCCAGCTCATCCAGGTATTCTTTAACCTTTGCTTCATTTTGCTCGGGAGTAATCAAGCCTACCAATACTGCTTTTTCGGTTGTTGTTTCGGTAAGAATAAATTCCTTCATGTAGTTTCTAAACAATTATTTAGGAAGGCAAAGTTAATAATATTCAGGAATAAACTTTAACTTTGCAACCAATTAGACAAAAAAATATGAAGAACTACAGACTCATTTTACTTTTTATATGTGCTCTCCCGGTCTCATTGATCCAGGCACAAATCAGCCACGGAGGCAGCCCGCTGTTTCCATCCCAGCAACTTTTAAAGAGCTCCGGCGAATCTTTTTTTATTGAAATGCCGGCTTTCAATCTCGACTCTCTGTTGAAAGACGATCAATTGAACAAAGGGAATATGAGAGGTAGTTTTCGTTTTGCCAACAAATTCTACACTTCTATCGAAAGGGGAAAATCCGGATATAATTATACCCTGCCTGATGGCACGAAAGTCTGGCAGGTAGGAATTCGCTCCAAAGGCGCTTATTCCATTAATGTTTTGTTTTCAGAATACCATCTTCCACCGGGAGGGCGTTTATTTCTTTACAATTCGGATCACAGCCACATCGTTGGCTCTTTTACTCATGAAAATAATTCGGAGAAAAACATATTGCCTATCCAGCCGGTAGAAGGAGATGAAATTATCGTAGAATATACAGAACCCGCAGGTGCGGCATTCGAAGGAAAATTGAAAATCTCGGAAGTCAATCACGATTACATCGGACTGAGAGTCCGGGAGCCGGCTAACAATCCGGCCAATTCGTCGTGTATGCCGAATGTAGCCTGTCAGAATTCCGATAATCCCAATATAAACAGTACGGTTTTGATCATGATCAGCGGAAGTATCGCCTGTACAGGATCTCTCATCAATAACTCATCCGAGAACGGAACCCCTTATCTGCTGACCGCTACCCATTGCCTGAACAACAACTTTACCGTTAAAAATCCGGATTACGAAGATGTTGCCGGAACAATTATTACCTTTTTCAATTACCAGCAATCGTATTGTTCGCTTACAACCAGAGGTGTAGAAAACATGAGCATAGCCGGAACACAAAAAGCCTGCGTCATTGACACTTTTGACATCGCCCTGCTGAGACTCAATGAAACTCCTCCCGATTATTATCACCCCTATTATTCCGGATGGAGTATCGAATACAACGGAAGCGGAACCAATATTTCCGTTAATAATTATCCATATATAAATATACATCATCCGGTCGGAGCTCCTAAAAAAACAGGGCACTCCGATGCGATCGTACGAATAAGCAATCCTGCGTTCCAAAACTACAAGTTCATGGCTTACTCTCATTGGGAAGTTAGCGGATGGACAGAAGGCTCGACGGCTTCCGGATCCTCAGGCTCTCCGCTGTACGACTCCAACCATCGCGTTATCGGAGGATTAAGCGGTGGTGCATCCGACTGCTCCGGCACCAAACCCAACGGTGGTAAAGATTACTTTTTCGCCATGTTCCGTGGCTGGGAATACGGTAATAATTCGGCCAATTACCTGAAAACCTACCTGGATCCCACCAACTCGGGCAAAAAATCCATCGACGGATTCGATCCTTACAAACCCAATTCACTGAGCCGCTTGAGTAATGCCAATTACGATGCAGCCCAGGTCGATACGACAAGAACAACCCTTACATCTCCTGAATCCGGGTATTTGTTCGGATATAATTCAGCAGGTATTAATGAGTTTGCTGAAGAATTTACGATAACTGAAAAAGCAGAAGTAGTAGGCGCCTATTTTTTAGTTCCGCCTTATTCAGGAGCCATTCCAGCGGGAGCAAAAATCACTGTGCATGTATATAAAAGCGGCAACAACGGTCCCGGAGAACGGATAACCGCTGCCAGTACGTCATTTTCACCTCAATACATAGGCTATAGCTCCACCAGTAAAAATTTCGGAAAATACAATGTAACCCTAACTCCGGCAACAGAATGTTTTGTGAAATTCGAAAGTGAACAGGAAATACAAGGCAAGTTTTATATTGCATACGAAATAACCTATCCCAATCCGGCTTCATCTCCTTTTACTATCGTATACAATACAAAATTCGATGCTGCAGCGAACAATACCGCCTGGATCAGGTACAACAGCAACTGGATCCCGGCTACCCAATACCCCAATCAGACCGTTCCAAACACTTCATTGGCAATACAACCGGTTGTCCGTTCAAAAAGCGGGACTTCTATCGAAGAGATGAAGATTACGAAAGAGGAAAACATCCGGTTCAACAGATCCGACCGGACGTTAAGCATTGTATCTGAAACTTCCGAATCCGGAGAAATTGTGATTTATTCCATCAATGGGCAGATCATCGAAAAACTCATTTTTCAGGGAAATGTACCTGTTACTCTCAGAGCAATGCCACAGGGAACTATCGGTCTGGTCAAAGCGATTTCCGGTTCAAAAGTCCTCGCATCCAAGATCATTTATTAATAAGTCTTAAAAATGTTAATATTTCCTTTCATGATCTTTCTTAAACTCAGTTTTAATCCGTAGATTTGCGGGGGAATTAGTGTATCATACATATTCGATCTCAATCAATCATTATTAATTTTTTTATAGAACTTCACATTATGAGTAGAAAAATTTATTTGCCTCTGTTGTTGCTGCTTGCCGTAGTAGGGCTATCCTCCTGCTCTTCAAAATTAAAACCACTGGCAGCTGATTACATTAAAGCAGAACCCCAACCGTTGGAATTGGTAGCTGGAAAAGTCCCTGTAACGATCAACGCTACATTCCCGGCCAAATGGTTCAACAAAAAAGCGACTGTTGTCGTAACTCCGGTTCTGAGATATGACGGAGGAGAGGCATGGGGAACGTCTTACACTTACCAAGGAGAAAAAGTAGCCGGAAACGGACAGGTAATTCCGGAAAAATCAGGAGCAAATGTCACTATGACCTCCAGTTTTAACTATGTGCCTGCCATGCAAAAATCAGAGTTATTTCTAACCTTTGACGCTAAAATCGGAAACAAATCAGTAAGTCTTCCGGAAATCAAAATCGGCGATGGTGTTTTAGCAACTGCTGCTTTAGCTAACGCTGCATCCGAAGTACCTGCAATTGCTCCCGACAAGTTTCAACGCATCATCAAAGAAGCGTACGACGCAAACATCATGTTCCTGATCCAACAGGCAGAACTTCGCTCCAGCGAGCTGAAGAAATCCGAACTGGATGACTGGAAAGGCATTGTACAAAACGCAAACGAAGCTCCGAATCAAAATGTCAACATCGAGATCTCAGCTTATGCATCTCCCGACGGAGGAGTCAGCCTGAACGATAAATTAGCTCAACAACGCGAAAAAAATACCAATCAATACCTGACTAAAGAAATGAAAAAAGCCAAGGTAGATGCTCCTATTTCTGCACGTTATACTGCTCAGGACTGGGAAGGATTCAAACAATTGGTTGAAAAATCAAACCTTCAGGATAAGGATTTGGTTCTCCGCGTTCTTTCTATGTATTCTGATCCGGAAAGAAGAGAACAGGAAATTAAAAACATTTCTTCCGTATTCTCTTCCCTCGCTGAAGAAATCCTTCCTCAACTGAGACGTTCCAGATTAACAGCTAACATCGAAATTATCGGTAAAAGCGATGAAGAAATCAGTAACCTGGCTTCAACGAATCCGAAAGCATTGAACGTGGAAGAAATTCTGTACGCTGCTACTTTAGTAAAAACAGCCAATCAGAAAGAAGCTATCTACAAACAAACCAGTACGCTTTATCCCAATGATTTCCGTGCATTCAACAACCTGGGTGTTATTGAATTTCAAAAAGGAAAAATTGCTGATGCAGAAGCATTGTTTAACAAATCATTGCAAATTGCAGGTGGAAAATCTCCGGAAGCAAACTGCAACTTAGGATTAGTATCCTTAACAAAAGGAGACAAATCAAAAGCTCAACAATACTTCGGAAATGCTGCAGGCGTTAGCGAATTAAGCAATGCATTAGGTATCCTGGCTATCGAGAACGGAAACTATTCACAAGCTGTAAGCTCATTCGGAAGTTCTGTAAGCAACAATGCTGCATTGGCTCAGTTGTTAGCTAAAGATTATAGCAAAGCTCAAGCTACATTGAATGCTGTTGCTAATCCCGACGCAACTACCGCTTATCTGAAAGCTGTTGTCGCCGCCAGAACCAACAACCTGAGTGGTGTTGTCAGCAACCTGAAACAAGCTGTTTCGTCGGACAGAACAATGGCTACAAAAGCATTGAATGACCTGGAATTTGTTAAATACATTACAAACTCAGATTTCCTGAATGTAGTGAAATAAGGAAGTAATCACAACAATCCATAAAAAAACTGCCGGTCGAATCGACCGGCAGTTTTTTTATTATCATAAGTTACGTATAGAAAAAGAATAATAAATCAGATCAGGTATAATGAACTAATAGACTCATTGTTATACACGCGGCGAATCGATGTGGCAAACATTTCTGCTATTGAAACCACTTTCACCTTTTCGCTTTTCTTGGAATAAGGAATACTGTCTGTAAAGATAATCTCCGTCAATGTAGACTGATCCACCCGGGTAGAAGCCGGATCCGACATTACCGCATGGGAAGCGATCGCCCGTACGGAATTAGCACCTTCCGCAATCATCAGGTCGGCAGCTTTGGTAATCGTACCGGCCGTATCGACGATATCATCCACCAACAACACATCCATTCCCTGAACATCCCCGATGACCCGCATCTCCGAAACCTCATTCGCTTTTTTACGCAGTTTGTAACAAATAACCATCGGAACATCCAGGTGTTTGGCATAAGCACTGGCCCTTTTGGTTCCTCCTACATCCGGGGTCGCAATTACCAGATTCGGCAGGTTCAGCGATTTGATTTCGTCGATAAAAACGGAAGAGGCATACAAGTGATCGACCGGCACATTGAAGAACCCTTGAATCTGATCAGCATGTAAATCCATTGTTATCAACCGGTTGATGCCAGCCGTACTCAGCAAATCGGCAATCAGTTTGGCTCCAATGGAAACCCGGGGTTTGTCTTTCCTATCCTGACGGGCCCATCCGAAATAAGGGACCACCGCAACAATAGATTTGGCAGAAGCCCGCTTGGCTGCATCAATCATCAACAACAACTCCATCAGATTGTCGGAGTTGGGAAAAGTAGACTGCACGAGAAAAACATAGCTTCCACGAATCGATTCTTCATACGAAACGGAAAATTCCCCGTCGGCAAAACGTTCAATATTCATATGCCCCAACTCACAGTTAAGGCTTTTACATATTTTTTCTGCCAGATAACGGGAACTTGTACCTGAAAAAATTTTGAAGGGAACACCTGTTTGCATGGATTTACAGTTTCTATTGAGTTTTTATGTTTATTTAATTGTTGTACAAAAGTAATACAATCTTTACAATAAGCCTTCCTATATTTCAAAAAGTTCAGCAGAAATCCATGATTTCAAAGTCAATAAAACCTTATTTGGCTATTGTGAATTTCAGTATTTTTGCGCTATACTTTTCTATATAAACCGGATAAAGCGAATCCTTTCCAAAAGCTTCTGTAATTTTTTCTCCTGTCAATAGCTCTTTCCCCGGAATAATCGTCCGGTTGCCGATCTGAAAATACTCGAATAGATGCGCCGGAATAAATACTTCAGTATCCATACCTGCGTCATTAAAATTAACAACTATTAACAAAATAGAATTGCCTGAATGGCGCATGAAAGCAAATTGCCTGTCGGAATTAAAGCGGGTATTCTCGTAATTGGCATACATCAAATCATAAAACAATCCGTTACTGAGCGCTTTTTCTTTATTACATAATTGCAACAAGCGTATGTACCAGTTCCTCAGCCGTTGTTGAGCCTCTGTCAATTTTTTTCCATCATATAAATCCTTATTTCTCCAGTTCCGGATGGATTCGACACTCCAATAATCAAAAATCGTAGTCCGTCCGTCCCGTCCGCTGAAACCTTCTTCTTCCATTCCGGATTCGCCCAATTCCTGGCCAGAATAGATCATGACAGGATTTACGTTCATCGTAGCGGAAACTACCATCGCCGGAAGTGCTCTCTCTGGGTCTCTGGCAAAAAAATCCGAAGCAATCCGCTGCTCATCGTGATTTTCCAGGAAATTCAGCATCCGGGGTTGAATATCATGAACCGACTGCCAGCAATGTGTAATCGCTGCTACACTCTGGTTTCCACAGACAATGGCCCTCAAGGTATCGTAAAGACCTACCTTATCATATAGATAATCAAAGCAACCGTTCGACAGGTAATTCCGGTACTGTTCCGGATTATAAACTTCAGCGATAAATACAACCGCGGGGAACTCTGATTTAACAGCAGGAATCACCCAACCCCAGAACTCCACAGGCACCATCTCCGCCATGTCGCAACGGAATCCATCCACTTTTTTCGACGCCCAAAACAATAAAATATCCCGCATTTTATACCAGGTATCCGGAACCGGATCGAAATGCTTCGCTCCCCAGTTCAGGTAATCGATCCCATAATTCAGTTTGATAGTCTCATACCAGTCATTCCGGGTAGGGTGGGCATCAAAACGATCATTTCCTGTGGCCCGGGCGGGATTCTCCTCATACGTGACACCATCAACCGTCAGATCAAACTCCGGGGAAAACGCCTGTCCGGGAATGTAATAGAAGTTATTGTCCGACCGGTAAGTAGTATGAATGTTGTCATTTTCACCCAAATCAATTACCCCTTCCGGTTTTGCATCCGAATGGTACTGACGTGCCACATGATTAGGTACAAAGTCAAGAATCATCTTTAAACCGGCAACATGAGTCCGCTCTACCAACGCTTCGAATTCCTTCATCCGGTGACCTACCCGATCTGCCAGGTCAGGATCAATATCATAATAATCCTTAATGGCATAAGGAGATCCTGCATTCCCTTTCACTACTGCCGGATGGTCGTTACTGATCCCATACGCAGAATAATCCGTTTTAGTAGCATGTTCAATCAAACCGGTATACCAGATATGAGTAAATCCCATGGACCGTATTTCCGACAAGGCTTTTTCAGAAAAAGCAGAAAGCTTTCCCGAGCCGTTTTCTTTCAGTGTTCCGTTCTTACTATTTTTATCACGATCGTTTCCAAACAACCGGGGCAACACCTGATAAATGATCATTTTGTCTTCTTTCTTCATTGAATTGTTTTTTTCAAATCAAGGCATTAATATTTTTTTCTCTCCGTCGTCCGTAGAGCAAAGTACATTAAAAACATTACGTTGAACCGATTCCAGCAGGGCCTTTCGCGCCGCATCATATCCGATTTTAAAGATATTCGATGCATTTTCCAGGTCAAACGTTTTGAAATAGGCAACTTCGTCCATTTCGATCAGCACATCGCACAATTTCCTGTCTAGAAGTGTGTTTGCACGGAACATATAATGATAAGAACGTTCAGCGATATGCATGATCGTCTTGTTGTATTTTTTTGGAATCAGGGGACTGGCATTCACTCCTATTACTTTATCGCATACCCCGCGGATATTGGAAACCGGGAAATTCCGGAACAACCCTCCGTCCACATAATTCGCCCCATCGATCACGACAGGATTAAAAACAATCGGAATACTACAGGACGCTATCACCGGTTCGATCAGTGGGCCTTTGTCAAATGTAACACTTTTCCCCTCATCAAGGTTCGTAGCCACCACTTTTAAAGGAAGGTATAAATCTTCGAAGGTACGTGCACGAAGGTGCTTTTTCAGGAAACGACGGAATCCGGCGGTTCCGAAGATCCCGGCAACCGGCACCTGTAATTCGGCAAATTCCTTGAATTCCCGACCGACAAACAACTGGATAATCTCTTCCGGAGCATATCCATCTGCATAAAAAACGCCCGCCAAAGCTCCGGCGCTGGTTCCGGAAATCACGTCCGGTTTAAGGCCCAGGTCTTCAATCGCCTTCAACGCTCCGGGATGGGAAAATCCCCTGGCTCCACCTCCACTCAATGCCAGGCCCAGTTTGTATTTTTTCAAGTTCGATTGTTCTGTCATTTTCAGTTGGTTTTTTAAGGTTTCTAATTAAATTCTTAAGTTCCTTAAAGCCCTTGAGTACTTTAAGGAACTTAAGAACTTAAAGAACTAATTATTGAATATCGTCAGATCCAACACAATTTTAGCAATAAAAAGAACAGCAATAACATACACTGTCAACGAAATATCCCGGCTCTTTCCTGAAAATAGTTTAAGAAAAACAAAACTCAGCATACCAAAAATAATACCTTGGGCGATACTGTATGCAAACGGCATCATAATTATAGTCAGATAGGCCGGTAACGCTTCCGTGAAATCATTGAAATTGATTTTCAGAATGGAAGTCACCATCGACAAACCGACTATAATCAAGGCTGGAGCCGTAGCACAGGATGGCACAATAAGAAATACCGGAGCCAGAAACAATGCTATGGCAAACAAGGCTGCCGAACTGACTGCCGTCAAGCCGGTACGTCCTCCGGAAGCAACTCCGGAAGCACTTTCCACATAAGAGGCTACGGTACTGGTTCCGAAAATTGCACCGAAAGTAGTACCTAATGCATCGGCAAACAATGCCTTCCGTACTTTGGGGAAATTTCCTTTTTCATCGATCAACCCGGCTTTGGATGCCACTGCAATGAGCGTACCCACCGTATCAAAAAGGTTAACCATCAGAAAAACAAAGACGACAATCAGCATATCAAAAGAGAAAATATGCGACCATTCGAATTTGGCAAATACAGGAGAAATATCAGGAGGTAATGAAAACAAGCCGCCTTCCGGAAGGTGCGTCACCCCAATACACAAAGCAAAAACCGTGGAAATCAGAATGCCGATCAAAATAGCTCCGGGGATATTCCTGGCTAATAAAATACCCATCACCACCAGACCCAGAAGGGCTACCCACATGGATCTGTTTCCCCAATCACCCAATTGCACCAGTGTATGCTCGCTGTTCACTACGATCGAAGCATTCTGTAAGCCGATAAAAGCGATAAACAAACCGATACCGACCGGGATTGCATCTTTCAGGGATTGAGGTATTCTATTCACGATCAATTCCCGTATATTACCAAAAGTCAACAAAAGGAAGATCAATCCTTCAATGAAAACGGCCGTAAGAGCAAACTGCCAGGAATAGCCCATCCCGATCACAACCGTATAAGCAAAAAAGCTGTTCAAACCCATTCCGGGAGCCTGAACCACCGGAATATTGGCTATAAAAGCCATAAATAAAGTAGCCGTAACCGCTGCTAACGCCGTGGCTGTAAACAAAGCCGCTTTATCCATCCCGGTAGCACTTAGGATGTCCGGATTGACCATCAGAACATAAGACATGGTCAGAAAGGTGATTAAACCAGCCACCAGTTCCCGGCGTACAGTAGTTCCATTTTCCCTGAGTTTGAAGATTTTTTCTAACATTTTATATGATGACTTATAATTTTCAATTTTACATTTTTGTTATAATCCTCTCCCCCAAATGCTTCGCAATCAATTTTTTGGATTCCTGCCAAAGGTCCGATAGTTCTTTGATATATTCGGCTTCCTGTTCGGAGTTTCCGGCCTCCTGCGCTTCTTTGATGCGAAGACTTAACTCTTCCATCTGTTTTTTCAGAACCACGTCCTTGTAGTTCAACAATGCATAAGGGATCAGGTCTGTCAGGCGTTCCGACTCTTCCTCTATTTTCTGGAATTTGGAATGCACCTTACTCAACGGATATTTGTCATTGGCCAGGTCTACGGCCAACCGGCTGATTACCGGATCCGGATGTGTCAGGAAATACCGTTCTGCTACAAATCCTTCCTGGGTATATTTTTCGTACGCTTCTTTCAACACCTGCCTGTGCACAGGGTCTGTCAGTTCCAGTTCATCGCCCTGCAAATCCTGTACAATATATTCGATCACTTTAACAGGAACCTTCTCTCCGGTATTTTCATCTTCCGCTACATACAACACCTGCTCTCCATACCGGATCACATACCGTAAAATGGACCGTTCATATTTTTCAAAGGGATAGGCCGACAACGGAATCAGGGAGTCCCGTATTCCATCCCGGACAGCAGGAGAAGCACTTTCCCCGGATGCCACAGGTAAATCCGTTTCATCCGGTGCTGCCGGATCCGGATAATTCGTTTTCTTCTTCTGTAATGATATTTCCTGGCGTTTTTTTACGATGGCGCTCAGCAACATCCGCTCATCCACATCCAATAGCCGGGAACATTCCTTGACATACACCGAACGGATGATTTCTTCAGGGATAATCGCAATCGTGTCGACTATTTCCGTTATTAATTGGGCTTTTTTTATCGGGTCACTGCCCGCTTCTTTAAGCAATAAGCCGGTTTTAAAGTGAACAAAATCTGCCTCATGCGTCCGGATGTAGTCGATAAACGAGCTGGCATTCTGTTTCCGGGCAAAAGAATCCGGATCCTCTCCGTCCGGCAACAGGACAATTTTGATATTCAGGCCCGCTTCCAACAAGAGATCAATCCCTCGCAAAGCAGCCTTAATCCCTGCCGAATCCCCGTCATATAACACCGTAACATGGTTTGTAAACCGGTGAATCAAACGGATCTGCCCCTGGGTCAACGCGGTCCCGGAAGAAGCAACCACATTCTCGATCCCGGCCTGATGCATGGAAATCACATCCGTATAACCCTCTACCAGAAAGCAACGGTCGTGCTTGACCATGGCCTGGCGGGCAAAATAAATTCCGTATAATTCATTCCCTTTGTGATAAATCTCACTCTCGGGAGAATTGACATATTTAGCTGTTTTTTCTTCTTTTTTGAGTATACGTCCTCCGAAAGCAACTACTTTTCCCGAAAGGGAGTGAACCGGAAAAATCACCCGTCCCCGGAAGCGATCCACCATGTAATCATTTTCGCCGACAATCGTAAGGCCCGTTTTTTCCAGGTAAGTCTTTTTATAGCCGGATTTCAATGCCTGGCGGGTAAAGGCATCTTTCTGTTCCAGGGCATAGCCCAGCTGAAACTTACGGATAATATCTTCCCGGAAACCTCTTTCACGGAAATAAGAAAGTCCGACCGTTTTACCCTCTGCATGCTCAAACAGGTTGGAGGTGAACATTTTCTGGGCAAATCCATTGAGGATAAACATACTCTCCCGGTCACCCTGTACCTGCTTCTGCTCATCCGATAACTCGGTCTCCTTTACTTCGATGCCGTACTTCTTTGCCAGGTATTTCAAGGCATCTACATACGACAACTGCTCGTGCTTCATCACGAAGTGCACCGGAGTCCCTCCTTCTCCGCAGGCAAAGCATTTGCAAATATTTTTAGCAGGAGATATATAAAAAGAAGGGGTCTTATCTTCATGGAAAGGACATAGTCCCACGTAATTCACTCCCCTTTTACGAAGGGTGATGAAATCGGAGACCACATCCACAATCTGAGCAGCCGACTGAATCCGTTCTATGGTAAACTGGTCGATCACGTTCTCTTATTCTGCCGTAATTTCAATGATTTTACTGTTCATCGATTCTCCAGAGAAAATATCCAATCCCACTTTCATCAGGTAATCTCCGGAAAATACCTGTCCGTTATTTTTAAGAGAAGGTTTACTTTCCGGCATCAGATTGATTTCCTGAATTTTATATTGCTTGGCAGGATCCAGACCTTCCAGACGTACCGGAAACCTTTTTTCTCCGTAACGGGGATGGATATCATAAGCAAACAAAAGCGCTTTTTTCCGGGCCTGATCGGCATACAGAACTGCCATGTGCTCTCCTTCATAAGGAGAATACAGACGGAATAAGTCTCCGTCCAGGACCACTTTCTTCAACCTGTTGTAATTGGCTACAGCCTCCGTGCAGAATTGTTGTTCCTTGTCTTTCAACTTTTTCACATCGATGTCGAATCCTAACTTACACATCATGGCTACATCGGTCCGGAACTTGATGCTTGCCCGGCTGTTCCAGCTTGTAACGTGAGCACACATGGCCTTGGAAGGGAAGAATTGTGAAAATCCCCACTGGATGTACAGGCGTTCCACCGGATCGGTATTATCACTGCACCAGAATTCGGTAAAATACTTCAGGGCCTCGTAATCGCAACGGGCACCACCACCTGAACACAACATCATCGGAAGATTCGGATACTTGTCTTTGATCCGGTTCAATACCTGATACAACCCAAGGACGTGATCGATGTAAAGCCTGTTTTGTTTCTCTTTCAGGAAAGGAGAATACACATTTGTAATCGGACTGTTGCAGTCCCATTTGAAAAAGGCTAAGTCCGGGTTTTCGGTCATAAGCTTGTCGACCACACTAAAAACATAATCCTGAACTTTCGGATTACTCAGATCCAGCACCAACTGATTCCGGAAATAATACGGTTCTCCGCGATTAGGTAGTTGAATGACCCAATCCGGATGTTTTTCATAAAGCTCGCTTTTCGGGTTCACCATTTCCGGTTCGACCCAGATACCGAATTTTACTCCGGCATCTTTTGCAGACTGAACCAGATGAGGCACTCCGTTCGGCAACTTACTGGTCATCACATCCCAGTCTCCAAGTCCGGCATTATCCGACAAGCGGGGGTATTTATTTCCAAACCAGCCGTCGTCCAGCAAAAACATATCCACACCTAATTTTTTTGCTTCCTTCATCAACTCTTCCAGTTTTCCTTCATCAAAACTGAAATAAGTGGCTTCCCAGTTATTCAATAAGGTCATCCGGTCACCCTTTCCGTTTTTCAACTGATAGTTACGGGCCCAAGCATGCAGGTTCCGGCTGGCCTTTCCGGTACCGCAGTCGCTCAATGTAAAAATAAATTCCGGAGTGGAAAATACTTCTCCCGGTTTCAGTTCATAATTGGAAGCATACGGATTAATTCCGGAAATGACCCGCAGGTTAGACGCCTGATCCACTTCAAAAGTAAATTGAAAATTACCCGTCCAGGCCAGGGTGCCCATCAGGACAAGCCCTTCATTTTCCCTCGGTTTATCTCCCAGTCCTACTTCAAAAAAAGGAGACGTAAACATACCGGCTCTCGATCCCAACTTAGTATCCAGAACTTTTTTACCGAAGTTCAATTCCTGGGTTGACATCCCGACTTCTTTCGCCCAATCCCCACTGAACTCGGTCAGGTAATAATGCGGACTTTCAAAATACAGCATGGAAGATGCATATCGCTGAATCGTTACCGGTTTCTTTTCCTGGTGTTTTATCTCCGTCCGGGACTTAATAATATTCTCGTTGGAATAAGCCGTATAAAACAATTTTACTTCCACCGGATAAACGTCATCTTTCAATATGATCTCGGTTTCTGAGACATTCCCTCCTACCTGGTTAGTTTCCGAAGAAACGTATTTCAGTACGGAAGTCATATTTCCATCGTTATGCGTAATCGCGAATGCGGGTTCAAAATAATCTTCTGTTCCCGAACAGGGATAGACCTCCTGTTTACGGGAAGAAGCTCCTTTCCCTGCAGAAGAAAGATAATAAGGAAGTTTCTTAAATTCCGATTCATTCGCCAGTTTGGTTCCCAGATACGTTTGATACAACCGTCCGTCGGATGCCACCTGTAAAATCAGATCCGTTTGATCAGTGGATATCCGGATCAGCTTCTCATCGGCCGCTTTCAATTGAAAGGAGGTCGAAAGGATTAAAACAAAACAAATAAAATAGGTTTTCATAAAATCGTATACGTATTAAAATCGATAAGTATTCAGGTTTTTATCAACCAGCATTCCATCCTGGATTTTCAGATCGAATTTCACTTTTCTTTTTGCTTTCAACTGCAGGATAAACAAGTCCTGAGATCCTTCCAGCGATTCTTTGTTTCCCATATTCACAAATGTGGGATATAACGCTTTCACTCCGTTTGTATGCAGGCGATCATTAGTGAGGTTCTCCATATCTTTCAGATGAAGCGGCTGGATATTCACAAATTCATAATCCTGAGGATTATACGGCAATGCAAAACTGAATGCATTTACGGAACGAAGATTAACCCCTTCCACCTTGATTTCAACCAGATCACCCTGATTGTAGGTCTGTTTAGGAGCACTTATCCGAATGCTTCCTTCTACTTTTTCGACCGGCTCATCCTCGATTCCACCTTCCAGTTGAGTCGCCACAACAGAAATGTCATAAGCATCGATGAGTCCGTTTTTATTGAGATCACCATTACTGATGTATCCTTCGAAATCAGCATCCCCTTTTCTCAATCCGGTATAATTGATATACGAAGTCAGGTCGTTTTTATCGACTACCCGGTCGTTATTGATATCTCCAGGGAGATAACTTTCCGTACCGGGAACCTTGAATACATACAATTCCCTGCCCGAACCGAATCCTCCGACTCCTTCCGAAACACTTATCTTAATGTAACGGGCTGTAGGACGACCGGCAAACGTAAATACCTTCACTTCGCTATTTTTAGCCCATTCAAACGGGCCGGCTTCCGTCCAGTTTTCTTTGTCGCTACTGAAATAAACAACGCCCTTCAGCAAGACGCCGTTTACTCCTTCCGTCCGGGGCAGGTATTCAAATTTATCGAGTTGATTGATGGTTTTCAGATCCATAACCAAATCGAAAGGAACAGCATTCGTACTCCATTTCGTATGCCAAGTGCTTCCTTCATCGAAGTCAAACAAATTCCGGATACCTGAGCCACCCTGGTTTTCTGCCGTAGTTTTGCCGATGATATCATGAATTGCAAATTCCAACGGATCCGATTTTGTTGTAGCGCTGAAAACGGTCCAGTCTGAGTTTCCTGTTTTATTCACAGCACGTACTTTGAACGAATAAGCTGTTTCGGGAATCAATCCGTCGAACTGCAACTCCGTTTCCCGGATGGTGGTATAAAGCATATTATTGAAATCGATTTCATAAAAATCGGCAGACTCTACGTTGTCCCAGGTCGGGGTCAAGGTATATGTTCCGGTATTTTCTTCCGTTACGCGGGCCTGAAGAGGGGCTGACAACGTACCTGTTGTTACCCGGTAAGTATCTTCCGGCTCAAACAGGAAACCTTCAATTTTCAGCGTAACCGGATTGGCTGTAATATCGGTAGAAGCTAATTTGATCCGAACCTGAGGATTCCTGGTAACTGCCATTTTTTCAAATTCACTTCCTTTTGTCGCAAACTGATTCAGGTTGGGAGCAGCTTCATAATAGAAAACATTTTCTCCCGTCCGGAATTCTTCCATCGAAAGAGATTCGACTAGTTTGATGTTCTTATTACCAATCCTGGCCGCTATTTTTTTAGGCTTTTTCGTAACGTTTATTCTGAATTCAGTCGCCTTTTCGTTTACAAACCCGTCGAAATTTCCTTCCGAAGGGTGGATGATCACCGTGACGTTGTTTTTATTATCCACATTCGATTCAATCCGTGTAACAACGTATTGACCGGACCGGTAATTCTCGGATATACCATCGTCATCGTATTCAACAAATGAACTGCTTCCGTACGGATAAATTTCATAAATACGGATTCCTTTATTGATTTCAGCAACATTGTTGTTCGGATTAGTCTTCGGAATGATCGCTCCGTTTTTAACAAATACCGGTAATTTCCAGAGAGGAGTCGCAAAGTGGTTGATGATGCAATTTCCTTCGTATTTTTCTCCTGTAAAATAATCGATCCAGGATCCCTCGGGCAAATAAATTCCATTGCGAACGTCGTTACCCTGATCATCTGCCTGAGTCGCCTGATAAATGGGTGCTACAAGAAAATACGGTCCATACAGGAATTGATACTGGGTAGCCTTTCCCTTTGTATAGTCATTCGGATATTCCAGAAACATAGCCCGGATCATCGGCAGTCCGTCGACAGATTCCCTTGCAACGCTGTAAGCATAAGGCATCAGCTCGGATTTGAGTTTCAGGTACCAGCGATTGATGGATGCAACTGGTTCGCCCAATGCATGAGGGTATTTTTCATTAGAACCCCATCCGTCCATATTTAATTCCATGGGAGTAAACGTTTTCCATTGAAAGTCCCTAGTATTGATAACCGGGTTCTTCCCTCCGAAAATACCATCCATATCGGAAGTAATATTCGGTTGCCCCGACAAACCGGAACCGATATAAGTCGGAATATGGAAACGGATGTATTCCCATACACCTCCTGTCTGATCTCCTGACCAGATTCCCGCATACCGTTGCGTACCGGCCCAACCGTCCAGGGAGATAATAAACGGCCGGCTATTGTTTCCGTAATAAGTCATGATATGGGCCACATCGGTAATCCCGTTCAGTCCGAATGAATATCCGGCTCCGACCCAGGCTACATCTGTTTTCAACACCCGTACTCCCGCATCCCTGACCTCCTTCACGATATCCCGTTGCAGGAGAGCGTTTATTTCCGGTTTGGGATGCAGATCCGATTGTGTCCACAACCCGATTTCAACTCCATTTTTATGTGCATAATCACCCAGGCTTTTCAGGTTTTGGATATTTCCATCCAGTGTTTCTGTCTGGCCATAACCGGCACCGTATCCGTCATTGGGAAGAATCCAGCCCAGGGGCATATCTTGATTTTTATAACGATCGATCACGGCACGGGCAGAAAATTGGTAGTTATTATTTTCTCCGTTCAGGGATTCTTTAATCCCTCCGTTGTCTTTCTGACTTTCTTTGTACAATTTTCCGTCTTCAAACCGGACTCCGGTCGTATCTGCCTTCCAATAATCCCGGTTGTAGGCATTCAGGTGTCCCTGGTAAAATCCGAATTTAGGGATCAGCACCGGTTTTCCGGTAAGCTGGTAAAAATCGTTCAAAAGAGCGACTGCTCCATCGCTGATCATAAAAAAGACATCCAGGTAGTCCGTTTCATGATACAACTTCACAAGGCCTTTTTCATTGGACCCGAAATCATATTTTCCTTTTTTAAATGTATGCCACATCACTCCATATCCATTGGTAGACCAGTAAAACGGAGTGGGAGACGCAACTCCTCCATCGGTCCAACTGTTCTGATTTTCGATGGCAATCACTTTTCCCTTATGAGAAAATCGGCCATTCTGAACTCCTCCCCCGTAAAAATATTCCTGAGGCATTTCTTTAAGTACCAGGGACGTTTTCCCTTTTTCAAAAAGGATGGGTTCGGCCGCTTCGATTATGACTGTATTCGTTTCCGGACGAATCACTTTCAGCAAAGGAGTCTGTTTGTCCAGCACAACTGTAATTTTTCCGGTCGTAATGGAAATATGGGAATCAGCATCGCTCAGATCCAGTTTTGAAACCGGATCTCGTGGGTTATCCACTAAAATCTTAGCTTCCGGCTTAGCTTCCGGGTCACGGATTATGCTCCCCGAATTATCCTGGAAAAGCCGGAAAATATGATCCCCGTAAAAATCAAAAACCATCCGCTGATCATTGGAAAACAAAATCTCCACCGTAGTCGGATTGATTTTCCGGGCGGAAACAATTTCCTGTTTTTCCCGTACGGGATCTTCTTTTTCCGTTCCCTTCTGAACGGCATACGCAAAAACGGAGACAAACGAAAACACAAGGACTAAAAAAAAGGCTTTCAAAGCCATGTCCTTTTGAACCCAATTACCTGATAATTTTTTCATGGATACTCTACTATTAATCAAATGCTTCAAATCAGATATTTTAACTTCTATCATAAAAACGGAATCCCTTCAGGGAGAAATTCGGGGGATTTTTTTATTTAAAGCATTAAAGGTAACAACATTTTTTCAATCACACAAATGTTAAGTTTGCTCACCTTGAATAAATCCTGTATTTTTGCACCGGAATGAAACAATTTCTTTTTTTGCTACTTCTGTTCGTTTGTTCCGGACAGCTCCGGGCTCAACCAAAACAAGAGATCCGGGCGGTCTGGCTGACTACCAATCATGCATTGGACTGGCCGGAAAAACCGGTTCGGAACTCCTCCGACGTAGCCCGACAACAAGAAGAACTCTGCAATATACTGGACGCATTTAAAAAAGCCAACTTCAATGTGGTTCTTCTACAAACCCGGATACGGGGAAATGTAATCTATCCTTCACTGATCGAACCCCGGAGCAGCTTTATCTGGAGCAATACCCTGTCCGGTAGTAATTATGATCCCCTGGATTTTGCTATAAAAGCCTGCCACGAACGCGGACTGGAATGTCATGCCTGGTTTGTGACCTATCCGTTGGGGCAGATAAAAGTAAACGGAAAACCCAACTCATCCCCCACAATCAGTAAAAACAATGCTCTCGTAAAAAAAAACCAGGGTGAATTGTATCTGGATCCCGGAGATCCGAGGACCAGCCAATACCTGCTCTCTCTGGTTAAAGAAATCGTTTCCCGGTACGATATCGACGGTTTTCATCTGGACTACATCCGCTATCCGGACAAAACCGATGTGTCGTTCGACCAATCCACTTACCGGCTGTACGGGAGAGGTGAAAATCTCGGAAACTGGAGACGGGGAAACATCAACCGTTTTGTGTATGCAGTGTACGACTCGATTAAGGCTTTGAAACCCTGGGTGCAGGTAAGCAGCTCGGTCATAGGCATGTATGAAAAGATTTCAGGGAATACCCAAGCGCATTGGACAGCCTATTCCAGTGTGTATCAGGATCCCGCCGACTGGCTCAAAAAGGGGAAGCACGATTTTATCGTTCCGATGATGTATTATTCGGATAACCTTTTTTTTCCGTTTATCAATAACTGGATGGAATACCGGAATGACCGGCTGATTGTTCCGGGCATCGGACTCTACCGCATGGACAAAAAAGAAGGAGACTGGGCTCCCCAAACCGTCCTCGACCAGATCAAGTACTCGCGGGAAAACCATACGCAGGGGAATGCCTACTACCGCGCCCGCTTTTTACTGGAGAATAAAAAGGGGATCCTGGACGAAATCAGTGCCCGGTTTTATTCTACTCCGGCTTTGCTTCCTCCACTGACCTGGCTGGACAGCATCCCTCCATCAGTGCCGTTTAAACCGGATGCCATCGAGGTCGACAGCGCCCTGGTTCTGAGTTGGGAAACACATCCGGAAGCCAACAAAGAAGTTATTTACTACAACCTGTACTGTTCTGAAAACTTTCCGGTAGACACCAATGATCCCAATAACCTGATTGCAACACACATACCCGGCAATCAAATCACTTTATCCATTAATAAACAAATCGTATCCGGCTATTATTTTCTGATCACAGCCAGTGACCGATTTCATAATGAAAGTCCAGCTTCTTCAACCGTTTATTTCTGTACCGGTCCTTTTGAAAAATAATTACTCCTGACATTAATTCATTATAACTGCCACATTATCAGTTAAATAATTTAAAATTCCGACAAATTTTCATATTCTACCCGGTAATTCCCGGCTGGTACAGGTTTTGTTTAATCGTCAATAGAGAGATTAAAAACCAAATGAACAACTTTAAAAAGAGAAAGAATTATGATGCCTGTAAGAAGAAATCAAAACTGGTTACCGGGAATCTTTAATGATTTCTTTGGTAACGAATGGATTCAAAAATCCAATGAAATGATAAAGACAAAATCGAAGCGAAAGTCGAACATGGTGTATTAAATATCCATATTCCGAAAAAGGAACTTGTTGCTCAGGAAAAGCTGAGTAGACGAATTGAAATTCAATAAAAATTAAAAGAGTCTGACGAAATTCGGGGAATGTTCAACCGCAAGGGACGCAAAGGCTTTTCGCAAAGAACGCAAAAGTATGAAATTCAATTATTTAATATTTGCGTTCTTTGCGAAAAGCCTTTGCGTCCCTTGCGGTATAATTCTCACCCTATTTTAATAAATCAATTATAAAAACAACACGGATTCCGGCCCCATATTAAACAACAAATCAACGATACTCAGATTGGGCTGAAACCCGAATTTAGCATCAAATACCTGATAATAGGGCTTAAATTCTTTTATTGGTGATTCTTTTTTCGGATGAATGCCTTCTCTCAGATCCAACTCATTTTCAGCAAATACAGTCCGGTATTCAACAGTATAAGAAACAACAGGAACAATATCCAACAATGAACAAATCTTTTCCCTCAACTGCTCATTAAAATCAAATAGAAAATTTATCTTTTTTTCGTAAAACGGACGGAAATCATCCTCGTAATATTCAAAAAAAGGAGTAGAATTATACGCGGAAACAATCGCATTCCAATGCAAATGCCTCCAGTTACCGTGCTCGGCAATACGAATATCGCGGGTAAAACATTTCAGTGAATCCGGTTTTTCAATCGGGATACTCAAGGTCTGCGGACCATTTGCTGATGCAATCACGCACCGGTTACGGTAGGTTTGCTTGATGTAGTGGCAATGTTTTTCAATCACGACCTGCGGATAACGGTTCATCGGCAGGTAGTACCCGACAGGCGCCAGGTAGGCCGTGGATAAAAAAACAGTTCCTTCTTCCGGCATATTTACTGGTTACCTACCATTTTAAACAGTCGGTTCCAACGAATCGCACCATCAAACCAACCCAGGTCCTTATCGACGGACAACCAGACGAGAATGGGCTTACCAACAACATGATCCTCCGGAACAAATCCCCAGGATCTGGAATCCAGCGAGTTATGACGATTATCTCCCATCATGAAGTAATAATCGTACTTGAACGTATAACTATTGGCCGGTGTTCCGTTGATATAGACACGATCTCCATCTTTACGCAGTGTATTCCCCTCATAATTCTCAATGCAACGGGAATAAAGGGCAAGATTCATTTCATTCAACACAATGGTGGCTCCTTTTTTCGGAATCCAGATCGGTCCGAAATCGTCGCGGGTCCAACCGGTAGAATAATTATACGGATAAGTAGAATCTTCTTTGAAAGAGGCCGGCTCAATGTGAATGGAGCGGGCCAGTCCGTTCTTTTTCAGTAACTCAATGGCTTCTTGTGTCAACGGCAATTCATACACCGGATTATAACCTCCGGATGCATTCCGCTCGATCCCAAGTGCCTGATAAGCCATTTCGATATTCCGGATCGAATTGGTCAGTGTACGATCATCTTTGCTTACGCCCAATGAGCGGAACACTTTATCGTTCCAGAGCCCGCCCTGAGTTTCCACGTAATAATTGAACTGCGCTTTTTCAGGCTGAGGCAATTTATTACCATCGATGTACACTTCATTATTAATGATTTGCAATGAATCTCCCGGCATTCCCACACAACGCTTGACATAGTTTTCCCGACGGTCGACCGGACGGTAAACGATCTCTCCGAATTGCCCCTTGTTATTGTGAACCATTTCCCGGCCAAGCCTTGCACAGAGGTAGTAATAATCCTGGTTTTGTGCATTCAACGCAACCGTATCTCCTGCAGGGAAATTGAATACCACAATATCGTAGCGCTTGACATTACCGAAACCCTTCAACCGCTTGTAATCCCATTGAGGCCATTCGACATACGATTTACAGTTTAATACAGGCAGGGTATGCTGAGCCAACGGGAAAGAAAGCGGCGTATTCGGAACCCTGGGACCGTAACTCATCTTGCTGACAAAAAGATAGTCTCCCACCAACAGGGTCTTCTCCAATGAAGAAGTGGGAATTTTATAGTTCTGGAAGATAAATATATTGATAAAATAAACGGCAATCAGAGCAAAAACAATCGCATCCACCCACTCGGCCAGTTTTTTTGTACTCGGGTTCTTTGATTTTTTCCAGGCACCCCAGGGTATGTATTTGGAAATATAAATATCGAAAATCAACGGTAATCCCAGCAACAGCCAATAATTATTATCCCAGATAACAAACAATATATAGAGTATGGAAACGATGGAAAATTTTATCCATTGCGCTTTTGTCGCTTTTCTCATTGGGTAAAATATTAAAAATCAAACATGTCTTTCATTGTTAAAAAGCCCTTTTTTCCACAAGTGAATTCAGCGGCTAAAACAGCACCCAGGGCAAATCCCTTGCGGCTCTTGGCATCGTGCTTGATACTGATGATATCCGCTTCGGATTCATATAGAACCTCATGAATACCCGGCACCTCTCCTTCCCGTCTGGAAATAATCAGCAATTCTTCCGGATTTCCTTCCGTCCCTTCTTTCCACAATGATTTCCGCTCAATATTTTCCAGGATGCCTTCTGCGAGGGTGATTCCGGTTCCGCTCGGAGAATCCAGCTTATGAATGTGATGCACTTCTTCCATCCGGACATCATAAGCCGGGAAACGGTTCATGATTTTAGCCAGGTACTTGTTGACGGCAAAAAAAACATTGACTCCGATGCTGTAATTGGAAGCATAGAAAAAGGTTTGTCCCTTTTCCATACAAAAACGCCTGACTTCATCCAGATGCTCCAGCCATCCGGTGGTTCCGGCCACAACAGGCTTATTTCTTTCAAAACAGTTCCTGTAATTGGAAAAAGCGGTTTCCGGACGAGTAAATTCAATGGCTACATCGGCCGAATGAAATCCCGGGGAATCAATTTCTTCCGGATTATTTACATCTATAATAGAAACAATTTCATGGCCTCTCTCCCGGGCGATCTTCTCGATTTCCTTACCCATTTTTCCGTAGCCGATCAATGCTATCTTCATACAAAAACTGACAATTGACTTATGAATAATTGACAATGAATCCTTTTCTTATCATTGCCTTTGCTATATTTAGAGGGCAAAGGTACGATTTTTAAAATTATCTTTGTGTTTTAATTCTTTAAAAATATGAATTACATGATTAGAACGATTTTAGTTTTTTGCTGCTGTGCATGCTTTTTCTGCGAAAAATCAACAGCACAAAACCAGTTTCTCGACAAAGACACGTTCGTTGTCGCACGGGACGGAACAGGTGATTTCAGAAATATCCAGGAAGTGATTAATTCCATCCGGGCTTTCCGTCCGTCGCCCACGGTTGTATACATCAAAAACGGTGTTTACAAGGAAAAATTAGTTTTACCGACCTGGATAACCAGTATTACCTTTATCGGAGAAGATGCAGATCAAACGATTATCACTTACGACGATCATGCACGGATCGACGATATGGGCACATTCCGTACCTATACATTCCTGATCCAGGGAAACGATATTGTTTTTGAAAACCTGACCATTGAGAATTCGGCGGCACAACTTGGACAGGCGGTTGCCGCCCATATCGAAGGTGACCGGGTGATTTTCAGAAACTGCCGTTTTCTAGGCAACCAGGATACTATTTATGCCGGAAGGGAGGGTTGCCGCCAGTATTTTGAGCATTGCTATATCGAAGGTACTACCGATTTTATTTTTGGTCCTTCCATCTGCTGGTTTGAAGACTGCGATATCCATTGCAAAAAAAATTCATACATCACAGCCGCCTCCACTCCGGAAAAGCAACCATACGGCTATATTTTCAACCACTGCCGGATAACCCTGGCCGGCGATGTAACTCAAATGTATTTAGGAAGGCCCTGGAGACCCTATGCCATGACCCTATTTATGAATTCGGAACTACCCAAAGGCATACTTCCCGAAGGATGGCACAACTGGAACAAGGAATCGAATGAAAAAACCGCCCGTTATATGGAATACAACAACCGTGGTGAAGGAGCGAGCACTACAAAACGTATGTCCTGGACGAGAACACTTTCGGCCAAGGAAGCCGGCGAATATACATTGAAGAATGTAATGAAAGGTTCCGATGGATGGAACCCGGTACAAAAATAAAACCGGAACAGTCACCTGCTCCGGTTTCCCCCATGTAAAAAAACTCTTATAACCCTAAAAACCTTGCAATTATTTAATCAATAATTTACATGATGCAAAGATAGAGTGAAAATTTAAAGACCATGGAGTAATTTTGTACCATAAACAGAGGACAAACGTACCAAGGTCGTTTTTTTCTACAAATTATTTGAATTTTGCAGCATATTCGGAGGGACTGGTGCCGTATTGCTCCCTGAAACACTTACGGAAATAAGCCAGATCCCGAAATCCTACCTGATAGACAATCTCGGAAATCGTAAGTTTATTTTGTTCCAGTAATTGAGCGGCCCGCTTGATCCGGATGTCACGGATAAATTCCTTAACGGTCATATTGGTCAGCGCTTCCAGCTTGCGGTAAAGTTGCATACGGCTGACTCCGATCTCCGAGGCGAACCGTTCGATATCGAAATCCGCATCATCCATGTATTTTTCAATAATATCCACGGCTTTTTTCAGGAATTTTTCATCCGGGGAGACTAATGTAACAGCGCTCGGCTGCATCAGAAAATCGTTTTTGTATTTTTCCCGCAGGGTATTGCGCAAGGAAAGCAGGTTATCAACTTTCAACCTGAGTATATTTACATCAAAAGGCTTGGTGATGTAATCGTCCGCACCGGTTTTTAAAGATTCTTTTTCTGATTCCCGGGAAGTAACAGCAGTCACCAAAACAAAAGGAATGTGAGAAGTCCGTTCGTCTTTTTTTATTTTCTTACAAAAAGCATCTCCGCTCATTTCCGGCATCAGCAGGTCGGAAATAATAATGTCGGGAATGTATTTCACTGCGAGATCAAATCCTTCCTTTCCATTAGATGCTTCCAGCACTTTGAATTCCGAACGGAAAAGGGAAGCCGTATACTCCCTGACATCCGGATTATCTTCTGCTACCAGAACTATATTCTGATCCCCTTCGGCAGACAGGCTTTTCTCCTCATTTTTTACCACTGTGTTTTCTGTTTCCGTATCTACATCGGCATCCGACAACAATGGCAAACGGACAACAAAAGTAGATCCCCTGTCTTCATAACTTTCCACTTCGATGTCTCCGCCCATCAACTTCACAAACTCGCGTGTAATGGATAGCCCGATTCCGGAGCCAGTCGAACTTTGCGTATTGGCTCCCCGTTCAAACCGTTCGAATATTTTACTCAGGTTTTTAGCCGGAATGCCTTTTCCTGAATCCTGTACCGTAATGCTGTAAAAAACAGTATTTTCTGCAAGGCCACTTATATAAGGATCCGAACTATTGAACGTCACATCTACAGATCCGCCCGGATCGGTAAATTTAAGCGCATTGGACAACAGGTTATTCAGGATTTTCTGCATTTTATCATTGTCAAACCAGGTGACAAAAGATTCCCGGTCAGTATACAACGACAGGCGTATTCCTTTCTCGACAGCCATACTCTGGAACGATTCCAGGATGGATCCGACAAAAAAGAGCAGATCTGCTTTTTCGTAATGAAGAGTATACTTACCGGCTTCCAGCTTCCGGAAATCCAGTAATTGATTAATTAACTTCAACAACTGATCTGCATTTCGTTTGACCAGTTGCAATTTTCCTTTGGCATCCCCGTCGATCATTCCCTGTTCCAGTACCTGGTTCAAAGGCCCCAGGATCAGGGTAAGAGGAGTCCGGATTTCATGGGATATATTGGTAAAGAAACGAAGCTTCATCGCCTCGATTTCATGCAATTTACGGGCTTTTGTCTTCTCGAAAATCAGTTCGTTTCTTAGTTTGGCCCGTTTCAGATAGAAAATTCCCAGGTAAGCTAAAAACAAGACAAATAACGTTATCAATGTCAGGCGAAACCACCAGGTTTTCCAAAACGGAGGCTTGATAATCACCGAAATGGAAGTATCCTTCTCATTCCATATACCGTTGGAATTGGAGCCTTTGACCCTGAACGTATATTTCCCGGGATCCAGGTTTGTATAAGTCGCCGAATTGGATGTTCCGGAAAAAATCCAGTTCTCGTCGAACCCTTCCATCTGATACATATACTGGTTTTTGGAAGAACCGGCAAAAGAAAGGGCGGCAAATTCGATGGAAAAAACATTCTGCTTGTATCCCAACTCTATTTCTGTGGTTACATTGATACTTTGTCCGATCTCCTTTCCGATTTCAACCGGCTGGTTGAAAATTTTCAATCCGGTCAGCACCACCGGAGGAACGAAAAAGTTCTTGCGGATATCCTGAGGATGGAAGATATTGACCCCGTTAATTCCTCCATAAACCAACTGATGAGCCGTATGGATAGCTGCTCCGTAATTGAACTGATTGTCCTGCAATCCGTCATTCACATCAAAATTAACGAATTCAAGGGTATTTTCGTTAAAACTGGAAAGACCGTTCAGGGTGCTGATCCACAATTGTCCGGATTCATCCCTTACCAGCGACTGTATGGTATTGTTAGACAATCCGTCAGCCTCCGTAAAATACCGGATAGCCCCTTTCCCCTTCTCATACAAAGCAAGGCCATGCCCCCGGGTAGCTACCCAGTAACGGCCATTCATAGCAGGAATAACATCCCGGGTACGCTCGTTATAGCGAGTTATTTTTTCCGATTCCGGATTGTAAATTACAAGTTCATACCCTCCCATCCATAAATCACCTTTGTCATCCTCCCGGATCCAATTACAGATTTTGTCGAAAAACAACTCGCTTTTTTCATGGAAAGTCCTGGTTTTCCCGTCATACAACTGTACTCCCCGATTGGTTGCCACCCAGATTCGCCCCCGGGAATCCCGGGTCAGATCCCAGACCACGTTATCTTTGAGAGACAGCGGATCGTCATCCTGATGCTTCAATATCATTTTTACCCGGTAAGTGGACGCATCCAGCACTGAAATCCCGCCCTGGTAAGTCCCGACCAGAATTTCATTCCCGTCCTGTACAAATGCCTTGATGCAATCTCCGGAAAGCCCCTCCTGAGTAGTCAGGTAGCGGAAGCGGTGGGTTTTTGTATCGTAGATATTGACTCCGCCACTTTCCGTGCCGATCAATAAATTATTACCTTGAACAAAAAAACAGAATACTTCGGCATTATTGAGAAAGCGATTGTCATTTTTGGAAGCCCTGAGGTGAAGGAAAGCCTGTTTATCGTTGTCACGATAATTGATTCCCCCACGGGTTCCCACCCATAAATCCCCTTTACTGTCGACACAAAGACTCAGAATAGAGTTCAGTGATAAACTGAGACTTTCGTCTTCGTCCCGGAGAAATGTCGAATAATCGCGTGTTGTCTTATCGTAAGCAACCAGTCCACCACGGGTTCCAAACCACATGATTCCTTCATGATCCTCTTCAATAGCCCGGATGGTCTCCGAACGGTTGAAACGTACCCAGGATTTTACTTTTTCCACGTTCCGGGTATTCGGATCGACTGTAAATACGCCTTCATTGTAAGTTCCGATCCACAGAAGCCGGTCACTATCTAAATACAAAGCATGGATTTCATCAAAAGGCTTATCCGAATCCGGCAAAGGCAATCGCCGGTCTTTACCGGTTTCCGGGTTATAAACAAACAGACCGGATAAGGTTCCAATCCACAAATTATTATCCTCTTTATCCCAGAAAATACGGAGTATTTCGGGACTCCCGGACTGTTTCCAGGAAGGAAGGGAAAGCAGTTGCAGCTGTTCCTGTTCATCAAAAAAAGCAACTCCTTTGTCTGTTCCTATCCAGATACGGTTCTCCGGATCCGAGACAATGTGATTGACTGAAAAGATTGTATCCTGCGAAGCGTCGGCAAACAGAAAATGAGAAAACCGCTCCGTATTCCGGTCGAAAAGATTTAACCCTCCGAGTTCCGTTCCCACCCAGATCCGATTGTTTATATCCTCAAAAATACAACGGACCAATTCTCCGCGCAGGGAACCATGACCATCCCTGTCGCTTTTATAAGCCGTAAAATGATAGCCGTCGTAGCGGTTCAGCCCGAGGCTTGTTCCCATCCATATCCAACCGGCTTTTTCCTGATGAATGCAAAGGACATGATTACTGGATAAACCATCAGCCTGTGTAATTTTATCAAATCGCGCAAAAGAAGGAGTCTTTGCCGAAAGACCGGCAAAAAAGAAGTACAGAAAAATACCGAAACTATATTTCAAGAATGTGCTTTTCATCAAAAGGTCGGATTCTGCCAGAAAAAAGGAGAGCCGCTAACCAGACTTGAACTGGTGACCTACGCGTTACGAATGCGTTGCTCTACCGACTGAGCTATAGCGGCGTTATTTCATCAGGTTTTTCAAAAAATCATCTAACTCCTTATCCAGGTTTGTCAGCAGGTCTCCGTCTATTTTCAAGGTATCATCGTCAATAAAAATCAACTCGTCGGACACAATGAAATCGTCGTCTACCATACTTACCGTAAAAGGTTTGAAAATATATTCCTTATCAAATAAATGTTCTTTTTCCAACCGTTGAAGAACTACCAGAGAGGTTTCTTTCAACTGTGTTTCAAAATCCTCCGAAAAATCTTCCTGTTTTTCCAGGTTAATTTCGGTCAATTTGTTTTCCATATCATCAAAAACAGAGAGTATGGCATTCTCCGAATCGAAACGCATATAAAGATCACTTAAAGAATTACCTTTATTAACCGACTCAAAGTTTTTTAAACTTTTCTTTATAGCTGATTCTAAAACCGGAACTAAAGCTTCATTGATTTTACTCATGATAATGCTCTCCTCTGCTCTGTTGATATTAAGCTGCAAAGATAATGAAAAAATGAAAGGAATGAAAAAAATGAAAGAAATCAAAGAAAATTTATATTTTTGTACGTTAAGAATAAAATCATCAATGAATAAAATAATTTTCTATCCTGAACATGAAATTTGAAGAACTGAACTTCGCCGAAGATATACTCCGAGGCATCGAAACGATGAATTACGACCAGATGACCCCGGTACAAGAACAAACCATTCCTGTCATTCTTTCAGGTAAAGACCTGATAGGCTGCGCACAAACCGGAACCGGAAAAACAGCGGCTTATATTCTGCCCTTGCTCGACAAACTGGTACGAGAAGGCAATCCGCATGATAAAATCAAGTCATTGATTATAGTACCTACACGCGAACTGGCGCAACAAATCGATGTCCAGTTTGAAGGATTCACCTATTTCCTGCCGGTTTCCACCCATGTGGTCCACGGTAGTGGAGACGGGATTGAATGGAGCCGTCAGAAACATGCCATGGAAATGGGTGTCGATGTGGTCATCGCTACGCCGGGTCGCCTGATCGCTCATATCATCAGTAGCGGGATCGATCTGTCCCATATTGAGTATTTCGTATTGGATGAAGCAGACCGGATGCTGGATATGGGCTTCTCGGATGATATTATGAAAATCATCGCCCAATTACCCCAGAAACGCCAAACCATCCTGTTTTCCGCCACCCTTCCTCCCAAAATCCGGTCGCTGGCTAAAAAGATCCTGCATGACCCGGTCGAAGTAAATATCGCTATTTCGAAACCGAATGAAGCCATCGATCAATCGGCATACGTCTGTTACGAAAACCAGAAATTAGAAATCATCCGGTCTCTTTTTTCTAAGCCTACCGGTAATAAAACTATCATCTTTGCATCTTCCAAGCTGAAAGTAAAGGAACTGGCTTACTCGCTCAAACGAATGAAACTGAATGTGGCCGCCATGCATTCCGACCTGGAACAATCCCAGCGGGAAGAGGTAATGCTCGACTTCAAAAACGGCAAAATCGACTTACTGGTTGCAACAGACATTGTCGCCCGGGGCATCGACATCTCGGATATCGGAACGGTTGTCAACTTCGACGTACCACACGATACGGAAGATTACATCCACCGCATCGGCCGGACAGCCCGGGCGAGCGCAGAAGGAACAGCCATCACGCTGATCAGTGAGAAAGAACAAGGCAAGTTTCACCAGATTGAAAAGTTTCTCGAAAGGGAAATCCCCAAACGCCCGTTACCTGAACAGCTCGGAGAGGGACCGGAATACAGACCCCAAAGCCACTCTGGTGGAAGACGACCGGGTTTTTCCGGACGAAGAAATGACAACCGGTCGAACAGGAGAAATTCATCTCCCAGAAACGAAAACCGGAAGGCCCCGGCAACTCCGGGCTCAACAGGGAATCAACAAGATGGACAGGCAACCGGAACTGCTCCAAAAGCAAAGCAATCCAATTATAAAAGACGATTCAGAAAAGGACCGGGAAAAGGGAACAGTGCGGACAAACAAACTCCGAATGTAAGTTAAATTCAGGAAAAAAAGATTGTCATGTAAGAGTTGGTATCATTTGGCCTTTGTCCTGTACCTGAGGTTGTCGAATAACCGTTCGATCAATCTCCGGTCACGAACGATGATATCGGCTATTCCTCCGATTTCATGTCTGAAATCCAATGTCTCACCGTAGTTGGTTGTAAGCCCCTGAGGTAAGTCAACAATGATCAGGTAAGTATCGATACTGCCTTGTTGAACCTGTTCCTTTCGTGTGATCAGTGACATGGAACCGACAACTCCCTCAACCGAGCCAAATTCCAGGTACGGGTAGTTGTCTAACTTGATCGTTACCTTGCAACCCGGAGAAACCTTGCCTGCTCCTGCCGAAGGAAGCAATACCTGGCCCCGGACCTGACTCTCTCCTGGAACGATACTGAATACTTCTTCCCCCTGCTGAACAAATTCATCGTTTGTCCAGAACTTCAGAAATTCAACCTGACCATCAAAAGGAGCCTTGAATACATAATGCTGTTCCCAAAGCTTGATGTTGTCCGTCAGGTCATGATAAGAAGAAAGTAATTCCATACGGAGCTGTTTTTCTTTTTCCCGGCGTTCGATGTTTAACTGAACCACCTGGTTACGGGAAGAAGAAAGTTCCATGCCAATGGAAGAGAGTTCCTTTTCTAAAGATTGTACCCCTTGTCTGGCGGAAAGGTAGGCATTCTTGGTAGCGTCCAGTTCTTGTTCCGACAATACCGCACTTTTATTCAGCGAAGCGTCCCTGTCGTACCATTTCCGGGTAATCTCCAGTTTTTCCCGTGTCGTCTCCAGGTTTTCTTTGGTCTGTTTTTGCAGGACTTCTTTCCAGCGTATGTCTTCCCTGAGGCTACTGGCTTGTTGCCCGTAAGGATCGTCTTCCTCGTACTGGGTCCAACCCTTCAGGGCTGATAGAAAAGTGTAATATTTCAGGTTTAATTCTCCCAATGACACCTTTTCCGGGAGTGGAATTTCCAGATTTTTCAATGATTCCTGATTAGGATTAAATTGATTGATTAGCATGGATACCTGTTGCATGTCTTTAGTATCGGCTGAATTCTGGATAACGGCAACATAATCGTTTTCCTTTACTTCATCCCGGGCATGGAGGTCGAGCAAATGGAGCTTTCCCGAAGCATTGGCGATGAGTTTTACCGGAACCCGGTCCGAATTAATCTTGATCTGACCGGTAACCGTATCCGGATAACGGATTACCCAACCGAAAACCAGAAGAAGAACAGCAAAGACCACCACAGCGATTGCCACCCAACGACCAAAAGTCATCGGCATACGATCGATAATGTCCCGAACTTCCTCACTCCGGTTGACCGTCGCCTTCTTTTTATTATTGTTGTTGTCCTTTTCCAACTCTTAGTTCTTAGTTTTTAGTTCTTAGTTTACTAATTCCAGTTGTGCCGGTTCCGGAGTATACTGGCTACAGACCAGTTCGTAATAATGCCGTTTGTTTTCCATAAGCTTTTCATGGGTTCCGGTTTCTATAACCATACCGTTATGGAGCACTACAATCTGGTCGGCTTTACGGATCGTACTCAGCCGGTGAGCCACGACAATTACCGTACGATCCCTGAATACATTATCCAATGCCTTGACAATCTTCTGTTCATTAATCGAATCCAGGGAATTGGTGGCTTCATCCAGAAACAGGTAATCCGGTTTTTTGTACAACGCGCGGGCGATGAGTAGCCGTTGGCGCTGACCACCGCTCAATCCTCTGCCCATTTCCCCGATCATCGTCTGGTAACCCTGGGGCATAGCTTCAATTTCGCGGGAAATATTGGCAATCTCGACAGCCTGACGGAGAGCTTCATAATCAACGTTTTCATCGTTCAGTACAATATTATTCTGGATCGTATCGTTAAACAGTTTTCCATCCTGCATCACAGCTCCGCAACGGCTACGCCACCTTCTCAGGCTGATGTTATTCACGTTCATATTCCCGATACAGATTTCCCCGTAGGAAGGATTATACAACCGGAGCAACAGTTTCAACAGGGTCGACTTACCGCAACCACTGTTACCGACGATAGCGGTAACCTTGCCTTCCGGAATTTTCAGAAAAATGTTTTTCAGTACAATGGGAGAGTGGTGTGTATACTGGAAAGAAAGGTTCTTAACCACCAGGCTTTTGTCTTCCGGAAGTTCCATGCTGTTATTGGCTACACTGTTGGTCTCGTCTTCATCCTGCAACTGGTGAATTTCATTGATCCGCATAAAGCTGATCTTGGCGTATTGCGCAGACTGTATAAATCCGACAAACTGGGCGACAGGACCGTTTAGCATCCCGATGATGAACTGAGTGGAAATCATCACCCCAAAAGTAATATCCCCGTTAATTACGGCAATCGCGCAGAAAAAGGTAACAGCCATGTTCTGAAGGCTGTTGATGAATTGGGAGCCCAAGGACTGGGCATTATTGACCTTCAATACGTTCATGTTTACCCGGTACAGCCGGGCCTGGATAGCCTCCCATTTCCAACGCTTCAAATCTTCGTAGTTATTGATCTTGATCTCCTGGACGTTTTCAATCGTCTCCACCCAATAACTCTGATTCTTAGAGACCAGTTCGAAGTATTCCCAGTCCAATTTTTTCCGGACACGGAGGAATATCAGGATCCAGGAAGCATACAGGATGCTTCCTCCCAGGAAAATAAAGAAGATAATATTATTATAAACAAGCAGGATGATGCTGAATATCAGGAAGGTGATCATGGAAAACACCATACCCAGAGAGTTATTCATGACAAAACTGCGGATACGTTCGTGGTCATTGGCCCGCTGAAGGATATCACCTACCAGCTTGTTTTCAAAAAACGTAACGGGCAGTTTCATCAGCTTGATCAGGTAATCCGAAATCAGGGAGATGTTGACCCTGGTAGTTACATGCAGCAGCACCCAGTCGCGCAATACATTAGACAGGGTAATGCTCAGCAAAAGAACAACATTGGCAATCAACACCATGTAAATGAATGTGATATCCCGCGTATGAATGCCTATATCGATCACCGACTTAGAGATAAAAGGAAGGAGCGCCTGGAGCAGGGTGGCAATGAGCATGATGCCGAAAAGCAGTCCGAACGCTTTTTTGTAAGGCGTGAAATAACCCAGCAGGTTCTCAAAGCTTTTTAGTCGTTCTTTTTTCTCATGAGCCTCTATCTGCTTGAAGCAAGCCATGGGTTCCAGGGCCATTAAAACTCCATAATCTTCATTCTTTTTGTACCATTTATCTTTAAACTCTTCGGCACTATAAGAAATCAATCCTTTAGCAGGATCGGATACATAGATTTTGTATTTAGATACTTTATAGACTACAATGAAATGATTGTTGTCCCAATGGATGATACAAGGAAGTAGTACTTTATCAATAATTTCGTCAATAGTAGCCTTGACAGAAATACTCCGAAGCCCTATTTTATCGGCAGAGTAGTTGATGTCCAGAAAAGATATTTATTCTTTTATAATTACAAGTAAATCAATAAGATGCTGTTTTTGATAATATTTACAATAATATTTGGAAATGATATTAAGACTAGTAGGACCGAAGTCTTTGTGTTCTATTTGGTATTCATGATGAAAATTATTGAATAACGTTAAATTTATTTTAAAATAATTTTGAAAAGTACATTATTATTTTTCATCTTTGCAAAATATTAAAATAATAAAAAACATACATATTATGAAAAAAATCACAAAAATAGATTTAGAATCGATGAGAGTTGAAATGAAAGCATTAGATAAGATTCAAGAATCTGAAATAGTTGGAGGGGCATGACTTAATGGATATTGTTATTTCAACTTCCTTTATTTCTATTCAATAACTTTATTAACAGGCTTTCAAATATCATCAGAAATGGATTGTTCCGGAACAATAATGATAGGTATGATTAAAATTGATGGTAGTAAAGATGGGCATGCTGTAATTTTTAATAGCTATACCGAAAAAAATGGTATTATGGTATTACCTATATGATCCAATAACTGATCAGAGTGGAGAAGTTAGCGCTAGTGACGTTATTAATGGTATAGGAATCGGTGGCCAACGTTAATAGTATTTTAAAATATTTTTTTTCTGTCATTTTATTTAACAAGATATCGTTTTTTAACAAAACATCAAACGAGTTATATTATTGATTTATATTTATTAATCGATTTAATTCTATAAAAAAATGAAAAAAATAATTCTATTGCTTTTGCTAACATGCGTAGCAAATGTTTATTGTCAAAAAGATATTTTCTATGAAAGTCAAAGTAATTCCAATGTTGCGTGGTTTGTAGATTCTGTTTTTATAGGAAGTTATGTTGGCATAGACAAAGACATGGTTGAAAATTTAAATGTTGACAAAAACCCAATAAAAATCGACAATAAAGAATATGAAGGTCGATTCTATATCTCATACAAACAACCGGCAATATTCTTATCACTGGAAGATATTAAATCAAAGTACATAAAAGAAAAAATAGAATCTCCTATTTATCTAATAAATGGAAGTTTTTTAACAGGAGATATATCTAATATAAAAATAGATGAAAATTACATACTCAAAGTAAAATATCTGTCTTCAGATGAATTTCAACTTCCTAATAAAGAAAAACTTAAATTTAGTATTGTATCAATTTTTACAAAAACAGAAGAAAATATTAAAAAAAATGAGAAAATTTTTATCCGTTAATTAAAAATATCATTTTTTAGGAATGATGCTATTTCCCAGTTAAAGTTAATAGCTAAGTCTTCAATATGTTCACGTTTAATGCCTTTATGGAAAAATGTAATCGTCTGTTTGTTAAATTTATAGACTACATATTACTGAATGCTTATTCAGTCAATTCTGAAGGATTATATAATGGAAGAATAGGTCTATCTCTTTGTTTATTTGAAAATGCACGCTTATTAAACGATGAAAACCTAGAAAATTTTGCCTGTGACCTACTACAAAAAACACTTGTATCAAAAACTAAGAATGTATATTTTGAAAATGGATTATCGGGCATTGGCTTTGTATTATTATATTTAATTAAGTATAAATTTATTGATGCTGATTTTAATGAATTATTTAATGAAAACAGGAACAAGATCGCTTTTGAATTAGAAAAAAAAATTAAAAATCCCAATAATATTATTTCATTATTGTATACAATTTATTATTTGGAGATGTTAACCGATAAGACTGAAAAAGAAATTTTCATTGCTCAATCAATAATCAAAATTGCAAATAGTTATTTTACAGATAAGTTATCCCGATTGTCGTTATCATCTCATTTACAACAAGAATCCAAATTGGTAATCTTAAACCAATTTGAATTATTCCTTAAAGTATGTTTTAATTATCCTGAAAATAAAAATTTCAACATCCCTATTCAATTATTTTTAGAATTATATCTTAAAGGTAAAATTTCCTATAGTCTACCGACATCCCATTATTTACTAGGATTAACGACCTTACAAAAAGGTATTGAAAAAATGTTAGAGAATTCAATCAGCAATATAGAACAAGAAACTTTACCTCTCTATCAGCAAATCGACTATCTGTATTTACTACATCAATATGATGACCAATTCGAAAGTCTCATTTATAAAATGGAGGAACCATTGATAGGTTATAATCAAAAAAACTATGAGAAATGGTTAGTGAATAAAATAGGAACAAGATCTTTTATTGCAGGTTATGGACGAGGTGTATCCCGACTGTTGCTGTATTTAACTTTTTGTGAGGCTAAGCGACAAAATAAGGATATTTTTCGTTTTAAAGAACTCTTCTTATGATTAATCTTTTTCTATTAGATATATCTGTAGCTGAAAATACTTCTGGAGTCGATCGATACATAAAAACTCTAATCTTCGGTTTAAAATCGTATTCTTCTATACAAGTATACCGAATTTGCTTGATCAGGAACGAAAAATTACTTTTTCCGAAACAAAAAAAAACAGGAAAATGCACTGAAATATTTATCCCATTCCCTCAAATATCTAGTGAGATTATTAGTGAACGTTACTGGCTTCAAAAATACAATGAACAAGTATATCGTTTAATAGCTCATCTATTTAAACCTGAAGAAAAAAATATTATACACATTCACACATTAAACTTAATCGATCTGGCAGCACTTATTCGTAAAAAAATTCCCTGTAAAATTATCACTCATTTACATTGTATACCATGGAAAAACTTGTACAATACAGACAGACATAGATTTAACATTCTATATGCTTTAGAACTTTTAAAATCAGACAACAACACAGATGAAAATTTATTTATTGTGAATAATTGTGAAATAGATTCCTACACGATTCCAGATCAGATTATTTGTGTAACCCAATGTGCCAAATCTTTTTTAATTGATATCATGAAACAAAAAGGGAAACTCATTGATATAATTCCTAATGGTATTCAGGATTTTAAGATTGCATCTAAATCAAAAAAAAATTCCAAGGAAGTAAAGTTATTATATGTAGGTCTTGTTTCTGAAAGCAAGGGACTATTTTTTTTACTTCAAGCTTTACGAAAAATACAGGAAAAATATAATGTCTCACTTACCATAGCTGGAAAATACAAGCATATAGACAGACAACGGATTTATGATGAATATGGAGATCTAAATCTAAATTTATTAGGAGTTGTTCCTTTTAATAAGTTAAAAAAGCTCTATCAAGAAAGTGATATAGGTATTATTCCCTCTTTACAGGAACAGTCTAGTTATGTCGCTATTGAAATGGCCATGTTTGGATTACCTATTATAACAACTACTGTTGATGGCCTAGATGAAATGTTCACAGATGAAGTCAATGCTCTTAAAGTAAATACCAAGTTTTCTAAGGTCTTCGGTTTATCTCTGGACATAGAGATGCTTGCTGAAAAGATCATTCTGCTTATCAAAAATGAAAAACAAAGAAAGCAACTCGGAGCAAATGCCCGTCGTTTATATCACGAAAAATTCACATTAGACAGAATGATTTATCAAACTGTATCTATATATGAAAAGATAACAGAAACTTATTTATCATGAATGAGATAACAGTTATTATGCCGACTTATAATGTTGCATCAACGATTAAAAATGCTATTGAAAGTGTATTGAAGCAAACCTGTGAAGATTTTGAATTTTTAATTATTGATTATGGATCAACTGATGATACAATTTCTTGTATTCAATCTTTTAATGATTCCAGAATTCATTTATTTAAAATCAAAAGTAATAATTTATCCACAGCTTTAAATTGGGGTTTAATACATGCGATCGGAAAATACATTATACCGATGAACCCTGATCATATTATGCACATTGATTGTCTAAAAATACAATATATTATTATGGAGGAAGAACCTTCTATTACTGTTTGTGGAACATGGATGACGGCATTCGGTTCCGGTCTCAGTGGACAACCATTACTATCATTGTCAGGTTTAATAGAATCTCCTTTATTAAAATTAATGCATAAAAATATAATTTTTGATGCAACTATAATGATACGAAAAGAATTTCTCTATAACCATAATCTACAATATGAAAATTATCCTTATTTTGAAAATTATAAACTATGTTCTGAAATTGCAAAACGAAAAGGAACGTTTTATATTGATTCCCAATCATTACTTTATTATAGAGTATCAGAAAAACAAGAGAATAATGTAAAACAAAAAGAAAAGCAACAAGAAACTATCAGAAAAATTCGTTTAGAAATTCTAAATTACCTTATCAATCTAAATAAATTACATCATTCTGAAATTTTGATCTCATACAAAAACTTATTACAGTTAAAAGATAAAGGAATAATCGATCCAGATATTATTTTAGATTTTTTTTATTCTTTATTTTTTAAAAATAGAAATAGACTGGAGGAATATATTATCTATAAATAAACAATTTATGTTCATTCTTAGTTAAGTTTTCGAATAAGAAACTTCCATATTGCTATGTATTTTTCAGGATTAAAATATACAAACTCAGTAAATGCCGGAGATTACATCCAGTCAATTGCATCAGAACAATTTATACCACGCATAAAATGTAGGTTCGATCGGGATTTTCTGAAAGAAGCCCCTATAAAAAAAGATAAATACATTGTCATTACAAATGGTTGGTTTTCCCATCATCCGGAACAGTGTTTCCCCTTTTCGTCTCACATTATTCCTTTGTTTTTTGGTTTGCATATTGCCAATTATCATAATACCTGGGAGTACGTATTATCGGATCCGATTCTTGATTTTTTAAGAAAACATGAACCTATCGGATGTCGTGACAGATATACGGAAGCCCGATTAAAAGAAAATGGAATAAACACATATTATTCAAGATGCCTTACTTTAACTTTTCCTAAAAGAGATTCAACACCTTCCAAAACTAAGTACATCGTTGTTGATGCATCTCATATACCTTTACCAGAAACCATCTCCCGAAAATCTGAACATTTCACTCATCGATATAACAAAAAATACACTGAACGGGAAAAATTTTCATTAGCAGAACAATTATTGGATTATTATAGAGAAAAAGCCAGTGTTATTATTACTACGCGATTGCACTGTGCTCTTCCTTGCTTGGCAATGGGAATACCGGTCGTTTTCATTGGGAACAATCCTTTAGATTACAGAATAAGCATTCTGGATGATATTGGTATAAAAATCCATAAGCCTCAGGAAATTTTACAATTAAAAAACTGGGATACACTCTTTCAATCCATCGATTTTGATCGTATAGAAAAAACTAAAAATCATATGATTACTGATATTAAACAACGAATTACCTGTATTTACGAAATGAATTCCAAAAATTAAAAGACCTGGTTTTCATTTATATATACCCCTGAGCCCTCAGGAAAAATACAATAAAAAAGATCGTCACACAAGAACAGGCTGTAGTCAGCACCACGATCTGCCCCGAAAGTTCACCATCATTTCCCATCTGACGGGCCATGATGTAACTGGCCATAGCCGCAGGGGTCGCAAAAATGCTGATTAAAACACACAGATCGACTCCCCGGAATCCCATCCGGACAAAAATGAGAAGTGCCAGTACGGGAACCACCACAAGCCGCAGTGCAGTAGCCGCAATCACCTTGCCTAAATTATTTTTCAGGTCCCTGAATTTGAATTCGCCTCCCATCACAAAAAGAGCGAGAGGTGCGGCAGCATCTGCCAGTTGGGACAAAGGCTGATCAATGAAAAGGGGAATACGAAGCCCGGTAATTCCGGCCAACAATCCGAAAAAACAACCGAGAATCAACGGATTAGTGACAATATCTTTACAAACACTCCTGAATGTCACCTGGTGTATACCCGTCTCGGAGAAAATAGAAAGAATAATCACGGCCGCCACATTATAGATTGGTATCATAATTCCCATCAGCATAGAGATTGTTGCCACCGCCTGATCTCCATACATTCCGGTTGCTAAAGGAAGCCCGTAAATCAGGAAATTACTCCGGTAAATTGCCTGGATCATACTTCCCCTCTGTCCTTTTCGTTTGATAAAAAGAGGAACTAAACAAAAAGAAAGAAGAATGATGATAAGAATCCCGGCTACAGAAGAAAAAATCAATTTTGTATTGGAAAAATCTCCGTTATAAGAAGAATAAATATCTTCAAAAAGCATCAGGGGCAGGCAAAACCGAAACACAAACCGGTTGAGCTGGGCCAGGAATTCTTCCGAAACAAAGTGCATTTTCCTCGCCATATAACCACCCCCCATCAGGACAAAGAGAGGCGCAACTACATTGAGAGAAAAAAGAAAATTATTCATTCTCGTGATGATGATTTTTCAATATCCGGTGAGGAATATTCCCGTGACCGATCACATCAAAAGGACAGGCGTAATGTTCTTCCAGCCAATCACCGTCGATATCCGATCCGGTATGATAATGCAGGGTTTCATTGACACAGGCTATGTTCTTTACATTGGAAATAACCGTTCCGATATCGTGCGAAACAAGAATGATGGCCGTATTCCGGTTGATCTCCTGCAACAGTTGATAAAAATGGGATTCAAAACGTTTGTCGACATACGAATTCGGCTCATCCAGGATCAATATTTCCGGGTTGTTGATAACGGCCCGTGCCAGCAATGTCCGTTGTACCTGGCCTCCGGATAATTCACCGATGGCTTTTCCGGCTATATGCTCCAAGCCCATTTCACCAAGCATTTCCCGGACTTTTTCTTTTTTCTGCCTTCTGTTCATAGTCTTTTCCATGACCAACCCCGATTCGACAACTTCAGCAACCAATATCGGAAATTTTTTATCGATCAGATGGGTTTGAGGCATGTAACCGATCCGGTTCTTCAAGCGTTCGTCAGTAAAACGGACAACACCCGAATCAGGAGTCAACAATCCCAGGATAACTTTCAACAACGTGGTTTTTCCTCCGCCATTAGGACCTATAATTCCCAGAAAATCCTGTTCATAGACATTCAGGGACACGTCTTTCAGTACCTGCTGACCGTCGTACCCGGCATAAATATGCTCTATTTCAAGAAGTCGTTTATTCACCGGACAAAGCTTTAGCAATAGCAATGGTCTCGCGGCTCCAATCGTACGAAAGGGGATTGATAACTACCAGCTTACAACCGGTTTCCTTCGCAATCAGTTCGGCATTTTTCTTATCGAATTCCTGTTGGATAAAAATAGTCTTAACTTCATGGGAACGCACCGTTTCGACCAATTCTTTCAGTTGTTCGGGAGAAGGTTCCTTTCCATCGGTTTCAATGCAATATTGTTCCAATCCGTAATCCCTCGCAAAGTAAGTAAGTGCCGGATGATAAATAATAAATGCTTTCTGTCCGGAATCATTTAGCAACGACCGGACCGTTTCGTCGGTTTCCCGGATTTCCATTTCAAGCTTTTCCCGGTTTTTATTGTAAAAATCTTCGTTTGCCGGATCAATCCCGATCAAGGCTTTACACATATTCCTCACAATCGACAGGGCCTCTTTAGGAGAACTCCAGGTATGCGGATCTACTCCTCCGGGATGTCCGGCGTGAGAATGATGATCGTGATCACCTTCATGATCATGGTGATGATGCTCTCCGGTAATAAATTCAATTCCCTCACTGTTATCGTAAAAACGCAGATCCGGATTATTTTCTTTCATTTTTCCCAACCAGACTTCTTCAAAACCGATTTTTCCGATCAGAAAATAGGCTTTGCTCCGGGCCAGGTTAGCCATTTGCACAGGACTGGGATCGTACGTTTCCGGGCTGGTTCCGGCCGGAACCATTGTCACCACCTGAAAAAGGCTGTCCGCCAACCGTTCCGCAAAATACCGCTGAGGTTCGATCGTCACCGTAATAATTTGTCCGGAATCCTTATGGGAAGAACATCCCGGCAATAACAGCAGACTTATAAAAAGGGAAAAATAAAATTTATTCATGAATTCATTCATTAAGACCGGTACAAAGTTACATTATCCCTACGAAAGAATCTCCAGGTTTCTCAGAAGTTTTTTACATAAGTCTGAATTAAAAAGATTTTGCAAACAAAGCTCATTCGTTGGAATTTATCAAAAAAAGCAGTATGTTTGTCGAATTATAGTATGCCAACCGGGCTACTTTATATGAAAAAGCAACACAAAGACCCCATTTTATTTGCAAAATGATTACGTTGAAAGAAATTTCATGTATAAAAGCGAATAACGAACAAAAGGGATTCAATACGTATATGCTATAAAAGTCAATCATTAATCTAAAATTACTCATGAAAACAACACGCTGGATATGCCTCATATCCTTTCTAACCCTTGCTCTTTCGTCCTGGTCCCAGGAAAAGACACAATCGACAGGAAAATTAAACATCAGTGGTGTTTACCCTCACCTCTCCTTTTATAACAACGAAGGTGAATGCGGAACAGGAGCTGTAGTTCCCTGGGCCGGAAGCCTCTGGGCCATTACGTACGGTCCCCACCTGCCTTTCGGATCTTCAGATAAATTATATCAGATTTTTCCGGATAAAACGATGAATATCCGTCCGGAAAGCATCGGCGGAACTCCGGCTAACCGGATGATTCACAAAGAAAGTAATCAGCTATTTATCGGATCGTATGCCATCGATGCCAATGGAAATGTACGGGTTATTTCCAATAAAGAAGCTCCCGGCAGGTATACCGGGATGGCACGCCACCTCACCGATCCCCAGTCCAAACTATACATCGGCACAATGGAAGAAGGTTTTTATGAAATGGACGTCAATACGCTCAAAACAAAAACATTATATCAGGATGGAAACGTGGCCAAGCCCAAAGGCGGAGGTACGGAAAATAATCATGATTATGCATTATTGCCCGGAGCACACGGTAAAGGGTTGTATTCAGGACAAGGTGTAATGATTTACTCCAATAACGGAGAACCGGGGCCCCTGGCACTGAAACAATTCGATATCGAAGCCGGGTCCTTATCCGAATGGGATGGTAAAGACTGGAAAGTCGTACGCCGCAACCAATTTGTGGAAATAACCGGTCCGGGCGGAATTTATGGTAATCCGAACCCGGCCACTGACCCGATCTGGGCGACCGGCTGGGATTATAAATCCTTATTATTGGGTGTACGTGACAATGGTAAATGGACATTCTTCCGCATGCCGAAAGCCAGTTTTTCATACGACGGAGCACACGGATGGAATACCGAATGGCCGCGGATACGTGATGTGGGCACACCGCAAAAACCGGAATACCTGATGACTATGCACGGAATGTTCTGGCATTTTCCGGGTATGTTTACGGCATCCAATACAGGAGGTATCCGTCCTCGTTCGGCTTATCTGAAAGTCATCGGCGATTTTACCCGCTGGAACGACCAATTGGTTTTCGGCTGTGACGATTCGGCCCAAAAAGAATTCCTGAACAAAAGAAAAGCCAAAGGAAATATCGAAGGCCCGGGCCAATCCAATTCCAACCTCTGGTTTACATCCGTTAATCAACCCGATTTATTGGGACCGCGTAATGCAGGTGGCTCGGTTTGGCTGAAAGAAGAAGTAAAAGCACAGGCGGCTTCTGATCCTTTCCTTTTCTCCGGCTGGGACCAACGAAGCGCCTGGATAAAAAATGCCGGTAACCAAACGGTTATTTTCGCTTTCGAAGTAGATAAAAAAGGAAATAATCAGTGGACGGCTCTCAAAAAAATAACTGTTCCGGCTAACGGATCCGCCCTGGTAGACTTCAAACCAGCAGAACAAGGCGAATGGGTCCGGGTAATTACAGATAAAAACACAACCGCCAGCGTTTCTTTTATTTATACGGTTAAAGACAAGAGAACAGCCGCTACCGATCCGATCTTCAAAGGAATATCAACCATCAACGATAAGAAATTCCGGGGAGGATTACTTTATGGACTGGGGCAAAACCGACGCGCCATGGGGTTATTAGCCAATACGGAATCCGGAGAAACCGGCTATTATGAAATTGACGAGCAACTGAATATCGTTCCCAAAGAAGATGTAAAAACAGCCGATTTCATCCGGAAACAATTTGCAATTCCGCAACAAGCTGTTGACATAGAAAAAGGATCGGTCCTGGTTGTGGACGATAAAGGAAGAAGATGGAGATTGCCTTTAGGTAATGACACATACACTCCGCTTACACAACAAGGTTCTTTACGAATTTGCAGGGAGGTAGCCACGGAAAGGGATTTGTTCAACTGTCACGGTACATTCTTCGAATTACCGGCTGAAAATGCCGATGGATACGCAAAAATTCGTCCGATTGCTTCTCACAATTTCAGGATCAATGACTATGCATCTTACCGAGGATTGCTGATCATTTCGGGAATCACCCCCGATGCTGCCGCCAACAACAAACATGTTTTTGTTTCCCAGGATAAAAAAGCAGCTGTCTGGGCTGGAGTTATCGACGATCTCTGGAAATTGGGTAAACCAGTAGGAAAAGGTGGTCCGTGGGTAGACAGCGCTGTTCAGGCCAATCAGCCTTCCGATCCTTTCCTGATCGGATTTTACGACCAACGTTCTTTGCAGTTATCACACACAGCCGGAAGTGAAGTCGATTTTACCGTTGAAGTAGACCCGACCGGAGACGGAACCTGGTTTACCTACACTCATTTCAAAGTAAAACCCGGTGAAAAAATGAACTATGCATTCCCGGCAGCCTTCCAGGCCCGCTGGATTCGCCTCACTGCAGACAAAAACTGTACGGCAACAGCATGGTTTACTTACAAATAACAAATTCAGATTACGGGAAAGTGTGTCAAAAGTTAAAAAGAATATAACCGCAAGGAGCGCAAAGGATGTCGCAAAGGACGCAATTACTTACAATGAATATTTATTTTTGCGAACTTTGCGACATCCTTTGCGAACTTTGCGGTAAAAAACACTTTTGACACAACCTTTTGTAATTTATTAATTTAAAACGATATGACACGAGCCTGTACATTCATTGCTTTTTTTCTTTTAACAGCCATCCTGCCCTGCCTGAGCCAGCAACGGTTAAGTTCTTTCCGTCCAGGAGAACTATGGCCGGATAACCAGGGTGTTCACATCAATGCTCATGGAGGTGGAATCCTCTATGAAAAAGGTACTTATTATTGGTTTGGAGAGCATAAAATCGAAGGAGAAGCCGGAAATATGGCTCAGGTCGGTGTACACTGCTACTCTTCTAAAGACCTGTACAACTGGAAAGACGAAGGGATTGCCTTGTCTGTAATGCCGGAAGATTCGGAAAGCGATATTGCTAAAGGTTGTATCCTGGAACGCCCCAAAGTAATCTATAATAAAAAGACAAAAAAATACGTCATGTGGTTCCACCTGGAAACCAAATCCATGGGATACAAAGCTGCCCGCTCCGGAGTAGCGGTCAGTGACAAAGCGACAGGACCCTATACGTTCCTGGGAAGTGCACGTCCGGACAAAGGATATTGGCCGGTCAATGTGCTTCCGGTTCATCAATCCGGAAATATACCTTCCATGGGTAAAGACTACGGTGGAGGAAGCCTGCCGGCTCATCCCGACACACTCAATCTGTTGGCCCGCGATTTTCCCGGAGGCCAGATGGCCCGGGACATGACTTTGTTCGTAGACGATGACGGCACAGCTTATCATATTTATTCTTCGGAAGATAACAGCACATTACATATTTCCCAACTGTCTCCGGACTATTTGTCTCACTCCGGGAAATACGCCCGTTTCTTTGTCGGCCGCTTCATGGAAGCTCCTGCCCTGTTCAAAAGAAACGGCAAGTATTACCTGATCGCATCCGGATGTACCGGCTGGGCTCCCAATGCTGCCCGTTCGGCTGTAGCCTCATCGATCTGGGGCCCCTGGGAAGAACTGGGAAGTCCCTGCCGGGGAGAAAATGCCGAACTGACATTCAAAGGACAGAGCACTTATGTTCTGAAAGTACAAGGAAAAAAAGATGCCTATATTTTCATGGCCGACCGTTGGACTCCCAAGAATGCCATTGACGGACGTTACCTCTGGCTGCCCATCCGGTTTGAAAATGAAAAACCGGTCATCGGCTGGCAGGCAGAGTGGAGTTTATCCTCTTTCAAATAAGGACATCATTTCTCCATAAATAAAAAAGTTTTTTCATTTCTTTGAATTTATGGAATTTTATCCCTACCTTTGCGCCACGAAAAGCAAAAATAATGTTGGCGCGATAGCTCAGCTGGTTAGAGCGCATGATTCATAATCATGAGGTCCCCAGTTCAATCCTGGGTCGCGCTACAAAGAAAATCAGAGACTTGTAAGAAATTGCAAGTCTCTTTTTGTTTTTATGACAACCTATTGTTTCTCTGCCGATTCCGGATACAAACTAAGGCATTCAAATATAAAACCACGTTCTTTCAACCGGTTTATCAGCTCTCCCAGGTCATTTCTGTCGTTAACCTTACCGAACATCTGATTATGCATCAGAAGCACCACATGGTTCTTGGTAAAAGTTTTATTGAAATTGCAACAATTTTCAATCTCTTTTACGAGTTCGTCAATACTTTGTTTGGGGTTATAATCCTTGGCATCGTAATTCCATTCCACATCCCAACCGAATACTTTATACCCTTTCTCTGCCAGCAATCCGGCAGAAGAAGCGCCTGTCTGGTTGTAATTCTTTTTTCTTTCTCCAAGGAGCCATAAGTTCCGGCCCGGTAACCGTGCTATTTTATGCGATAAACTAAATTCGGTTTGATTCCTTTCAAAATCGCTTAATACGGCTTCCGGATTCTTATAAAAAGCTGTATACCTGTTGCTGGCATGCGAGTAACTGTGATTGTAAATCTCAATATACGGATTCTCACGGAATTTTTCATAATATTGCCTGAATCTTTTATTTCCGTCTATTCCATTCCCGACCAGAAATAAGCTGGTCTTTATTTTTGTGACTGTAATAATACTGTCGATGTATTCACTTCCTTTGAGAGGAGCATCATCAATCGTAATATAAATGTATTTTCCCGTATTCAATGAATCTTTCTTTTCCGGAACGGAAGTCAGATTAACCGGCAAATCATCTGTTAACACCGGATCAACGTCATTGATCGCATTATCAACATCTTCCGTACAAAATTGATTCACCAGTACCAGAAACACAACAGAAAGTAAAATGACAACTCGTTTCATTGCTTTATTATTGAAGATTAAATGGATACAACAACAGAAATTATGAATCAAAAGGCACCTTCCGGAAAGACATAGACCTCCCGTCTGGAATTATCATCCCAATGTTATTCAGTCGATTAAATAAAAATGATTATTTTTTTAGCCGCCAGGTAATATAAGATATATTCTCAGGAATATCCGGCTGTTCCTTTCCGAATTCCTGTCGGATGTGGTCCTTGTCGCAATACCAACCATACGCATTACCTCCGACAAGATAGACAGCATCGGAAACACCAATATCAATCAGGGATTGTGAGAAATCATGAAAAGATTCGATATTCTTACTGCTAACCATAATGATCTCGTCATTACGGACAGCCAGCGCATGACGGATCGATTTGTTTTTCAGTTTATTTTCAACAATTTCACCGTTATGAACCAACGGATACTGCCTGAAAAAAGAGCCTTTATTTTCAATCACTTTTTCCAGTAAAGGAGTTGATTCTCCGACACCGATGGTAACCGTTTCATTATCGATCGCACAAAATCCTTTTTTGGCAACACCCCGTGCCAGTTGTTTACCGGACAATACGAAATCTCCGACAATCTGCTTGTTGTCTTTACGTATATCAGCAGCCATAGCGGCATAAAGAATGGTAGAGTCCGATCTATCCGGCATACCTAAGGATAGGGTCATGGTTGCTTCATGAGGAATAAATATACGCAACGGAACATCGTTTACCGTGTCTTCCGATATTTCAAGATAACCTTCTTTTCCGGTAGATTTCCGGTCGTCTGTAGATACCGATATGCTTTGTTCTGGTGTTACTTCCGGTTCAAAATAGTATTCCGGATCCGGCTCTTTCTTTAAAACAAGAACAAGAATACCTGCAACAACTACAATAAGACAAGCAAGAAGAATAATTAACCTGGAGACCGAGGATAATTTTTTCTTTTCTCCCCTCGTTTCTGTACCAAGGATATATACTTCGTTATTTTGTTTATCCTCTTTTGATATCATATTCCAATCCTCCTGCTTTTAATACTATCTTCCAACACTATTTTCAATGCTTTCAGCGCCTCCCTTGACGCAGAAAGCATAAATTTATGCGAAAAACCGCTGTCTGAAAGTATAATCTGTTGTTTGGACACATTTACATAATAAATATATTTTCCGTTAATGATAAGGCTTTTTCCCAAACGAATAAAGGTCTGCGCATCCGTACCCAGCTGTTGCTCTATTATTTTCTCAAATGAAGCCAGGTTGAATGAAAACACATGCTCATCCTTATCTACCAATGTCATGGTCGAATAGTTGCCATCAGACAGGATATAAACAATCCGTTCCGGGGAAACCCGTACAACCTCATTGCTATTCGTTAACACCAGATACTTTGACATGTTTGAATGATTAGTAAGACAAAGATATGGCATTCCGGACAGATCCCATTATCTTTGTAACCTCATTTTATAAAATAGCAGGCTGGTTGTATGAAACAGCAACATTTGATTATGAAATCAATATGAAAACAAAAGACGCATTCAAAAGTACAGGAAAGTATTTACGTGAACTATCCATTGTCGTAGTGGGTATTGCCATCACATTCAGCATCAGCAATTGGATCAGTTATAGAAATGAACAAAAAAACCTGGAACGTTACCTGGAAATGGTAAAAATGGAACTGGAAGATAATCTGAAAATCGTGCAGGATCAATTTGATTTTTACGATCGTACCGGTACTTTTGCCAAATATCTGTACTTTTCCGGCAAACAGGAAAACGTACAGGCGGATAGTCTTGCGAAATACTACGATGTAATGAGGGATTTAAAATACATGATTTATCAGACAAGCGCTTTTGAAATGCTGAAATCATCCGGATCGATGCGTTTAATTAAAGATAAAAAACAGCTTAAATCCATCATGGATTGTTATAATCTACTGGAACGGGCTAAAAACCGTGGTGAAAAAGAGATGAATTTGAAAGAGAATGTGCTACATAGTATTATCGAAGAAAATGGTGCAAACGAACAAGTATTTGACTTGAGAAAACCTGAAAATAAACGATTGTTTAATCATTTTTCCATCTATACTGCTTCCGAAGGAAATTTCAGAGATGGTGTGGAACAGATAAAAAAAACGTTGTCGATGTTTTAAAAAAATTTGAATCTACTTATCGGATGCTATTTATTTAATTTTCCAGCATATATTCCCCTGTTACGCCAATTTCGTCCACAAAATACCGGTCATGGGAAATAACCAGCAAGCTCCCTTTATATGCTTTGATGGTCTGTGTCAAAATTTGCAGGCTGGAAATATCCAGGTTATTCGTCGGTTCATCCAGGATGATTAAATCAGGGGTTTGATTACTGATCATCAGACAACAAAGATACAACCTCATTTTCTCACCGCCACTGAGTGCCCGGCAGTTTTTCTTCCAGGTATCCGGAGAAAACAGAAATCGGTTCAGCCGGATTTTCACCTCATGTTCTTCCAGGTTTCTCCGGTTGTATCGTTCGGCCAGTTCCTCCACCGTGCAATCGACATCTACCTGGGTATAATTCTGATCTAAGTAAATCCAGTTGAAATGATTTTGTTTCACCTCTCCTGAAGAAGGTATAAGTATTCCCGTCAACAATTGAACGAAGGTGGTTTTTCCCGCACCGTTATTCCCCAATAAATGAATCCGGTCATTGCTGTAAAGTTTAAAATCCAGCGGTTCTTTCCACAATTCCATACCGGATTGGTAACCGAAATTTACCTGGATTGCCTCTGTCAATAATTTTCCGGCATGCAGGGACGCATTGTCAAAATCGAGTTTCAGCTCTTTCTGTTGTTCCTTTTGTTGCTTCAGTTCCGATAATTTACCCTGTCCCTCCCGGATGATTTCCGCATGTTTGTCCTTCAGTCGGGAAGCCGTATTTTCCGCCGAGTTCCGTAAGGTATTCCTCATGATGCGTGGAACCTGCATCTTGTTTTGGGCTCCCTGCGAAGCCGTACGTCGCTCCTGACGCTCCCGGACTTCCTGAGCCTGTTTGCGGGCCAAGCGGATGCTTTTTTCTTCTTCATGTATACTTTCATTCAGAGCATTGACCTCAATTGCTTTCTGTTCCTTATAAAAAGAATAATTTCCCCCGTATGTCCGGATTCCAAGGCCTGAAAGTTCACAAATCTTTTGCAGGCGGTTCAGCAGGGTAATGTCGTGACTGACGACGACCAGAGTCGATTTGCATTGATCGATGAACCGGTACAATAACTCCCGGCTGGACTGATCCAAGTGATTACTCGGTTCGTCCAACAATACGATTTCCGGGGTATGGATGAGCAGGGACGCCAGAAAGACTTTCGTTTTCTCGCCTCCACTTAGCCGGTCGACCGGTGCATCCAGATCCAACGGAGGTAATTGCCAGTAGGAAAGCGCTACCTTACTTCTGGTTTCGATTTCCCAGTCATCAGCCAATGTGTCGTAGTCCTGTTGGGATACACTGCCTTTCAGGATCGCATCCAAAGCCATCAATTTTTCCCGGATACCCAATGCCTCTGCCAGGGTTTTATTTAATAGGCCTGTATGCTGCGGAATATAATAAGGTACGGAAGAGGAAAGAATGCTTCCTTCCGAAGGTTGCAACAAACCGGCCATCAACTTTAACAATGTGGATTTACCGGTTCCGTTGTTTCCGACAATAGCTATTTTTTCCTGTTTTTCAACAGAAAAATTCAACTGATCGAATAAAAGATGCTGATTAGAAAAGTGATAAGATAAATCACTGATTATAATACTCATGAATACAATTAATAGTGCCTGTAATAAGGCGGTTTAACCGATATGTTAGTTCAAACTGTAAAGATTGTCGGTTATGTAAACCAACTATTAATTGTTAATTCTCATTGGATCGGGTATTAAATGAACTGCAAAGGTATATACTATTGTTGGAAATTCCAACAATAGTTACCATTCTGTTAACTAAGTTATGTGTTAACGTTTTCCGGGAGCCCAGAACCACTTCTTTTTTATCCAGGTACATTCATTCATATTCCGTTTCTTTTTCAACGGATAAAATACGGCCTTTTTTTCGCAGGGATTATCGAGGAAAGAAGGATAATTGGCCATGTATCCCAGCCGGGTAACTGCACCCTTCCATCCGTATAACCTGAGTCCTGTTTTGACCGTCATATATTTCGTAGGGCGTTGCCCTACGCTGGTGCTAAAAAGGCTTTCAGCCTTAAGTTGACGACATTGGACTTCAGCTGACGGGTAAGAATTTTCCTCTTTCTTTGGGCTTTAGCCCCACAATTACAATCAGTTGGATCAAAGCCCGCTAATTTTAATCATATACTTAAATACAATTTAATGAAACAGGGCAGTTGCAGGGATTTCTTCTTTCTTTCCTCCCGGTTTTTCCCAACTTGTAACCAATGCCTTGGCTCCACCCATCTGGAAATATTTTAGTT
>JAVBKV010000012.1:0-60000 GCA_031553885.1 Bacteroidales bacterium
ATTTGTTGTACCTTCATGCTGTATTTTTTAGCGTGATTTCCCCGTTTTTGGCCTCGAAACCCTATTATCGGGGGACAAACAAAGATACACAAAATCCCAACTAATTCATAATGAATCGGTTGGGATTGTCTTTTTTATTGATCGAATGAGCCTACGAAGCCGGTGTTACAGCATTTTACAAGTACCGTTGAATGTAGCGCCGGCTTCTATTTCTAAATTTTTGGCAACCACTTCTCCGACAAAAACAACGGATGATCTCAATTTAAGAGTTCCTTCTATTTCCACATTCCCATTAATTTTACCCATCAAATCGGCATTCTGACAACGGATATTTCCTGAAATCTGAGCCTGAGGACCGATAATCACTTTACCGGAACATTCGATATTACCTTCAACGGTTCCATCAATACGAAAATCTTCTTCTGCATGAACATTACCTTTGATAACTGTCCCCGGTGCCAGGGCATTGTGAGCAACTCCCGACGAAATAACTTGCTTGGACTTGAGCATAATAGACTTAATTTTGAAACAAAAATAATATATGTTTGCCAACAAACAAACTATATTTTACTTTTGTATCCATTAAATAATTTTAAAATAATGACGTATACATACGTTAGGATAAAAAATCCCAACCGTTTTCGATCGGGATTTTTTATTTACTGAATGTGATTGTTGGAATTACTTCATCGCAGATATTCCTAACTCTGCCGCATGCGCCCAGGCGCGTCTTCTTATTTCCGATTTAGCTACCAATTTGAAATATCGGGCCTCCGGATGTGACGGAATAAGCACTCTTTGGGAACCCGGAACATTAGTAAATTTTCCGGAAGCGGCTGGTTCGTCCCATTTCGTGGGATCATTGCTGAAATAAATTTCATAACCACTTATTCTGCCGTTATCGCCGTCTTTCCTGCTTTGGTAAATAAATTCATTTACTTTGTAGCTTCTTCCCATATCCACAATAATTTCATGAGGATACTGGGGTTCATCGGCTCCCCACTTTGTATGCCAGATGGTACTTTCATCCCCATCGATAGCGTTTTTCGCTTCTTCCCCTTTGGCTTCGCTTGAAACACTCACCACTTTCCAGGATGACTTATCAATGAACAGTTCGATATCTGCCTGGGTAATCATACCTTCGGAGAACCCGGATGCTTTGGCGTATGCTTCCACATGGCCACCATCTGATAATTGGAAGGGTGCATTATACAATTGGAATTTTTTCTTGTCGATACTGTAATAAATCTGAGCCGATGCCGGATTTGCAGATAAAGTGACCATTCCTTTTTTATCTCTTTCGATCTTTACCGGAGAGCAAACCGGGCTTTCGACCCTTGCCTTTTCAGTAAGTTGCTCGTTGTTCATCTTCGAGGTAACCGGCATAATGATGAAATTGAAAATGGTAGTTTTCGCTTTCAATTCGTACTTATCCATCACATCGGAGCCACAACTGGCATTTCCCAAAGCGCGCATGTGTGCATCCAGGCAAACTACCGTATTGTCACGGAATGTCATCTGATAAGGGTGCTTCACGCGGTTGTTTCTATCGATATAAATATCCTGTGCCCGGAAGTGGGTAGCCGAAGCCGCCATTTTTTCGGGAGCCACAAACAGAAGGCCTGTTCCATCATTATTGGTAAGTCCCATCCAGCGTACTTCTTCCTTATTTCCGTTTTCCTGTGGAAATACATAATTTTCCCATTGTGAGGTCACAGTGCTGTTGTATACACCTTCAAAACAAGCTTCTTTCCTGTCTTCATACGAATCCCAGGGACCACGGCCAAACCAGATCAGGTTTTCAAAGCCTTTTGGCATTTCCAGGCGATAACCGATTTTCGGAATAATAGCATCTTTTACAGCAGGGTCAATAATTGAATTGACAAGGATGGTTCCGTCATTCAACACCTTGAATGCAATCTGAACTGTAAACGCATTGGGCGCAATTGCGGTGTACTCGTTAGTAATACTGAGGTCTACAGTGCTATTTCCTTTTGCCTTCTTAACTTCCCAGCTACCGGTTTTTACTTTCAAATTCCGTATTCCCATATTGTCCCACGACGGGGTTTGAGCTTTGTCATTATCAGTTCCGGCCCTGAATACATTCAATTCCATTGGTTCACAGATCAGTTGCTTGCCATTCAGGGTATAGCTATTCAGCGTTCCGTTTGTTTTGGAAAATACCGCTGTAAAATTCGAGCCGTTTACTATGATCTCATTAGCGTTATCCAGCACATTCAGGTTTCCTTTTTGTGGTATTTGATATGCGGGTTTCACAGCATCTTTCAGCTTCATTTGCTCACCTGCCACTTCATAGCCGGCATCGGCCCACCAGGTAGCTTTCTTTTGATATGCATTGAAACGGATGAAGTATTCGGCTTCGGCTTTGGCATTGGCAGGCAATGCATCAATAGATACGGTGATCGTCTGGCCGGCAGGAATCGTTTTGTCCAGTTTTTGGGTAGAAATGATTTTGCCATCCTCGAGTATAGAATAGTAAATATCTAAGTCATCGGTGTTTTTGAATACCAACTTACTCTTCAGTTCGAAGGTTTTCTTGTCGGGATTCATGAAAAAATCGACCGGTTGGTATATTTTCTTTGTGTTGTAGCACTTAGCAGTCCATGAATGATTGGGTAGAACTACACCGTTTATAACAAAGTTTGCATCGTTCGGGTTATCTCCGAAATCACCACCATACGCCCAGAAAGACTCTCCGGGCTTACCGGGTACAGGCATCTTGATCCCTTGATCTTTCCAATCCCAAATGAATTCACCTGTCAATGCCGGGTATTTCTCATACAGGTCGAACATATCCCGGACATTTCCCATCGCATTACCCATGGCGTGGCTGTTTTCACACTGGATATGCGGGCGGGGATTCGATTCTTTGAGTCGTTCTTCGCCGATATTCCTGATGTGATTATAATTAGCATACATTGTACTGGAAACATCGCTCCACTGGCTGTTTCCTTCGTAATGTGTCAGACGGGATTTATCCAATGCTTTTACTGCCTGAGACACATATTGAAAATTGTTCCCATTGCCGGATTCATTCCCAAATGACCACATGAAAATAGAGGAGTGGTTTTTCAACCATTTGACTTGATTTTCAGATCTTTCAACCATTGGTTTCCTAAAAAGTTCAACACTGGAAAGTCCCGTATTTCCATGACATTCAACATTGGCTTCTGCCAAAACATAGAGGCCGTACTGATCGCAGAGATCATAAAAATAAGGATTATTCGGATAGTGTGATGTACGCACAGCATTGATGTTTAGACGTTTCATTGTTTTAATATCCATTTCCATTTCTTCCTTGGAGATAGTACGTCCGTTGATTTCACTATGATCATGACGATTTACCCCATGGAAAATAACACGCTTACCATTGATTCGCAAAGAACCGTCTGAACCGATTCCCACTTCACGGAATCCGACTTTATTGCCTCTGATATCGATTGCTTTGCCCCCATTTTCCAACGTAAGTACCAAATCATACAGGTAAGGCGTTTCTGCCGACCATTTCTCGGGATTGGCGACATCCATTGTAATCTGATTTTTTCCGATCATAGGTACCGGTAGCGTTTTCTGGGCGACAACTTTGTCTTTATCCATAATTTTGGCGGTCAGTTTTCCCGAAGCCAGAGCTGTTCCCGTCAATGTAAAATCGATGGTTACCTTGGCATCCTTATATTGTTCGTCCAAGTCGGTTTGAAAAAAATAGTCCCGGATTTGTGTCTTGGGAGCCGACCATATAAACACATCGCGGCTGATTCCCGTCAAGCGCCAATAATCCTGACATTCCAGGAAGGACCCACTTGTAAAACGATAGATCTGTACGGCTATTTTATTTTTCCCTTGTTTTACATATTTACTGATATTAAATTCCGAAGGAAGATACGAATCTTCGGAGTAACCTACCTGTTGGCCGTTTATCCAGAGGTAATAACCATGTCCGGCTCCATTGAAACGAATATAGATATCACGTCCGTCCCATGAAGAAGGGATTGTGAATTCATGTAAATAACTACCTACCGGATTTTTCATCTTGTTGTTATAGGTAAAATCAGCAGGGCGGTCGGCCATCACACTGTAAGTGGATCGATCGTATGTGAAAGGATACCGTGTATTTACATACAAGGGTTTATCCCAGTTTTTATTGTTTCTGACACCGTAAACCTGCCAAACTGCAGGAACATCGATGTTATCCCAACCGGTTGCATCATACGAAGTCTCGTAAAATTTCTCCGGTTTTTGGATCGGATCGGATACCCATTTGAATTTCCATGTACCGTTCAGAGACAAATAATATGGAGAATCTTCAATTCTTGAATTCCGGAGTTGTTGCTCATTGGCAAAAGGAATAGCGATTGTATGAGCTTCTTCCCGGTTTACCTGAGTGATGGTTACATCATCCCACTCGTTTTGGGCAAGTAGATTGGATGATATAAAGAATACAATTGCAATTAAAAAATGTGTTTTCATATCTATCATTTAATATTACGAATTACTTGTGAATTGTTTTTTGGAGTAGACAAAATTAATCATTTTTTTGAGATTAACAGGCAATAAATTGAGCGAATGAAGCATGTACACCCTAAAAAATTACCGGGTCAATGTTTCCTGAAAGATTTGTCAACTCAGAGAACCTGTTGCAAAGACAATCCGTAAATTTGAACCCTTTCCGACCTTGGAAGTGAGACGCGGAACCGGGGTGCTGACCCGGTTTTAGTCATATTTTGTATTGAACAATCCATTTTTACAAATTTCTGATTACTTTTGCCTTCCCGTCTGTGGAAGTTCGGTTTATAAATTTCATTAAGCATTAGTAACAAAAGATTATCTCATCAACATAATTTTATAAAATAAAAAACGGTGGATTGTATAGAACTGAAAGGCATGACCTTTTATGCATTTCATGGAGTCATGGAACAGGAACGGAAAGTAGGCAATACATTTGTTGTCGACCTCAAATTAGATGTTGATTTATCTTCCGCCATAGCATCAGACCGGCTGGAAGACACGATCAATTATGCAGATGTGTACCGATTGGTTAAAGATATAATGCTCATACCCTCCAATTTACTGGAACATGTAGCTGGGAGAATCTTGAATCAGCTCAAACAAACCTACCCGTCCCTTCTGGGCATTGAAGTTTGTATCAGTAAAATAAACCCTCCCATTGGAGGAGATGTATACTCAAGTACCGTTACATTAAAAAGATAAAGGAAGCCACTTGGCCTCCTTTATCTTCTATCTTAGTTGCTTTGTTGATTAATACTTTATTTTCAACGCATCTAATGTTTGCTTGGCAGCTTGATTATTCGGATCTATTTCCAGTATTTTCTTCCAGTACTCTCCGGAAGTTTTGGAATCATCAAGTAACAAATAGAATGATGCAAAATAATTATAACAGGTTATAATATCCTTGTTCCGGGCTCCATTCTCATTCTTTTCCAACATAATAGTCAATGCTTGTTCATAATAGGGCTTTGCAAGACCGGGCAAGTTTTTGCTCCTTTCATATTCATCATTATCCATAACAGCTGATACATGTCCTCTCCACAGATATCCCTGGTAGCTGGACGGGCTCAATTCAGCAACCTTAGCAAAAGCTTTGTCTGCTTTTTGCAATATTTCTACCCGTAAAGTACTGTCAGCCAGAAGTTGTTCCTGGGTTTCAGCAGGAGTTTTTGATTTAAGTTGAGCTGCAGCAGAAAAACAATCCACGCCATAAAGCAGTTGCTCCCGTACGCCATCTGTTTCGCTGCTTTCCAAGAATTTTTCCCAATAAGGTATTGCACTCACATAATCACCAATTCCTTTATAAGCATCTGCAACATCCTTATAAACTTCCGTTTTAATAACTGCCTTCACATCCGGCAATTCAAGAACCTTTAACAAATTCTGAACAGCAGCTTCCGGTTGCTTCGCCTTCAGGAGCAAGCGTCCGTAAGTAATATAGTCCTGAGGAATAAGCTTGGTAGGATCAGCCTCTTTCATAAACTTATCCATTTGTTCCAATCCCAATTCAAAGTTTTCCAATTTGAAATTATTGTACACCTGCAAACGACGGGCAACAAAATTAGTTGGATCCTGAGCCAATACTTTACGAATTTCAACTAATGACTCGGCATATTTATCCGTAAAATACAGAAGTTGAGCATACTTAGCCATTGATTCCAAAGGCACTCCGGGAATTACAATTATTTTCTGATACGCATCAATCGCTTTTCCATAAAAACCGGTACTGTAATAAATTTCTCCCAGTTCGGCATAAGCAGGAACATATTCCGGGTCGATAGCAATCAGGTCATTGAGGTATTTCAATGCTGCATCAGCATTGATTCCCTTATAAACACGAGCCTGTTTCAGGTAAGCTACTTTGTCATTTTTATCAAAAAGAATTGCATTGTCATAACGTCCTAATGCGTCTCCGCTTTTCCCCTGAGACATCAGCATATCTCCTTCCGCCACAAAAATACCGGAATAATTTTTCTTTGCCTTACGGGCACGATCCAGCATTTCTTCTGCTTTATCATATTGTTTTTCATCGATATACGCTTCTGCAATGGTAGTATAAATGGACGGATCCTTTTTAGCAAAACCAATGGCTTCTTTGAAAAGTTCCTCTGCGCCTTTCATATCTTTTTTCGACAAGGCTATTTTTCCTTTTCCAATATAAGCGAATGGATATTCGGTATCTGCTTCCACCGACTTTGTATAATAATAAGAAGCTGAATCAAGTTGTTGGGTAGCCGCATACGTTTGACCCAAATAATAATAATTTTCTGCTTTTTCAGTATTATTCTGATTGGTCTGCTGCATAAAAAACAGCTTGGCGGCACTGTACAACTCCGCTCTGTAATATTCAATACCTTTTTCGTTTCCGGCAGCATGCACCCCTGTCAAACAAAAACAAGCAGCTCCCGCTAAACTCAATAATTTTTTGCAATTCATTTTCATACAGTTTCTTTGTTTATGTTATTATTTTGGATATCCTTCTTTAATATTCACCAACCGGATGGGCTGAGTAGCCGGCAACAAGCCGGATTTCAGGATGATTTTCTGGCCGATGTGATTCATTATGAATGTCGTAAAACCAGATGATAATCCACTGCGGGGATCCGACAGCAAAATATACACATCCCGGGTCATGGGATAATCTCCCAATGCAATATTTCCCTGATAAGGCTGATAACTGTTATAACGGTCAGCATTTTCATATTTACTGACAGCCATCACTTGTATTTTATTTTGAAAACCGATATAAGTGGAATCTGTTTCGTCACTTACCCAGTTGACACCTACTATACCTAATGAATTAGGAGCTTTAGCAACCATATTAACCACTTCCATGTTGGTCTTTTGGGCATATAATTCCGTAGACAACGGTTTGTCCCGACAAATCGAATCGATGGCATACCGTACGGTACTGGAGTTTTTGTTATCAAACATAACATCAATTTTCCCCAGTCCGGATTTAGGATTGATTTGTTTCCATTCCGTAATTTCTCCGGTCAGGATCTTTTTTAAAGTAGGGACTCCGATCAATGAGTCCGGATTTGTTTTATTGACAATCAAAGCAATGGCATCAACAGCAATTTTATGCGTTCTGACTACCATCTGTCTTTGGGCAACCAATGCTTTCTCTGCTTCTGTCAGTCCGCGGGACACAACAGCCATACGTACACTGTCCTTGAGCAGCAACTGGATAGCCTCCACTTCATTCGTGTATATAGGAAGAATAGTCGCTCCTTTATAAGTAGATTCAAAAACGTCGATTTCGGCACGGATAATCGGTTCAAAACACTCATCACAAGTAATCGGAATGATTCCTGAAGTAGTGGTATCCTGCCATTTACCTTCTTTTTTCTTTTCTTTACAGGAAGTAAAAGCAGCCGAAACTACAACCAGTAGCACTATTAACAACAAATCTTTTTTCATGGCATGCTTTAATATTTAGTAATAAAACAAAAAACAACACCGATTATACCTACTCTCAATAATTTCCATTAACACAAAAGTACATGAAAATACTTGTTTATCGTGTTAATATTAGTAAAAATTACTGTTCATATGTATAATCGGTATTGGCAAAACGATGTTTACCATACTTACTTTTTGGCAAACAATTTTTTAAGTACTCTATAGACCCTGAAAATTCCGTAAAAGGCCAGTAAAATTCCTAAAGCAATCCGAATGGATCCGTTCACTGCTTCTGCAAATATATCGGTGAACAGGAAAATCCCGGCAAAAGCCAAATAAAACACAGACATGACACATTCGAAAATGTTTCGGCTCAGGTTCTGTCCAGCAAGTCTTTCCGTATTTTCGGTCCTTCTCATGTTGAATATTAGTTGTTTTTCAGTTGGAAAAATACCGGCAATGTAAAGTAAACATACACCGGAATACCGTTTTGTTTACCAGGAGTCCATTTGGGCATTTTTTTCACTACACGCATAGCTTCCTTGTCACAACTGGGGTCCAGGGACTTTACAATTTCTACCTGATCGATAGATCCATCCGGAGTAACAACGAAACGCAACGTTACACGTCCTTGAATTCCCTGTTCCTGAGCAATTGTCGGATACACAAGAGCATTATTCAACCACTTGAACAGTTCTTTTTCACCACCCGGGAATTGAGGGGGAACCTCCGCCCGGTCAAGAACTTGCGGTTTCTTTTCTTCTTGCACAACTACCTGGTGATCTTTCAGGTCGGCAATATCAATACCACCCTCTTTCACACCTTCTACGTTTGCAACAGAAATATCCACTTTACTCTCAGTTAATTCTTCCTGAGTTTTCATCAAATCGTCATCAGCAACTTCTTCGTCCGCTTTAATAACAGGAGGTGTCAGCTTAACTGTCTCCTTGAGTTGAGGAGGAGGAGGAACATTTTCCAACTGCTTGATCTGATTTTCTTCATGAACTTCTTCCTTCATATCCAAAGCAGACAAATCCACCTCTGTTGTTTCTGAGATTACTTCTGCTTTCGGTATAACCGATTGAATCAACGACGGAAGAAAAATCAATGCAAGACCTGCAACAGCAACTATAATCATCGACCGGATGTGTCTCCTGGACGATGTTTTTCGCAGATAGTACGCTCCGTAATTTTGATTCTTACCTTCAAATACTAAGTCGCACCACGCGTCCGAGTTCAAATCTATATCTCTTACCATAATTTCTCAGTTTTTTGTGATACGATTATTTACTTAGCTCTTTCATTTGAGCCTCCGTCAGGTACTCAGTATTACCTGTTTTCTTATACATCAGGTGTCGGTCACCATCGGCTATATCCACAATCGCATAAGCTCCGATGTTACAAACCAACATTTCATCCAATGCATCCACCAAGTTTTTGTAACTGGATAGGTCCGAAGGCTTAATCATTACTGTTGGAGCCAGGTTCTTTTTCTTAGCTTCATCCTGTATTTTTGAGGATTCTTCATTGAATTGCTGCTCTGTAATCTCCTTTTCTGTCAGTTTGATTTTTAACTCCCGGATCTCCCGGTTTACACCTGCATTCCTTTCGAGCAATAACGCTCTCAATCCTTCAGCGGAATAGCTGGATTCTATCAGGAAAGTCGGATCTTCATACTTTTCTGTATTCGGCATACCCAAATAATAGAAAACCTGATCGTCTCCTCCGAGAATGATAGTAACTGCTGTAGATTCCCTGATCTTATTTTCCTCACCTTCTTTCACATCATCGATTGAAGGCATGTTTATATTCATTGTCTGAGGCTTGCTCAAAGACGTACAAAACATAAAAAATGTAATCAGCAACATGTTCATATCCACCATGGGAGTAAAGTCCACACGCAGATTTACTTTTTTCTGTTTATTTTTTCCGCCGCCTCCTTTATCAGTATTTATTTCTGCCATAATTTTGTTCTTTTAGTCAAAAAAATACTTATTCTTCAACAGCGGCACTTGATCCCGCTTTCAAGCTGGTAATCAATTTATACCTGTTTTTACGCATCTTTCTCAAATCGTCCATCACTTTCTTAATGACCGGGTAAGGAGTCGTTTTATCGGCTTTAATCGCCAATTCCAGGTCCGGATTAACTTCCGTAGCATGTTTTACCCAGCGTTGAAACTGGTTATCTATGCTATCGCTCGGAATACCCAGGGTTTTCACAACTGCATCCTGTTTTTCTGAAGGCAGTTCCAAAAAGCCCTTCATACTGGTTATTGGCACCCCGAAAGAAACCAGCGTCTTGAACTTACTTATTTCCTTGTCACTAAAGGTGATGTTGTAGTCTTCTCCGACCCTCCTCAGTGTATTAACCTTATCTGCATCTCTATCTAGAGACATAAAAATCTTACCGGTAGGTTCTATCAGAATAGTGAGAACATCAGTCTCCGGTATCTTTTTTTCAGAAACCGATCCCGGGGTAATAACCTGTACCGGTTCTTTTTTGATAAAAGTCGACGTTAACATGAAGAAAGTAAGCAAAAGAACAGTCACGTCACTCATCGCCGTCATGTCGATGAATGTGCTTTTCCTTTTTACTTTTACTTTAGGCATATAACTATCGCTTATTAATTTTTATGCGTTGCAGCATATGTTTGTACAATTGAGAATCCCATTTCATCGATCGCATACGTAATGTTATCGATTTTTCCGGTAAAATAGCTATAAGAAATAATAGCCAATGCACCGGTTGCAATACCAAGAGCTGTATTTACAAGAGCTTCCGAAATACCGGCAGCCAGCTGAACAGAGTCAGGAGCTCCTTCTTGAGACATAGCGCCGAAAGAACGGATCATACCCAATACAGTTCCCAACAATCCGAAAAGAGTACCCAACGTAGAAATAGTCGCAACAACCGGCAGGTTTTGTTCCATAGTAGGAAGTTCCAATGCAGTAGCTTCTTCTACTTCTTTTTGAATAGCCAATAATTTTTGTTCTTTGGTTACGTCTGCAGGAGCAGTTTCCATTTCTTCATATTTTTTCAAACCGGCAGATACCACAGCTGCTACTGATCCTTTTTGTTTGGAACAAAGAGCTTCTGCAGTTTTCAAATCACCTTTAGACAATTGTTCTTTCAAATCGTATACGAAATTGATCAGATTACCTTTTCCTTTAGCTCTTCCGATAGCAAAGAAACGTTCCACGCTCAATGCAAGAACAGTTAAAAGAAGCGTAATAACGATCATAACGTTATACCCTCCTTTAAAAACAGTACCAAACATATCTAAGGGGTGATTGTTTGTATCTCCATTCACGAAGTGACTTTTATCTCCGAGAATAAGGAAATAAAATGATGATGCTAAAATAGCGCAGCAAAAAATGATAATACCTGCTGAAATACCACGAGATTTTTTACCTTCTCTTTTCTTGTTTGCTTCCATAAAATAATGTGTTCGTTTAAGTTAGATAAATTTAAGTTTAATTAAAATATTTTGTTTTTTTAAATTTCAATGATGCAAATATAACAAAATTATAATACAATTCTATAAAAAAGAAATTTATTGCGTAGAAAATTCATACAGAACTACATTTTAGTAAGCCAACGAATTCATGAAGATGTGTTTTTCACAATAATACTAACTTTTTCAATAATTGCTCTTTTAAAAACGGTCTTTTTTAATTTAAGTCCATTAATTACAGTCCAAAGGTAAGTTTTTCTATCATTCACACAATTATTTTAAGTGTTATTTTTTTTCAACAAAAATATAAAAAACCATAACAAACGAACAATCAAACAAATACACGACTACTCAAAATTAATTCTGATAAAAGAAAAATTGTGATTTATTTATCCTCAGGTATTCCGGACCGGTATTTTGAAAGGAAAGCAAAAACGTTTTACTCAACCGGGAATGTACGTTTTTCTCTGGCACTTCGAACAGCTAATTCTATGATTTTTATTACATCCCGCGACTCTTCCGGTTTTACAGCCAAGAGGATATTCCCTCCAATCGCATCACGCAAATTGACAAAAAAATCGGAATAACTACCCGGTTCGCTTTCCACAGTCATGGTAACCGGCAATCCATTTAATTCTGTGGTTAAGGTCCCCCACTGAGAAGATGGTTCTTTTCCCCAGTCTTTTTCGGCCGGGACTCGTCCTGCATCCAGGTGTCCTTCCTGAACATCCTGTCCATATTTGACAAACGAGCCCTTTTTTCCATGAACCAGGAAATTCGGTCCCGGAGTACGCAACAACATTCCGGAATGCAGGTAAACCGTTAAATCTGCATACTGCAAAGTCAGCATGAAATAATCATCGATCCGGGTATTATCGCGCTGATAACGGATATTGGCAGTTACCTCCAACGGCATTCCAAACAACTGAAGAGCCTGATCAATCAAATGCGATCCCAGATCATACAAGACTCCCGATCCGGCCCGGTTCTCTTCTTTCCACTTCTTAGGCCTCAGATAAGGAACATAACGATCATAACAGGCCGTATATTCAACCAGGTCGCCCAAAGCGCCTGACGCCAGTACCTTTTTCAGGGTTTTAAAATCAGCAGTCCACCTGCGGTTTTGATAAACCGTAAGTATTTTTCCCTGCGTATTTGCCAGTGTGATCAACTCATTGGCCTCAGATGTAGTTACGGTAAAGGGTTTATCCACCACCACATGTTTCCCTGCATTCAAAGCTGCTTTTGCCAGCTCATAATGCGTTTCATTCGGAGTAAGTATAAAAACCAGGTCAATGGATGGATCCGCCAGAATCGCTTCTGTTGTGGATACAATTTCCGTATCCGGATAAATCGAACAGGCATGCTCAATAAAAGCCGGAGTTGTAGTCTTAATCTTGGACAATACAAAACCGGGAACATGCTGAATGAAAGGAGCGTGGAAAATGCGTCCCGCCATGCCATAACCAATCAGTCCGGTATATATAAGCCGATTATTCATATATTTTTACATTCCGAAAGTGATCGATCCGGTATATTCGTAAATGCAACTGATGAAACCAATAGCCAAAATACCAACCGTACAAAGGACCAGACTCACTTTGTTGTAGCCATCCGTTACAAAACGTCCGGCAGCATCCGGTTCACTTTCCTTGATAAACATAGCCTTGATTATCAACAAGTAATAATACAGCGAAATAACAGTATTCAACAACGCTATAAATACCAGCAGAAAATAGTCCTGATCAGCAGCGGCCATGAAGATAAAGAACTTACTGAAGAACCCGGCAAAGAAAGGAATTCCTCCCAATGAGAACACAGCCAGCATCATCACCATGCTCAATTTCGGATTGGATTTATACAACCCGTTAAAAGCGGAAATAAGTGTATTGCCGTTGGATTTGTTTTCAACAGCTGTAATGACTCCGAATGCAGCCAGGTTGGAAAACACATATACCAGCACATAATAAACGACAGCAGTCATCCCTTGGGCCGTTCCGGCAATAATACCCAATAGAATATATCCGGCCTGTGAAATCGAAGAAAAAGCAAAGAAACGCTTGATGTCTTTTTGACGAACGGCGAACAGGTTACCCAATGTAATTGTAATTACCGACAACCACCATAAAATCGTAGTCCATTCCGCTGCTATATTTCCGAAGACCTTGTATAATGCAAAAATCAGGGCAAAGGCTGCTGCACCTTTAGATACCACAGAAAGGTAAGCCGTCACGCTGGTAGGCGCACCTTCGTAAACGTCGGCTGTCCACAAATGGAAAGGAACCAGTGAAAGTTTGAATCCCAGACCTGAAAAGAAAAATACGAATCCCAGGACAACCAGGGGCTCTGCAACTACACCGGCTGTCATATCGGAAAAATACATCGTACCCAATGCTCCGTATAAGAAAGACAATCCAAATAAAGTAATTCCAGAAGATAATGCAGAAACAAGGATATATTTCACACCGGCTTCTGCTGACTTCTCTTTGTATTTATTGAATGCTGCCAAACATGCTAAAGGAAGGGAAGCGGTTTCCATACCGATGTATAACATCATGAAATTACCGGCCGATACCATCAGGTACATACCCAGTAAAGTCACCAGGGTAATGGTAAAAAATTCTCCTTTTTTATGTATGGTATCCTGCTCTTTCAGCCAGCCGTTGGTTTGCAGGAAGACAATCAGGGTGGCAATATTCAGGATGCTTTTCATCCATGTGGTTATTTCCGAACTGACATACATACCTCCAAAAGCTTCGCCAGCCGGAGAAGCCAAACAAAAGCCCAGAACGGTATGAACTGCAAATAACGCACATGCGACAGGCAAAAACCACTGTTTGCCTTTTTCCGAACAGAAAACATCATATAGAAACAGAATGACAAACACGGCCATCAATCCCATTTCCTGTTGCATCAATAAAAAGTTGTCGAAATTCATCTTTTTTAAATTAAGAATGAAGAATGAAGAATTAAAAATGAAGAATTTTCAACTTCCATTTTTAATTTTTCATTTTTAATTTTTCATTATATAATCGCCAGTTTTTCAATAATCGGCGCTAAACTGTTACTTATTATCTCCGAAACTCCCGAGGGATATAACCCCATGGCTGCAATAGCCACGATCAACCCCACTGCCGATACTTTTTCGTACCAGGTAGCATCGGGCAAACCAATGTGATGTTCATCCTGAACCGGACCGTATAATATTTTACCTACCGTACGCAAAATATAGACCGCTGTAATTACAATCGAACAACAAGCAGCAATAGTCAGCACACGGTAGAATGTATCAGCATGTTGGAACGAGCCGACAAAAATGGTCATTTCCGCGACGAATCCGCTCAAGCCGGGAAGACCTAAGGAGGCCAAACCTGCAATTACGTAACACACCGAGGCAAAAGGCATGATCTTCATCAAACCTCCCATTTCCCGGATATCACGGGTGTGCGTACGTCCGTAGATCAATCCGATCAGCGCAAAGAACAAGGCTGTCATCAAACCGTGAGAAAGCATTTGCATGATGGCTCCGGTCATCGCTGTCTGGTTCATCATCAGAATGGCAAAAAGAACCAATCCGCAGTGGCTCACAGACGAATAAGCATTGATGTATTTCAGGTCAGTCTGCACCACAGCGCTGAATGCTCCGTAAACCACACTGATACCTGTCAGGATCAGGAAGATCCAACCTAATTCATGAGCTGCTTCCGGCATTAAGTAAATAGCTACACGGAAACATCCGTATCCTCCCAGTTTCATCAATACTCCGGCATGGAGCATGGATACTGCCGTCGGCGCCGAAGCGTGACCGTCGGGCGACCAGGTATGAAAAGGAAATAAAGCCCCCAACACACCGAATCCCAGAAATGTGGCAGGGAAAATCCAACGTTGAGCTTCAATGGGAATATGTAAGTTATTCGCAATTTCCAGTAAGTTCATGGACGAATGACCGGATGCATAATAGATTCCTAAAATACCGATCAACAGGAAAGCTGATCCTCCCATCAACATCAGGGTCAGTTTCATCGCTGAATATTCTTTCTTGCCGGTTCCCCAGAGACCGATCAGCAAATACATCGGGATCAGTGCTATTTCATAGAAGAAAAACATGGTAAACAGGTCAATGGATATGAAGAATCCGAATACTCCGATCGAAAGCAGGCAATACCAGAGGAAGTATTCTTTGGCCATATTCATGTTCCAGGAAGAAAATACACCTGTAAAAACAATGATTGAAGACAACACCAACATCACTACCGATATTCCGTCGACACCCACCGCATAACAAATATTCAACGGTGCATACCAAACCGTGCTGGAAACAAATAACATCTCATCACTCGAAACAGCTCTCTGTTGAACAAACATGACCGTCAACACCGAAGCCAATACCAACAATGCCGAAGCCCCGGTAACCATGACAGTACGTATCTGCTGCATATTCCTGCTGATAAACAGGAAGATAATCATCAATACAGGAACCAGTACAAATAAAGACAATATATTCATAAATAGTGAATTAAGAATTAAAAATTAAAAATCAAGAACTTATTTTCAGCGATATTTCTCTTAATTTTTAATTTTTAATTTTTCATTTTTAATTCTTATAAAAACAACGCTAATGCTGCAACAACAATTGATCCGACCACAAATACCCAGGCATAAAACTGAACCTGACCGGATTGCAGATCCTTGATGGCTACAGACGCCTTTTGGGTCGTCCACGCTAATCCGTCCATCGTGGCATCGATAACATGACGGTCGAACCAGGCAATCGGCTTACAAATCAGCTTGAAGATCACACTTTGAGTGATGAACATCCAAACCTCGTCCATGTAAAATTTCTTTACCGTGGCGGTATAAAGGCCACCGAAAGATTTCGCCAACTGGGCGGGCTTATCGCTTCCTTTCATATACAACACCATTGCTCCAACAATACCGATCACAGCCACTACGACACTCAATGTAGCCACCGTCCAGTCAAGATGCATCTCAAACGGCATGTTGTCGCTGCTGATTCCTTTGGAGAAAGGTATAAGTCCGGTGAATACGGAAAGAACTCCCAGGAAAATCAGCGGAAATGTCATGGCAAACGGTGATTCGTGCGGTTTGTGATGATCGTCGTATTTCTTTTCTTTTCCCCAGAAAATATTGAAATACAAACGAAACATATAGAATGCTGTCAGACCGGCTACCACCCACAAGGTCCAGAACAAAACCGGATCGTGATGGAAAGCGGCAGCCAGGATTTCGTCCTTACTGAAGAAACCGGAGAAAGGAGGAATACCGGCAATTGCCAGACAGGCAATCAGAAAGGTAATGCTGGTAATCGGCATGTATTTATGCAAACGGCCCATGTCTTTCATCTCGTTGCTGTGTACGGCATGAATAACCGAACCTGCTCCGAGGAATAACAAGGCTTTAAAAAATGCGTGTGTAAACAGGTGGAACATGGATGCCATGTATCCCAACCCATCGTGTCCGCCATATCCGGAAACTCCCAATGCCGTCATCATATAAGCAATCTGGGAAATCGTAGAGAACGCCAATACCCGTTTGATATCGGTTTGTGTAATGGCAATAATCGCAGCAAATAAAGCGGTGAAAGCACCAATATACCCAATCATAGTCAACACATCTGGTGCTGCAAAGAAATAAACAGGGAATAAACGAGCAACCAGGAAAACTCCGGCAACTACCATGGTCGCCGCGTGAATCAAAGCTGAAACAGGAGTCGGCCCTTCCATAGCATCCGGCAACCAGATATGCAACGGGAACATTGCTGACTTACCGGCACCTCCCATGAATATCAGAGCCATTGCCCAGGAAGCAATCGACAATCCCATGAAGGAGGCTCCCTGCATCGAACCAACAGCCAGCGAAGCATGATCGGCTGTCAGCATACCGAAATCAAATGTTCCGGTAAAATAAGACAGGATCAGGATTCCAACGAGGAAACCCAGATCGGCAAAACGTGTAACAATAAATGCTTTTTTAGATGCCGCCACTGCCGACGGTTTGGTATAATAAAATCCGATCAGTGAATAGGAAGAAACCCCTACCAACTCCCAGAAAATATACATTTGGAAAATATTAGTTGCCACGACCAATCCCAGCATGGAAAAACTGAACAGGGAAAGGAAAGCATAATAACGTTGAAATCCCTTTTCTCCATGCATGTAAGACAAGCTGTACACATGAACCATAAGAGATACGGTCGTAATAACCACCAGCATCATCACGGAAATGGGATCCAACAAAACTCCTAAATCGATGTGCAGTTTATCTGTAAAACGCAACCATTCAAACGACAGTGCGATCACATTTTTAAAGGCTCCATTTTCCAAGCCTACTCCACCAAAGAAGTACTGGTAAGCAACCGCATAAGAAAGAACTGCTGCAAATGCCATTCCCAACGTACCGATAATTCCGGCCACATTCGGTTTCATCTTACTACCCCCCAACCCCAGCAAGAGGAAGAGAAGAAAAGGAGTAATTACGATTAATAAGCTATATTCCATAATTTATTTAGTTGAGAATTGAGAATTGAGAATTGCATTTAATTCTCAATTCTCAATTTTTCATTTTACTTATGTTTCTGATGTTGATGTTTCCAATCGCCCGGTACGCATTGATGATGATAGCAATAGCGACTGCCGTTTCTGCAGCAGTGATTGCAATGCCGAACAAGGTAAAAAACATTCCTTCCATATTCTCAGGATGCAGGTACCTGTTAAACACGGCAAAATTGATTTCAACCGCATTCAGTACCAATTCCAACGAAATCAGAATCGCCAGCATGTTCTTTCTTGAAATGAATCCGTAGATCCCGATAAAAAACATCAGCGTACTGATTATCAAATAATATTCCATAGGTATCATATAAGCCTCTCCTATCTTTTTCTTGCAATTAAAATACCTCCGATGATACAAGCCAGCAACAGGACGCTCAATATTTCGAAAGGTAATAAATACTGGTATTTTTCGGTTCCCATCAAGGCATGACCGATCATTTTCATGTTGACTTCCTGATCGCCCACCACAGTTGTATTGCCTTCATACATAAACTGATGTTTCAGCAAAGCAAAAGCAGTTACTCCTATTCCGGCCACTGAAGCAAAAATTGCCGAAAGCACCCTGCGTTTCCCGTGAGGTTCGATGGCATCCCCTTTATTACTCGTCAGCAAAATGGCGAAAATAAACAGAACGACAATCCCCCCCGCATACACGGAAATCTGTACGGCTGCCAGAAAATGGTAATTGAGGAAAAGATACAAACCGGCAGTACCAATCAGCACAAAAAGCAGATAAGTGGCCGCACGCAATATCTTTTTGGTGGTAACTGCCAGGAAAGACATCCCCAGGATAGCGATACCGAGGCAGTAGAAAATGATTAAATTGATTGAAGCATCCATAAATTCTATCTAATTAAGAATTAAAAATTAAAAATGATATCCTTGAAAATCAATTTTTAATTTTTAATTTTTCATTCCTTTATCGTTGTTTTCTCCTTCTTTATCAGCGAAGAACCCGGTTGGTTCAGTTGCTGATTCAGTTTCGAACGGGTAAACATGGCATGTTCGAAATTCTGTGACCATTCAATAGCATCCTGCGGACAAGTCATCGTACACAAAGCACAGAAGGTACAACATCCGAGGTCGTACATATACCTGTCCAATACCTTTTTTTCCTTGCCGGTTTCTTCATCCACTTCTTTTTTGGAGATTACCTGAATAGTTCCGTTCGGGCAATTCATCATACAAATCCCGCAAGCCGTACATTTGTGCTGGTTATTTTCATTATGAGGCATCACCAACTCTCCACGCATCCGATCATGAGGAAATACTTTTCCTCTGTTTTCAGGATATTGTTCCGTAACTTTCGGACGAATAAAGTTAAGCATGGTAATATACATCCCTTGCATCAACCGGTAAATTCCGACGAAAATATTTTTGATATAATTTATCAGTTTCATATTTTTTATATTACGCACAACGCCATTAACAATATATTGATCAAACTAATCGGCATCAGGATTTTCCATTCCAGATTCAGCAACTGGTCGATACGCAGACGGGGGAACGACCAACGTACCCACAACGCCAGGAATACGCAGAAAAATGTCTTACCAAAGAACCATACAACAGGAGGAATATAATCCATCACCCCGTTAAACGATTCCCAGCCCGGAATATGCAAAGGCATCCAACCACCCAGGAACATCGTTGCAGCAATACCTGCAATAATAAACATGTTGAGGTATTCGGCGAGGTAGAAAAATCCGAATTGAATTCCGGAATATTCCGTATGATAACCGGCAGTCAATTCTGACTCCGCTTCCGGTAAGTCGAATGGTCCACGATTCGTTTCTGCGTGACCGGCAATCAGGTAAATAACGAATGCGATCAATGCCGGAACATGACCTTTGAAAATGAACCACATATCAGATTGTTGTTCGACAATATCCGACAATTGCATAGACCCGGAAAGGATAACAATACTCAGTAACGATAATCCGCAGGAAAGTTCGTAACTGATCAACTGTGCTCCGCTTCGCATGGCTCCAATCATGGTATATTTATTATGACTCGACCAACCGGCGAGTAAGATACCGACGACTCCCAGCGATGAAACGGCCAGCAGGTAAAATACACCCATATTGAAGTCTACCGCATGTAATCCTTTATCAAAAGGAAGCGCCCCGAATGTACAGATAGAAGCGATAATTACCAGGAAAGAAGCGATACGGAACAATACCGGATCGACACGGTCGATCCTGATCAATTCTTTCAACAGAATTTTGAACATATCGGCCACACTTTGCAACAAGCCCCAGGGTCCTACCCGGCTCGGTCCAATGCGACACTGGAAGAATGCACAGACTTTCCGTTCGATATAAATGAGTAAAAGAGCCAATACTGCATAAGCACCCAGAATAACGATGCCAATGAGTATAAACTCCACGAATAACGCCCAGCCATCGCCCAGGTAAGTGCGAAGCATCTCGTCTATCCAATTCGTTACTGTACTAAAATGAAACATAATTATAAATTAGTTAAGAACTAAGAATTAAAAACTAAGAGTTAAACATTCAGAGATGAAACTTCATATTTATTATTTAATTCTTAGTTCTTAGTTTTTAGTTCTTAGTTTTTAGTTCTTATCTGTCAATACACGGTACTACATAATCCAATGAAGCTCCCACCATAATCAGGTCAGCCACTTTGGAACCGATTGTCGTGGCGTTCAGGGTGTTGACCAGAGTCAGACACGGCGAACGGAACTTGATCCGGTAGGGTGATTTATCTCCTTTACTGTTGATATACACATCGAATTCACCGCGGGCATTTTCCACCCGTTGGAAAAATTCTCCTTCCGGCAAACGGATGATGGCCTTCGTTTTAGCGGCATAAGGTCCATCGGGTATATTATCGATCAGTTGTTCGATGATGTTCAGGGATTCCAGGATTTCATCCAGGCGGATGATGTAGCGGTCGAAAGTCATACCGTCTTCACGCAATACCTCCTTGAAATTGGCATGGCGATAGGCTGCGTATGGTTCGATTTTACGTACATCGTTACTCCATCCGGAAGCACGTCCGCTCGGGCCTGTAGCTCCCAATGAAATCGCTTTTTCCTTGCTTAAATAGCCAACGTCTTCCATCCGTCCGCGGGCAATCGGATTGCCTGTAAAAAGGATGTGATGTTCTTTCAGCATTTTACGCATATAGGGAATGAACTCTTTCACTTTACGTTGGAAATCCGGGTGAATATCCTGAGCCACACCACCGATCACGCTGTAGTTGACCATCAGGCGGCCTCCGGCTGTTTCTTCGAAAATGTCCATGATTTTTTCCCGGTCACGCATTCCATAAACGAAAGCAGTGATCGATCCCATGTCCATCGCCATACAGCCCCATCCCAGTAAGTGGGAAGCGATACGGGTCAATTCGTCAAAAATAGTACGGATGTAATGGGCGCGTTCGGGAACCTCTAATTGCAGCGCATTTTCACAGCAGAGGCAAACTCCATGCCGGTTAATTGTTCCGGATAGGTAATCCAACCGGTCGGTCAGGTGAAGAATCTGAGGATAAGTATAAGCTTCGCTCATCTTCTCGATACCCCGGTGAATATATCCGAAATTCGGGTCAATTTTTTTGATAATTTCCCCTTCCAGAGACACGCGCAGGTGAAGAACCCCGTGTGTAGCCGGGTGCTGAGGACCGAAGTTGACGACATATTCTTCGTCTTCAAATAATTTATATTTTTCTTCGATTTTCTCTCCCATCTTGATTTCGAGGGTAGGAACAGTTTCCATATCCTCGATAATCTCGTTTTCAAGCGGGACCGGATTAATGGACGGGTCTGCATTATAATCTTTTCTCAGGGGGTGACCTTTCCAATCGGTACGCAAAAACAAACGGCGCATGTCCGGATTGTTGATGAAGCGGATACCGAAAAAGTCATATACTTCCCGCTCATACAAACCGGCTGAATCCCATAAATCATGTACGGAATACAGCTGCGGATCCTGACGGTCCTCCGTACTGGTTTTCAGCGCAATAAGAGAAGAGGGAAATTGCGTACAGCACAGGTAGTAAATAACGCCAAGACTATCGCCGTAATCCATCCCAACGATATCCACGAGGAAATCACAGGGAAGCCCCCATTCGGAACGGAGGTTACGGGCTGTTTCATATAATTTTTCTTTCGGAACGGTCACACTCAGTGTTTTACCGTTTTCTTCAACGGTCGCAAAAGGCAGAGCAGCCAGTTTTTCTTTAATTATCTCCATGGGTAACCTCCTCTGCTTGTTGTTCTGCTTCTTTTTTATATTTTTCCATTTTCGGTTGATTCGGTAACCGGAAAAATTCTTCCATTTTAATCTTACGGGCCAGTTGCATCATCCCGTAAATCATGGCATCGGGACGAGGAGGACAACCGGGAATATACACATCCACCGGAATAATCTGATCCACACCCATCACCGTATGATAAGAGCTTTTAAAAGGCCCTCCGCTGATCGCACAGCTACCGAAAGCCATTACGTACTTGGGTTCGGCCATCTGATCATACAACCGTTTCAATACCGGAGCCATTTTATGAACAATCGTACCACAGACAAAAACCACGTCGGCCTGGCGTGGACTATTCCGCGTTACCTCCCAGCCAAAACGGGCGAAATCATAACGGGCAGCTCCCAGACACATAAACTCGATACCACAGCAACTGGTGGCAAAAGTCAGGGGCCACACCGAATTCGACCGTCCCCAGTTGATCAGGTCATCGATCTTCCGGATTGCAATATTCACCCCATTTTCGCGCAATTCCTTTACATATTCTTCGAGGTATTCATTTTCTTTGAAATCCTCGTTTTTCATGTTCCGGATAAAAATATCTTTTACTTCCATTTCAAAGCTCCTTTCTTCCAGGCGTAAGCCAGCCCGAGGGCCAGTATAATTAAAAAGAACGATACACAAACCAGCCCCTGCGTACCCAAATCCCTCATAATAACAGCCCAGGGAAAGAGCAGAACGGTTTCCACGTCAAACACCAGGTATAAAATGGCAAACAGGTAATACCCCACCCGGAACTGAATCCAGGAAGTGCCGCGTGTCGGAATACCGCACTCGTAAGGTTCGCCTTTAAGGGGATTGGTGGAAGTCGGAGCCAGCCATTTGGCAATCAGCAAAGCCGCCACCACCATAAAAGCAGCCGTAATCAGAACGACCAGAAATAAAGCAGAATTACTCATGAGAGTACTATCTTTTTGTTATAAATTACAAGAATTTTTGTTCATTTCGCGGAACAGGGTCCCTTCTTTTCCGAAATTCGCCGCAAAAGTACGAACAATTTATTTGTATCCCAAAAAAAATCAAAATTAAATTCATACATTTGTCGCTTATAATTTATTAACATTTACAAAATATGAAAAAAATCATTTTATTCATCATTTGCATAGCCCCCGCCTTACTCTTTGCCCAGGAAGGAAAATTTGTTTTAAAAGGAAAAATCGGACAACTCAACAATCCTGCAAAAATGTATTTAATGTTGGAAGATGACGGACGACCGGATTCGGAACTCCTTGACTCCTGTAACATTAAAAATGGAGCATTTGAATTTACCGGAACTGTGACTAGTCTTAACAGAGCAACACTGGTACTTAGCCATAACGGTGAAAGATACGCAGTTACAATCAAGAGTCCACAGTTTGACTATCTGAATCTGCTGCTTGAACCGGTTCAATTTTCCGTATCAAGTGTTGATTCTGTAAAAAAGGCATCGATAAAAGGTTCTCCAGCAAACGCAGACTATGATCGATTCTCAAATACAATCAAACCCATCAAAGAAAAAATAAATGCTTTGATAAAAGAAATTCAAGCCGAACCGGAAGAAGTCCGGAAATCAGAGGAATTCCAGAAAAAAATGGATAAACTCTATGATCCTTTGGCTAACGAATTGAAAGCCCAATACAAAGCTTTTGTTCAGGAAAATCCGGATTCTTACATAAGTATGTTTGCATTAAATTCTTATGCCGGAGGAATGCCGGATTTGAATGAGGTAGAGCCCCTTTTTAATCAACTTTCCGACAAAGTAAAAAACAGCAAAAACGGAAAAGAATTTGCCACCAGAATGGATCAGATAAGAATTACTGCTATTGGTGCCATTGCCCCTGATTTTACACAAAACGATCCGAATGGCAACCCGATCAAATTGTCTGATTTCAGAGGAAAATACCTGCTGATCGATTTCTGGGCTTCCTGGTGTGGTCCCTGCCGGAAAGAAAATCCGAATGTAGTAAAAGCCTATAATGAATTTAAGGATAAAAATTTTGAGATATTAGGAGTTTCACTGGATGATGAAGTTAAATACGGAGGACGCCCAGCCTGGTTGGCAGCCATTGAAAAAGACGGACTGACCTGGCCCCAGGTTTCCGACCTGAAATACTGGAAAAACGAAGTTGCCCAACAATATGCGATCTTTTCCATTCCACAAAATCTCCTGCTGGATCCAACCGGAAAAATCATTGCAAAAAACCTGAGAGGAGAAGAACTGGCAAAAAAACTGGCAGAGTTTCTGAAATAATTCAAATACCCGCTAACATTATACATAACGAAAGGCTGCCCAACAAGGCAGCTTTTTGTTTATAACTCCGCTTCCCGGTTTGCTCTGCGAATCGCATTCCTTACCTTTTCCTTATCGGTCAGAAAGAGATAACGTTCGCTTTTCATATCGTTGAATTCTTCACTGAAATATTTCATCCGGGAAGGAAACGAGCCCCGGAAAGACCCATGAAATTCTTTTAATCCCGTTGAACGAACCAACCGGGCGATGTTATCTTCGGTAATACCTGCTCCGGGCTGAATGATAATCCTTTCTCCGGCCTGACGAATCAGCTTGCGGATTACATCAGCTCCTTTCTGAGCCGTTTTTTCTCCTCCTGAGGTAAGGATACGTTCACAGCCGATATCAATTACATCTTCCAGGCTTTGATACAAATCCCTGCTGCGATCGAAAGCCCGGTGAAAAGTGACCCCCATTTTATACCTGTGAGCCCGTTCGACCAGTTCGCGACAACGCACTTTATCAATTGTTCCATCCTCATTCAACATACCAATAACAACTCCGTCACAACCAATCTCGCCACACATTGAAATTTCGTCTTTCATGATTTCAAACTCCAGATCGTCGTACAAAAAATCACCTCCACGGGGACGAATCAGAATATAAAGCTGAATCTGTAATTCTTGTCTCAGTAACCGGATCTGAACCGATGAAGGAGTCGTTCCTCCTTCTGCCAGGTTATCACAGAATTCCACCCGGACGGCACCGCCTTCCCGGGCGGCCAATGCCGATTGAATGGAAGTGGCACATACTTCTAGCTGTATCATTTTGAGTTGTTATTTTTATTTCTGAAACTAACTTAATAATAAAAAGGTTTTGAATTTTGCGACAAAGGTACGATTTTCTGTTAGACAATATATACGTTTTTTTAGATTCTTTCGTTATTAATAGTGATTAGCTAATTAATACACTTTATGCTAGACTATATCAAAGGAGAAATTGCAGAATTGACTCCCGCTTCGGTAGTGATCGAAACGGGCGGTTTGGGTTACATAGCCCACATTTCACTCAATACTTACAGCGCCCTTAACGGATTAAAAAACGCCAAGATCTACGTTTATGAAGCAATCCGGGAAGACGCCCACCAGTTGTTCGGATTCACAGATAAACGGGAACGGGAACTTTTTCTGCTCCTGATCTCTGTTTCCGGAGTCGGCGCCAATACGGCCCGGATGGTCTTATCCTCCATTGCCACGTACGAACTGGAAGGGATCATCTCCTCCGGCAATGCCAATGCCCTGAAAACCGTGAAAGGTATCGGAAGCAAAACGGCAGAACGGATTATTATCGACCTGAAAGACAAGGTCAAAACAAGTGGAGGAACTATAACCGGAACCTCTTCTGCTCCTTCCGGAGAAGCAGCCAATGAGGCAATTGCAGCGTTGATGATGCTGGGATTCAATCAACTTGCCTCTCAGAAAGTGGTATCCAAAATTAATAAAGATAATCCTTCAATGACGGTAGAAGAAATTATCAAAAATGCACTAAAAATGCTTTAATGAAACACTGGGGGAAATACATATCCATCGTTTTTTTCATCTTACTGACCGGAGGATTCTACAACCTGTATGCAGACCTTTCGGCAGCGGACAATTATCTCCCGAACATTACCCCGGAAGGTCTTCAGGATACGAACTCCCAGGCACGCCAGGATTCTGTAACGCAGGCAAAAGCAGCTAAACTACCGCAGGATACGCTTCCGCCTAAATACCCGGTCGGAAAAATCATGCCGGAAGAATACCAGGATTTGCTTAGGAACCACCCCATCGATCTTAAAAATCCGGAAAATTTCAATTCAAACTTCATTTATAATCCGGCAACCAATCGTTACGAAATCCGATCGAAAATCGGAGACATGGATGTGGCTACCCCATTGACGTTGACTCAGGAAGAATACCTGGACTACAGTTTGCAGAAAAGTAGGAATTCCTTCTTCCGGAAGAAAAATGAGGAAAATTTTCTGAATAAAGGCGAAGATAAAGACGCCCTGTCCATGTTTGACTTTAATTTCGATCTGGGACCTGCAGAAAAATTATTCGGACCAGGCGGAGTCAAGTTGCAGGCTCAGGGTGGAGCCGATATTAAAATGGCAATGACCAGGACTTCTACCGGTAATCCGACCTTGACAGAACAACAACGTAACCGGACCGCTTTTGATTTCGATGCCCAGATTCAGACCAACATATCTGCTTCTGTCGGAGATAAAATCAATTTTGACCTGAATTACAACACTGAATCCACATTCGATTTCGATACGAAAAAAATCAAACTGGGATATACCGGAAAAGAAGATGAGATTATCAAAACACTGGAATTCGGAAATGTCAGCATGAACACCACCAATTCCCTGATCCGGGGTGGAGCGGCGCTGTTTGGGATAAAAACAGAATTGCAGTTTGGAAAACTGACGGTAGGGGCTATTTTTTCCCAACAGGAATCCCAATCCAGGAGTATATCTTCCAAGGGTACCACACAAACTACTCCTTTCGAAGTCACAGCTGACGCCTACGATGAAAATACCCACTTTTTCCTGGCTCATTATTTCCGGGATAATTACGATAAAAACATGAGTACCCTCCCGTATATTGCTTCAGGAATCAGCATCGATCGGATCGAGGTATGGGTTACCAACAAAAGAGCCATTTACAATGAACCCCGTAACATCGTAGCCTTTACCGACCTGGCAGAATACGATTCCATAAGCAACAAGACCGGATTTGTAATCAGGCAGGGAAACCTTAATATTCCCTACAATAAAGCCAATACTTTATACCAGAACGTTACGGAAGATTACCCTGGAGCCCGGGATATCAGCACGGTTAACCAGACATTTGAAGGAAGTCCTCTGAAAGGTGGACGGGACTACGAAAATATTGCAAATGCAAGGAAACTCGATCGTTCCGAATATATTCTGAACAGTCAATTGGGGTATATTTCTCTCCGATCTCCTCTTCAACCTGACGAAGTGTTAGCTGTCGCGTTCGAATACAACTACCGGGGACAGGTTTATCAGGTAGGGGAATTCTCTACCGATAACACTTCCGGTTCCGAAGGTTCAACTTCGAATACACAACAAAACCTGTACCTGAAATTACTGAAGGGGATATCCATGTCGCCGGACGCAGCATACTGGGAGCTGATGATGAAGAACATATACACCATCACCAGTTCAGGTGCGTCATCCATCGAACAGGATAAGTTCAAATTGAATATCAAGTACCAGAATGATACAACCGGCATCTATCTGAATTACATTTCCGAAGGCAGTATTGCCAACCAACTCTTATTGCAGGTAATGAACCTGGACCGGCTGGATAGCCGTAAAGAATCTTATCCTGATGGGTTTTTCGATTATGTGGAAGGATATACCGTTATTTCAGAAAGTGGGAAAATCATCTTCCCGGTAATAGAACCGTTCGGATCGCATTTACGTAAAAAAATCAACGATGATGCGATTGCTGACAAATACGTTTACCAGGAATTATATGATTCCACACTGACCGTAGCCCGGCAGGTTGCTGAAAGAAATAAATTCATTCTGTCGGGAGAATACAAAGGATCGGCCGGAAACAATATCGAACTGGGAGGATCTAATATCGCCCGGGGATCAGTTGTCGTATCTGCAAACGGAGTCCGGTTGAAAGAAAATGTCGATTACACCGTCGATTATGCAACCGGAAATGTCACAGTTATTAATCCGGTATATGAAAATGCCAAAATCGATATTTCCTCCGAAAATCAATCGACATACGGTATGCAGCGGAAAACAATGATGGGATTGAACCTGAATTACGCCATCAATCCCAATTTCAATATTGGCGGAACAATCATGAATCTGAGCGAGATGCCGATCACCATGAAAACCAACCCGGGAGAAGAATCCATCAACAATACACTGTTTGGTTTCAATACCAATTATACGACACAATCGCAATGGCTGACCAACCTGGTGGATAAACTGCCTCTTGTTAACCTCACTGCTCCTTCCCAGATCAGTTTCAGTGCCGAATATGCAAAGCTCATTCCCGGCCACTACGAAAATAAATACGGAGGAAATTATTCTTATATCGACGACTTTGAACAAGCTAAACTGAGTATCGATCTCCGGTCCCCATACGCCTGGAGTTTATCGTCAACCCCCAGTTTTTTTCAGGAATCAACCCGGGCCAATGACATCGAATATGGTAAAAACCGCTCGTTGCTGGCCTGGTATTACATCGACGGACTTTTCACTAAAAAATCGGCGCTAACTCCCACTCACATTAAAAATGACCTGGATCAGTTGTCTAATCATTACGTCAGGGAAGTTTCCGAACTGGAGCTTTTCCCGGGTAAAGATCAACGCTACAACGAATCTTCGACCCTGCCTGTATTCAACCTGGCTTTCTACCCGAAAGAAAGAGGCCCTTATAACCTGGATGCAAGGGGTATGGATCGCAACGGGACCTTGCTCAACCCTCAAGCCCGGTGGGGAGGAATTACACGGAAGATAGAAAGCGGTCAGACCGACTTCGAAGCCAATAACATCGAACACATCGAATTCTGGTTGCTCGATCCTTTTATCTACGAACCGAATTCACCGGGAGGAGACTTGTACTTCAACCTGGGTGAAATATCGGAAGATGTTTTGAAGGATGGAAAAAAATTCTTCGAAAACGGATTGCCGATCAATGGGGATACGACTGCTGTTGAAAAAACCGTATGGGGGAAAGTACCTAAACGCCAATCGTTGGCTTATGCTTTTGACGACAATACGAAAGGAGCCAGAAGAATACAGGACGTCGGACTCAACGGCTTAAGTACAAAAGAAGAGCTTGAATTTGACACTTACGTAAACTACCTGAATGACCTCAAATCCCAGTTAGATGATACCACGATCGAATACATGACGGGCGATCCATTCTCTCCGTTAAACGATCCGGGCGGAGATACTTACCATTATTTCCGGGGAAGTGATTATGACAGAGTAAAAATGCCGATCCTCGGTCGTTACAAACGATATAACGGCACAGAAGGCAACTCGGCGGATTCCGATGATTCCCCGGAAAGCTACAATACGGCAGCCAGACAGATCCCGGACGTGGAAGACATCAACCAGGACAACACGCTGAATGAAAATGAAAAATACTTCCAATACAAAGTATCGATCCGTCCGAAGGAACTGGAAGTTGGAAACAATTACATTGCCGACAAACGCTCAGCCCGCGTTTCATTGAAAAACGGAACAACGGATACGGTCAACTGGTACCTGTTCAAAATACCTATCCGGGACTTCAAGGATAAAGTAGGAGACATCCGGGATTTCAAAACCATCCGTTTCATGCGTATGTTCCTGACAAATTTTTCAGACTCGACTGTGCTCCGTTTCGGTACATTTGAACTAGTCCGTGGAAACTGGAGGGTATATACCAACGACCTGTCCAATCCGAATCTCCCACCCACAGGAACCGCTGCAGTCAGTTTGTCAACGGTCAACATAGAAGAAAACGGAGACCGGGAGCCGGTTAATTATGTAATGCCTCCGGGAGTGAACCGGATTATGGATCCCAGTCAGCCTCAACTCCGCCAACAAAACGAACAGGCCTTATCGGTAAAAATTACAGATCTGGCACCTGGCGATGCACGCGCCATTTATAAATCGACTGGTTTGGATTCCCGCCAGTACCGTCGCCTCCAGATGTTTACTCACGCCGAAAAATTACCACTGGATGTTACAGGACTTCAGGACGATGATCTTTCTGTTTTCCTGCGCCTGGGTTCGGATTATAAAAACAATTACTACGAATATGAAATACCGTTGAAACTGACCCCTCCAAGGCCTGGCAGTAAATATACGAACAGCAACAGCGACAGGGAAATTGTATGGCCGGATGCCAACCTGTTCGATTTTCCGTTTGAGTTATTGACCGACCTAAAATTAAAAAGAAATAAAGAAAAACGAAGAGCTGGCTCTACGGTCAGCTATTATACCCCATTCTCCGAATTCGATCCGAATAAACCCATGAACAAAGTAACGATTGTGGGAAATCCGACCATATCAGATATCAAAGTAATCATGATCGGTGTACGGAATAATTCCAGGAGTGTCAAATCGACCGAAGTTTGGGTCAATGAATTGCGTCTGACCGATTTCAATGAAGACGGAGGCTGGGCAGCAAACGCCAACCTGTATGTCGGACTTTCCGATCTGGCTACCTTCAATTTTTCGGGAAATAAAGAAACCGCCGGATTTGGCGGCCTGGATCAGGGCATCATGGATCGTAACCTGGATGATAAACACCGGTACAGTGTTTCCTCTGACGTTCAGTTAGGTAAATTCTTTCCGGAAAACAAAGTGAGCCTTCCGCTTTTTTACTCTTATGCGGAAGAAGTAATCAGTCCCAAATACAACCCCCTGGATCAGGATGTTCTGCTGAAAGACGCCCTGGATGCCGTAGACTCGAAAGCAGAAAAAGACTCCATAAAAAATTATTCCCAGGATAAAATCACGACGAAACAAATCAGTCTCAATAATGTACGGGTGAATGTAACCAGTAAGAACCCCATGCCTTACGATCCGGCCAACTTCACATTGGGTTACTCGTTTGCCGAAGAAAATAAACAAAACCCTTCTACCCAATACGAACGGACCACCGATATGCGTACGGCTTTTGCATATAGTTATTCGCCGATGGCCAAACCCTGGGAACCCTTTAAAACCAACAAGAGTAATTCAGCTGCAATCAAATCCCTGAAAGAAATCGGGATCGGCTATCTGCCCTCCAACCTGTCGTTTACGTCCGATATCAGGAGGAATTATTACGAAGTTCAACTACGTGACCTGAATAGTATAGGAACAAAGATAGATCCTTCTTTCCGGGAAGATTTCATCTGGAACCGTACCGGAGCCCTTCAATGGGCACTGACCAAGAACCTGAATGTATCGATCACAACAGGTACGGAAGCCCGGATCGACGCTCCTCATGTGCAGGTCAATAAAAAGTTTAATGGAGACGAATATACCCAATGGAAAGATGCTGTATGGCAAAGCATCCGGGATTTGGGCACACCGCTCGACTACAACCAGTTGTTCACGGCATCGTATAACATTCCGTTCAGGCTCATTCGTCCGCTCAGTTTTATCTCGGCAGGAATAAGCTACAACGCAACATATAACTGGGCCAGAGGAGCAACTATCAAGTCGGAAGAAGGAGCAATCATTGAAAACGGAAACATAATCACCAATAACCGTATACTGGGAATTGACAATGCAACCCTGAATTTCAATCTTTTATACAATAAGATTCCATTTTTGGACGAGGTAAACAAAAAATTCGCCCTCAAGTCGAACCAATTAAGAACAGTATCTGCCAGAACAACCCCAGCCGGCACTGATCCGAAACAAAAACCGCAGCAAAAAAAATACGAAGGTTCAATCAAGCTCAATACCGACTCGGCAACTGTTGTCAGACACCAGTTGAACAACAAACGCCTGCGTATCACCGCCCGTACAGAAAACGGCAAACTTTACGAAGTAAAATTCAAAGCGGTCGATAACAACTCGATCCGTATTAACAACAAGGATTCGGTTAACCTGAAACTGACTATTTCCCAACTTCCTCCATTGGAAGAAACGACCTGGTACAAAGTGGCTCAGGTCGCTACACGGGGATTGATGATGGTTCGTACCGTCAGTTTCTCCTACAACCAAACCAACGGATTGATGGTTCCTAATTTCCGTCCCGACGTGGGAGATTTCTTTGGTCAGGGAAGTACCAGCTTTGGAAATGCACCGGGATTGGATTTCGCTTTCGGACTTACCGATGAAGGATACCTCGATAAAGCCAATCAAAACAACTGGCTGATTAAAAGTGAGGATAACATTACCCCGGCCATGTATACCAATTCTGAAGTTTTCAATTTCACATCCACACTAGAACCATTCACCGGAATGCGGATCAACCTGAATGCTTCCAGGAGTAACATGCAGCGGAAAGAAATTTATTTTATGTACGATGATGCTCCGAACAAATTTAACGGAGATTTTAATATCACCACAATTGCACTTAGTTCTGCATTCGAAAAAAACGATGTAAAGAACGATTACCATTCTCCATCGTTCGAAAAATTCCTGAATAACCGTCAGATTATAGCTAACCGGTTGGAACAACAATATAAACAGACGAATTATCCGGATGCAGGTTTCATTGCCTCTGAAACGCATTATGGCAATACGCCTTATAGTCCAAGCGTGGGTAATGTAGACCCGAATTCATCGGATGTACTGATTCCTGCTTTTATTGCTGCTTATACCGGAAAAAATGCCAATTCCGTCGGATTATCGGCATTCCCTTCCCTCAAAAGTATATTGCCTAACTGGAAAATTACATACGATGGTCTCAGCCAATTGAGTTTATTCAAAAAATACTTCAAGAACTTTACACTGACACATGAATACAAATGCCGCTATGCCGTAGGGGCTTACAGCTCATTCCTGAACTGGGTGGGAGCGGACGATCACTCCGGTAATCCGATCAACGGAGACCTGGGGTATATCCGGAATGTTCTCTCCGAAAATCCGACACCCTCTTCTCCTTACGATATTACGGCAGTCAGCATTACGGAAGCATTCAACCCGCTGATCGGACTTGACGCCATGTTCCTGAACAACATGAAACTGATGGCTAACTGGAATACCACCCGGAACGTCAACCTGAATGTTTCTGCTTATCAGATTGTGGAAACTTCCACTCAAACGTTCAAATTGGACCTGGGTTACCGGTTGACCGAGTTCAACAAAGTACTCAAAATGAGAAAAAGCGGAGGACAGAATTTCAGCAATGACCTTACAGTCACGGCCGGTGTCTCTTTTACAAAAATGCAAAGCCTGATCCGGAAAATACAGGACGCTTTCACACAGGCAACCAGTGGGGATTCCCAAACTATGATTAAACTATCAGCCGATTACAGCCTCAGTAAATCGCTGACCATCCAGGCTTTTTACGACAGGCAGGTCAACAAGCCGCTTGTCTCTTCCACAGCTTATCCGCTGACTAAATCCAGTTTTGGAGTCAGCCTGAGGGTCAGTTTAATGCGATAAAAATAAAACCGTAAAAAACACAGAGCCATGAACAGCAACGATTTATTACCGTATTTATTATCAGGAGTTATCATACCTTCCGGATCATTATTCGCTCAGAAAGCCAGCCCATCCGGTACAGAAAAGCCTAATATTATTTATATCCTGGCCGATGACCTGGGCTATGGAGACCTCAGTTGCTACGGTCAGAAGAAATTTCAGACACCTCATATTGATTCATTGGCTGCACAGGGAATGAAATTTACCAGCCACTATGCAGGCTGTACGGTCAGCGCCCCTTCCCGTGCTTCCCTGATGACAGGGTTACATACCGGACACACGCCCATCCGGGGAAATAAAGGAGAAAACACTCCTTATGGTACATTCGATTCATCCCTGCCCTCCCTATTTGTAACAGTGGCCGAATGCCTCAAAAAGCAAAACTACACTACCGGATGCGTAGGAAAATGGGGTATGGGAGGACCTGGCACACAAGGTCATCCGAACAATCAGGGATTTGATTATTTTTACGGTCACCTGAGCCAGCTGGATGCTCACTTTTATTATCCGGAATACCTGTTTGAAAATGAAAAGAAAATCGAATTAAACAAACAATTCTACAGTCAGGATTTATTTCTGGAAAAAGCATCCAGGTTCATTACGGACAACAAGAACAAACCCTTCTTCCTTTATTTTGCTGTCACGATCCCACACGCCGAATTGGTTGTTCCGGAAGAATATGCAAGTAAATATGCAGGCAAATTTGAAGATGAGCCCTGGGGTAAGCCAGGAGGGCAACATTATGGATATACTCCTCACAAACATGCTTCTTTCGCCGGAATGATCGACCGTCTGGACGGAGATGTGGGAAAAATCCGCCAATTGCTGAAAGACCTGGGAATAGACCGGAATACCCTGATTATTTTCACCTCGGATAACGGACCACACAAAGAGGGAGGAGCCGATCCGGACTTTTTCAACAGTGGTGGCGGATACAAAGGATACAAACGAGACCTCTACGAAGGTGGCATCCGGGTGCCTATGATCGCCTGCTGGCCGGGCAAAATCACTTCGGGAAAACACTGTGACCACCCCTCCGCATTCTGGGATTTCCTACCCACAGCCTGTGAAATCAGCGGAGCATCCCTTCCGGAAAATATCGATGGTATTTCCTACCTGCCCTCTCTTCTAGGGAAAAAGCAGAAAAAGCACCCTTATCTTTACTGGGAATTTCATGAATACAACGGGACTCAGGCTGTTCGCATGGGAAAATGGAAAGCAATCCGACTCAAAGCATCAGGTAATCCCGATGCCCCGATTGAGTTATACGATCTCAATAACGATCCCGGCGAAACCAGAAATGTTGCCGCTCAACATCAGGATATTGTCCGTAAAATGGACCAGCTGTTGAGAGAAGCACACCAGGAAGACCCGGAGTGGCCGTTCTTTAACAACTGACATTCAACAATTATTCCGAACTTGCCTTTCGGTAAGCAGCGATAGCTAATTTATGGTCCAGCAAAGATCCTATCAGACTGATATAAGCCTGTAACCAGGCAATTTGTGCAGATTCCAGGTCCAGGATGGAAATACGACCCTCGTCATAGCTGAATGTATGTAAATCCAGGCTTTCACCTGCTACTTTCATATTTGCATCAGCAATTTCTATTTGCCGGCTACTTTCTGCCATATTATTGACTGCCGTCTGGAAATCCTTTCGTACTTCATCCTGAGTGAGACTCAGAGACAACTCTTTGATCACCGTCAATGCCTTATTTTTATCACGGCTATGTTTGCTTTTACCCCAATAAAAAACCGGGACACTGACTTTGGCATAGACAATCGGACTCCACAATGGATCTCCGGTAAGATTAATCACTGGCGTTCCGTAATCTGCAGAAGCTCCGATAGCCGCCTTGGGCAAAAATTCACTACGGTCGACATTGCCCTGTTCCTTTTGCAAATCGATTTCCCGGACTTTGATCTGATAATCGGGACGGCGCTCCAATACTTCCTCGATGGTTTGCATGGAAAGAAATGGTGCCGGAGACTGGATTGAGTCACTCAGCACGATGGGTGTTTCAGGTGACTGTCCCATTAAAACATTCAATATTACACAACTGTTTGTATAATTCTGCTCCGCCTTGGAAAACTGATATTCCGCCTGTTTAAGATTAGTTTCTACTTTCAACAGATCCGTTTTACTGATTAAACCGTCCTCAAAACGGGTCTGTACCGTCTTATACAAACGTTGTAAGATCCCTAAATATTGAAGAGTAAGATCCATATAAGCACTGGCTGCCGATGTGTTCCAATATGCAATTTCAGCCGAGTAAGTAATATTATCAACGGTCAGGTCTTCTTCCAGACGGGCTATTTCCTCTTGTATTTTAGCCGAATTATAAGCTCCGGAAAGGCGTCCGCCCGTATAAATGGGCTGATTGACTTCCGCCCCTGCTCTCCAGGTAGTGGCATACAATTCTTCTTTTATACTACCCAGCGACAGAACCTGTGGATTAAAATTATAATTATAGGAAGCAGAAGCATCTATATTCGGTAAATATCCGGTCCGGATTTCTTTGGCAACCGCTTTGGCAGCCTCAACCGTTTTTGAAGCGATCCGGATATTCTGATTATAAGCCCAGACACTGTCTTTGTAAGCCTCCAGCGACAGAGGAGTCTGGGCCCCAACAAACAGCATGGCCTCTGCAAAACAAACCAAAAGTAAAACCAATCGTTTCATATTTTATCTTTTTTAGGTATGGGTATCCGGTAAATCGCAGAATAAGTTACCGGCAAAACCAAAATCGTCAATATAGTTGCCATCAGCAAGCCTCCCATGATAGTCGCCGCCATTCCTCCGAACATCGCATCTCCAAGCAGCGGAACCATCCCGACAATGGTGGCTCCGGCTCCGGTAGAGACAGGAACCAACCGGGTTTTGGCCGCATAAATCACAGCATCTAACGAAGACCGGCCTTCTTTTTCCTGCAAAACAATCTCATCCACCAAGATCACAGCACTTTTCACATTCATCCCGATCAATCCCAAGAGACCCAGCAGGGCAAAAAAATCGAAATCTTTCCCAAGTGCCAGCAAACCGATAACGACTCCTACAAAAATCATCGGAATCATAAACATAATCGCCAACGGCCGCCTGTAATTACCAAAAAGAAACAGTAAAACAATAAAAATCAGAATCATGGCTAACGGCAATTCTGCTCCGATCGACTGGTTAGCCTGATCCTGAGCATCCTGTTCTCCTAAATAAAACATCGTATACCCGTCCGGCACCTGCATCTTTTTATTAACCAGGGCCCAGATTACTTTGAAATCGGCATTGGTATTAGCTCCTTTAACCGGATCCATGCGAACGACCATTGTATTTTCCCGTTGGAAATGCCAGCGCATATTGTAGGAATAAGCCATTTCAAAACTATCAGTCACTTGCTCCAGCACATACGATTCTCCCTGTAAATTAAAAACAGGCAATGTCCTTAACCCTTCCAGAGGAAGCTTATTAATATTTTCGTCCTTCAATAAAATGGGCAATGAAAGATCCCGTTCCCTGTACTCTGCCATGGGGAGACCGGTAGTGGCCAGACTCAGGCTTTGCGCCATATCCAACCGGTTTATACCCAGCCTCTCCCCTTTTTCCTCCGAAAAATGAGGAATATAGACAGGAACCTTGACTCCCCAGTTTGTCCGTAAGAATTCAACGGGAGGACCTTCCGTCCGGATCAATGCCATCGTACGATCGGCCAGTCGTTGCAACGTATCCGGATTTTGTCCGCTGAACACAATCTCTACCGCCCCGTCCGAAGGCATGGATAATTTGAACAACGATGACCGGCAAATGATATTCGGGTAATGATGCATCACATAATTATAAAACTCATTCTCCCAATAAGCCGTAGAATCCATATTATTCACCTCGATCAGCATATTGGCAAAATTCGGTTTCAGGCTGTAATTGGTACTTGCCAGGTAATAACGCGGATGAGAACTTCCCATCGCTGTCGAAATTTTCTTAATACCCGGTTGTGCCAGAAAATGATCCTCGATTTCCTTCATCTCTTCTGAAGTCGTATGAATGCTGTATCCGTCGGGAAGAAATAAATCCGCCCGGAAATAAGGTTTATTCATGAAGGGGAAGAAATTGGAAGGCATCATTTTCATCACCACCAGGGAGGTAATCAACAAAGACACCACAAGTCCGATGGTCAGCCAACGATGCCGTATCAATGTGTGTAATAGTCCTTCAAACTTCGTATACACCTTCCCGGCATAAGGGTCGTCCAAGACTTCTCCTGTATTTTCTTTCAACATAAAATCACCGAATGTGGTCGTTTGCGTAAGGGCAAAAAGCCAACTGAAAGCCAGGGACAACGACAGCACCACAAAAAGAGGGTGTACGATTTCCGCAGCTGCGGAGTCAGCCAGATAAAGAGGTAGAAAAGAAATGATTCCGATGCAGGTTGCACCAAACAGGCCCCACATCGGTTTCGTAGCCCCCTCGATCAACGCATCCCGGCGTTTCATTCCCCGTTTGATATTGGTCCGGGCATTATCAGCCACTACAATTGCATTGTCCACCAGCATACCCATGGCAATGATGAATGCGGCTAAAGACGAACGGTTCAGACCGGTTCCCATAAACTGCATGGAAAAAAGTGTAGCAGCAATACAGAAAACCAGAGCCGTACTGATCAATGTGGTAGTCCGGAATTTGTAGAAAAAGTACAACAATACAACAACAATAACCACCGATATGATCAGGTTCATAATAAAATCATCATTGGCCTGGGCTGCAATCGTATCTTCAGGATATAATTCTTCCAATTCATAGCCGTAAGTCAGTTGTGGGAGGATTTGTTTATCGATTACTTCCCGGACCAAACGACCGGCTTTTACCACATCTTTGTCCTGAGCCGTAGCAATCGCAATACCGATCGCTTTTTTCCCGTTTATCCGCAACAACGATTGCGGTGGATCGAGGTAGCCTTTCTCAATAACTGCAATATCACTCAACCGGATCAGATTTCCTCCGGTCGTCCGGATCACCTGATTACGGATATCCTGAACAGACTGATACGTAGCCGGAGCAATTACACGAAGGCTCAATGTCCCGGCCTCCCGGGTCCCTACCGACACTTCTTTATTCTGCGCACTCAGGGTCCGAATGATATCATCCGGAGTCGCTCCCGAATTAGCCAAACGGGTAGCCGATATGTAGACATTGATCACTTCCGTCTGTTCGGCAAATGTGTTTATTTTGCTGACTCCTTCCAACGGAGTCAGAATCGTTTTGATTTCCTGAGCCTTATCTCGTAATTCACTGTACGAAATACCTTCATCGGCAGTTAAGCCGAAGTAAATACCATATACATCACCGAAATCATCATTGACAATGATTGTTCCGGCTCCTGCCGGTAATTTAGGCTGGACATTATAGACCTTTTTCCTTAACTCATCCCACATCTGGCTCATGACAGCCGGATTGGTTCCCGGAAGCAATTCTATATTGATATAACTATAACCCGCGTATGATTCTCCCTTAACCCTCCGGACATTGGGCATGGTCTGTATTTCCCTTTCGATGACGGTTGTGACCTGTTCTTCCACTTCTTCGGCCGTAGCTCCGGGATATTGGCAAACCAGCACCGCCTGTTTCATCACAAAAGGAGCATCTTCTTTTTTAGGAAGCCGATCGAAAGCCAGAATGCCTCCGATCGTCATTAAAGCCAGGAAGAAATAAATAACCGGCTTATTGTCCAGTGAATAGCGAGCCAGGTTCATAATCCGTTTATTTTAACGTGTTCACCTTCCGACAACATCGTCACTCCGGCAGTTACGATCACATCGCCTTTTTGTAATCCGGAAAGGATCAGTATATCTTTCTCTCCCGTCATATTCCCTGTTTCTACCGGAATCAGGTGTACGGTAGATGTTCCGGGGTCTACTTTCCAGACAGCAGTTTTTTTCGTTTGGGGATCCAGGTAAATACAGGAAAGCGGAATAGAAATTCCTCCTCTCTCGTGACTGTCGTCCCATTCCACCCTAACATTACAGGAATAGCCGGGCAATACCTTTATCGACTGAGCATTATAAGCCGGATCATCTATTCTCACGATCACAGGAATTCCGGATCCTTCCACTGATGACGAAACAATCTCTTTCACCACAGCCTGGTAAAATACACCCTTGTTGACATCCAGCTCCACACTGCATTTCAATTTTTCCCGATCCAACGAGGTATTGATTTCCGGAAGAATAAACCGGAATTGAATTTTCGCAGGATTATTCAGTTTGACAATGCGTTCGCCAGCCCGTACCTCCTGATGATTTTCCACGTATTTTTTCTCTATATTTCCGGAAAAAGGAGCCAGCAAACGTGTGTCTTTCAGATCACTCAGGGCCTGGTTATAAGCCGATTTGTTACTTTCATATTCGGCCATTGTCATTTCGTACTCCTGTTTGGAAACCGCATTTTTCTCATACAGGCGCTGATAGCGTTCAAGCTGGGACTGCGATTGCAGGAAACGTGCCTTAGTGGCAGAAACTTTCAGGTTATACTCCCGGGGATCCAGGCTCCCGATCAATTGCCCGGCTTTGAGGTTTTGGCCTTCCTCTACATTAAACTGCTGCAACATTCCTCCGACGTGAAAAGTCAGGTAGGCATATTCTTCGGCCTCTGCATAACCCGGAAAAATTTTTCCAGTAATCGTATTTCCACCCACTTCCATCGTCTTTACAGGACGGATGATTCGTTCCCGGACAGACTCTTTACAGGAACAGAATAACAGGATTCCCCCTACTATCCAATAAATGCATACAGATTGTTTCATTGCCGGTTAAATATTATATTATGAATATATAACCAACAGCCCGGTATTTAGTTCAAAAAAAAAGCGCAAAGAAATAAATCCTTGCGCTTTATTGTTAAGAAATCAGAATCAAACTCTTTTTTCTTTAATTCTTGCTTTTTTACCGGTAAGTTTACGTAAGTAGTACAGTTTAGCACGACGTACTTTACCCACTTTATTAACGGTAATACTGTCGATGAAAGGAGAATCCAGCGGAAAAATACGTTCAACACCTACGTTTTCAGACATTTTTCTTACTGTAAAACGTTTTTTGTCTCCGTGACCGACGATTTTAATAACGACACCACGATAGAGCTGGATACGCTCTTTATTACCTTCTTTAATCCGGTAAGCCACTGTTACAGTGTCACCACTTTTGAATGCAGGGTGTTGCTTTTCTACGGCAAACGCTTGTTCTGCAACTTTAATTAAATCCATTGTTTATAGCTTTTTAATATTTCAATTTACAAAAACGCAATATACACGAGCAACTCTTTTCTCGTCAGAGATTACGCAAAGCGGGGACAAAAGTATAAAAAAGATTTGGGAATACCAAATCTTTTTTGATTATAAAATTGTCTACATTCAATTTATCAGCCTCAGCCAATTACAATTAATTCCGGTTGTCCCGGTTTCTATTGTCCGGGCGGGGGCGTTCGGGACGATCCTGACGTTCCGGTCTGTCCTGGCGTTCCGGTCGATCCTGATATCCTTCCGGACGAGGCATCAACACCTTGCGCGACAATTTGAATTTACCTGTCTTCGGGTCAATATCGATCAGTTTCACTTCAACGGTGTCACCTTCTTTTATACCTGATTCTTCTACAGTTTCCAACCGTTTCCAATCGATTTCGGAAATATGAAGCAATCCGTCTTTTCCAGGAAGGAATTCAACGAAACAGCCGTAAGGCATGATGGAACGGACTTTTCCTTCGTACACCTCTCCTACTTCAGGTACAGACACGATTCCTTTGATCTTAGCCAAAGCTGCATCGATCGAGGCTTTATTATTTCCGGATACTTCCACACGTCCGTATCCGTCGATTTCTTCAATTGTAATTGTAGCACCGGTTTCTTCCTGCATACCCTGGATGATCTTTCCACCCGGGCCAATCACGGCACCAATGAATTCTTTCGGGATAATCATCACTTCGATTCTCGGAGCGTGCGGCTTCAGGTCGACACGAGGTTCCGGCATGGTTTCCAATATTTTATTCAGGATATGCAAACGACCTTCTTTTGCCTGAGCCAGCGCTTTTTCCAGGATTTCATAAGAAAGTCCGTCTACCTTGATGTCCATCTGAGTGGCAGTAATACCGTCTTTGGTTCCGGTTACCTTGAAATCCATATCTCCCAGGTGGTCTTCATCACCCAGAATGTCGGAAAGAACAGCAAAGTTTTTTCCTTTATTTTCGGAGATCAATCCCATAGCGATTCCGGAAACCGGCTTTCTCATTGTTACTCCGGCATCCATAAGCGCCAATGTTCCGGCACAGACCGTAGCCATGGATGAAGAACCATTGGATTCGAGAATTTCCGAAACAATACGGATCACATACGGATAATTTTCCGGGATCATGCGTTTCAATGCACGATGCGCCAGGTTTCCGTGACCGATTTCCCGGCGGCCGACACCTCGTTGCGGCCTTGCCTCCCCGGTTGAGAACGGAGGAAAGTTATAGTGCAGTAAAAAGCGTTCTTTATCGCGACACAACACATCGTCCACAATCTTTTCATCCAGCTTGGTACCCAAGGTGACTGTAGACAGCGATTGAGTTTCCCCGCGGGTAAAAATGGAAGATCCGTGAGGTCCTGGCAGGTAATCCACTTCCGACCAGATCGGACGGATTTCTGTTGTTTTCCGGCCATCTAAACGAAGTCCTTCATCTAAGATACAACGACGCATGGCTTCTTTTTCCACATCGTGGTAGTATTTTCCGATCAAAGCCGTTTTTTCAGCTAATTCTTCTTCAGTATATTGAGTTTTGTATTCTGCCACTACAGCAGCAAAAGCATCACTGCGTTCGTGCTTGGCAGAACCGGATTTGGCAATGGCATAGACTTTATCGAAGCATTTGCTCCAAACGTCCTTACGCAATTCCTCGTCGTTAGTTTCGTGGCAATATTCGCGTTTTACCGTTTTGCCAGCCAGATCCATCAGTTCTAACTGAGCCTGGCATTGTACCTTGATTGCTTCATGAGCAAATTTAATCGCGTCCAGCATTTCCCCTTCCGACACTTCACTCATTTCTCCTTCCACCATCATGATGTTATCGATGGTAGCTCCGACCATGATGTCGATATCGGCTTTAGCCAGTTGGTCAAAAGTAGGATTCAGGATAAATTCGCCATTAATACGGCCAACACGCACTTCAGAAATCGGACCATTAAAAGGAATATCCGAAACAGCCAGAGCTGCTGATGCTGCCAGACCGGCTAACGCATCCGGCATATCCACTCCGTCACTGGAGAATAATATAATGTTTACAAAAACTTCAGCATGATAATCATCGGGGAACAAAGGACGCAACGCACGGTCAACCAACCGGCAGGTCAGGATTTCATAATCGGAAGCACGTCCTTCCCGTTTGGTAAATCCGCCCGGAAAACGTCCGAACGCAGAATATTTCTCTTTGTATTCAACTTGCAACGGCATAAAATCTACACCCGGATTCGCATCTTTAGCGGCACAAACAGTGGCCAGAATCATGGTGTTATTCATGCGCAGCATCACCGAACCATCCGCCTGTTTGGCCAATTTTCCGGTTTCAAGGGTAATGGACCGTCCATCACCTAAATCAATCGTCTTGATAATTGGATTAATCATAAATAATCGTTCTAATATTTTTCTTTCTTCTAAAATCGTGCAAAGGTAATCAAAATTTATGGTAAAACCGTGAAAATCAAATAAAATTATAACTTTTTAGGATTCTTGCCAGAGAAGTAATACAAATCAAGAGTTTCTGTTCATGTTTATGATTAAAAAAGCGTATATTTGCACACTCGAAAAGAGATAAATTTATATACGTATGAAACGACAACATCTGTATTTAGCAAAGATTACTGTTATATGCATCCTTACCGGAATCAGCTTTTCCTGCCAGAACAAGAATGAGTTCACTATACAGGGAGAGGTTTCGGATGCGGGGGGAAAGACAATGTATTTCGAACACATCGGCACATCCAGAGTCACCGTAGTGGACTCCGTCCGACTCAAAGGGAATGGCACTTTTAAATTCAGGAAATCCCGTCCGGACGCACCCGATTTTTACCGTTTACGACTCAACGGGCAATTAATTAATATTCCTATCGACAGTACGGAAACCGTTACTATCCATGCAGACACCCTTCAATTTGCAAAAAACTACACTGTGGAAGGATCTTCCGACTGCCAGCACATCAAAGAACTGACACTCTTACAACTAGCCACCAGCGAAGCTTACCATAAGCATCAAAAAGCATTCAATGCCAAACAACTGTCGGCAGATGAATACATGGAAAAACAAAAAGAAGTTATCGAAGGATACAAAAGTGTAGCACGCAAACTTATGTTATCCAATCCGAGATCGGCTACTGCATATTTCGCGTTGTTTCAACAGATCGACAACCTGTTGATATTTGATCCTTACGACAAAGACGACAATAAATACTTCGGAGCTGTGGCTACCAGTTGGGATCAATATTACGCCAACAGCGACCGCGCCAGACAGTTGTACACAATGACCCTGAATGCAAGAAAGGCGCTTTCGGGAGACCGTCCGATCCGGTACCAGGAAGCAGATTCGAAAACTTTTTTTGAAATTTCTCTGCCGACTATCAATGGACAAAAGTTAGCTCTTTTCGAATCCTGCAAAGATAAAAAAGTAACATTAGTCGATTTTACTGCATACAGCACAAAAGAATCTCCTGCACATAACATGGAACTGGCCCGGCTGTACGAAAAATATAAAACCCAGGGATTTGAAATTTACCAGGTTTCACTGGATGCAGACGAGCATTTCTGGAAGAATGCGGCCATCAACCTCCCCTGGTTGTGCGTAAGGGACCCTCAGTCCGTGAATTCACCGGTAGCCCGCACCTACAATGTCAAAGAATTACCTTCCGGATTTATCTTTAATAAAGACGGAGAAATCGTTAAACGGGTAGAATCTTACGCCAATTTGGATAAAGACATCTCCCTGTATCTGAAACAATAAAAGCATTTATATGTTATAAAACAATCTTTTTGTTTTGGAATACAAAAAAACTTAATATATCTTTGTATTTTAATTATAAACAGAAGAGTTCCGGTCTGGCAGATCGGAATTCTTTTTGTTTTTCAACACAAGCTTAACAATAAATAAGGAGGATCTGGTTATGGCAATAAGTTATATGACAGAAGAAGGTTACAAGAAATTACTGGAAGAAGTAAGTTACCTTGAAACCGTAAAACGTCCGGAAATATCGAAACAAATTGCAGAGGCTCGCGATAAAGGAGATTTGTCGGAAAATGCGGAATATGATGCGGCCAAAGATGCCCAAGGCATTCTGGAGGCAAAAATTTCTCAATTGAAAACATTAATTGCCAATGCTCGCCTGATTGATGAAAGTCAAATATCTACGGACAGCGTGCAAATTCTTAATAAGGTAAAAATACGCAACACCAAGAACAATCAGACCATGGTTTATACCCTCGTTGCAGAAAGCGAGGCAAACTTTAAAGAAGGAAAAATTGCAGTCAACACACCTATAGGAAAGGGCTTGCTGGGGAAAAAAGTGGGAGAAATCGCTGAAATCAAGGTTCCTTCCGGAATTATGACATTCGAAATTATGGACATTTCTATATAATAAAAGTTATGACTATTTTCAGCAGAATCATCGCAGGAGAAATCCCTTGTTACAAGGTTGCAGAAGACGAACGTTTTTTTGCCTTCCTGGATATAAATCCATTGGCAAAAGGTCATGTGCTGGTTGTGCCCAAGTTGGAAACAGATTATATTTTTGACCTGGAAGATCCGATGCTTGCTGATATGATGTTATTCTCCAAACGGGTAGCCAGGGCGATTGAAAAAGCGATCCCATGCAAACGGGTCGGAATTGCAGTCATGGGGTTAGAAGTTCCTCATGCACACATTCACCTGATTCCGATCAACAAAGAGTCTGACATGCACTTCGGAGGGAAGAAGCTCTCTCTGGAAAAAACAGAGTTTCAGAGCATTGCGTCAGCTATTGCCGAAAACCTCTGATTTTTTCTCTTAAAGTCCTTGAGGACCTTAAGGACTTTAAATCCCAATAGCCCGCTGAGTTCCCGCAAACTCCCGGGAAACATAATTCTCCTGAGAAAGGCAGGCTTCCCTGGCAAACTGAATGGCCAACGGAATCAATTGATCCCAATCCCGATCGTCCAATCGGTCAAGGTGCCGGAACAACAAGTCATGCTTCATTAGTCCATAAATCATTCCGGCATTAAAGTTGTCTCCAGCTCCGATGGTAGAAACCGGAGTCAAAGGTTCTACTTTATAGGTTTTATTCAGCGTTCCGGATTTCAGCAAAACATCTCCATTTCCTTGTGTAACAATAAAATGCTTGCAATAAAACGAAATGTGATCCCGATAAATTTCATCGATTGTTTTACCGGGGAACAAGGTTTCCAGGTCCTCATCCGAGCAACGCACAATGGATGCATATTCAAAGTTTTCCAGAAACTGAGCCGTCAATTTCAAACGTTCATGAGCATGAGCTTTCCGGAAATTGATATCATAGTACACCAGGGCACGTTGCTCCCGGGCAACTTTCAATAACTCCAGGACCCGCTCCCTCAACACCGGATTCACAGCAAAATAAGAACTCAGAACAACAATATCGTCTTCCCGGATTTCAGGAAAATCGACATCCAACCTTTTTTCCGGAAAATTTTTATAAAAAACATATTCGGCATCCTGCTGCTCATTCAGGAATGCCATAGCAACAGGAGTATGTCCATCCTGAAAAAAATCAATGTAACGGGTAGACAAGTTATTTTCCTGCATGAAGTTCCTGATCAACCGGCCAACCCGGTCATCTCCTACCTCACTGATAAAATAAGAAGGAAGATTACACCTCCCAAGCGAGACCATACAATTAAAAACAGAACCTCCCGGAACAGCCCTGAAAGGTTGATCGTCCCGGAAAATAATATCCAGAACCGTTTCCCCGATACCGACAATTTTTCTCATTTTTCGGTTGAATTTTGTTGCACCTGCTTTCTAGAAACAGCTCCCAGATAACCACCATGGTGTCTTTTTGCATAATCATGAATCGAAAATCCGATTTTTTTCATGGTTTCCACCACAAGCAAATCTCCGATAACTGTCATAACAGTAGTGGAGGTAGTAGGTGTCATCCCTAGTGGGCAAACTTCCTTCGGGTTTCCGGTAAGCAGGCAAACATCTGCTCCCTGAGCCAGCGGGCTATCCTCATTACTCGTTATGACAATAAACCGAACGTCAGGAACCAATACCCGAGCCAAATCGATCAATTCGATAATTTCACGGGTTTTCCCGGAATTCGAAATCAGGAGCATGGCATCATTTTCACTCAGAATACCTAGGTCTCCGTGCTGAGCTTCGCTGGGATGAAGAAAACAAGCAGATGTCCCTGTAGAGCTGAAAGTAGTAGCCATATTAGACGCAATCTGTCCGGCTTTCCCCATACCACTGGTAACCAGTTTTCCTTTTTTCCGGTGAACTTGTTCGATAATCAAATCAACAGCACGTTCATAATTATCCGTCAACGGAATATTCAGAAGGGCTTCCGCCTCTTTTCTCACTATATCTTTCAGATCTTCTATCATAATTGTATATCCATTTTTGCCTTGCAAAGGTATTTATTTATACTTTTGTATGCTAAAAATCAAGCAAAATATATGCACTACGAATCTCATCGTTTTTCTAATGGACTTCGGATCATTCACTTACAGAATAATTCTCCCGTTTCCTATTGTGGCTTTACCGTAGGAGCCGGAACCAGGGATGAAGCGTCAAATGAATTCGGGATGGCCCATTTCATTGAGCACATGTTGTTCAAAGGAACGAAAAAAAGAAGGGCCTGGCATATCCTGAACCGGATGGAAAATGTCGGGGGAGAATTGAATGCCTATACCACCAAAGAGGAAACCGTATTGTATTCGGTCTGCCTGGCCGATGATACGGAACGTGCCGTCGAACTGCTCTCTGATATTGTTTTTAATTCCCAATTTCCCGAACCTGAAATTGAAAAAGAACGGGAAGTCGTCCTGGATGAAATCAATTCTTATAAAGATAATCCTTCGGAACAGATTTTCGATGATTTTGAAAACCTGTTGTTTGCCGGGCACGAAATCGGACACAACATCCTGGGAGTAGCGGATAGCTTAAATACATTCAACCAGACTTCCTGTAAACGCTTCTTTCAACAATTTTATCAACCGGAAAACATGGTGTTTTTTTATTACGGAAAAATACCTTTTAGCAAAATAGTCCGGATTACATCCAAATACATGCAGCCGGAATCAATTTTTCCGGGAACTCAACAAAAAAGAACAGCACCCTCAATGATCGCTTCCGATCAGATTGAAATGGACAAAGGACTCCACCAGGCTCATGTCATGATCGGATCCAGGGGGTACAGCCTGCATGACAAAAACCGTATCGGCCTGTATTTTTTGAACAATTTACTTGGAGGACCGGGTATGAACAGTCGCCTGAATCTGAACCTGAGGGAAAAACACGGCTTGGTTTATACAGTCGAATCCAGTCTGACATCTTATTCCGACACCGGAATCCTCAGTATCTATTTCGGCTGTGATCATGAGACGAAAGACAAGTGTCTGAAACTGACTTACAAGGAACTGAAAAAACTCCGGGAAGAAAAACTCACTACGGCTCAATTAACAGCTGCCCAGAAACAATTGAAAGGTCAATTGGGAATCTCCGGCGACCACAGTGAAAATGTAGCACTCGGAATGGGAAAAAGCTTCTTGCATTTCAACCGTTATGATCAACTGGAAGAAGTATACAGGAAAATCGATGCAATAACATCCGGCCAGGTACTGGAAATCGCAAATGATGTATTGGATGAAAAAAAACTGTTCCGCCTGGTCTTTCAATAACGTGGCTATCGGAAACCAGCCTCTTTTATCTGTTTTTTTGCTTCTCAACAGAATATTGTTGCTTTATTACGGCAAAAAAATAGTTTCGTTTTATAAATATACACAATTATTTACATTCATTTCCGTTTATACTAACGGATGAAAAAAATCTTTTTCATAATAATTATCTTTAGTATTGCAGGCTGTCATCATCTGGCAGCCCAATATGATGCGCAATTGAGTAACTACTGGGCAACCAATAATTACTTCAATCCTGCATATGCCGGACAAAGTAATAACCTGGAGCTCACAGCCCTCAACCGGATGCAATGGATCGGTATCAAAAATGCTCCGAAAACCATGCTGATTACCGGGGAAATGCCAATGGAATTCATGGGAAGAACACATGGGATCGGAGCCAAAATGTTTAATGAATCCATTGGACTATTCAGCCATACTATTATTTCCGCGCAATATGCGTATAAAAAAGACATGTGGAAAGGTAAATTCAGCGCTGGAATTCAATTGGGATATATCTCCGAAAAGTTTAAAGGAAGCCAGGTGGAGATTCCCGAAGACGACTACCATGAACCCTCCGATGACGGGATTCCAAATTCAGACATTGAAGGAACTTCGATCGATGCTGCACTGGGAATCTTTTATTCCAATAAAAAATGGTATGCCGGAATATCCGTTAACCATTTGCTTGCTCCCAAATTACAATTGGGAGAAAATTATATTCTGGATATTCCCCGTTCATATTATTTAACAGCCGGATACAATATACAATTAAACAATCCGTTATTAGAATTACGACCGACGTTATTGATCAAATCCACTGAATCGAGTTCTTATTTTATAGAAGAAGATTCCCTGGTAGAAGTAACAGAAAAAAATGCAATGAAGGCCATGTGGACTAATACTCAGATCGATGTTAATTTACGGTTGATCTATAACAAACAGTATTGGGGTGGATTAGGTTGGAGAAAAGGAGATGCTGCGATTATCATGCTCGGGGGTAAGTTCAAAATGATAGAAGTCGGCTATGCATACGACTTTCCGATTTCAACCATGATCAAAGGAACAAGCGGTAGTCATGAATTATTTGTTAAGTATATTGTCGACCTGAGTTTAAGAAAAAAGACTAAAAACAAACACAAAAGCGTTCGAATATTATAGAATATGAAAAAATTGATATTTCTGGCCATAACAGCCGGTATCTGTATTTCCTGCGGAAGATCGTTTCAGGGAGACGGAGGTGAACTGACGGGAGCAAGCGCTTCCGCCTGGAGTGAACCGTCTCCTTTTGGTATGGTATTAATCAAAAGGGGGTCATTCGATATGGGTCCTGCAGATAAAGATTCGTTATGGGGTGTCCATCAGGACCCGAAAGGTGTTTCCATCGATGCTTTCTGGATGGATGCCACTGAGGTAACAAATTCAGAATACCGGCAATTTATCTATTGGGTGAGGGACTCCGTCGTCCGGGAACGATTGTATGATCCGGCTTATGGAGGAAACGACTTATTCAAAATAACAGAAGATAAGGAAGGCAATCCGATCGAACCACCCATCCTGGACTGGAAACGACCGATACCTACCGAGAGAAGGGCCAACGAAGACGAGTTGAATGCAATGAACAGCGTTTATTTTACTCATCCGATCACCGGAGAAAAGAAACTGGATCCCGATCAGATGATCTACCGCTACAGTTGGTACGACCATACCAGCGCTGCCCTGCGGAAACACCGCCTGAAACCGGAAGACCGGGTTAAAAATACGGATATCACTGTTGACCCGAATGAAGCGGTTATGATTTCCAAAGACACGGCTTATATCAATGAAGAAGGACAAATCATCAACGAAACCATTACCCGTCCGCTGGGATCTTTGTATGATTTCCTGCATACACGGATTGTGAATATTTATCCGGATGAAACCTGCTGGGTGAATGATTTCAATAACGCTTACAATGAACCTTACATGCGCCTGTACCTGAATCATCCCGGCTATAACGACTATCCCGTAGTAGGTGTATCCTGGGAACAGGCTACTGCTTTTTGTGTCTGGCGTACCGATTACCTAAAAAAAACCTTACTGCCCGGAAGAAACATCGAGCCTTACCGGTTGCCCACCGAAGCCGAATTTGAATATGCTGCGCGTAGTGGGAAAACGGAAAATAAATACCCCTGGCAACAAGACGGTGTAACCGGAGAAAAAGGATGTTTCCTCGGCAACTTCAAGCCAGGCAGAGGAAATTACACCAAAGACGGTCACCTGATCTCTTCCCGGGTAGCTTCATTTTCTCCCAACGAATTCGGACTGTATGATATGGCAGGTAACGTAGCTGAATGGACCTCAACCAGTTTCCTGGAATCCGGTCCTGAAATCATGAGTGACATGAATCCTGAATACCGTTACAATGCAGCTAAAGAAGATCCCTACGCCATGAAGAAAAAAGTGGTTCGCGGAGGTTCCTGGAAGGATGTTTCGAACTTCATCCGTTCGGATGTACGGACATTCGAATACCAGAACGAACAGCGCTCTTACATCGGCTTCCGCTGTGTACGGACTCAGGTCGGATTTGCTAAAAGTAAGAAATGATAGGAATTTTGAATTGGATAAGTAAATAATAATAAAACAGATAAGTATAGATATGGGAATCAGGAGAAGATATAAAAATTTCGTTGAAAAATTCCTGTCCAGAGATCAGGGCAAACGATTTTTTCAATTTTTCTATAACTGGGGAGCTGCTATTGTAGTTATCGGAGCGCTTGCAAAAATAGAACACTGGCCTTACGGTCTGGGTGGGGTTTTGCTGACCGTCGGATTGGTCACCGAATTCTTTGTATTCTTTATTTCTGCGTTTGAAACGCCGGCCAAAGAATATCAATGGGAACAGGTTTTCCCTATTCTGGATAGCAATGATGCCGAAGACCGGCCTGTATTCGGAAAAGGAAGCGGTGGTAACGGAGGAAGTTCTGTCGTAATCGGCGGAGGTAACGGAAGTTCAGGCGCTACAGCAGGAACTCCTGCTGGCGGAGTCGCTGCCGCTTCAGGATCAAGCGGCCCTATTATCATTGGTGGCGCTGTATTCGGAGGAGGTGCTGCTGCTTCCGGAAGTTCAGGACAAGCCGGAGTCGGAAGTGCTACTGCTGCTGCAGAAGCCATGACACCCGGACAGATTAAACAATCGTTCGGTATCCCTTCCAGTGTCGACATTTCGGAAGAAGACAGTAATGCACTGACCGCCAGCATCAAAAAACTGGCCGGGGCTGCCGATCAACTTTCCAAAATGGCAGAATTAACGGATGCCACTCAACAATACCTGGATCAATTGTCCGAAATGTCTGAAAACATGCAACGATTCAGTTCTGTTACAAATAACCTGACAAGTGTATCCGACACTTTACTCGGTTCATATAAGAGTATTACGGATAATTCAGACGGAATTACCGAAAGTTCCCGCGGTTATGTACAGCAAATGGAAAACCTGAATCGCAATATTTCCGGTCTGAATACAATCTATGAAATCCAGTTGAAGAGCGTAAGCTCCCAAATCGATGCAATCGAGCGGATCAATGCCGGTCTGATGCGTATCAAGGATTTGTACGAAGGTTCGATTGTCGACAGTTCGGTATTCCGCAGTGAAACGGAGAAAATGGCTCAACAATTAGGAGCATTGAACGGTGTGTACAACCGCTTGCTTAATGCAATGACCATGAACATGTATGGGGCAGGTCCGGCCAATTTTAATCCGGGTTACAACAATCCGAATCCTGGAACTTACAACCCGGGACAGCAAGGCGGCGGATATAACCCCAACCCCGGACAGAATCCCAATACGAATCTTTAATTCTTAATTTTTAAGATGGCAACAAACCAACCCACTTCCCCAAGGCAGAAGATGATCAACCTGATGTATCTGGTGTTCATCGCCATGATGGCCCTCAACGTTTCGTCTGAGGTGCTGGATGGTTTTGAACTGGTGGAAGAAAGCCTGCTTCGCTCCGTCAAATCTTCAACTACCCGGAATGACCTGATATTCCAGGACATGGAAGACTACCATGCCAGCAATCCGGAAAAGACAAAAGGATTCTACGAACGGGCCCAGGAAGTTAAAATGAAATCGGACTCCTTATTCAATTATATACAGGATCTCAAAGTGCGCATTGTAAAAAATGCAGACGGAGAAAACGGAAATCCCGAGCAACTGGAACATCCGGACGACCTCAATGCCTCTTTCGAAGTGATGTTCGAACGTGGAAAAAACGATGCGAAAAAACTCAGGGAAAGTTTAAACTCCTACCGGAATTTTGTTATTTCCTATGTACCGGACAGTGCAAAAAAACACATTATCGAAAGTAACCTGAGTACGGAACCTTCCAAAAAAGCAAAAGAAAACAAATTGAGCTGGGAGGAATCGATGTTCGATAAAATGCCGATGGCTGCTGCCGTTACCCTGATGACCAAAATGCAGAACGACATTCGTTATGCAGAAGGAGAAGTACTGAGCGACTTATTGAAGAACGTCGATATAAAAGACTACCGGGTAAATAAAATTGAAGCTCACGTGATTCCTACTTCACAGATCATCATGCGGGGAAGTAATTACACGGCCGATATCATACTATCGGCACAAGACACCACGCAACGTCCCCGGGTATTCGTGAACGGAAAATTCCTTCCCGACGAGTTGAACGGACATTTTACAGTCGGAACAGGATCGGTCGGTTCTTTTCCGGTTACAGGACATATCGAAGTAAACGATGGTTCAGGGTCCACCATGCGTCGCGACTTTTCAACCAACTACTTTGTTATCGAACAAAGCGCTACTGTTGCTCCCACGTTGATGAATGTTTTATATGCCGGTTATAAAAATCCGATCAAGATCGGCCTCGCGGGAGTTCCCAGCCAGAATGTGTCAGCCACCATGACAAACGGCTCCCTGACTCCGAGCGGAGGTGATATGTGGGTCGCTGTACCATCCAAAGTAGGAACCGACGCTGTAATTACAACAACCGCTAAAATGGGAGATGGCCGTCCAATCAGTATCAACACAACTTTCCGGGTAGTACAATTACCGGATCCTTCTCCTTATATCGCTTATAACGATGCAAACGGCAATCCGACACGATTCAAAAAATCTGGAAGACTGTCCAAAGCGACCTTATTGAATGCCGACGTACTGAAAGCAGCTATCGATGACGGTCTTCTGAATATCGAATTTTCTGTGATTCGTTTTGAGACCATTACATTCGACCAGTTCGGGAATACAATGAAAGACTCTTCCGATGGCCCTCGCTTTTCTGCCCGTCAGAAAGAACGCATCCGGGACCTGGCCCGTGGAAAGATAATCCTCATCAGAGGTGTCATAGCGAAAGGACCTGATGGAATAGAAAGAGAGATCGGGTTATTGGAAATTACAGTAAACTAAATCATTAGAAGCAACTATAATACTTGAAAATATGAAACCGTTTTATTATATCGCCTGCTTGTTTTTAACGTGTATGGTTGTACAAAACAGTATTGCACAAAACAACCCCACACAAAACCGGCCACAACGAAGAACACCGCAACAGCAACGGGCTTCCGCTGCACAGGATTCGCTGCCTTCGATTACCGTCCGGGCGGCGATGAAAAATCAGGAGCAAAGCAAAAATGTTGAAAATATGGTTTGGTTCCGGGAGATTTACCGCAACGTAGACCTGAATAAAGAAAATAACTCGGCCTTGTATTTCCCGGCACAACCGATCGGTGACCGGATGAACCTCTTTACATTGGTTTTCAAATTAATGTCCCAGGGAAAAATCCATGGATACAAATACTTAGACGGAAGGGAAGTCTTTACAGAGGAATACAAACTCAACTTCGAAGATATACTGAAAACCTATCAGGTACTTTATACCACCCAGGGAATGGGAGCTAATGTCCAATACATCATTAACGATGTAGACATCCCCGGTAACGAAGTGACGATGTATATGCTGAAGGAAGTCTCGTTTTTCGATCAGGCAACCGGAATGTATAACTCCAAGGTGCTAGCCATCTGCCCGATGCTGGTACGGCAGGAAGATGAATTCGGAGAACCGACGCGTACGCCAATGTTCTGGCTGAAATACGAAGACATTCGTCCCTACATTTCCCGCTCCTACATTATGACGTCCAACCTTAACAATGCCTTGACGTATACAATCGATGACTTTTTCAACAAACGGATGTACGACGGGGATATCATCAAAACGACCAACATGATGAACCAGAGTTTGGCTCAACAGATAAAAAGTAACGATCCGGCGATACTGAAACACGCCCAGGACAGTATCGAAAATCAATTGAAATTATTCGAAGAAAAACTTTGGGTACCGAAAGATACGACCATTGTAACCGATAAGAAAAAAAGTAAAGACGAGAAAAAATCCGGAAAAGAAGAAACCAAGACAGAGAAACCGAAAGAAAGCAAACCGGATAAATCTTCTACAGCACCGACCAAGAGCGTAAGAAGAACCCGGTAAGAATGAATCTTTACGGACAAATATTTTTCACCTTCGCCAAAATCGGTACGTTCACCATTGGCGGAGGGTATGCAATGATACCTCTTATCCAACGGGAAGTAGTTGAGAAAAAACAATGGATCTCCGAAAGCGATTTTATCGACATGATTGCCGTATCGCAAACGGTCCCCGGTGTGTTGGCTGTTAACGTTGCCATCTTTACCGGATATAAGATCAAAGGAAACAAAGGCAGCATCATAGCCACATTAGGCTCTGTGCTGCCTTCTTTTTTGATTATCCTGGCCATAGCCCTGTTCTTCCGTCGGTTTGAAGAGAATATGTGGATTCAGAAGATGTTCAAGGCCATTCGCCCTGCCGTTGTTGCCCTGATTGCTGTTCCGGTATTTACAACAGCCCGGCAGGTTAAAATTAGTATCCAGACAGTTATCATACCTGTTCTCGCCGCATTTCTGATCTGGTTTTGGGGTGTTTCTCCTGTGTATATTGTTATCGCCGCCGCATTGGGAGGATTGACTTACGGGTATTTCATCGATAAAAAGAAAAAGCGATGATGATTTACCTGCAATTGTTCCTTACCTACTTCAAAATCGGATTATTCGGTTTCGGAGGTGGTTACGCCATGCTTTCCCTTATCCAGAATGAAGTGGTAATCAAGCACAGCTGGCTGACTCAACAGGAATTCACGGACATTGTCGCCATCTCACAAATGACTCCCGGACCTATCGGTATCAACTCAGCCACCTACATCGGATATACCGTAACCAACAGCGTCTGGGGCTCTGTTGTTGCTACATTTGCCGTTTGCCTGCCCAGCTTTATCATTGTACTGGCAATAGCCCGGGCCTACCGGAAATTCCGTAGCAACCGGTATGTAGACAATGCTTTCAAAGGATTACGACCGGTAACCGTAGGATTAATTGCTTCCGCCGCTCTGCTCTTAATGAATCCGGAAAATTTCATTGATTATAAAAGTGTACTTATTTTTGCTGTGGCCTTTGTCTTAACCATGTATTTCAAGGTACACCCTATCCTGATGATCATCTTAGCCGGTATTTCCGGTCTGTTTTTATATTAAAACCCACAAATTGAGTAACGATAAACAAATATTTACTACATTTGTTACTCTATAAATCGGACTAATATTCATTTTTTAAAACATTAAAATATGAAACACCTTTTTACGTTATTAGTTTTAATATCTTTTTGTACTTTATCGGTTCATTCCCAAGTCGTAATAACTCGCTCCAACCATGGTTTCAACCCCGGAGACGAGCATATTATCCAGCAAGTCGAATACGTGGCACCCGGAGAAGAAGGTCAAAATATCACCTGGGATTTCAGCAAATTAACATTACAGGACAATGTTACCATCTCCTCCATTACCGGGGCAGACGATAATCAAAGTTACAACCGGATCATTAAAAGAGACGATAATTACACCTTCCTGTTCAACATAACCGAACAAGGCAACGCATACACAGGCTACGAGGTTGGCAAGCGGAAAGTATTTTTCTCCAAGCCTTTTGTAAAAACCCAGTATCCTCAATCATACGGAACCTCATTTGAAGGATCTTTTGAAGGTACGATATTCAATGATGGAATCGCATCTCCCGATCCGATATCCGGCACTTATTCCACTCAGGCAGATGCAACCGGAACTCTCTTGCTACCGGGAGGGGTGTCATTTCCTGTATTGCGTGTAAAAACGGTCGACCGTATCAATTACTGCAACTGTACCAATTTCTATACCGAAATTACCAAGTATCTGTGGTACGCCCAGGATGTCCGTTATCCGTTGTTTGTCACGATGGAAACCGTCAATCGCAATACGATTTCGGGAGAAACACACGTTGTAGAAAAAGAATCCTCTCTCAATATCGATATCAAACGGGAAAGCCCCAACAATCAACTGGCAGGAAACAACGGTTCCAACGTTACGTACAAGATTTTCCCAAACCCGTTTAAGGACAACATACAGGTGAGTTATTCCCTTCCTGCAGAGGCGATTGTAAATATTGACCTGTACAATTCAAAGGGAGTAAAAGTGACCAGTCTGGTACCGGGAGTTTCTCAGCGCGGGGAACAAACGATCAGTCGTGATCTGTCCCAATTCACAATGTTTCCGGATATTTATTTCCTGATAATGAAGTTTGGCAACTCGGTTTATACAGAAAAATTAGTTAAAGCAGCTTATTGAAATTTTACTTTAAGTTCTGTTTTTCCACCGCCGGGAGTCCATTTGCTTCCTTCCTTTAACAAGCGAATGGCCTCCTGGTCGGAACTGGCACAGAGGCCCTTCTTTATGTTAATTTCCACCGGATTCCCGTCCGGGTCGACGCTGAACTCCAAAACAACCGTTCCTTTTTTATCTTTACAAATACTATCAAGAGGACGTGATATATTGTTTTTCAGGTATTCATCATATTCTTTTTTTCCGATAACAGGAATAGAAGTAAGGGTCTTAAGAGCAGCAACACTTCCAACCATCGTACTCTTCTTTTGCTGTCCATAACCTATGACAACAACCTCATCGAGGGCTTCTTTATTTTCATTAAGGGCAATCAGTTGAAGTGCAGTTGTATCACTTCGAATTTCTTTGGATGTATATCCGAGAAAGGAGACAACCATAGGTTTGGACTTATCATCCGTTCTCAATTTAAAAATCCCATCCACATCAGTAACAGCAGCCAAAGGTGTCCCTTTTTGAACAATACTAGCCCCAGGCAGAGGCTCTCCGGTCATGGCATCGACTATTTTCCCCTGAACGATTTTCAAGTCGGATAAAGAATCTGCACTTTTCAACCGATCAACCAATGAAAGCACAGGTTGAGACACTTCATCGGCCTGTACAAGCGCTTGTACTTCTACTGCTTGTTTTTCCACTTCCTGTTGAACGACCTTATTTTCCGGAGAAACGATCTTTTTTTCTTCTGCGATTTTCTGAACCGGGAGTTGAACCGCTTTCTCCGTTTTTTCGGAAACCGGGGCTTTTTCTTTTTGTGGTAAGACTGGCTCTTTTTCCTTTGTATCCGTTGACGATTCTGATTTTTCTTCCTGAGCTGACAAAACCGCTGTCGAATCAAGGATAGGTGTTTCTTTTTGTTCGGAGGAAGAATACGAATACAAATCGGGTTTGGGATCCTTCAGAAACCAATAACTTCCCAGTGATATACAAAGTAAAATTCCGGCTGCAACACTCCAGTACTTCCAGGGATTCGTTTTCTGTTGCGATTTCCGGACAATCTGCTTCTGCATCCGCGTAATCCGGTCTGCATGATCCCCGTTGACCGAATCATAACCTTCCAGGGCTTCAGACAAAAACGGATCCTTCATCGCTTCCCGTTCGATGCGATGAGCGTCCTTCCCTTTCCGGAAACCTTTTATGTAATCCAACAGTTTCATTCGTCTATCTCTTTCTCCATGCAAATCCGGAGGTTTCTTTTTCCGTTCTGAATATAACTTTTTACACTTTTCAACTGATACCCGGTCGATTCGACAATCTCAGCATACGACTGCTGATCCATAAAGAACCGATTGATACTAATCCGTTGTGGTTCGGGTAACAGTTCCATGCATTTGTTCAATGCCTGCATTTTTTCTTCTTCCCGGTCTTCCTCTAATAGATGCACAACCGGATCAGATTCCATAAAGAAAGTACTGAAATCGACCGGTATTTCTTTTTCTTCCTTTCGCAACTGCTGCAGACAATGGTTTTTCGCCACACTGTAAATCCAGGTTCTGAAAACCAATATTTCGTACTGGCAGATTTTAGGAAGCAGGTTTTCAAACAATTGCATGACAGCATCTTCCGCTTTCCCTGCATCTTGCAGGTATTTCAAGGAAAGCCCATATAAGAGAGGAATATACCGGTTATATAATTCCCCGAAATATTCCGTCCGACCGGTATTTCTATACTGCTCCAACAGTTCTTCGTCCGTGTGGTCTGATATGTTCTTTCTGAAAAAAAGCAAATTGTTTTTTTACAAAACTACAATTTTTTTTTCACTCATTTATGGATTTTCAAAAAGAGCTGCATCTATAGAGTAAAAGCAAACAATTCATTCATTTTTTAAACAATTACGATTATGAAAACAAAAATGTATTTACTGATTTTAATTCTTCTGACAAGTAGCCTTTCTCTATTTGCTCAAACGATGACAGTAACGGGAAAAGTAACGGATTCCGAAACTGGGGAAGCGTTTCCTGGTGTCACCGTTCAACTAAAAGGAAGTACGATCATTTCAGTTACAAATAGGGAGGGCAATTATAGCATTCAGGCTAAAACCGGAGACAAACTGGTATTCATGTTTCTTGGATATAATAATACAACGATAACGATCAAAAATAAAGTTCATAATGTATCCATGATCCCGAATAAACAAGCATTAGATGAAGTAGTCGTGATTGGTTACGGTGTACAGAAAGAAGCATCAGTCGTCGGTGCCGTAGCTAAGTCGACATCCCTTTATCTTGTACAAGAAGAAAGAATGAACACTGAGGAATACGGGCATTTTTCAGAAAACCGCTTCAAACCTGCAGCAGACGATCCGCTGTCTACTTTCTCCATCGATGTGGATGCCGCTTCTTACAGTAACATGCGCCGGTTTATCAATCAGGGAAAACTTCCGGAAAAGGATGCGATCCGGACAGAAGAGTTAGTCAATTACTTCAGTTACAATTATGGGACTCCAACAGGGAACGACCCTGTACGAATCAATACCGAAGTGGGAGAATGCCCCTGGAACAAGCAACACCGCCTGGTACGAATCGGAATCAAAGCCAGAGAAATTCCATCTGAAAACCTGCCTGCTTCCAACCTTGTATTCCTGATCGATGTATCCGGTTCTATGGAGGGACCTAACCGATTAGGTTTAGTTAAATCCTCCCTGAAACTCCTGATTAATAATTTACGGGAAAAAGACCGTGTAGCCATTGTTGTATACGCCGGTTCTGCCGGGGAAGTGCT
>JAVBKV010000071.1:0-4009 GCA_031553885.1 Bacteroidales bacterium
CTTAGGCGTTTCCGGCGTGCTACACTCCCTGTCGTCTTTCGTTGAACAGATAAGCCGGTGATGATAGGTCACTTTCAAAGAACACTTGCCTAATCCTTGCCAAAGGGACGATTAATATACTACCTTGACTGGCGCACCGTATATGTAGACCATCAACCCTACTATTTTAAGCAAGCCCAGCAAACACCGGTATATAGTTTTCCGGTGACTCCCGGCATACACTCTCTCAGCCTGAGGACCTACGATCGTATAATCGATATAGACAGTATCCGGATTGAAAAAGCAAAAAAAACGATTCTATCCGTAAACGGAGAAAAATCATACCCGGTACAAAACATCCGGGTTTCCCGTTATTCAAAAAAAGAAGCCGGATTGTTGACAGATTGGGAAATCGAAAAATTAAAGTATTACATGCTGTCCGTAGAAAATAACTTTCAGCCAATCCTGTTAACAACCTCCAATAATAAGCAATGGAAATTACCTCATCAAACCTGGTTGTACGATAATCAACAGGTTTATCTATTAAATAGTCAACCATTTTCGATCCAAAGTATTCCAGTAAACAATACATCTTTTCTGGTAGGTCCATTTCCAGATTCACCCTGGATTCATCTCTTTTCCAACGACAAAGCCATTAATTCCTTCAAACTGGAAGGGGGATACAACTATACCATCCGGGAAGGTTACCTTAAATTAAAAGAATGGAAACCTCCCTTCTTTTTTAAACAGCTGGAAAAAGGAAATGCCCGGGCTGATTTTAATCAATATGTACTAACAAAACAACATTTAAAAAATCAACGAATCGGCCAGGTAAATTCGTTATTAAAAACAACTCCGCTACCAGCCAGGACCATCGGGAAATACATGGAAAGCACCCCTGAAAAACTAAAATTACAATTAGAGCTGAAACAAACGATTACAGGAAATAATATAGACCCTTTATTGATTTTCTTTTTCAACGAAGATGACAGTTCCAAACAAGTATACCAGGGAAATAGCCGGATCTTTAACGACCTGCGATCTGAAAAGTCACGTCTTTTATTATTTTTTGAAGATTATTCTTATTATGAACAAAAGATTAGATTGCAATCCGGTGGAAAAAATTACCTGAGAATGGATTCCATTACACCTAATATTCCGGATTCTCTTAGTCTATGGGCCATGAAATTCGTAGAAAAACAAATCTTCCTTAATAAAATCAAAGTAGAAGTTCCGGTAGCTTCTCCTTTTTACGGAAAAACAAAGAAAAGTCCTCTTCCTGTTAAGAACAGGCTTAGATCAAGTGTAGTGCTCAACTATTCTCATAAACAAAACGAAACAGTAAGTGGAACCGTGATCGATGCAACTGACGGAATGCCTCTGCCAGGGGCCAGTATCTCCATTGCCGGGACAAAGTATGGTACGGTTACGGATATAAACGGACATTTTACACTCAAAGCTCCGGTAACCTCAGGGACTTTAGAATTTTTATACTTAGGTTATCAAAAACAGGAAATGATCTTTACTCCAGGATATATTTACAATATTATTATGGAAGAAGATTATACTGCACTTGATGAAGTTGTTGTCATTGGATTTGGATCCCAACGAAAAAAATCCGGAACAATCGTTGGCTCTTTGTCTGAAATCAGAGGTACAAATTCTATTCCTCTATTATTAGAAGGCCGTATGGCGGGAGTAATCGCAGGTACCGGAAATAGCGAAAGCAAATCCATTCCAACCTTAATAAATGAATCTTCTCCCCCATTGATCATACTGAATGGACTGCCTTATTCCGGTCAACTTGAAGATATAAACAAACAAAACATTACCTCTCTCAAATTCATCGAACCGGAAAAAGCAATACAATTATTCGGTAAACAGCATCGGGGAGGTGTCTGGATTGTTACTACCGTCTCAGAAAACAACCTTTCTGAAGAAGATCAAGGAATACAACTACGTAGAAATTTTCATGACGATGCTTTCTGGCAACCGGCTTTACGAACGGACCAACAAGGAAAAGTATCCTTTGAAATCTCTTATCCGGATGATATAACCTCGTGGAAAGCTGACTTTATCGCTATGAACGACCATCAAATGAGCGGACTACGCAGTATGAACATACAATCATTTAAAGCTACCAGTGCCCAACTCTACCTTCCTCGCTTTGGTATTGAAGGAGACAGCCTGAATGCAATCGGAAAACTCACTAATTTACAAGATGATACGATTTCTGTCAAACAAAAAATAAAAACAGGAAACATCGAAAAAGAAAAACAACTCATATTTTCTTCGTCCCATACAGACACGATTCCTGTAATCATTCCGTCGACCGATAGCCTGAAAATCAGTTATAGCTTACAAAAGGAAGACGGTTTTTCAGACGGAGAAGAACGGAGTATTCCTGTCTTCAAACAAGGTACGCTGGAAACAAAGGGTATCTTCCATGTACTCAACAAAGATTCCATACAAACAGTTGAATTTGATCCTGCCTGGGGAAAAGTAACCCTTCACGCCGAAACTTCGAGTGAAGAGGTTTTTCTTCGCGAAATAGAAAACATAGACCGTTATCCTTACTTATGCAATGAGCAAGTGGCATCCAAACTGAAAGCTTTACTGGCTAAAAAACAACTGCTGAATGCATTCAACAAGCCTTTCAAAGAAGAAAAAAAGATTACCGGATGGATCGAGAAACTAAATAAAAATAAAAATGAGGAAAATCTTTGGGGTTGGTGGAACAAGGATAAAACATCCTCATGGATTTCCAGTCAGGTAATTGAAGCTATGCTCATGGCAGAAAAGACCGGTTATAAAGTTGATTTCAACAAACAAGCCGTAATTTCTCATTTAGTCACAGACCTGAATTCCACAATTATTCTCCCTTTCGACTCTATTTATTTCAACAAGCAGAACTGGTATAACAAGCTGTTGCTACTTCAAACACTGGATGCTAAAATTGATTATGCGGAATACATTTCCAGGATTGAAAAAATAAAAGATAAAAGCCTGTATGAAAAATTACTGGGAATGAAAACAAAACAACTTGCCGGAATTCCCATTGACATGGATTCGTTGATGTATTATTCCCATAAAACCATACTCGGCAGTATGTATTGGGACGAAAGAACATCCGATAACAAAACGCTCTATAACTATTCTCCATACGACAACCAGGCACAATACACATTGCTTGCTTATCAACTGCTGAAAAACCAGGGAGGATATGAAAAAGAATTGGAACTGATACGGAATTATTTCTTTGAAATGCGTAGGGATGGATATTGGAAAAACACCTATGAATCATCCCGGATTATTGAAACAATCTTACCCGATATGTTAACCTCAAAAAACGAAAAATACGAAAATCCGGTCCTCGAAATCAATGGGAACAAACAAGATACTTTTCCCTGTACGCTTACATTGGATGCAAGTCCCTTAAAAATAAAGAAGTCCGGTACACCCCCTGTCTTTTTTACAGCCTATCAACAGGCATGGAACACAAATCCCGATCCGGTAATAAATAAAGGATTTGAAATAAAAACGACCTTTACAACCAATAATGATACGATCTCTGAATTGAAAGCTGGGAAAGTAACTGAATTGAACGTAGTTCTGAATGTTTTGTCTGATGCCGAATACGTCATGGTAGAAATACCTATTCCTGCCGGGTGCTCTTATGAGTCCAAACCTGTATATCAGTGGAATGAAATCCATCGCGAATACCTGAAAGAAAAAGTTTCCATATTCTACAACCGTTTACAACAAGGAGAACATCGGTTTTCTATCCGGCTTATTCCTCGCTTCAACGGCAAATACAACCTGAATCCCGCCCGTGTTGAATTGATGTACTTTCCTGTTTTTTATGGAAGAGAAGCATTAAAAATAATTGAGGCTCATTCGCTCAATAAAAAAGACAATCCCAACCGATTCATTATGAATTAGTTGGGATTTTGTGTATCTTTGTTTGTCCCCCGATAATACGGTTTCGAGGCCAAAAACGGGGAAATCACGCTAAAAAATACAGCATGAA
>JAVBKV010000056.1:0-42909 GCA_031553885.1 Bacteroidales bacterium
AGCCTAAAGTATGCAAAAAAAGGGAGATAAAAGGAATGTAATAACCTGAAAACAGAAATAGTCGAAAAAAAAGCATGAATGATGAATCTATTGCTCTTTTTTCGACTATTTTATTGGTCTTTTAGCGAATTGGCCTGCAGAAAATAGCGGTTTTATAGCCTTTATTTTATTAATTATATTTTTCAAGTAGAATAAAAGTATTGAATAATTATTTGAAATATCACTTTTTAATATTATTTTTACACCGAAAATTATTACATTCCAAATCTCAAATTTGGAGAATTTATGCAAGTCTGAACTTGGGAAAGTTTGGACTTGCGTTTTTTATTCATCTTCCAAAGGTCATTTTTAATTATTTCAAAATGGCGTACCTATGAGAAGATAACACTTTCGAAAGAGAAAAATCAGCCTGATAGTTGAATGATATATGTTCGTTGAAGATAATTGGTCAACTCCTTCAACGAACCATTTGTTCTTTCAGTTGTTAATTAGAAAATTAAGCAACTAAAATGATGAAATTTAATAACCCGATATTATATATTATTACCTGGTATTTGTGTGCATGCACAGAATAAACCGTTCGAAGGAGTTACAGCCACAAATTTGGAGAATATCCGTTATCCTTTCCCTTCTCATTTTATTACACTTGATATTCAAGGGGAACAACTTGAAATGGAGTATATGGGTGTTGTACATCCGGATAAACCGATTGGCTACGCGTTTCACACTCATGTTTCCGGAACGGGTATCCCAGGCATGATTTTTACACAACCGGTGTGTTATGAATTTCAACATATTAAACTTCCGACTCTTTTGATAATCGGACAAAGAGACAGAACAGCCCTGACAAAGGACAAGGCGCCGGAAGCAGTTAATTGACTTCTTGAAGAAAGAATAACAACACAACCGAAGCCAGGTCAATTCAACAGATTTCTCAAAGATACCGGCAGATAAAATGTATTGTTTTTATCCACATAAACAACCACGCTGTTCAACTTCACTTCTTTTCCGTTGAGCAGTACCAGGTTGGTATTCGGATAAATTTCCAATTTCTTCTTTTTATTCTTTACTTCCAGCTTGGGAGAATCTTTCTTTTCCGGATCGATGATCGTACAGGTATAGTTCCTGAATACATCCGTATGCTTGGCAAAATATTCTCCGGTCAACTCTTCCAGAGACTGTTGCAACCCTAGCGATTGGCGAAGATAGGTATTAATCTCCTGGTTGGTCTTAAAACCGGCGATTCGATTAGGGGTCGGATCATAAACCGCCAGAAAGACCTCTTCTCCGGTATGTCCTCCGGTTGTAAAACCAAAACAGGTACGACTATCTAAAATTTTGGCGACCACTTTAACCAGTTTACTGCCTTTCATCCGTTCCTCATCGGTCAACGAACTCTTGGAATAATCGGCACATTGAATCATCTCCTGGTATTCACTGTCGGTAAGCTCGATACCTGTGTATTCCTTCACCACTGAGCGAACCTCCGACGCATCGGTCTTGTGTAATTTTTCAATCAGCCCTTCTCCTGTAATTTTATATTGAGAGATACCTTTGAAAAGTTCATCCTTAGTCAACGTACTGTAATCTTTACATTTGCTCGATCCGATACTGAATCCACTGTTTCCATGGTCCGGCAGAATAATGACTACCGTTTCCCCGTTTTTCTTAGCAAAGTCCAGGGCGACACCACATGCTTTGTCGAAAGCGAGCATGTCGGTAATCAGAGCAATCGGATCATTGGCATGCGCCGCCCAGTCGATTTTACTACCTTCTACCATCAGGAAGAATCCATTAGGATTAGTCGACAGTTTTTCGATTGCCTTACCGGCCATCTCTGCCAGAGAGGGTTGTTTTTCCGGATCACGATCCAGGTCGTACGACATATCCCTTTCCGCAAAAAGCGCCCACATCTTATTTCCCTTATAGTTCCGGAATCCAGTCATATCGTTGAGAAAAACGCCACAACCTTCTTTTTCTAAATAAACCTTCATCGAATCATCGATCAACCGGGCACCTCCCCCGATCACCACATCCAGTCCGTTGTGAACCATCTGAGGCGCAATCCAGTTGTACCGGCTCCGGTTGTAGCTATGAGCCGAGCAATCGGCTGGAGTAGCATGAGGAAATTCACACGTGCAGACCAATCCGACAGACTTATTCTGGGTAATTCTTGCCGCTTCCAGGACTGTCATCAGCGGTTGATAAGCCTTTGTTGAATCCATGGGCAGGATATCGTTTTCAGGATCAGGCGTAGGATAAGTAGATACCCAACCTGCGCGGCTCGGAACTCCGGTCATGTAACAGGAAGTCGTAGGAGCCGAGTCTCCGATCGGAGCGTTGGAAGAAAAAGTAAGCACCGTTCCGCAAATATAAGGGTCCAGATTCAAGTTCGGCTTGTCCGGCTGGTTGTACCGCTGATACCAACGGGCAGCGGAAACCGTAGCCAACGAAGTCCCGTCGGGAATCATCAATATGACGTTTTTGATCTTTTTATCCTGGGCAACAAGATTGCCGATTATCAATAAGGAAAGCAACAACAAACAACCGATCTTTTTCATTTTTATCTATTTATGAGTGACCTTTATCCCCCTCTGGAGGGGGCAGGGGGAGGATTGTAGACTCTCGAAAATCCTAAATCAACAAAGTATCTCCCAATTATTTTTTTAATTCTTAATTCTTAGTTCTTTGCAAAATCCTCCCTCTACCTCCTCCAGAGGGGAGAGGCTGACGCTCGTTTATTTTTTTATTTTCCGATCGAACTCAAGTACCGTTCCGCTTCGATCGCCGCCATACAACCCGTTCCGGCTGCAGTAATGGCCTGCTTGTAATGCGGATCAGCAACATCTCCGGCAGCAAAAACTCCAGGAAGATTAGTCCGGGGAGTACCCGGCACTACGTTTATATATCCTTGTTCATCGGTTTTTATATATGGTTTGAAAACATCAGAATTAGGCTGATGTCCGATTGCCAGGAAAAAACCGTCTATCGCAATATCCACTTTTTCTTCATCCGGCTCGCCAAGATGTTTGACCAGATGAGCTCCCTCTACTCCATTTTCACCAAACAATCCGATGGTGTTGTGTTCAAAAAGCACTTCAATTTTAGGATGGTTCAAGACCCTCTCCTGCATGATTTTGGAAGCCCGGAGGTAATCCTTACGAACAATCATATATACCTTTGCCGCTAATCCGGCTAAGTAAATCGCTTCCTCGCAAGCCGTATCTCCACCTCCCACTACGGCTACCGTTTTTTTACGGTAGAAAAATCCGTCGCAGGTAGCACATGCTGATACTCCCTGACCGGCATACTTGGTTTCGTCAGGCAAACCTAAGTACTTGGCCGTAGCTCCGGTTGCAATAATCAACGCTTCCGCCTCAATCACCGTATTTTCATCGATTGTCAACCGATAAGGAGTTTGAGAAAGATCGGAAGCCGTAACGATACCCGGACGCAGATCTGCTCCGAAACGCATGGCCTGTTTTCTAAGTTCTTCCATCATTTCCGGACCTGTAATTCCCTCCGGATAACCGGGAAAATTTTCCACTTCCGTCGTTGTTGTCAACTGTCCTCCCGGCTGTATTCCTTCATACAAAACCGGAGACAAATTCGCTCTTGAAGCATAAATAGCTGCCGTATATCCTGCCGGACCGGAACCCACAATAAGACACCTTACCTTTTCCACTCTTAATTCTTAATTCTTAATTCTTAATTTTTAACTTTTAATTCCCTTTATCTCAGGTCAATCACTTCCACCTTCGGATATTTCTTTGTATCGAATTGGAACATACTGTCCGGGTGATTCTGTTTTACCTGGTATTTCTGAATGTAAATCACATTCTCAATCTTGTTCTTATAATAAATATGGAACATCACCGGCATAAAATCAGTCGAATTGATTTGCAAAACAATCCGGGTCATTTCCGCCTTTTTATTTTGGGGGATCAGTTCCACTTCCTGTACTTTACGCATTTTGATATCTGTTTTTTCCCCCAGGTATTTATAGTTACAACCTTTTTTATACATTTCCAGGATGGATGCCGGATTCAATGCCTGAACCTGATTAGCATCCGGCTCACTCACATTCACTTCTTCCGGCCCCTTCATATATACCCATTGCGTTTTTCCGTCAAACCAGGTATCCATTTCCGGAGTTGAAATATAGAACTTATTTTCTTTCAGAGCGATACTTCCATCAAAACTCTCGGTCACATTATTCGGCACATCCTTAATGTTTAAGGTAAAAGACACAGACAATCCTCCGGACTGATTGAAAGCAGCAGAGGACTTATCTAATAAATCTTTGGCTTTGGTATCTTTCTGAGCAAAAGTAAGAGTTGCTACAGACAAAAGCAACAGGCTGGTATAAATTATTTTTTTCATTTATCTTTTAATGTATTTAGTATTTGTTCCAATTGATATTCATCCGGGATATGAACCTGACGGGCCTTGCTTCCTTCCGCCGGACCGACAATGCCCGCTGCTTCCAGTTGATCCATAAGTCTCCCGGCACGATTGTACCCGATAGAAAACTTACGTTGAATCAACGAAGTAGAACCTTGCTGGTGAATAACAATCAGCCGTGCAGCATCATCAAACAACGGATCCCGCTCTGAAAGGTCAACAGCTCCCGGTGCTTTTTCCCCACCATCTTCTCCTACATATTCAGGCAGCATAAAAGCTGTAGGATAGCCTTGCTGGGCACTGATAAACTGGGTGATTTTTTCCACTTCGGGCGTATCGACAAAAGCACACTGTACCCGTGTCATATCACTACCCTGGAAAAATAACATATCACCCCGGCCGATCAGTTGGTTGGCACCCGGCCCATCCAGAATCGTCCGGGAATCGATCATTGAGATTACCCGGAAAGCGATACGCGCCGGGAAGTTGGCCTTAATGGTTCCTGTAATGATATTGGTCGTAGGCCGTTGCGTGGCAATGATCATGTGAATTCCTACCGCACGTGCCTTCTGGGCAATCCGTGCAATGGGCGATTCAATTTCTTTACCTGCTGTCATGATCAGGTCTCCGAACTCATCGATGATTACCACAATATACGGCATGAATTTATGCCCTTTCAGAGGATTCAGTCTGCGGTTAATAAATTTTTCGTTATATTCCTTGATGTTTCTCGAACCGGCTTTCATCAATAGTGCATAACGGTCGTCCATTTCCTTGGTCAACGACTTCAGGGTATAGATTACCTTGTCAAAATCCGTAATAATCGGCTTTTCCGAATCCGGCAACTTGGCCAGGAAATGTTTCTCAATCACTGAATAAATACTGAATTCTACCATTTTCGGGTCGACCAGCACAAATTTCAACTCCGCCGGATGTTTTTTATAAAGCAGGGATGTTATCGCCGCATTCAGTCCGACCGATTTTCCCTGTCCGGTAGCCCCGGCTACCAGTAAGTGAGGCATTTTGCACAGATCCACCATGAATACTTCATTGGTAATGGTCTTACCCAAAGCGATCGGCAGGTCGAATCTGGATTCCTGGAATTTTTTGGATGCAATAATGGATTGCATGGAAACAATCTGAGGTTCCTTGTTCGGCACTTCGATACCGATGGTTCCCTTTCCGGGCATGGGAGCGATGATACGGATACCTAACGCCGATAAGCTCATCGCGATATCATCTTCCAGGTTACGTATTTTAGCAATACGTACCCCATCTTCCGGAACTATTTCATAAAGTGTAATAGTCGGTCCGACAGTCGCCTTGATGGTTTTAATCTTGATGCCGTAATTCTCGAGCGTTTGAATAATCTTGTTTTTATTACTGTTCTGCTCTTCCATATCCACCTGCTGATCCGCCTGCTCGTATTTTTTAAGCAAGTCGACCGGAGGAGTCTGATACAAGGAAAGATCCAGGGTCGGATCATAGACACCCAGTTCTTCCAATAACTCGTTGGCTTCCTCTTCATCGTTTCGCACGATCACAAACGGAGTTTCTTCCGGTTCTCTCTCCGGAACAACATATTCTTCGTCAACCGGCTTAATGATCTCAAAACGATCATCATCCTCGCCTGCCACATCCTTATCTTCTATTCTTATAAAAGGATTATCCTCTTCTTTTTCATTTACAACCAAAACGTTAGCCTTAGGATCTTCGGTTCCGGTTTTTCCATTTATGTCCAGATCAGTATTTTCGGGTCCTTCGTTCCACCCGGCCTGTTCCGGCTTTTCGCTCCTGGTCCTCTTTTCATTTACTTTTATTCCAGGAACTTTCGCCGTAAACATTTTCCGGATAAAAGGAATGGTTTGCCTGCTGAGTACAATCATAATGATGACAAAAAAGATCAGGATCACAAAAAAAGTTCCCGGAATTCCAATGTTCTGAATCAATGTATCAGACAAAATAAACCCATGCTTCCCTCCGATGAAAACAGCCGTATCCCTGAAAAAACGCCCGAAAAAGAAAGACAGCGCAACCGACAACCAAATCATAATGGAAGTACATAAAACAAAATCTTTCAGAAGACGGAAATACTTGACCTTCATCAGTTGCAATCCGAGCAAAGCGAAAAACAACAACAGAAGAAATGTGGAAATCCCGAACCATTCGTTCATCAGGACATTACTCAGACAAGCACCCCGTGTACCAGTCCAGTTTTCAATACCAGGGATATTTCCGGGAAAGAAAATGGACACTCCTTCGATTTTACTCTGGTCGCTGGCACCTGTAAAAAAGAAAGAAACCATAGAGAGGGCTGCGTAAACAGTAAACATCAGGATGATCAATCCCACAACGAAGTGGGTTACCTCGCTGGCAAAAAATTGCCTGATCTTAGAAGGTTCTGAAGTATGTTTGACTTGCTTTTCCGCAAGTTTTCGTTTTGCCATAAAAATAAAAGTTCAATACTATTTGACGAGTTGAGGACCGACAAAGTTACACAAAAATCTGAAAATTTCACATGCGAATGGAAGATAAACTTTTTGCAGCAAAATTAAAGTCGCGAACTAAATTTGCCACCACTTCTGCTGCCTCCGGTATATCTTCGATCAGGGATGTCACCTGGCCGATCTCCAACTCTCCTTCCTGGAGATTTCCTTCGAAAATACCTTTTTTAGCCCGTCCCCTCCCAAGCAATTCACGCAATTCATCTACTGTAGCGCCTTTGCTCTCGGCCGTTTCCACCTGATAAAAAAAGTCATTTTTAATCAAACGGGTCGGAACTACTTTTTTCAAAGTCAACATAGTTTCCCCCTCACCCGCTTCCACGCACCGTTGCTTAAACGCTTCTCCGGCAGAACTCTCTCTGGTGACTGCAAAACGGCTACCGATCTGAACACCCTCGGCACCTAAAGCCATTACGGCCAGCATCCCCTCTCCGGTGGCAATTCCTCCTGCCGCAATCAGGGGAATCGTTATGCTACGACGAACCTGCGGAATCAATACCAACGTAGTGGTTTCTTCCCTTCCGTTATGCCCTCCGGCCTCAAATCCCTCTGCCACAACAGCATCTACCCCGGCATCCTGAGCTTTAAGGGCAAACTTAGCACTGGAAACAACATGCACGACCGTAATTCCGTTTTCCTTCAACCGTTGCGTCCAAGTTTTGGGATTTCCAGCCGAAGTAAAAACAATCCTTACCCCTTCTTCGATAATCAATTGCATAATCGTTTCAATTTCGGGATACAACAAAGGAACATTTACCCCGAAAGACCTACCGGTCGCCTCCCGGCATTTACGGATGTGCTCACGCAAAGTTTCCGGATGCATGGATCCTGCTCCCAGTAATCCTAGCCCGCCGGCATTACTGACTGCCGAAGCCAGTCGCCACCCGCTGCACCAAACCATTCCAGCCTGCACAATGGGATATTGAATCTGAAACAACGAAGTTATCCTGTTTTCCATAAAGTCAATCAATCTGAAATTATTTCCTGCAAAGGTAAAAGAAAGTAATTTATCCGGAAAATACTGAAACAACTATCTAAAGAAATCCCAATTCCCTCAATCATACTTTCTCTCCCTGTTGCTGACAACAGACTCTCCAACCAACAGGCGCGCCAGCGCCGAAATCTCAATGGCCCCATGCGTCAGCGTGGGGAATTCAATAATCGGGGAATTCATCCAATCACAAATTTCCAATCAATCCAAATCTACTTAATGTTTATTATTTATTTTTAACACATAAAATCCGGAAATATCATTGAATATTTGGAAGAACCAATAAAAAAGCCTAATTTTGCAAACGAAAAATTTAAGGAGGAGGGGGGCGACAGCCCCCTTCTTCGATTTTGTAAAACATCGAAACATGATCGATAAAGCGTTAGTAAAACAAATTGTTGAAGATTATCTGAAAGATTCGGATCATTATCTGGTTGATATAGAAGTCAGGCCGGGCAATTGTATTGTAGTTGAAATTGACAATGACCAATCGGTTTCCATTGACGATTGCATCGCTTTGAACCGCTGGATTGAATCCCATCTCGACCGGGAAACGGAAGATTACGAACTGGAAGTCGGGTCGGCTGGAATCGGTCAACCTTTCAAAATTCTACGCCAATACACGAAAAATATCGGTAAAGAAGTGGAAGTATTGACAAAAACCGGTAAAAAGTGGACGGGTTTACTGAAAAACGCAGACGAAAATGAAATTATCCTGAACGTTGAGAAACAAATCAAACCGGAAGGAGCTAAACGAAAAATTACGGTCGAAGAAGACCTGGTTTTTCCCTACAATGAAATAAAATATACTAAATACTTAATCAGATTCAAGTAAAACTTATGGCGAAAAAACAGGAAACGGTTAGTATGATCGATACTTTTGCCGAATTTAAGGAACTTAAAAACATCGACAGGACTACATTGATCAGCGTCCTTGAAGAAGCATTCCGCAATGTGATCAGTAAAATGTTCGGTTCGGATGAGAATTATGACATTATCATCAACCCCGACAAAGGTGACTTCGAAATCTGGAGAAACCGGGAAATTGTTGCTGATGACGCGTTGGAAGATCCTAACCTGCAAATCAAATTGTCGGATGCTCAGAAAATCGATCCTGACTACGAAATCGGAGAAGAAATCACCGATGAAGTAAATTTTGCCGGATTCGGACGTCGTGCTGTGCTCAACCTTCGCCAGGCGCTGGCCTCCAAGATTCTGGAGCTTCAGAAAGACAGTCTTTACAATAAATACAAAGACCGGGTCGGACAAATTGTCTCCGGCGAAGTTTACCAGATCTGGAAAAAAGAAATCCTGATGCTGGACGACGAAGAAAACGAATTGATCCTTCCCAAAACGGAACAGATCCCGGGTGATTTTTTCCGCAAAGGAGAAACCCGGAGAGCGGTAGTCGTCAAAGTAGACAACCAGAACAACAATCCGAAAATCATTCTTTCCCGTACTTCCAACCTGTTTATGCAACGGTTGTTCGAGCTGGAAGTTCCGGAAATCCACGACGGATTGATCACAATCAAACGCATTGCCCGGATCCCCGGAGAAAGAGCCAAAGTGGCCGTAGAATCGTACGATGACCGGATCGATCCGGTAGGTGCCTGCGTGGGAATGAAAGGCGCCCGTATCCATGGTATCGTCCGGGAATTATGCAATGAAAATATAGACGTAATCAATTATACGAATAATACTTCCCTCTTTATCCAGCGTGCGTTAAGTCCGGCAAAAATTTCTTCCATTAAAATTCATGAAGAAGACAAAAAAGCCGAAGTATACCTCCGCCCGGAAGAAGTTTCTCTGGCAATCGGAAAAGGAGGTCTGAATATCAAACTGGCAAGTATGCTGACCGAATACACCATTGATGTTTTCCGCGATGTGGATATCGACGGAGAAGACATTTACCTGGATGAATTTTCCGATGAAATAGAAGTATGGGTCATAGAAGCATTGAAAAACCTGGGTTGCTACACTGCGAAAAATGTGCTTGCGATGAGTCGTGAAGAAATTATCGAGAAAGCTGACCTGGAAGAAAGTACTGTGGATGAAGTACTCGGTATTCTGAGTGCTGAATTTGAAGATGAATGAGTGTTATTCCCTAAAAAAATTGTATGTCCATTAGATTAATAAAAGTAACAAGAGACCTGAATGTCGGATTGACCACTGTTGTGGAATTCCTGAACAAAAAAGGATTTTCCATTGAGGCAAATCCCAATACAAAAATCAGTGATGAGGAATACAACCTGCTTGTACGGGAGTTCAGCAAAGACAAAAGTATCAAACTCGAATCTGAAAAATTCAGCCAGGAACGTCACCACAAAGAAAAAAAGGAAACAGTGGCCGTAGAAGGTTATGAAAAAGAAAAAAAGGTGGAAGAAATCAAGACCGAAATACCGGATGAAATCAAACCGAAATTTGTGACCATAGGTAAAATAGATCTGGATACGCTTGGAAAAAAGAAAAAAACGGAACCTGCTCCCGAAGAAAAAAAGGAAACCCCGGCATATGATGCTCCGAAAGAAGAAGAGAAAGAAATTGAAGCCAACGAGCCGGAAAAAGAAATGATAGTCGAAATCCCGGAAAAAGAAGAGGAAAAAGTGTTGTTCGAAGAGGATGATAACGACGAAGAAGAGGATGATACTGAAGACCAGGAAGACGAAGAGGATGATGACGACTTTCAGGAGGAGGAAGAAGATGAACAGGAGGAAAAAGAAGAGAACTCCGAAGATGACAGCCAGGTTTTCCGGTTAAATAAACCGGTAATTGAATCCAATATCCGGGTCACAGGTAAAATTGACTTGTCAAGCATCAATCAATCAACTCGTCCCAAGAAAAAAACCAAAGAAGAAAAACGGAAGGAAAGGGCTGAAAAAGATAAAAAAGCGGCATTGACCGTGGAAATTAAAAAAGCGGCTCAGGAAGACGTTAAAGTTGAGAAACGGGAAAAACCCGTTCTTACGAAAAAAGTTGATCTGGATGAAGCCAAAAAGAAAAAACGGAACCGGATCAAACGCGAAAAAGTGGACATTGAAAAGGGTGTGCCTGCCTCTGCAAAAGGAGACGGCAACTCTCGCCTGAAACTGCGTAAACCTGCAGGGAAGAATGAAATCAACGAAGAGGATGTCCAAAAACAAATCAAGGAAACCCTGGCCCGCCTGACCAACAAAGGACAGAAAAAAGGAGCCAAATACCGCAGGGAAAAACGGGATGCCATTTCTCAACGCCAGAACGAACTCGACGAACTGGATGAAATGCAAAGCAAAACCATCAAACTGACGGAATTCGTTACAGCCAGTGACCTGGCTAATATGATGAACGTTCCGGTGGTTCAGGTTATTTCCACCTGTATGAGCATCGGGATCATGGTTTCAATCAACCAGCGCCTGGATGCGGAAACAATCAATATTGTTGCTGAAGAATTCGGATTCAAGACGGAATACGTCAGTGCTGAAGTTGTGGAAGCTATTTCAGAAGAAGAGGATGATGAAGAAAACCTGGTACCACGTCCTCCTATCGTTACGGTTATGGGACACGTCGACCATGGTAAAACCTCATTACTGGACAGTGTCCGCAAAACCAATGTAATCGCCGGTGAAGCCGGAGGTATTACCCAGCACATCGGAGCATATAATGTAAAATTGCCCGATGGACGTCACATCACGTTCCTGGATACTCCGGGACACGAAGCTTTTACCGCCATGCGTGCCCGCGGTGCCAGCGTAACGGATATTGCCATCATTATTGTGGCTGCCGATGATAACGTCATGCCCCAAACAGTGGAAGCGATTAACCATGCCGCTGCCGCCAATGTACCTATAGTATTTGCTATTAACAAGGTCGACAAACATGGTGCTAATCCTGAAAAGATCAAGGAAACGCTCGCCGGAATGAACTACCTGGTGGAAGACTGGGGAGGTAAATACCAATCTCAGGATATTTCGGCCAAACAGGGAGTCGGAGTACGGGAATTATTGGAAAAAGTTCTGTTGGAAGCTGAATTGCTCGAACTCAAAGCCAATCCGAACCGTAGGGCCGTAGGATCAGTAATCGAGTCCTCTCTGGACAAAGGACGCGGATATGTCGTAACGATGCTGGTTCAAAACGGAACGCTTAAAATGGGAGATATCGTACTGGCAGGAACCCACTTTGGACGTGTCAAGGCTATGTTCAACGAACGAAATCAACGCATCACCGAAGCAGGTCCTTCCGAACCGGTACTGATACTTGGACTGAACGGAGCTCCTACAGCAGGAGATACATTCCACGTACTGGAAACCGAACAGGAGGCCCGTGATATTGCCAATAAACGCGAGCAATTGCAACGCGAACAAGGACTGAGAACCCAAAAACTGCTCACCCTGGACGATATCGGCCGCCGGATTGCCATCGGCAACTTCCAGCAGTTGAATGTCATTGTCAAGGGAGACGTGGACGGCTCTGTGGAAGCCCTTTCGGATTCATTGATCCGCCTTTCCACCGAACAAATCCAGGTCAATGTTATCCACAAGGGAGTCGGTCAGATTTCCGAGTCGGATGTTACACTGTCTGCTGCTTCTGATGCGATTATCATCGGATTCCAGGTACGTCCTTCGCAATCAGCGCGTAAACTGGCTGAAAAAGAAGGAGTGGATATCCGGTTGTATTCCATTATTTACGATGCTATCGAAGAAGTCAAAGCAGCTATGGAAGGTATGCTTTCTCCTGAAATCAAGGAAGAAATTACTGCCAACGTGGAAATCCGCGAGGTATTCAAGATTACGAAAGTCGGTACAGTTGCCGGTTGTATGGTCAAGGAAGGAAAGATCAAACGAGGTAACAAAATACGCATCATTCGTGACGGTATCGTCATCTATTCCGGAGAATTAGGCTCTCTGAAACGTTTCAAAGAAGACGTTAAGGAAGTTTCTTCCGGATACGAATGCGGATTAAACATTCATAATTTCAATGATATCAAAATCGGAGACATTGTCGAAGCTTTCGAACAAATCGAAGTAAAACAAACTTTATAAAATTAAGAGTTGAGAGTTGAGAATTGAGAATTATTTTTAGTAACCCTAAATTCTCAACTCACAACTCTCAATTCTCAATTCTCAATTCTTACAATGAGCGGTTTAGACTTAGTCATAACAATCTGCCTGGGGGCTGGACTCATAAAAGGCCTGTTTGATGGAATTATCAAACAGGTCATTTCGCTTCTATCCCTCGTTTTTGCCATTTTCTTTGCTGGTCGTGCCGCCGAACCTATCCGGGAATTTTTACTCGGGCAACCTTTTATTACCGGTACTTTTCCGGACTACATAGTTACAGGTGTCTGCTATGTACTGGCTTTTTCTGCGATTATCCTGGTTTTTCACTGGTTGGGTAAACTGCTGCATCTTGCTATCAAGGTTACGCCGGCCCGTATGATAAACTACCTGGCGGGAGCCCTCTTCGGATTTCTCTCCTGGCTTATTGCATTAAGTTTAGCTTTCAACCTGTTAACTGTTTTTGACCCAAATTCACAGATAATCAGTAAACAAACAAAAGACAAATCTGTTTTATTTAATAAGGTAAGAAATGTGATACCGACGATCTACCCTTATGTAAAAAATTATTTTTTTAATACGTAATACGTTGACGAAATCATGCAACGTAAAACTTTAATTTCATGCAAAACGAATCAAACGATATTATCGACCAGGTAACGACCAATGAATATAAGTATGGATTCGTTACCGATGTGGAAACGGAATATGTTCCAAAAGGACTGAATGAAGACACGATACGACTCATCTCATCCAAAAAGAACGAACCGGAGTGGATGCTGGAATTTCGTTTGAAAGCCTACAGGCACTGGATAACGATGCAAATGCCCCGCTGGCCTCACCTGACCATTCCTGAAATCGACTACCAGGATATCATTTATTTTGCGGCACCTAAAAAGAAAGAGGGACCCAAAAGCCTGGATGAAGTAGATCCGGAATTACTGAAAACATTCGACAAATTGGGGATACCTCTCCACGAACAACAAATCCTTTCCGGAATGGCGGTCGATGCCGTGATGGACAGTGTTTCTGTCAAAACAACTTACAAGGAAACGCTGGCCGAAAAGGGTATTATTTTCTGTTCTTTCAGTGAAGCGGTACAGAATCATCCCGATCTGGTCAAGAAATACATGGGTTCGGTAGTTCCCTACCGCGACAACTTTTTTGCAACACTGAATTCGGCTGTATTCAGCGACGGATCGTTCGTATACATTCCGAAGGGTGTACGCTGCCCCATGGAGTTATCAACCTATTTCCGCATCAATGCCATGAATACAGGACAGTTCGAGCGAACGCTGATCGTCGCTGAAGATGACGCTTATGTCAGCTACCTGGAAGGGTGTACGGCTCCGATGCGCGACGAGAATCAACTGCATGCCGCTATTGTGGAAATTGTAGCGCTAAACCGGGCTGAAGTAAAATATTCGACGGTTCAGAACTGGTATCCGGGCGATAAAGACGGAAAAGGTGGAATCTATAATTTTGTTACCAAAAGAGGAATCTGTAAAGGTGAAAGCTCCAAAATTTCCTGGACCCAGGTGGAAACCGGTTCGGCCATTACCTGGAAATACCCGAGTTGTATCCTTTCGGGTGACAACTCCGTGGGCGAATTTTATTCGGTGGCAGTGACCAATCACCACCAACAGGCGGATACTGGAACCAAAATGGTCCATATCGGAAAAAATACCCGGAGTACAATCGTATCGAAAGGGATCTCGGCCGGAGTCAGCCAAAATAGCTACCGGGGACTGGTACGTGTCATGAAAGGCGCGGAAGGTGCCCGAAACCACTCTCAGTGCGACAGCCTTTTACTGAGCGACCGATGCGGTGCCCACACCTTTCCTTATATGGATATTCAGAACGAAACCGCCATCGTGGAACATGAAGCGGCGACTTCCAAGATAAGTGAAGACCAATTATTCTATTGCAACCAGCGAGGCATTTCTACGGAAGATGCTGTCGGACTGATCGTCAACGGTTACGCCAAAGAGGTACTGAATAAACTTCCCATGGAATTTGCGGTGGAAGCGCAGAAATTGTTGCAGATCAGCCTGGAGGGAAGCGTTGGATAATTAAGAGTTAAGAGTTAAGAGTTAAGAATTAAAAATTAAGAGTAGGGATAAAAACCGAATTGTATAGTAATGCTAACAGTTAAAAATTTACACGCGTCTGTCAACGGGAAAGAGATATTAAAAGGGATTGACCTACAAGTCAATGCCGGTGAGATCCATGCTATTATGGGGCCGAATGGTTCGGGGAAAAGTACCTTATCGGCCGTATTGGTCGGCAATCCGGCTTTTGAGGTAACCAAAGGGGAAGTCAGTTTCGAAGGAAAAGACCTGCTGGAACTGTCTCCGGAAGAACGTTCCTGTGAAGGCTTATTCCTGAGTTTCCAGTATCCGGTCGAGATCCCGGGTGTCAGTATGGTTAATTTCATGCGCAATGCAGTAAATGAACACAGGAAGTACAAAGGGATAGAACCTCTCTCTGCAGGAGAGTTTCTGAAACTGATACGCGAAAAACGCTCGGTCGTGGAACTGGACAATAACCTGGTCAACCGCTCGGTCAATGAAGGTTTTTCCGGGGGTGAAAAAAAACGCAACGAGATTTTCCAGATGGCCATGCTCGAACCCAAACTGGCAATCCTGGACGAAACCGACAGTGGGCTCGATATCGATGCTCTTCGTGTGGTAGCTAAAGGGGTCAATGAATTGAAAAAACCGGAAAACGCAACCATCGTCATCACTCACTATCAACGGTTACTGGAATACATCAAACCGGATTTCGTCCACGTCTTATATCAAGGCAAGATTGTCAAATCGGGAGGTCCCGAACTGGCGCTCGAACTGGAAGAAAAAGGATACGACTGGCTGAAATAAAGAAGAGGAATGAAAACAGAACAACAATATATTGATTTCTTTCAAAGTCAGAGGGAAAAAATCGAGACCAAATCGGCACCGCCAGTAAATGCTGCACGGGAAAATGCTTTTGAAATTTTCCGTGAAAAAGGGTTTCCTGTTTTTGGATCGGAAGAATACCAGCATACGGATATATCAACCCTCCTGGCACCGGATTTCGGTTTTTACATCGGTCATTCCGGAGCACCTATCAATCCTCAGAAGGTATTCCACTGTAATATTCCGAACTTGTCGTCCAACATGAATTTTATCGTCAACGGATTTTATTACAAAGCAGAACCGGCAAAGGCTTTACCGGAGGGCGTTTTTTCAGGAAGCCTGAACCAATTTGCCAACCAACATCCGGAACTTTTCGAAAAATACTATAACCGGCTGGCTCATGATCCGGAAAATGGCCTGACAGCGTTCAACACCATGTTCGTACAAGATGGATATGTGTTATATATCCCTGAAAATGTTGTGCTTTCGGGACCGATCCAACTCACCAATATACTGAAAGGAGACATCGACTCCCTGGTTAACCGGAGGATACTTATTATTCTCGAATCCGGAGCCCAGGCCAAAATTCTGGTTTGTGACCATACGGCCGATGAAAACCCGACCCTGGCGGTTACCCAGGTGACGGAAATATTTGTTGGAGAAAATGCGGTTTTTGATTTTTACGAACTGGAAGAAAGTACAGATAAAACAATACGTCTGACCTCCTGTTTTGTCAGACAGAAAGCCTCATCCAACGTAATGGTCAACAACATTACCTTGTGCAATGGGTTTACCCGTAATAATTATAACATCGCCCTGGAAGGCGAATATGCGGAAACACATCTCTACGGTATGGCCATTCTGGAAAACCAGGAAAAAGTAGATAATCATACCAATATCGAACACAAAGTTCCGAACTGTCACAGCAACGAACTTTTTAAATATGTACTCGATCACCAATCCGTCGGAGCTTTCAGCGGACGCATCCTGGTCGCCCGGGATGCCCAGAAAACACAGGCGTATCAAAACAACCGCAATCTTTGTACCAGCCGCGAATGCCGGATGTTTGCAAAGCCTCAGCTCGAAATTTACGCCGACGATGTCAAATGCTCGCACGGATTGACAACCGGACAACTGGATGACGTCGCCCTATTTTACATGCGTTCCCGGGGTATTCCTGAAAAAGAGGCCCGGCTGTTGCTGAAGTTCGCATTTACCAACGATGTCATCGAAGGTATCCGGCTGGATATTCTGAAAGACAGGCTGAAAATGCTGGTTGAAAAACGATTCAGAGGAGAACTTATCAGGTGTCAGGGATGTATATAGATGTTCAAAATATACGGAAAGATTTTCCGATACTTACACAACAGGTGTATGGAAAACCCTTGGTATATCTGGATAACGGAGCGACTACCCAAAAACCGCTTCCCGTGATCCGGAAAATCGAAGAGGTTTATTCCACCATCAATTCCAATATCCACCGGGGAGTGCACCACCTGAGCCAACTGGCTACGGAATCGCATGAGAATGCCCGGAAAACCGTTCAGCAATACCTGAATGCGGGAAGTCCCAGTGAGATTGTATTTACCCGGGGAACTACAGAATCGATCAACCTGATCGCTTCGAGTTTCTGCCGTTCGGAATGTCGTCCGGGCGATGAAATCATCGTCTCGGCCATGGAGCATCATTCCAATATTGTCCCCTGGCAATTACAAAAAGACATTTCCGGGATCGAACTGAAAGTAATCCCTATCAATGAAAAGGGAGAAATCGTCCCCGAAAAACTGGAAAAGCTGATTACTCCCCGGACCAAACTAATTTCCCTGACCCATGTATCGAATGTACTGGGTACGATCAATCCCATCGAAAAAGTCATTGACATGGCTCATAACCACAACATTCCGGTATTGATCGATGCAGCACAGTCTGTTCAGCACATTCCGGTTGATGTACAGGCCCTGGATTGCGATTTTCTGGTTTTTTCCTCCCACAAAATTTACGGTCCTACCGGGGTCGGCGTTTTGTACGGAAAAGAAAAATGGCTGGAAAAACTGCCTCCTTACCAGGGTGGAGGGGAAATGATTGCCACTGTCTCATTTGAGAAAACCACCTTCAATGAATTACCTTTTAAATTTGAAGCAGGTACTCCGGACTACGTCGGTTCTACAGCCCTGGCGGAAGCGTTAAGGTATGTCAACCGGATCGGGTTGGAAGCAATCCGGCAATACGAAGACCACCTGTTGCATTACGCCACAGAAAAAATGATGCAGATCGAAGACATGCGTATTTTCGGTACTTCTACAGAAAAAAGCAGCGTCATTTCGTTCTTAGTCGGAAATATTCATCATTATGACATGGGCATGCTCCTGGACCGTCTCGGTATTGCTGTCCGGACAGGCCATCATTGTGCACAGCCCCTCATGGATGTATTGGGCATCGAGGGAACAGTCAGGGCTACATTCGCTTTTTATAACACCGAAGAAGAAATCGACGTACTGACCGAAGGAATAAAGCGAACCGCCGGAATGTTGAGATAAAAGATTTCTTTTACTTTTTTCAAGAAATATTTTTTTATTCCGATTATTATCATTTATTTTGCGTGTTGCAATTATTGTGTCGCATTTTACGACACAATAATTGCAACACGCAAAATACAACACAAGTAAAAATCGTCATTATGGATAAAGATGATTTACTCAATCCGTTCCTGATCAAGGGATATTCTCCTGTCTATTTCTGCGACAGAGAAGATGAGACACATCGTATGATCAATGCGATTAAAAGCCAGCGCAACCTGGTGCTGATGAGCCTGAGAAGAATGGGAAAATCCGGATTAATACAGCATGTACTTCAACAAAAAGAATTGAAACAATATGCTGACTGTTTTTACCTGGATATTTTTTCCTCCTCCTGTCTGAACGATTTTATCAAGATACTTTCCAAAGAAATTATCGGTAAACTGGATCATTTTCCAGCCAACATACTGAAAAAAGCCTCCCGTTTTTTTTTCAATATCCGGCCGGTGTTCACCCTGGATCCAATCAACGGAGCACCTCAACTGCAAATTACATTAGCTGACGAAAACCGTCCTGCCGAAAGTCTGAGTGAAATTTTCTCTTACCTGAGGCAGTGCAATAAACCAGTAGTCATCGCCATCGATGAATTTCAGCAGATCGCTCATTATCCGGAAAAAAATGTAGAAGCGCTCTTACGCACACACATTCAACAACTGAACAATGTCAGTTTTATTTTTTCCGGAAGTAAAAAACACCTGTTACAGGAAATGTTCACTTCCTACAGTCGACCTTTTTATCAGAGTTCGGAAATCATGATCCTCGATCCCATCGACCGGGAGCAATACATTGAATTCGCCATAAAGAATCTGAAACGGGGAAAAAAGACCATCTCTAAGGAGGATACAGCTTTCATATATGACTCCTGCCTGGGACATACCTGGTATGTTCAGTATATTTTCAATAAAATCTATACGCTTCCGGCCGGAAACATTGATAACGGAATCATCCGAAAACAACTGGAAACCATTTTGTTGGAGAACGAACCGATCTATTTTAACTATCGGAATTTGCTTCCGGGGACACAATGGGAACTTTTAATTGCTATCGCTAAAGAAAAAAAGATCAAAGAACCCAGATCAAAGGCGTTCACTCAACAATACAAATTAGCTCCCAGCAGCGCCAGGACCGCCTTGTCATCCCTGATTGAAAAAGAAATGGTCTATCAATCGGGTGATGGTTTTTACTACGTTTATGATCGTTTTTTATCTATGTGGTTGGACTATAAATACAGAAAGTAATGCTTTTACCTTATATCAATAAAGACCGGATCGAAGCCGGATGTGATGAAGCCGGACGCGGCTGCCTGGCCGGAGCGGTATTTGCCGCTGCTGTGATCCTGCCTACGGATTTCACCTGTGAAGCACTCAATGATTCCAAACAATTGAGCGAAAAACAAAGGGATGCACTGCGTCCGCTCATTGAACGGGAAGCGTTGTCCTGGGCTGTCGGCATCGTCACCCCGGAAGAAATCGATCGTATCAATATCCTGAATGCCTCTTTTTTAGCTATGCACCGGGCCATTGAGCAATTATCCATCGTTCCGGAACACCTGTTGATCGACGGTAACCGATTCAAAAAATACAAAGAAATACCGCATACCTGCGTGGTAAAAGGTGATGGAAAGTACCGGTCCATTGCAGCTGCTTCTGTTTTGGCAAAAACTCACCGCGATGAATACATGCTACGATTGCATGAAGAATACGGAATGTATGCCTGGAATAAAAACAAAGGCTACCCCACCCCCATACACAGAAAAGGGATCGAACTGTTCGGAACGACCCCTTATCACCGTATGAGTTTTACGCTTTTACCGGAAAAACAACAATTGGATATACCTTTTGACTGATACGTTAGTCTTTCTTGGATATACTACCTGCCCCGGATACTCTTTTGTTGACAACCGACGGATTGCCTTTATACTTGATATCGCCGGCTCCAGATACACTGGCTTCCATTTTTTCACTTACACTGACTTCCATATCGCCGGCTCCGGAAACCTTACAATTCAACTCTTTAACATGAAAATCATACGCTTTGACATCACCGGCTCCACTGATCGAAAAATAAGATATCACTCCGCCTCCAGCTAATTTTACATCTCCTGCCCCGGAAACGGCAACATCTAACTTTTCACAATAAAGACTGTCGGTCGCTACATTTCCCGAACCGGAAACAATTATGTTCATATTTTGGGAATTGACTTCCCCTTGCAAATATAAATCACCGGCTCCGGAAACCTTGGCCTGATTCAACTCCTGGGAATTCGTGTAAATGGTAAATTCCGTAGGCTTGATATTCTGTCCATCCTGGGTTCTGATGATCAAACTACCACCTTGAACTTTTATATCCAGTAAAGGAAAAATATTTTCATCGACATTGACCTGTAAATAAGGTTTATCTCCCGAAAACTGCCGGTAAGACACATTGGCAACTCCGCCCAGATCAATTGAAGAATAATCGGCAACCGCAAGTTCTTTATGAATAATGTTCCCATTCCCTTTTGTCGTTTTTCCACGTCCCTGATCGGAACCATTGATCTGAATGGAACAGGAAGAGCTAAGAAGCAAAACGATGAACGAAAAAATAAAGATTTGTGTAAATACTTTCATAAGGTATTTCTGAATTTTAATGAATACTATATTTCTTTAACGAAATTGATTTCACTTTCTAACATGCAATGCTGCACTTTTATTGTATGCATCATGATAAAAAATCATAAATGCCTCTTTTTCTCCGGTTTTTTCTTTCAACAATAATTTGGAAACAACCGAGTCCAGGGGATGCGTATCATAAGCTGAAATCCAGTCTGTCGACCAATGTGCTTTGGTCGGGACAACATCGGAAGGATAAATACATAACCCATTTTCCGTTTCTATCATCGAAACCAATTGTCCGGTCGTATGCCCGTCAAACAATCCGATCCGGAATCCGTCGAATAAATCGAATCCCTCATCCACACATTGAAGCAATCCGGCTTCAACCACAGGCAGCATATCTTCCGGACGGAAAGAATCCTGTTCCAGGTAATTAGGCGCACAATAATTTTCCCATTGATTCCGGCTGACCCAATGCCTTGCCGTTGGAAATGTCACCTGTAAATCCCCTTTTTCATCCGTAAAAGTACAACCTCCGCAATGATCAAAATGCAAATGAGACAAAACCACATCGGTTACCTGTTCCGGCTCGAAACCGTGGCTACGAACCAGTTCCGCAAGGCTCTTCAAATCAAAAAACCGATAATAGGAAAGTTTTCCAAGACCTTTATTCCCTACCCCGGTATCCAGCACAACAATCCGTTCTTCGTTCCAGACCAACAGGCAACGCATCGCCATCAGGCAGCAATTCTGATCGTCGGAAGGATATTTCCGGCTCCAGGCCCTTTTCGGAATAGCCCCGAACATAGCCCCACCGTCGGCATAAAAAAAACCGGTCTCAAGGATTCGATACTGGATCATATTTACTACTTTTGCACAAAATTAGTAAAAACGGTTGGTTATTCAGAATAATGACAAAAAACATTCTCATTACAGGAGCAAATGGACAGTTGGGAAGTGAACTCCGTAACTTGTTTGCCGCCTACCCGGAATTTCATTTTTTCCCTACCGACATCGATACGCTGGATCTTTGTGAAAGACAAGCAGTCCGGGAATATATCGAAAAAAATGCCATCGATTGCATTGTGAATTGTGCTGCTTATACAGCCGTCGACAAAGCGGAGGACGACAGTGAACTGTGTTACCGGATCAACAGGGATGCCGTTCTTAATCTGGCCTTAGCCGCCAAAGGCAAAGCCAGAATTATCCATATATCGACCGATTATGTTTTCAATGGAAAAGGAAACAGGCCTTACCTGGAAACCGATCCCACCGAACCTCAATCGATTTATGGAAAAAGTAAAAGGGAGGGGGAAATCGCTTTACTGGAAAATCAGCCGGAGAGTATGATTATCCGGACGGCCTGGTTGTATTCCGCTTTTGGCAATAATTTCGTAAAAACCATGATCCGACTGGGAAAAGAACGGGATACACTGAATGTAGTATCCGATCAGATCGGAACACCTACTTATGCAGGTGACCTGGCACGGACCATTCTGGACATACTCGCTTTCTGCAATAGAAACAACTGTTTTCCAGCAGGAATTTATCATTATAGTAACGAAGGTATTTGTTCCTGGTACGATTTTACCCTGAAGATCCATGCATTGGCAGGCATCACTTCCTGCCGGGTAAATCCCATTACCACAGCAGAATATCCGACAAAAGCGGCACGTCCCCAGTACAGTGTCCTGGATAAATCAAAAATAAAAGAAACATTTCAACTGAACATTCCTCAATGGGAAGGTAGTCTGAAAACCTGTATACAACAATTATGAGCGAACTGATCAGTGAGATACGACGGCGGAGAACCTTTGCCATCATCAGTCACCCGGATGCCGGGAAAACGACATTAACGGAAAAACTACTCCTTTTCGGAGGCGCTATCCACGTAGCGGGAGCTGTCAAATCCAATAAAATCAAGAAAACCGCCACTTCCGACTGGATGGAAATCGAAAAACAGCGTGGAATCTCTGTGGCTACATCTGTAATGGGTTTCGATTACGAAGGATATAAAATCAATATCCTCGACACTCCGGGTCACCAGGACTTTGCAGAAGATACCTACCGCACACTGACGGCCGTTGACAGTGTTATCATTGTAGTCGACATCGCCAAAGGGGTCGAGCAACAGACCCGGAAACTGATGGAAGTCTGCCGGATGCGCAAAACGCCGGTAATCGTTTTCGTCAATAAAATGGACCGAGACGGAAAGGATCCTTTCGACCTGCTCGACGAGCTGGAACAGGAACTACAGATCCACGTACGCCCATTGAGCTGGCCAATCGATATGGGACCGAGCTTTAAGGGTGTCTACAATATTTTTGAAGAAAAATTAGACCTCTATACTCCCAGCAAACAAACAGTCACTGAATCTGTCGAATTCAAAGATCTCCAAAGTCCTGAACTGGAAAAACACATCGGAGAAAAACTAGCTGAAAAACTGCGTGCCGACCTGGAACTGATCGAAGGGGTTTATCCCGAATTCGATGTTAATACGTACCTGAAAGGAGACATTGCTCCTGTATTTTTCGGTTCGGCATTGAATAATTTCGGTGTCAAGGAGCTATTGGACTGTTTTGTCCGGATTGCTCCTTCTCCCCGGCCGGTCGTAGCGGAAGAACGGGTTGTAACTCCCGAAAAAGACGCTTTCTCCGGTTTTATTTTCAAGATTCACGCCAACATGGACCCGAATCACCGGAGTTGTATTGCCTTCCTGAAAATCTGCTCGGGAGAATTCGAACGGAATGTCAACTACAAACACATCCGCTTCGGGAAAATGATGAAATTCTCGTCTCCCACAGCCTTCATGGCGCAAAAAAAAGAAACCGTCGACGAAGCATACGCCGGAGACATTATCGGCTTACCCGACACCGGTAATTTCAAGATCGGAGACACTCTTACTGCCGGAGAAGAGCTACATTTCAAAGGATTACCGAGCTTCTCCCCTGAAATGTTCAAATACATCGAGAACGCCGATCCGATGAAATCCAAACAGCTCAATAAAGGAATTGACCAGTTGATGGATGAAGGGGTAGCCCAATTATTTACCAATCAGTTCAACGGAAGAAAAATCATCGGCACTGTCGGACAGCTTCAGTTCGAGGTTATTCAATACCGCCTGCTGCACGAATACGGAGCACAATGTAAATGGGAACCCATCAACCTCTACAAGGCCTGCTGGATTGAAAGCGATTCTTCCGAGGCCCTGGAAAATTTCAAAAAGCGGAAATACCAGTATATGGCCAAGGACAAGGAAGGACGGGATGTCTTCTTAGCTGATTCAGGCTATGTTCTCCAAATGGCTCAGCAGGATTTTAAGGAGATCCGGTTTCATTTTAGCTCGGAATTTTAGAGGACAGCAATTAGACCTTGTGGTTCTTATTGACCTTACCCGACTTTACAATAACCTCCTCAGACCTTAAAATAAAAAACTGTTAATTTAATCTAATTTCCTCCTAATTATTTTTTCATTTAAATTTAAATTCTACATTTGTAGAATTAATTCTAACAAAATAGAGTAATGAACTTATCAAAAGCAGAAGAACAACTGATGGAAATCATCTGGCAACAAGGAAAATCCTTCATGAAAGACATCCTGGAAAGCTATCCGGAACCCAAACCGGCAGTTACCACAATTGCCACACTTCTGAAACGGATGCAGGACAAAGGGGTAATTGCCTACCAGACATTCGGCAACTCCCGTCAATATTATCCCCTGATCCGGAAAGAAGATTATTTCACCAAACATGTCAATGGAATCGTTAAGGATTTCTTCGGAAACTCAGCCTTGCAGTTCGCTTCCTTTTTTACCAAAACCGGTAATTTATCAACGAAAGAACTGGAAGAACTGAAGAAAATAGTGGAACAGGAAATTCAAAAAAATAACGGAAAATCTGAATAACAGAAAGGGGGAAAGAATATGATCAGCTATTTAATAAAGATAACCCTTTGCATGGCCTTATTCTATCTGGTCTATGTACTTTGGCTGGAAAAGGAAAGCATGCACCGGTTCAAACGGTTTTATCTATTGAGCAGTCTGATTTTTGCTCTCATCGTTCCGTTTTTTACCTTGCACATTGCTTTGCCAAAGTTTCCGGAATGGATGCAGTTTGTCCGGCATAATCCCCAAAACATCCTCATTGAAGCTCCGGAAACCAGTAATAACCTGAGTCCTGAGACAATAATCTGGGAAACTGCCACTACATCCGTTGAAAAAGAAACGGAAAAACCGATATTGGATTATTCAAAAATCGTTCCCATTGCCTATGCATTGGGGGTTTTATTCTTGTCAATACGCCTGATCCGCAATCTTCAAACTATGATTCGTAAAGAGAAACAAAAAACAGCGTTTGATTTTAAAGGAACAAAAGTCGTCCTGCTAGAAGAAAAACAAGTTGCGCATAGCTTTGCAAGCTGCATTTTTGTGAACCGGGAAGAATATGAAACCGGAGAAATTCCGGAAGAAATCCTGCTGCACGAATGGACGCACGTCAGGCAAAAGCATACATTGGATTTAATTTTCATTGAAATACTGATTGCTGTTTGTTGGTTTAATCCCCTGCTCTATCTGTTTCGCAACAAGATCCGGCAGAATCATGAATTCCTTGCCGACGAAGCTGTATTGAACAACCTCCAGATTATAATCCCTGATTATCAAACATTACTACTAAAAACAATACATCAACACAGGAGCCTGCGCATCTCCTGCAATTTCAATTTTTCAGTAACAAAAAAACGATTGATTATGATGACAAAGACAACAACTAAAAAAAGAGCCCGGATGAAAGCGATTGCTTTAGTACCGGTAATTATAGCGGCAATATGCTTGTTCTCAACGAAGGTTTGGGCAAATAACGAAGCAGAAAACTTCGGAACACAACTCACTGGCAGCCTCCCACAAGAAGATCCGATAATTATTCCCGGGAAAGGAGTAAGTCCGGAACAAATGAATGAATACAAAGCTATTGTTGACAAATATTTGGAATCTGACAACGGATATGAAGTAAAATGGAAAAACATGACACTGACTACTGAAGACAGAAATCGATTGTACATATTATTTGTTCAGATGGATACCACCCAACAAGAACAACAGCGAATCCGCTTTGCCTGGACAAAAAAAGGGTCTGACGAATTTAATCAACTGGATAAAAATGGGATCAAACAATCCAAATTGATGGAGATAGAAGCCATGACCTGGTTTGTGACCGGACGGGATTCCAACAAAAAGGAGCAGAGCTATAAAGAAGGCCTCTTAGAAGAAGCTAAAGAACAAAAGAAAACAATCAATCAGTTGACTCCTGCATCCTACGATCAATTAGCTTCAAGGCCCCTGCCCATTCCTTCCGAACCTGCAACCGACGCACAAATGGAAGAATACGCCTCGATTACGAGCAAATTCATTACTAAAGAAGAAGGAGGTATTCGCATAAGTGGGAACATGTCAAAGGAAGAAGAGAACCGGCTGAAGGAATTATTCCTCTTCATGAACACTGAGCAAAGAAGCCGGCAAAAGATAACCTTTGCATACAAGCAGCCATACAAAAAGATGGATCCGCCGTCTGAGGATGAATACAATTCGTGGAAGGATTCGAAAACACATGTAGTTTATGTCAATGGGAATATAATTGACAATACAAAATTGAATGATTACAAGAATACAGATTTTACTAACTTTGTATCACGCCTAATTACTATCAATGCTAAATACGATTACGGTTCAGGTTTTAGCTACGATTGCGATTATATCGTAACTCTATATACCACTGAATACTTGGATGAAATGAATAAAAAAATAATGGCTAATACAAATTTGCATCTCGATCCTTTTGGTTTTTTATTCAAACGAAATAACTAAGTAACCGAAAACATCATTAACCTTAATTTATCAGACACAAGCCATTAACAGCCGAGAAGTTATAATTATTGAAAATCCAGCAAATAATTATTACTTTTGTCTGATTAACATAAAACCATAATAACTATGAATGCAGAAGCGAGAGAACTTGAACCCATCCAAAACAAGATTTATGAAATAAGAGACCGTAAAGTGATGCTGGATTTTGATCTGGCTGAGATGTATGGAGTGCCAACAAAAGCCCTTAAGCAATCTGTAAAAAGAAACATCAGACGTTTCCCTCCTGACTTTATGTTTGAATTAACTAAAAGTGAATGGATTGAACTGGTCACAAATTGTGACCACATACCCGAGAATATGAAGCACAGTCACATACTTCCCTCCGCTTTTTCCGAACACGGGGTCACCATGATATCAAGCGTTTTACGTAGTGACGCTGCAATCAGTATAAGCATACAAATTGTACGAGCTTTTGTGTCTATGCGCCATCTGATTCTAAATTCTCCTGTTAATAAAATGAGTGAATTACAAACCGAAGTCCGGGAACTCAAAGAATATATAGAAGAAGTATTTACAGACTACAACGATATCAATGAAGACACACGGATCCAATTAGATTTGATCAATCAAACCTTATCTGAATTGCAAGTAAAAGACAAACAACTGAGTAGACAACGAAATCCGATAGGGTATAATTCAGAACGTTACAAATAACAACCGTTCAAGGTACCAAATTAACATCTTGAACAACGATTAAAAAAATCATTCAAAATTCATTGATTATCAGAAATTAAACCGTAACTTTGCACCCGTTTTTATCGACAACATAATGTCTAACTTACTAATTAAATTTTTTATTAACAAACATGAGTGAAGAATTAAACAAAGAAGCAGTTGTGGAAACTGCTGAAGTTCAGGCTCCTGCTGCACCTGTTGCAAAAACAGAAAAAACAGCAGCTCCTGCCGCTCCTAAAGCCGACTTTGACTGGGACGCTTACGAAAAAGGCGAAACGTACGGTGATATGAGCAAAGAAAAACTGATTGAAACATACGATCAGTCATTAAACAAGATCAACGACCGTGAGGTTGTGATCGGCCGTGTAACTGCCCTGAACAAACGGGAAGTGGTGGTAAACATCGGCTACAAATCGGATGGCGTTGTTTCTATGAACGAATTCCGCTACAATCCGGATTTGAAAGTAGGTGACGAAGTAGAAGTGTACATCGAAAGCCAGGAAGACAAAAAAGGACAATTGATCCTTTCTCACAAGAAAGCTCGCGCTACACGTTCCTGGGATCGTGTCAATGCAGCTCTTGAAAACAACGAAATCATCAAAGGTTACGTTAAATGCCGTACGAAAGGCGGTATGATCGTTGACGTATTCGGTATTGAAGCTTTCTTACCGGGTTCTCAGATCGACGTTAAACCGATCCGCGATTATGACGTATTTGTAGACAAAACCATGGAATTCAAGGTGGTTAAAATCAACCAGGAATTCAAAAACGTGGTGGTTTCTCACAAAGCGCTTATCGAAGCTGAACTGGAAAAACAAAAGAAAGACATCATCGCCAAACTGGAAAAAGGTCAGGTTCTCGAAGGAGTGGTCAAAAACATCACTACTTACGGGGTATTCATCGACCTGGGTGGCGTAGACGGTCTGATCCATATCACCGACCTTTCCTGGGGACGCGTTTCTCATCCGGAAGAAGTGGTCAAACTGGACGAAAAAATCAATGTGGTTATCCTCGATTTCGACGACGAAAAGAAACGGATCGCTCTTGGTTTGAAACAGTTGACTCCTCACCCATGGGATGCTTTGGACCCCAACCTGAAAGTAGGCGACAAAGTCAAAGGAAAAGTAGTTGTCATGGCCGATTACGGTGCATTTATCGAAATCGCTCCGGGCGTAGAAGGTTTGATCCACGTATCGGAAATGAGCTGGACACAACACCTGAGAAGCGCTCAGGACTTCATGAAAGTGGGCGACGAAGTGGAAGCTGTTGTGTTGACACTGGACCGCGACGAACGTAAAATGTCATTGGGTATCAAGCAATTGAAATCCGATCCATGGGAAGACGTGGAAACCAAATACGCTGTTGGAAGCAAACATACTGCCAAAGTGCGTAACTTCACTAACTTCGGTGTATTCGTAGAAATCGAAGAAGGTGTTGAAGGTTTGATCCACATCTCCGACCTTTCCTGGACGAAGAAAATCAAACACCCAAGCGAATTCACCACTATCGGAGCCGACATCGAAGTTCAGGTACTGGAAATCGACAAGGAAAACCGTCGTTTGAGCTTAGGCCACAAACAACTGGAAGAAAATCCCTGGGATGTATTTGAAACCATCTTTACTGTAGGTTCCGTACACGAAGGTACTATCATCGAATTACTGGATAAAGGCGCTGTAATCTCTCTTCCTTACGGAGTAGAAGGTTTCGCAACTCCGAAACACTTAGTAAAAGAAGACGGATCTCCGGCTCAATTGGACGAAAAATTAGAATTCAAAGTTATCGAATTCAACAAAGACTCCAAACGGATCATCCTTTCTCACAGCCGCATCTTCGAAGATGAACAACGTGCTGAAGCTAAGAAAGAAGGAGCCAATGCAGAGAAAAAAGCTCCTAAAAAAGCGAAGAAAGAAGAAGATTCAGTAAGTTCTCAACCCGCCATGGAAAAAACAACCCTGGGCGACATCGAAGAACTGGCTGCTTTGAAAGAAAAACTGGAAGGAAAATAATAGTTCCTCTCCCTACAACAAAAGGTTCCAAACCAATTGTCGTAGAATATATAAAAGGGTATGTCAGAAACGGCATACCCTTTTTTACCCAAAGGCGCGCCAGCGCCGAAATCTATATAACCCCATGCGTCAGCGTGGGGGAAACAACCAAGATGGACAATAAAAAACTATATATCAAGAACATGGTTTGCAACCGTTGCATCATGGTAGTCGAATCCGAATTGAACAAATCAGGTAATTCAAGGCTGATTGTTGGCTATCTTTGTTTATATTAAAAAACAATGTAGCTATGAACACATTATCGGACAAAAACACGGTAAAGAAAATATTCCCGGCGCTGGGCATGAGTTGTGCTTCCTGCGCCAGACACATTGAACAAACCATCCGGAAATTACCGGGAGTATCAGAGGCAACCGTCAATTTTGCAACTGCGAACGCTCATGTTGAGTACTGGCCCGGCAGTATAACTCCCCAACAAATCCGGGAAGCCGTACAGGAAAACGGATACGACCTCCTGATCGAAGAGGAGGACGAAAAGGAGGACCCGAATCTCACCGGATCGATCGAAGACATTAACCGAAAAAAGCTCAACAATCTCAGGAACAAAACCATAATTGCAATTCTTTTGTCCTTACCGGTGGTCATTATCGGCATGTTTCTTATGAATATTCCTTTTGCCAATGAAATCATGTGGATTCTTTCCACTCCCATCATCTTCTGGTTAGGAAAAGATTTTTTTCTGAATGCATGGAAGCAGGCCAAACACGGCACAGCCAATATGGACACCCTGGTAGCACTGAGTACAAGTGTAGCCTACCTCTTCAGTGTTTTCAATACATTATATCCCGAATTCTGGCACCAGAGAGGACTACATCCGCATGTCTATTTCGAAGCTGCAAGTGTTATCATTTCCTTTATCTTATTAGGCCGTTTATTGGAAGAGAAAGCGAAAGGCAGGACCTCTTCCTCCATAAAAAAATTAATGGGATTACAACCCCGGACCGTTACCATCATCCGGGCCAATGAAGAACAAGTTCAATTACTGATCAATAAGGTAACAACAGGTGATCTGATTCTCGTAAAACCGGGTGAAAGAATAGCTGTCGACGGTTCCGTTACCGAAGGTTCATCGTATGTGGATGAAAGTATGCTGACCGGAGAACCTGTAGCTGTACTCAAACAGCAGGGTAGCCCCGTATATGCCGGTACAATCAACCAGAAAGGCAGCTTCCGGTTCCGGGCAGAGAAAGTAGGCTCCCAAACTATGCTTGCTCAAATCATCCGTTTGGTGCAGGATGCTCAGGGCAGTAAAGCTCCTGTACAACAATTAGTCGATAAAATTGCCGGGATTTTTGTTCCCGTAGTAATAACAATTGCAGTGGCAGCATTCCTCGCATGGATAATCCTGGGAGGGAATATAGGATTTACACAAGGATTGCTGGCTTTCGTAACCGTATTGATCATCGCTTGTCCCTGTGCCCTGGGATTAGCCACTCCAACCGCCTTAATGGTCGGCATAGGTAAAGGTGCCGAGCACGGGATTTTGATCAAAGATGCAGAAAGCCTCGAATTATGCCGGAAAATAAATGCCGTAGTCTTAGACAAAACAGGAACAATAACCGAAGGCAAACCGGTCGTTGCGGACGTTTTCTGGCTCAATAACAACGACAGCCGAAAGAATATTTTGTTAAGCCTTGAAAAACAATCCGAACACCCGCTGGCGGAAGCAATCGTGAGTCATTTCAATGAATTGAGCCTAAATAAGATCTCTGACTATGAAAGTATTCCGGGAAAAGGCCTAAAAGGCAGGGTAAAAGAAACTACTTATTTCGTCGGAAATCGCAAATTACTAAAAGACAATAAAATACAAATCCACGAATCACTGGAACAAAAGGCAGAGTCACTGACTGATTCGTCTCAAACCCTGATCTGGTTTGCCGACTCCCACTATGCATTGGCACTGATTGCTGTTAACGACACGATCAGGGAAACAGCCATGGAGGCAATTCAGCAATTGCAAACCGAAGGCATTGAAGTATACATGCTAACAGGAGATAATGAATCTGCGGCTAAAGAAACGGCAAAAAAGACCGGTATAAAACAATATGCATCCGAAATGTTGCCGATCCAAAAACTCGAGTTTATACAACAACTACAGACTGAAGGAAAAACAGTGGCTATGGTCGGCGACGGAATAAACGACAGTGCTGCACTTGCTCAGTCCGACGTAAGCATTGCCATGGGAAAAGGGAGTGACATTGCAATGGAAGTAGCTCAGATGACCATCATCTCATCCGACCTGACACGAATACCGGAGGCTATCCGATTATCCAGGCAAACAGTCAGAACTATCCGGCAAAACCTCTTCTGGGCTTTTATATATAATCTGATCGGCATTCCGATAGCAGCGGGGCTACTCTATCCTGTTAACGGTTTTCTCCTTAACCCCATGATTGCCGGAGCAGCTATGGCCTTGAGTAGTGTAAGCGTAGTAGGGAATAGCCTGAGGTTAAGACATCTTTAACTGTTACTTTTTGCACTTTCCGGTCACCCGTTCAATTAAAATTTTGAATGTATGCGTGCGATGGAATGATTTTTCCATATAAGTCTCACCCAACTCCATATATTCCGGACAATATTTTTCGACTAATTTACGAATTGCCTTCCGCTTTTCTTCATCAGGCAGGTCGATATCCGCTTTACCAAAAACGATTACGCTTTCGTACAACGTGGTGAACTTTTCACTGATCGGTTTTGTATTGCCTACCACACAAAAGGAGACCTTATTATTTAGTCTCAGATTTTCCAGTTTATGCCCCTCGGGAGCACAATGAAAATACAGCACATTTTCATCCTTATCGTAGGCATAACTGATCGGAATGCCGTAAGCGTAACCGTTTGTACCTGTTCCCAGACTCAGAAAACCATATTCCGATGTTTCCAGCAACTCTGTAATCCGTACCTCATCCAGTATCCGGTCTTTTCTGCGTATGGTATAAAATTCGTCTTTCATTCCTTCTTTAATTATTGTACAAAGCTATAAAATTGGAATGTTTATCGTTATTTTCAGACAGCCAATACTGCATTCAACCTTTTACCTGTCAATTTCTGGATGTCTTTTACCATGGGGCGTTCTTCCTGAGAACAAAATGTAAGAGCCATTCCGCTATTTCCGGCACGACCCGTACGACCTATACGATGAACATAAGTTTCAGCCACATCCGGCAAGTCATAGTTAATGACCATTTCCAGATTAGCAATATCGATACCCCTTGCGGCAATGTCTGTCGCAATAATCACACGCGTTTTTCCTGACTTGAAGTTGGTAAGGGCGCGTTGCCTTGCCCCTTGTGTTTTGTTCCCATGAATGGCCTCGCAACCAATTCCATTTTTATTCAAAACCCTTGCAATCTTATCTGCGCCATGCTTTGTCCGGGAAAACACAAGTACAGATTTATCCTGCTCTTTTTCCAACAGATTAATGAGGAGCTCACTTTTTTGTGGTTTTTCCACAAAGTATAACTGTTGTTCTATTGTATCTACCACCGATGCAACTGGCGTTACTTCCACTTTTACAGGATTATGCAAAATCGATTTCGACAGATTGGCTATGGCCGAAGGCATGGTAGCAGAAAAGAATAAAGTTTGTTTACGCTTGGGCAACAGAGGCAACAAACGTTTTATATCATGTATAAAACCCATATCCAGCATCCGGTCGGCCTCATCGAGGATAAAATGGCGGATATGTCCAAGTGTAATGTATTTCTGGGCAATCAAGTCGAGTAAACGCCCGGGAGTAGCAATCAGGATATCCGTTCCACGTTTGAGTTCGTCAACCTGGGGTTTCTGCCCTACCCCTCCGAAAATCACAGTGTGACGCAAATCGGTATATTTCGCATAATCCCTGAAACACTCATCAATCTGTATAGCCAGTTCACGTGTCGGTGTCAGGATTAACGCCTTTATTTCACGTCGTTGTTCTTTCGGTCGTGGCCCGTTGAGTTGTTGAATAACAGGTATTGCAAAAGCTGCTGTTTTACCCGTTCCTGTCTGCGCCAGACCCAATAAGTCGCGTCCGTTAAGTGCTACCGGAATCGCTTGTTCCTGTATCGGGGTAGGCGTTTCATATTCTTTATTTATCAGCGCCTTTAATATAGGCTCTGAAATATTTAATTCTTTAAATGTCATGTTATTTATTTTATGTCAATGGATGGCCTGAATAACGGCCTGTTCGGTTTTTTCAAAAATTTCGGAAAAAGGCATATCCTTTACAGGTATAGGATCATGAATCGTAAATTCGAGCTTATTTCCTATACCTAAAGGAAATGAGCCCCATTTTGTCATTTTCCACGAATTATTAATTGTTACGGGAACCATATAGGCAGACGGAGCATATTTACAAAGAATCTTCAATCCGTTTTCTGCAAATGGTCTTGGTGTTCCGGTTTTGCTCCTTGTCCCTTCAGGAAATATTACGGTTGTCCGTTTATTGGTTTCTATATATTGAGCCATTTCCTTTATTGCCGACAGCGATTGTTTCGGATCTTTTCTGTCAATAAGTACCGACCCTCCATGATTCAGATTGTATGAGATACTTGGAATTCCCTTCCCTAGTTCAACCTTACTGACAAACTTAGGATGTACTTTCCGCATAAACCAGCAAATGGTCGTAATATCATACAGGCTCTGATGGTTGGCTGCAATAATCAAAGGGACACCTGTTGTCAGTTTATCCAGATTTCTGATTGTATATCTCGTTCCTAAAATATATGTATTGGCGACCAGAAAAAAAGACATTACATCTACACTCTTTTTATGGGCCTTGTAACCAAACAGGTTGAAGCATAACCATTGGATAGGGTGAAAGACAGCCAGGGTACCTCCGAACAACAAATAATAAACAATAGAAAGTGGATATGCGATTAATTTTTGCATTTACAATTAATTCAGGAATTAGCCTTCAGATGTTGCATTCAGAAATTCAGCTTTCAACCTGGATATAACTTCTTTTACACTCGATATTTTTTGAGATAAATGAACATTTACACCTGTGAAAGCATAACCTTTTTTCATATTGCCTCTTGCAGCCTGATAGAGAGCCTGAACAATACAGTAAGGACTTTTTGTATAATCGCAGGTTTTTATACAATGAAAAGGACAACTTTTAGGGGTTTCCTGTCCGTTTTCGACACGTTGGATAAATTCGCCATTGATAGCTCTGCCGGGCATTCCGACCGGACTTTGTATTATTTTTATATCTTCTTGTTTAGCGGTTACAAACACATTTTTAAATGTATCGGATGCATCACATTCAGTGGTGGTAACAAACATAGTCCCCATTTGTACTCCCGAGGCCCCCATTTCGAGAAAACGACGTATGTCTTTTCCTGAAGAGATTCCTCCTGCCGCAATCACAGGAATATTCTTTTCGTCTTTGTATGAATTGGCAATGGCTACGACCTCCGGTATAAGTCGTTCCAACGAGTATTGTTCATCTTCGAGCTGATTGATCTTGAATCCAAGGTGACCTCCGGCTTTTGGACCTTCCACAACGATCGCATCAGGCAGGTAGCTATAATTCGTTTTCCATTTGTCACATATAATTTTGGCTGCCCTTGATGACGACACAATAGGAACCAGTTTGGTTTTGCTTTCATTGGTCAGGTAAGAAGGCAAATCAAAAGGAAGTCCTGCTCCGGAAAAAATAACATCAGCCTTTTCTGCTATCGATGTTTTTACCATGTCGGCATAGTTTGTCAGTGCAACCATAATGTTCACTCCAATGATGCCTTTGCTTTTTTCTTTCGCCTTATTGATTTCTTCTTTTAATCCTACAATGCACTTGTTCAAATAATCTCCGGGAGAATTATGATAAATTAGCCCGAGTCCGGCAGCAGATATAACACCTACCCCTCCTTCATTGGCTACAGCCGAAGCTAATCCGGACAAGGAAACTCCCACGCCCATTCCACCCTGAATAACCGGAAGCTTTACCTCCAGATTACCAATAAAAAATGATTTCATTCTATCTTTATCTACAAAAATGTGTCACGATAGTTGTGATACACACCCTCGCGACTTGTTAATAATATAAACAAGAAAGTTGATTTTGATGTCAATTTTGACGATAGAAAGATCCGACAAATACTAACGGAACATAACATTGAAAAAGAAGATCAATATAAACTTGATTGTTCAGGGGACAAAGGTATGAAAATAAACTGACTTAATGATTAGAAATTATACAAGAATAGTTAAGGAAGAAAAAGAATCTCAAAACCTTATTAATTTTGCAGCGAATTTTAAAACAAGTAACATTATGCCATCTATTTCATTTGTCTTCCGTCCGTCCACACGTATAGGCGACTTCCCCGGCAGCCTGTACGTGCGGATGATCCACCAACGGAAAGTTAAGACAGCTACCGTTCCGGGGCATTTATATCGTAACGAATGGGATTATCAGAAACAAGCCATTATTTTCCCTGAAAATGATCCTATTCGCACCGCTTATCTCGAAGAGTTGGAGCAACAGATCCAGGAGGCGCGCCACATCGCCGGAGAGCTCATAGGCATGGTTTTGAAACAAGGGCATTGTACCCTGGAAGACGTTATCCAACAGTACCGGATTCAGAATTACAACGGCAAGCTGCTTTCCTTTGCCGAGCTGCTAGCACGGGGACTGGAAAAGAACGGGCAATACCGGACCGCTAATGCCTACCGTACCGTCGCCAGGGGATTCGTCCGGTTCAATGACGGACACGATATCCCGCTCACCGCTATTAACGCAGGCTTGGTCAAGGCGTTCGAGACATCCCTGAAAAAAAAGGGTAAAATGCCCAATACCATTTCATACTACATGCGTAACCTGCGTTCCATCTATAACAGGTCTGTTAAGGAAAAGCGAATCCATGCCCGGCGGGACAATCCCTTTGCCGAGGTGTTCACCGGCATCAAGAAGACCCATAAGCGGGCTCTGTCCATCGAAGATGTGAGCAAATTGTTCAAACTGGACTTGCACAACCGATTGAAATCCCTTCCCGGAGGAAGTCATGAACGCATCCGTATCACCAACCTCTATTTTGCCTGGCGGCTATTTTTCTTTTGCTTCCATGCCCGCGGAATGTGTTTTGTGGATATGGCCTACCTCAAAAAATCTTCCATACAGAACGGAATGATGCGTTACCGCCGGAAGAAAACAGGACAGTTGATTGAAGTTAAAGTGACCCGGGAGATGCAACGGATCATGGATAGTTTCTCCGTTGTCGTCAATCGCTCGGAATATGTATTTCCGATTATAACAACGGGAGAAAAAGACGAACGGACACAATATGAAACCGCTATGCGCATCCAGAACCGCAGGTTGAAAGAACTGGCCAGTATGGCCGGGATCGATCAAACGGTGACCACGCACGTGGCCCGTCATTCCTGGGCTACCATCGGCAAGCAGCAGAACCTGCCTCTCTGGGTGATCAGTGAAGGACTGGGACACGCTTCTGAAAAAGTGACCTATTCCTACCTGGCTTCTTTCGACCAGTCGGTGCTGGACAATGCCAATAAATTAATCGCCAAAGCTATAAAACGAGGTAAACGAACCTAAAATATACAGAAAATTTGCCTATATTTGTATGTTAAAACGGAAGGATTTTACCACTGTCCGACACTTAGTAAATGCCGGACTTCCACGTTTTGGAGGACTGAATACACGCTACAAAAATACGGCATTAATCCGGATTATACGCTCTTAATTTTATCCTAAAATATCACAATCTCAATCATTTAAAGGCTTTTTTCTGATTTTTCCTGGCGCATTACCGAGATTCGCCTTGCAAAAGTCAATAAATTGGGAAGAAGAAGAGAATCCGAATTCGGCGGCAATTTGCTTGAATGTCTTATTTCCCGTGCAGATTTCCTTATAAATCGCCCGAGCCTTCTGTTCTTTCATCCAGGCATAAACAGGAACTCCGAATACTGATTTAAACTTCTTGGAAAAACCCGAAAAACTGTAATTCAAGGCTCCTGCCAACTCCTGTGCTGTGTTGTAAGCCTGGTAGTTATATTTAACCACATCTACAAAAGCCGTATCGATACTCAGTATCTTATGGAAAAAATTCTTCAGATGTTCTTTATCATAATAAATCCGCAGCAATACAAAGAACTCCCTTACCTTGATATCGTGATAATACCTGCACCGGAAATCCCCTTCGGTGAAAGGCTCCAAACTTGTAATATAATTCCTGACGGCCTTATTGGCCTCGAGGATACAATGTGTCTTTCCCGGATTCAGGGACCTTCCTCGTCCGTACACAAACAACTGCTCGATACCGAAACTTTCGCAGAAACGAACATGGTCGTACATCCTCACCAGCAATAACTCCGTATCACAAGCTGCAGCATATTGAATTGTGGCTCCAAACGGGATAAAAATAAAAGACCCTTCCCTCATCGATGCTTCAGGGTAATCATTGAGTCTGAACTGTATTTCTCCTTTCAGGGTAAACACCACAGTATGGTAACGGGATACCGTTTCCCTGTCTTCCCCTTTTTTTACCTCCCACACATCAATCATTGCGCTGTCTGAATGGTCGTAGTTGAAACAAATGCTGTGCTCTTTTAAATTACAAAAATCCATAATCATCTGATAATTAGTTTGTTTAACCAGTGTTTAGCCAATCCAAAAATATCCATGTCCCTGCAGGTTTACATAACCCCCTTACAGAGAGGTTGAAAAACCGTGAGATCCCAGTAATATCCTGATCCACAACTCCCTACTGTTTAGCGAATGTATTACTTTCCGAATCCGGCTTATCCAAACCCATGATATATTGTGTTGATATTCGGATATTTACATGACTCATAAATCACATGCCGGCATTTACTAAGTGTCGGATTATTCCGCCCAGGGATTCAAACCCGTAAACCACTGTGAATAAACAAAATATGACACATACAATTTCTTTGATACTTACTTTTTCTGTTTCGCAGACACAAAAAGCAGCAGGCTTCCTCCCATCCTGCTGCTTATCGTCTGCCATCAACATGTATCTTCCATCCTCTTAAGAAAAATGATAACGAAGATGGCAGAACATATAATAAAGAAAATAGTGCAAAAATACCGGGAGGGGAAGATCTATATCAGGGACAGGGAACTGCTTTTACCGGGACAGTTAGGGAAATTTCTTTATTCCAATCCAATATGGGGTAAAGGTGTATGTATGTGTGTACATAGTCTTGTATCGTTCAAAGGTACATGGACACTACAGCGGGCATGGGTTTGTGAAAACCAGTGCCCGCATTTTTTTCTGGACAGTCGGGCCGGCTGGATTATGAAACAGGTTAATAACAATTTAATTTCCAAATAAATATGCTTATGAAAATAAAAACGACCTACGTAATGTTACTGGCTACCGGACTCCTGCTCTTTCCTCCCGGTATCACGGGACAGGATCAGTCTGAGATAAGGTTTGTCAATATTGGGAAGATGTATATAGCTCCCAATTCAGTAGCTGATAAAGCGACTGTCTATATTCCGGATGCTCTTTCTATGAAAGGGACTGAAGTGAATGTTAAACAGCACGGAATAACATCCCTGGGGGGACATTTCCACAATGATGTTGAAGCCAATAACATCTTTGACACAGAATCGACCGGAACATTTCGCTTTTGCAGTACATCCATCAGTCAATGGATAATGGGGACTGCCGACCGGGAAGTCTGCTACATTGCTTTTCCCAACGTGGAAGTACAAAACCCGGCTTCGGTACAACTCTCTTCCACCATGGGTATGGATGTGAAGTCGCTCCTGTTGACCCGGGGGAAGATTGTTTTGAAATCCATACCTGTAGACGATGTCTCGAGTAATGTGGCTCACATGCGGGTATTGGGTAATGTCAGTTATAATCATGATGCCCCTGTTATAGCCGACAAGGGTGTGGTAGAGGTAGAACTGGACCTCCAAACCCAGGGCGGCCGTGAAAGGCATTTCTTTGGATTTTCCTCCCCTTACCGGAAAATGTATGCCGATTACTTTGCCTTTTGCTACCTGGCTCGGCCCGATTCCAAAGGTCTGTTCGGTTCTACCGGCAAGACTATTATCGACCCTTCTTACCCTCTGCAAAGCGGAGAAGCTTACCTGGTAGCTCAGGATGTCTTTGGAGAAGCCGGTCTGACCCGGGACCAGGAATATGAATCCTCGGAGTTTTCCGACCGGATGAAAGACATGCTCTTGTTAAACCGCTGGGTAATGAATACATCTATCAATGTTGTTCCCGGTTTATTAGGAAATAATAGTCCGTATACCGATGAGGAACTCTGTACTACCGATGTACCCCTCAGCTTAGAATCAGGATACAACTACATAGGCAATCCCTATACAAGTCCGTTGGATGTTACTTCCCTGTTAGATGATGAAACAACAGGAACTGACCCCTGGCAGGTAACACGCGGGACTGCAGGCAACCTGCGTGCGCGCTTCTGGCTGTTGCAGGGAGGGCTCACAGTCCCCACATCAGCTGCTGAGAATTACAATCCGGAAACCCAACGTTTCCGCCTGGCTGCCTCCTGGATGGTGGCTCAAAAAGTAGGAGATACGTATACACTAGAAGGGATAGGACCTTCAGAGCGGATTTTATTGGAACCCATGCAAATCATGAGGTTACAGGCCAAAGCTACTACAATGACTATCCCTGCATCGAAACAAAGCCACGGTAAAGGAGTGTTCCTGCGCAGTGCAGCCCAGTCAGGTCCGGACGATGAACTGCTGTTGCAGGTAATGGATACCGATACCCGGGCCTACGACCGCTTGTGTGTCGTATTTCGTCCGGCAACCTCGTTGGACTCCGGCGATAATTTCGACTGCGAGAAAATATTCAACTTCTCGGGTGGATTGAGCCAGATACATACCCCTTCTGCTGATGGTAAAAACCTGATGGTAAGCGTAGTCCCTACCCAAACGGGATCATTGCCCGTCAGCCTAACCCCTTGCGACAGGGAAAAGGAAGTAACGCTCTCGGCCCACAGGCTGGCCAGTTTACATTCTCCTGAAGGAATCTGGCTGGAAGACCTCCTGACCGGGGACATTATTGATTTAACCCAACACCACAATTATCGGTTTACCACCCGTCCGGACGATAATACAGGGCGTTTTGTCCTGCACTTTACCCGGAAAATTCCTTCGGGAATAGAACCCATTACAAACTCTTCTCTATATGTATCTTATAACAAAGGGATAATAAGTATCTCCGGCCTGACAAATCTGGATAAAGGCTCCCTGATCAATGTGTACGATCTCCAGGGGAGGATTGTGCTCAGCACTTCCATCCAAACCGACGAACACCTGTTGAACATTCCTTTCAACACTACCGCAGGTATGTATATAATTAAGGTATCGGGTAAACGTAGTCATACATCTAAATTTTTATGCCAATAAAAATGAAAAATGAACAAAAAATGAATACAATAAAAAAACACATCTTGTTACTGGCCTTATACCTGTTTGGTTGTCATGCAGGAGCCCGCTCGGAAGAGTTTGTCCCCTTCGAGAATGTCCCTGGCTGGGAACTGTCTGTACCCGCTCCGGAGATTCCCGGCGAAACATCCTTTGGGAGTCCGTTCGACCAACCACAGTTAAGAAACGATGGCTGGGAGGATCCTGACGAAAATCAGGACGGAGACGGAGATAATGTAATGGGACTTCCCATTGGCGAATCACTACCAATAATCATCCTACTTGCAGTGGGTTATGGATTATTTCAACTAAAAAGGCAACAAGTTGACAAACAAAGTATTATTTAATTTATTAATCGAGTAAATTATGAGAAATTTAAAATTCAGAAAAAATCTATTCCTGTTTTTGCTTGTTCTATGGATAACAAATTCAACACAAGTTTTACAAGCTCAAGTTACAATCGGTTCGGATGCAGAACCGAAAGCCGGAGCGTTGCTTGATCTGAAAGAACGTACTCCTACAAATCCACAGACAGATAACACCACAGCAAACGGTGGTATGCTTTATCCTCGTGTAGGGCTTACTGATAAAAACAAACTGTACCCGATGTTTGAGAATGACGGAAGTGGTGGATACAAAAAAGGCACAAAAACGTATGTAAAACAAGATGAGGATAGAAGCCATGCCGGCTTAGTTGTTTTTAATATAACCAATGATAATGGTTTTACACCCGGATTATATGTTTGGAATGGATCGGAATGGAGATCGTTGACAGATGATCCTATAATTAACCCCATATCGATAGTATCTTTGGCTTGTGAAAGCGCTGTTATGGTTCCGGCTAAATATACTGCAGGAAGTTTTTTTGAAGGCCTGTTAACAGTTCCTTATTTCGGAGGAAGTGGAGGTGCATATCCAGGTACAGCATCGGTTTCTATTGGTAATGGATTAAATATCGAACGAGTGGCAGGAAGGCTAGCTGTTGGAGGAGGAGAAGTGATGTACCGTATACATGGTACTCCAACGGTATCATCTCCAATTTCTACCGATTTCCCTATTACTTTTCTTGGTAAAACCTGCGATTTATCTATAGGTAACAGTGATGTTACATCGGTATATGTTAAGAACCTTCTTAGCGATGTAACTATCAATACCATATATACAGGTCCGACTACCACTCCACCCTCTACGGCTGTTACTGTTCCTTTTGAAGAAATAGTGATTTCAGAAACAGGAAGCTATGCATTTTCAGTGCGCCTCTATGGACTGATAGGAACGCCCAACTCTCTTCGTGCTCCATTTTTAATATACTTACAAAAGAATACAAAAAATGTGGTTGAGGATGCTGCTGAAATTGATGTAGTAACTGTAGCACAAACTGCCAGTATTCAGGATTATAGTTATAGTGTAACCTTGGGCGGTTATTTTGAAGAAGGAGATAAAGTGATCATAAGTATGCACAGGCCGAATAACTGTAACTGGAGGCTAAAACAAGGCAGCTCAACAGATAGAAAATCTCCTATACGCACCAGTCTTATTTATTGGAAACTATAAATTTGAATAAAATATGCCATCTTTCAAATATGAATTGGCAGTAAAGGATAGGAATTTAATACTTCAACTTAAAACAAAGGGGCTGTCCAAAAAGTCGGATAGCCCCTTTTAGCATTTGGTCATATCGTTAAAATGTACTATCTTAACGTTGCAAAACAACACAATGCCATGGCTAAGATAGTATTTAAAGAGTTAACATCCAACCAAAATGTACTCTTTCCGGTAAGTTTATCGGAAAGAGTCCCGTCAAATCATCCGGTTCGTCTTGTCAATCAAGTAGTTGATTGTTTGAACCTAGATAAGCTGTTATCTAAG
>JAVBKV010000054.1:0-46002 GCA_031553885.1 Bacteroidales bacterium
GGTTTTATACAAATTGGCTACTTGAATCTTTTCTTCTTCTGATAATTTTACAAATCTCATAATTCATTTATTATGAGGTAAATGTACAAAATATTAATCATATAAACAATAATACGACAATAAATATTTTAAATTACTTAATATTAATCTCTTATCGGATTGTTCTTATAAATTTCTCAGTTGGTTTAATTTTTTATCGTTACTGATCGTGATAAACAAGCCCAGGAAAAAGAACCGGGTATTGGGTGTCGAGATGGCCTGTCTCACCCCCGGATTGATTTTTGAATAATTGTATCCGTAAATATTCTGATATCCCAATACATTCTGGCAACCGAAATGAAGGATAATGCCGGGTTTGGGAAGGTACGACCAGGAAACATCTAGGCTGTTGCGGTAAGGAGTTGTTCCCAGTTTATCATAAGGAGCCGTTGAACGGTAATAAGGAGTTCCGGAAGAAAGGTTGTAATTGCTGCCGATGAGCGATTTCCAGGATCCTATCCAATATTTCAGGGTGATGTTGAATGAATGGTTGGAAACATAATCCGGGGCCACCTCCTCCGGGAAACAGGCGTATTTTTTCTTTGTATGATTGAAAGAATAGGCCATCCAGTATTCAAGGGCATTGAAATTACTTTTCCAGAAAATATCGGTTCCCCATCCCTGGCCCTGGCCTTTGTTGTGAATACCGGTTGGAACCAATGCACCCTGTGAGTAAGTAATGGCATCGTTGTATTTTTTATAATAAGCATCCCATTGGAATTTGCTGATTTTTTCTACGTAGCTATAAGACAGGGTTGTCTTGGATACGGAAGTGAAATCGATAGCGTCCGTTAGTTTCAGATAGCTCATGGAGGGCAACTGGAAGTATTCCCCATAGGAGGCCGAAAGAATATTTTCCCGGTTAAGACGGTAACCGATGTAAGCCCGGGGAGCCAGATTGAATTTTTCCAGGTAGGAAGAATATTCCGCTCTCAGTCCCAGGTTCATCGTCAGGTTGTTGCCTGCAAATAATTTGGTATCGTTGTAAATCCCCAGCAGGTTGTTCCGGACCGAAGTATCGTACTCTTTTTTCTCCAATGTATATGTTTCGTCGAACGGATTACAAACGTACTCGATTCCGGACCGATTGGTTATTTTCCCGGAAGTGTATTGCAATGTGATTTTATTGTGGTTCCAGGTATTGAAGCTTTTCACCTGATCCCCTTTGTACTTCACTTCTGTTCCCGACAGCTGATCGGTAATCAGATTACTTCCTACCGATAAGCTCCATTTCGGATTGAACAGGTGGTAGAAATTAGCCTGTGTATAAAAATAAACTTCCTTCATGTCGTTGGTAAACGGAATACTGTCTACGTTCTGATACGTATAATTCAAGGCCGAACTGCTGAATTGAGCCTGAGTGATTAACTTGGTCTTAGGCGAAAATTCCTTGGTGAAAAACAGGTCGGCAGTAACTTGTTCGGGGTATTTGTTCCAGTTGTAATCGTCGGGAATCAATTGGTGATAGAATTCCGTATTGGTGTAACTAACGCTTCCCCTGTAAGCCAGTGACGGCTGTTGATTCATGTGGGTGAGTCCGGCAAAAACCGAAGAAACCGAAATGTCCGTTTTTGATTCGATATTCTTTTTTTCTTTGGTGTGGAGGTTGACGATTCCGGACAAAGCCTGGCCGAATTCGGCGTTGTACCCTCCCGATTGCAGGGCTATACCCTCGAACAGGTCCGGGGAAAAACGTGTCCGGACGCCCGTATTCCGGGAGGTCAGGTTATACGGATTGGGAATCAGCAGGTCGTTGATATAGACCTGGGATTCATCCGAATTTCCTCCCTGGATAATCAGGCGTCCGTCGTTATCATTGATCTGGACACCGGGCAATACACGCATATTTCCGATCATGTCGGCCATAGCTGCCGGGTTGGTAACAATGTCGAACGCCGACACCTGGATGGTTTGGGCCGAATAGTCGCTGAACCGTCCGTATTTCGGAGTTGAAACGGTTACTGTTTGCAGTTGATAGACGCTGTCCAGCAAGACGACCCGGATCATTTCCTGACCGTTGTTCAATTTAACGGATTTGTTTTTATACCCGAATGCATGAAAATAGATCCTGTGGTTTTTTAGTGTATCCGGGTTGTTCAATGAAAACTTTCCTTCCATATCTGAAGAAGCCCGTTCTTTCTCATTATCCAGGCTTATCGAAACTCCGGGAATAGGATTGTTGTTCCTGTCCGTCACTTCTCCGGAAAGCCTGGTTTGAGCGAACATCCCTGTGCAACAGATGCAAAAAATGGCTGATAATAATAGGGTACAGAATTGTGTTTTCATTGTTTTTTTGCATATAAACTAGTTTATAAAATAAACCAAATAGATAAAAAATATGTTTTATATTCAGGCCGTAATTGGTCTGTTTTTATTATTTATTGGTTGGATTGAAATACGTTTGTATTGTTTTGACATAATTCTCAAAAGCTTCCACGCCCTGGGGAGTAATTTTGCAGATGGTTCTCGGCATTTTTCCCTGGAATGTTTTTTCCACATCGATATATCCGGCTTCTTTTAATTTTTCGATCTGGACACTCAGGTTTCCGGCTGTGGCTTCCGTCTTTTCTTTCAGGAAAACGAAATCCGCTTCTTCCACTCCGATCAGCAAGGACATAACAGCCAATCGTAACTGGGAATGCAACAGGGGATCTAATTCTTTGAACATCTTATTTGGCTAATTTATTTAATTTATACCCAGGAATGACGAAACCTAAAATCATACACAATGCCAGGATAAGAAAGTGAATGATTCCGGAAAAAGAGTGCCACAAGGCGTAACTGAGTAAACATCCCAACGATCCGATCCACATAGTGTAAGCGCCGTATAAAAAGGGCTTGAACCGGCAGGCTTTGGCAGTGACGAATTCAGCAATTCCCGCCATCAGCATAATAATCGGAGTGATGAGGATAAAGATCCGGGGATTTTGCATGAAATGTCCGTAACCGAAAATAAGGATTAAAAACAGTACGACTGCAACACCAAATCCTCTCCAGGAAGCCGAGATGATTTTGTCGATGTGTGTTTTTACCAGGGCTTCTTTGTCTACTTTCCTGTCGATCATACGGTCGATAAACCATCCGGGAATCATCAGGAACCAAACCAGGAAAGATTGGTTCGGATTGGGTAGCAGATAAATCAGGGCTATATTCAGGAGAGCCGTGAATGCAACCAGGCATCCGTTAAAGATCATAGCGGTTCCGCTGTTTTTCTGAAAATTATTCCGGGCCTGTGTAATCATCTCGGAAATAAGTGTCAAACTTTGTTGTTCTGTGAATTTTGTTTCCATATTGTTTTTTTGTTTTTGAATGATGATGCAAATATAAACTAGTTTATTTTATAAATCAAATTTATTAACAAAAATTAACGTATAGATAAATGTATCAACAAACAATGAAGGAGAAATACCTATATAAGTACATCTCCTTTATTGAATCTCTTTCAACTTATGTAACTTTATATTTGGATATATTATTATTCGATAAACGCCGTTATTTTATTCAAATATAGGTTCTCCTTCTTCGTCATAAAAAGTACATATTAGCTTATAGACTTTAATACCTAAGAAAACCAGGCAAAGTGTATAGGTAGTATATATAAGAGAGAAAAAAATATGGAATAGTTCATTACAGTTGTTAATATCTTTAATGTTTACAAATGTTATGCTGATACATGTAATTAATAATGCAGCATCAAAAATAATTAATAATGTAACATTTAATGGACCGTAGCATCTTGAGTTTTTATTTTTTTGCCCGGCATAATGTTCCCACATTTCTCCGAGCTGGTCTTCTATTTTGTGTTTGATAAAACAACCGAGCTTATGAATATTATTGATATTTTTAGAAATCATAATATCATAAATAAATGCAACTATAGGAAAAATGATAAGAGCAAGTGTTCTCAAAATATCTTCTGAATTTGCCTCCCCATTACAACAACAGCAAGATGAAAATGATTTACTTCCATAAAGTAAGGCTATACCTCCTACGATAGTTACGATTTTTTGCATTACAAACTGAGTGTGAGTGTTAATCCTACACTCTATTTCGTTTCTCAATTCCGTGAGATATTTAAGTCTATATTCAAACTGTTGTTCGAGATTAAGGAATTGTTTTTTTTTCGAATTTGCATTGTTTTTCATCGCTTTACAAATTAAATAATTATTTACATCTACACTTATTATTAATTGAGTCAATTTGGAATTCTAATAAACCATGTATTCTTTTGTCTATCAGAAATAAAGAATCATTTATTATTCTTTGGGAAGTAGTCGAATCCATTTTTATTCTGTAGATAGTCGGTGCTATCTTTCTTTCAATCCGGGCAGAGCCTAAATAGACTGTGTCCATAGTATTGTGTATTGCGTTTATATCTGATACACTGAATTGGTATAATCGTAGGTCCTGATTGATTTTAATGCTGTCGTTAAAATTTAATATATCCATCAATTGATCGGGTATAATAAAAGTACTATCGCTATCAAATAAGATTCCAGAACCAACATATAATCTGAAAATATTTTCGTTGTATACGACTTTTGAAAAATAATTTTCGTTCTCTTTTTCTATTGTTCCGATTTGTCCTGTACTTAAGCTTATCTTTATATCTGTTTGTTCTCTTGAAGATAAATTCTTCCACCAATTGCTATTGACAAGGTAGGCATCATATGGAATCGGAACATCGAATGAGTAACACTCCAACTTGTTTTTTTCTTTCTCTCCCAATCTGTCTTCATAGTCCTCATCACTCAGAAAGCCAATATTTATAGAAGTTGTATCTTCAATGATTTTATCTATTAAGAGTTTTCTATTTTTGATTGGTATTCCTATTTTTCTTAAGTTAATTCCTTTTTCCATGAGTATGATTTCTGGAATTACATGACATGAGTTGGAGAAAGTCTCTGCGATCAGGAATACATTGATTTTTTTTTCTTGTTTCTGAGAATTGTAGTTACATTGTTGTGCCTTTTTTAGATATGAAAAAATAAAATCAATAGAATCAATGGGGATATTATGTTTTTTATTCCAAATCATAGACGAATGATAGGTTGTTTTTTGTCCTTTTCTCTTGCTTCCTATATATTTAAATTTTCCATCATCCTTATATTTCAGTTTTCCTGCCTTGTATGCCAGATAAAGAGTTCTTGAAATTGACGCAATCTTTACTCCATTTTTATTGTTTGCTAATGACTGAAATATGTCCGTATAACAGTCCCCTTTTTCAACTGCCGGGTAAAACCTAATATTGCTATTATTTTCTCTTAAGTGGTCATTCGCATTTCTAAACATTCCTAAATACTCCAATTCAAGATCTTCCCTAGAAGAAGTGAGAAACGGACCAATCCCGACGGGTATTTCAGTTATACGAATGTAATTATTCGCTAACATATAAAGACTGATTCCTAAAGCAAAAAAACCGGTAATAACAGACGTAATTTCAACGAATCTTTTCCAGATTTTATTTTCATGTTGTTTATTCATTTTTATAAGATTTAAGATAACGATGTTGTTTTTAGTAATACTGAATGTTATTGGAAATAGATCTCTTAATTGTAAGGGTGTTTTATATTATAAAAAATAGATTTATATGTGATTTTTTGGGGTTTTTCGTAATATTCTTCATGATTGCTATATGAAATTTAATATAATAGAAGTATATGAATCGATTTTTCTAAATAGAAGTTCATGATTGTTGGATTTAAGTTTTTATTTATTTCTCAATGAATAAAGAATTATTTATTCATTGAAAATTTGTTTTTTGCAAATATATAAATAATTATTTAAAAACAAATATTTTTTGGAGCTTAGTGTCCATTTTTTTAATTTAATGAAATAAAAATATTGGATAGATGAAAAAGGTGATTTTTAGTTGTTTGGAATAATTGATTTTGATTGCTCTTAAATGATGAATTATTAATAAGAAGTTTATTTAGGGATCTTACGTTTACCCCACCAGTCTATCAATTCTGCATGTAACTCTTTTACCAACGCCGGGTGTTGACTCGCTATATTGGTCGTTTCTTTCGGATCAGTAGCAAGATCGTACAACTCAAAGTTTTCATCCCAAGAGTTTACTAACAACTTCATATTTCCTCTTCTGATCGCTAAATGAGGACTCCGCTGATCCTTGTTTTTCCCCCGTGGATAATTAAAATGATCGTTGCGGCCGAAATCCCACATCATATCTTTTTTACGCAACCTGGATTTTCCCAGAAGCGCTTTACTCATATCTTCACCGCTCAGGTAAGCAGATTTTGGTAGTTTACTGTTTGTAATAGCACATAAAGAGGGGAGCAGGTCTACCGAATTGATGACCGTTTTATTATCTATATGACCTCCTTTTATCCGCTTGGGCCATTTGATGATGAACGGCATGCGAATACCCCCTTCATACAAACTGCACTTTAAGCCATGCAATTGATTGGTGCGTTGCTGGTCAAAACTCGGAGCCGGCCCATTATCACTGGTAAATATTACGATGGTGTTTTCTTCGAGACCAAGTTCTGCCAGACCATCCAGTAAACGGCCGATCTGTTTGTCATATTCTGCCAGAACAGCTTTGAAGTTGGGAGGAGTTGTCCATGTATTTTCACTATCCATAGCAGCCTTATCCTGTATCCAGGGATCGTGCATATCGTCGGGCCAAAGATTAATAAAGCATGGCTGTCCCTTATGACGCTTCAAAAAGTCAAGCGTTTTATCTACAAAATAAGCGGTCCGGTCCCAGCGTTTGACACTGTCCTTCCTGGACCATATCCAATTCGTTGCAGTAAGCAGCGGATCAGGATCCGGACTTTCATACGTACTGCTGTATTCATCAAAGCCATATTCGGTTATCTGAGGGGCATTGGTTACATCACGTCCTCCACCCATGTGCCATTTACCGAAATGTCCGGTTTTATAACCTGCTTCTTTCAGTACATCTGCCATCGTAGGGACTTCCGGATCCAGGTAATCGAATTGTTCACAATTGGCATTTGCCGTGCGGGTGTTAAGATAACAAGTGATACCCAGTTCTGTAGGGAATACTCCTGTTGTCAGGCCGGCCCGAGAAGGTGAACTGACAGGAGAAGAGGTGTAATAATTGTTTATGACCAATCCTTCCGATGCCAGTCTGTCTATATTAGGTGTTTTTACCCATCCGTTGTTCAGAAAAGAAACATCACCAACGCCCATGTCGTCGGTGTAGATGATAAGAATATTAGGTTTTTCAATTGCATAGGTTGTACCGGAAGTTAAACTAAGTATTCCTCCGATAATGAGTCTGTTATTGATCTTTCTCATAGTAAGTATATCTTTAAACAATATCCAAAGATAATACGGATTTTTTATGGAAAAGATCAATTTCTTTTTTTATTTCTTCTGGCTCCTTTTTCTCTCCGTTTCGTCCAGGATAATTTTCCTCAGCCGGATGGCTCCCGGTGTCAGTTCTACATATTCGTCTTCCTTGATGTATTCTAGGGCCTGTTCGAGGCTGAAGATAACGGGAGGAGCCAGACGCACTTTGTCGTCGGTTCCTGAAGCCCGGACGTTGGTTAATTTTTTGGATTTGGTTACATTTACCACCAGATCTCCTTCCTTTGAATGTTCTCCTACGATTTGTCCGGCGTAGATATCGGTTTGCGGATCGATGAAAAAACGTCCCCGGTCCTGAAGTTTGTCCAGCGCGTATGCAAAGGCATTGCCGGTTTCCATGGCGATGATGGAGCCGTTCTGACGTTTTTCAATGTCTCCTTTCCAGGGTTGGTATTCCAGGAAACGGTGGGCCATGACCGCTTCGCCTGCAGAGGCTGTCAGCACATGGTTGGTCAGTCCGATAATTCCCCGGGAGGGAATAGTAAACTCCAGGTAAATGCGATCTCCCTTGCGTTCCATGATCTGCATTTCGCCTTTTCTTTTGGTGACCATATCGATGATCCGGCTGGAGGATTCTTCCGGCAGGTTGATCGTTAACTGTTCGATCGGCTCACAGGCTTCTCCACCGATTTCTTTGATGATTACCTGTGGCTGCCCGACCTGTAGTTCGTATCCTTCCCGGCGCATCGTTTCGATCAATACTGACAAGTGCAGTACGCCCCGTCCGTATACAATCCAGGCATCTGCCGATTCGGAGGGGATAACCCTTAATGCCAGGTTTTTATCCAATTCCCGCATCAGACGCTCATAGATATGGCGCGAAGTCACATATTTTCCTTCTTTTCCGAAGAAAGGAGAATCGTTGATAGTGAACAGCATCGACATGGTTGGTTCGTCGATGGCGATGGGAGCCAGAGGCTCCGGATTTTCAAGGTCCGTAATGGTATCTCCGATTTCAAAACCGTCAATGCCGATAATGGCGCAGATATCACCGGATTGTACGGAAGATACTTTGGTCCGGCCCAGGCCTTCAAAAACGTTCAATTCTTTGATTCTGGACTTGACAATGCCTCCGTCTCTTTTACAGAGCGCAATGTCCATTCCTTCTTTCAATTCGCCCCGGTGTACTTTTCCTACGGCAATCCGTCCTACATAATTGGAATAATCCAGTGAGGTAATCTGTATCTGAGGGGTTCCCTCGAGCGTACGAGGAGCAGGGATGTGTTCAATAATTGCATCTAAGAGAGGAAAAATACTGTCCGAAGGAGTTTTCCAGTCGTCTGACATCCAGCCTTGCTTGGCCGATCCGTAAATGGTTGGGAAGTCCAATTGATCTTCGCTTGCATCGAGGTTGAACATCAGGTCGAAAACGAGTTCTTGTACTTCTTCCGGCCGGCAGTTCGGTTTGTCTACTTTGTTGATGACCACGATGGGTTTCAGTCCCAGGCTAATGGCCTTCTGCAATACAAAACGGGTTTGTGGCATAGGTCCTTCAAAAGCATCGACCAGCAGGAGGCAACCGTCGGCCATGTTGAGCACACGCTCCACTTCTCCGCCGAAGTCGGCGTGTCCCGGAGTATCGATGATATTGATTTTATAACCGTTGTAGTTGATGGATACGTTTTTGGCAAGAATGGTGATTCCCCGTTCACGCTCCAGGTCGTTATTGTCTAAAAATTGGTCTAAATCGGCTTTGTCGTCGCGGAAAAGTTTTCCGGCTAATAACATTTTGTCTACTAATGTTGTTTTCCCGTGATCTACGTGGGCGATAATGGCAATGTTTCGTATTTTTTGCATAAAAAAGTCTGAATAGAGGGGCGCAAAGGTACGAAAATAAATTGTATCGAAAAAGGGGAAAAGTTAAAAACCTATGTTATCTTTGTTTGTTATACTAAAAAATGATAACGGAGTTTGTATGGAAAGAATGAATAATTTACCCGAAAGAGCCGGAAGAAAACGGATTGTCGTTATCGGAGGCGGATTTGGGGGACTTAAGATAGCCGGGAAGTTATGTTCCAGGTGTTTTGATGTTATATTGCTGGATAAGAATAATTATCATCAGTTTCAGCCTTTGTTTTACCAGGTGGCGATTGCCGGATTGGAGCCCAGTTCGATTGCTTACCCTTACCGGAAAAATTTCTGGAAGAGAAAAAATGTTCATTTCCGGATGTGTACGGCTACCCGGGTCATTCCCGAGGAAAAAATTGTTGAAACCGATATAGGTACTGTCGATTATGATTATCTGGTAATAGCAGTAGGTTGTGATACTAATTTTTTTGGTAATCCGGAATTGAAAAAAACGACGATTACCTTAAAATCGGTTTCAGAGGCATTGTATGCACGGAACCGTATTCTGCAGAGTTTTGAGCAGGCTTCTTCCACGACAGATCTGCAGGAGTTGGATCGCTTGTTGAAATTTGTGGTTGTGGGAGGCGGTGCTACGGGTGTTGAACTGGCTGGAGCGCTGGCAGACATGCGTAATTTCGTATTGCCGAAAGATTATCCGGAAATCGATTTCTCCCGGATGCAGATTCATTTGGTTGACGCCTCTCCCCGGTTGCTGGCTGCCATGTCGGAACAAGCTTCGGCAAGAGCGGCTCAGATGTTGGAGTCGCGGGGAGTAATCATTCACCAGGATGTTTTTGTGAAAAGTTTTGAAAACGGAGTCGTTACGGTCAGTAACGGGGAGACGTTTATTACCGATAATGTATTGTGGGTTGCCGGGATTACCGGAAATCGGATCGAAGGTTTTCAACCGGAGGTATATGTAAGGGGTAACCGAATGAAAGTTAATGAATTCGGCTTGGTGAAAGGGTGTGATCATGTATTTGCCATCGGTGATATCGCTTATATGGAAACTTCAGATTATCCGATGGGACATCCGCAGGTTGCACAGGTTGCCATACAGATGGCGGAACACCTGGTAAAGAACCTGGACGCCATTTGTGAAGGAAAGGATTTACGACCTTTTAAATATAAGGACAAAGGCTCATTGGCTACTGTTGGACGAAATGCTGCTGTTGCAGACCTCCATTCCCTCAAATTCGGCGGCGCTGTTGCCTGGTGGCTGTGGTTGATCATCCATATTTTCAGTATTGTCGGGGTTAAGAATAAGATTCTTGTTTTTCTCGATTGGGCCTGGAATTACGTTACATACGACGTGTCGTTGCGTCTGCTGATCCGTCCCTGGAAAATGCTTTCCAGGGATGATTGATGTTACAATCGGTCTACAACTTCGCGTTGGGTCTTGAAATATTTTGTTCGTTGCAGTTCCCCGCTTTCCGATATAAGTGAGGAATAGCGCATCATGGATTCGATCCAGTTTTTCTGAATATCACAGATGACCGGATTTTCACAGGATAAATGATTGATTCCGTATATTTTCATGGCGCAGGCTTTATAATTATTTCCCTGGATGTAAATATAGCTGTTGTCAAAAAATGTTTCGGAGACGTAGATGCGCGCTTTCCCCCCGTGTTCGAATTGTCCGATAACAGAGGCGATTTCCAGATCATCCAGCAAAGCGTACAATTCTTTTTTTATATCTTTAATTTCCTCATCATTAATAATTCCCAATTCGTTTAAAAAAATCATGTCTTTTACAAAGATGGAAAAAATGTGTTTATTAAGAATGAGGGACGTTTTTACTCTCAATGCTTTGTTGGAATATTCTTTTAACTTAAGCATGTATTTTTCTTCTTCTTTGAAATCTTCCAGGGTAATGGGTGCCGACTCGATATGCGCCTGGGAAGCCCATTTGAATAGCTTTATTTTGGAAAGCATGAAATACTTGGAGGTAAAAGTAAAAGGTAAGGTATATTCTGCTCCATAAGCGAAACAATGAGGATCCCGGTTAATGTGTTCAATGGCACCGATCATTTCGTTCACCATCTGGTAAAAATTATCCAGGGAGTGAGCGGAAAACATGGAACTGAGATGAAACGTGTACGTATCATTGTTTTTGATGTCGATTAATTGGTCCAATGAAATATTCAGTTTTTCGCAGATTTTTATGGCTTCATTCAATGTGAACGGGATTTCTCCCCGTAATCTCCGGTAAGCCGCTTCCTTACTCATGGGCAGAATATTAAGCAGAAAATCGACCGTATTGTCCTGCTCCGGAGTTTTCTGTCTGAGGATCTGGATTATATCGTTGTGTATACTTTTCATTGTCTGTAATTATAAGGAGTTAACTATTTCGCGTTGTTTTGTGAAAAAACGAACCCTTTCCAATTCTCCGCTTCCTGATATCAGGGTGGAAAAACGCATCAGAGATTCAATCCATTGCCTTTGATAATCACCCATTTTGATGTTATCACAATTGATGTTGTTGAGGCTATATAAATAAATGAAGGATAGCCGGTTTTTTTCGTTCTGAATATAGAAATAAGAGGCGTCTATGACGGTGTGAGAAATATAAATCTGTAGTTTTTTTCCGGAAGGAAAAGAACTGGTTTTAGTTGTATTTTCCATTTCATCCAATAAGGACATCAACTCTTTTTTCATTTGAAGGATTTCCTCGGTTGATATCATTTCCAATGTTTCGAAGAACCGGATGTCGTTGATAAAAGCACTCATGCTGTTGGAATCGATCAGCAGGGATTGATTGATTGACTGGGCTGCCTCCGAATACCGGTTTTGAATCCGGAATATTTTTTCCGGAATATGGAATGCTGTTACTTTTTTAGGAGTTGAGTATGGGTTTAACTGATAGGTCCATTTGAACAATTTGATTCGGGATAGCATCGGGTATTTGTAGGCAAAAGTCAGCGGTAAATTGTTTTGGGCGGCATATACGAAGCTGTCCGGATCGTCTTTGATACTATTAAAAGCCTGAAAGGAGTCTTCCAGCATTTTGTAATAATTTTCGATTGATTGAGAAAAAATCAGTGGATTGGCCCGAAACGTAAATGTATTTTCCCTCTTCATTTCGATAAGGCGGTCCAGGGATAGGTTTATTTTCCGGCAAATAACGACTGCTTCATCCAGGGAGAAAAGAATTTCTCCCCGAAGTCTTCTATAGGCAGCTTCCTTGCTTAAAGGAAGGATATTGGTCAGTAGGTCTACGGTATTTTCTCCGGATGGAGTCCATTTTTTTAGAGCCTCGATCAGCTCCTGGTGTACAGAGTTCATAATTGTAAGTATTTAGGGTGGAGAGGGGGATCTCTTTACAGGCTGATTTTAGTCCAATTCCGTTCCGTATATCAATCGGTCAATCAGGAAGGGAATGTCTTCTTCCAGGATACCGGCGTGGATTAAATCCGGAATATCGCCGGCAAATGCTTCTTTAAATTTTTCCATAGAGCTTTCGGGATGCCTGGCCGAAAGTTCATACATCCGAATAGCTTCTTTGGTATGTCCCATCGCTAACTGGGTGTGCCCGCTGTTCAGAAAGTCTGCTGCTCCCGGATTATTTTCCAGGATCAGGGTGAAATAGTCCCTGGCCTGTTCGTACTTACCGGTAAGGAATGAACACCAGGCAATCGGTCTCCAGGCTTTTTCTTTGTTTTTATCCAGGTATTCTACTTTGAAATAACATTTCAAAGCATCCTGATAATTTTTTAGTTCTAAGTGGCAATGACCGATACTGAGCTGAATGGATAAGTTATCCGGATTCAACTGCTCCGCTTTATGGTAATAAGCCAGTGCATTCTCCGGTTGTTTCAGTACCCGGTAGCAGTAGGCAATCTTTTTGATTGTCCACGGATTACTGGTGTTGAATAATTCTGCTTTCAGGTATGCTTCGAGAGCATCTTGAAGCAATCCCTGCATTTGGAGGCAATACCCTCTTTTTTGGTACAGGATATCGTTGCCTGGATCTGTCTGAAGGAGGCGTCCGAATATTTCTCCGGCTTCGGCATAGTAATTCCGGTTAAAATAATATTCTCCGATAGTCAACTGGCTTTCGTTGTCGCCGATCAGCCGGGCAATGGAGCCGACTGCATAAAAGTCCGGACTGGCCTCAAAAATATCTTCAAAGTCTTTTTTTCTGGGATGAATTTTATAGAACCTGTATAAATCCTGAATGTATTGACGGGCGATCGGATTGATTTTTTTTGAATTATCCGCTAATTCTTCTTTCAGCATTTCCCGGATGGCATCGGAATCGGCAGCGATTTGTCCGGTCATCATTTTTTTGAATGAATCGGGCATCTGCCTGACACTGAAATAAAACGAATATTTGTCGGAATTACACAAAACAGAGGATTCCATCAGCACTTTCAGTAATTCATTGCTGTCTGCACCTTCCACTTCGTCGTATTTCAATGAGAAAGGGATGAACCAGTTGCCGATTTCATTGAAAAAAGAAAATGTTTTCAGGTGAGTGAAAGAGGAATGCATCACATCCGCACCCTCCAGTTGCAGTTCGGAAAATTCCTGTAACTTATCATTCAGTCCTGATTCTTCGAGCAGGTTTTTCCATTCCGGATTTTTTTCATCCGTACCTGTTTCGCTCATCAGGTCTTCCAGTTTTATTTTAGTACTTAATTCGGGGCTGATCTTCATCATGTCCGGCAGAATCTCTTCCTGGATTCTACGGGTGATTTTTTCTGTTTCCCGGCTAAGGATAAATTGCAGAATGATATGCCTGATATCTCGGATAAACCGGTTATCTTCGGCCATGTGTTGCAGCCGGTTTCCGATCTCCGGATACAATGTGATCCTGTGGTTGTATTTTCTAAGAAACAGAAGGATTCCGGTTAATGCCCGTTGGCGGATTTCTTCGTTCTCGTTTTCGCAGGCTTCAAGTAGCAGCAACGCTTTCTTTTCATCGAAAACTTCCTGCAGGTTCAATGTCAATGCAGATAAAATCATGCATTGGATCTCGAAAGGATAAAGTTTGTTATTCAACACTTCTCTCCATTTGTCTCTTTCATCCAGGTTCCATGGATCGCTTAGCCAGGCATTTTGAAAAATACGGCTGGAAACCTTTTCTGTTTCCCTGCTCAGTGTTTTCAGCAGGAAATGTTTTTCTGTTCCTTCGTCTTCCAGTAAACTGGCTAAGGCCATTTTACCCGCGATATCTTCCAATGACTGAATCAGTATCAGATAAGATTCGGAAGGAACGACTCGTAACGTCCTTCTTTTTTCATAAAAAAAAGATGGATTCTCCCGTGTGTTCAGTTCGAGTATGGCCGTGTCTGTCAGGCGGTAAGTCGATCGTAAAAGGTCATAGTATACTTTTTTTCTTTCCGGATCTTTAACACCTTCGGTCAGGTACCGCAACATGGTTTTGTACGTGTTCTCAATTTCGGAAAGAGTTTCTTTTAACTGCCAGTTTTGCAGATTACTAAGTAAAAAGGCAATCTGATCAAACGCTTCTTTCAGGTTTCTTTTTTCTAAAGAAGAGTAAATGTTGTGTATAATATGTTGAGCATTCAGGTTTGTCATGGCTGTATTTGACTTTGTTTTAACTGTAAGTTCAAATATTGTGCCTGTTATAACATTCACGACATAATGGCTGATATTCTTCTTTTTCCCCCAATAGAACCAGTTTATCGTTGGAAACTAAACGATGGGAATAACCGGCTAATTGTCCACATTCCACACAAATAGCATGAACTTTGGTTACATCTTCGGCGATGGCGCATAATGCCGGCATCGGACCGAACGGTTTGCCTTTGAAATCCATATCGAGTCCGGCTATAATTACCCGGACTCCCTGATCGGCCAGTTTGTTACATACCTCAGGTAATCCGTCGTCAAAGAATTGTGCTTCATCAATTCCGACGACATCAATATTGCCAGAAAGAAGTAGTATGTTTCCGGAATTTTCAACCGGCGTACAGGGGATGGAATTCTGATCGTGTGACACTACATCTTCCTGTGCATAACGGGTATCAATTGCCGGTTTGAAAATTTCCACATGTTGTTTAGCAAACTTGGCCCGCCTCAGGCGGCGGATCAGTTCTTCGGTTTTTCCGGAGAACATCGATCCGCAAATTACCTCAATCGAGCCCTTTTTGCCGGTATTGTAAATCTGATTTTCTGAAAATGCGTTCAATTACTTCTTTTTCAGTTGATCCATAATCAATTTTTCTATCTCGTCAGCCAGCTCCGGGTTGTCACGCAGGCAATCTTTGGCTGCTTCACGTCCCTGTCCAAGCTTCGTTTCATTATAGCTGTACCAGGAGCCGCTTTTCTTTATAACATTCAGTTCGGTTCCCAGGTCGACCAATTCCCCTTCTTTAGAAATACCTTCACCGAACATGATGTCAAATTCAGCTTTCCGGAAAGGAGGAGCGACCTTGTTTTTTACAACTTTGACCCGGGTCTGGTTTCCTTTGATTTCTTCACCATCTTTGATGGCGGTTGTTTTACGGATGTCCAGGCGTACGGAAGCGTAGAATTTCAGCGCGTTTCCTCCGGTGGTTGTTTCCGGGTTTCCGAACATGACTCCGATTTTATCTCTCAACTGATTGATAAAAACACAGGTCGTATTGGTTTTACTGATTGCAGCCGTCAGTTTCCGGAGTGCCTGCGACATCAGCCGGGCCTGCAGACCCATTTTGGAATCACCCATTTCCCCTTCCAGTTCGGCTTTGGGTGTTAATGCCGCTACCGAGTCGATCACAATGATGTCGATGGCGGAAGAACGTATCAGTTGCTCGGCGATTTCCAGTGCTTGTTCACCGGAGTCCGGTTGTGAGATCCAAAGGTTTTCGATATCTACACCTAATTTTTCTGCATAGAACCGGTCGAATGCATGTTCCGCATCGATAAAGGCTGCGATACCTCCTGCTTTTTGCGCTTCGGCAATTGCATGGATGGCCAGTGTCGTTTTACCGGAAGACTCCGGTCCGTATATTTCGATGACACGTCCCCGGGGGTAGCCTCCAACCCCTAACGCTGCGTTCAGGGATACGGATCCTGTCGGGATTACGGCCACTTCTTCCACGATGTCATCGCCCATTTTCATAATGGATCCTTTTCCATAACTTTTCTCTATTTTGTCCATGGCAGCGCGAAGCGCTTTCAATTTTTCCACATTGGGAACTAATTTCTCACTCATTGCTGTGTTTTTTAAATTTTCTGTCATTTTTTAATTTGTTTCAGGTTTTGATTCGTTTTTCTGTTAAAAATGGTAGCCTATTCCGATACCGATCGCTAATTGGTCGGTTCCGGTAAGCATGGCATATTTGGCTTCACCAAAGACTCCGATTTGTTTGAACAACATGTATTGTGCTCCAAATCCCACATTGGCTCCGTATCCGTTTTTCGACATGCCGTCCCGGTCGCCGGAATGGTATTTGATACTTACAACACCTAATCCGAGGATTGGATACAAGTGGGCTTTTTCATTTTCCAACCCGATCAGGTAATGCAGATCCGCATTCAGGGCCCAGCCGTTCTTTTCGTTGGATTTGAAATAATAAGTAAAATTGGGAGCCAGTCGAAAATGATCTCCCAACGGATGCTGGTAACGGAATCCGATGCCTAATCCTTCCGAATAGGAACCGTAATCAAGGCTGACTGCTGTTGTTCTAAGGAGTTGGGCTGAGGTGCTTGTTCCTATTGCCACCAACAGGATTGCCACTAAATAAAATTTTTTCATACGTGTTATTTATTTTTATTAGTTGGCCGTATGAATCCGGCCCGAGTTAACTTGCATGCGTTTATTCATACTCGTTTTGTGATCTTAATTCTATAATCAGAATTCTAAATCCGAATTAAAGATTTCATGCCAGGGCAATCCTTGTTTGTTCAGTTGCTCCATAAAAGGATCCGGATCAAATTCTTCGACATTATAAACCCCTGGTTTTTTCCAGTATCCCTGAATAAACATCATCGCTCCGATCATGGCCGGAACCCCTGTCGTATAACTGACTCCCTGAGCACCGGTTTCTTTATAAGCCGCTTCATGGGAACAATTATTATAAACGTAATAAGTCATTTCTTTACCCGATTTATCCAGGCCTTTGATCCGGCAACCGATGGATGTTTCCCCGGTATAATTTTCACCCAGTTCGCCCGGGTTGGGTAGTACGGCTTTCAGGAACTGTATGGGGACAATTTCGACGCCATTATAAATAACCGGATCGATACGAGCCATTCCAATATTTTGAATGACCCGCAGATGAGTGAGGTATTCCTGTCCGAAAGTCATCCAGAAACGGGCCCTTTTCAGGGTTGGGAAGTTTTTTACCAATGATTCCAGTTCCTCATGATAAATCAGATATGATTCTTTGGAACCAATATTGGGATAGTTCAGGGGCTTATGGATTTCATGGGGCTCAGTAAATACCCACTGTCCGTTTTCCCAGTATTTCCCTTTTTGAGTTACTTCACGGATATTGATTTCCGGATTGAAATTGGTTGCAAATGCTTTTCCGTGATCTCCGGCGTTACAATCCACGATGTCCAGGTATTGCATTTCTCCGAAATGGTGTTTGGCGGCATAAGCCGTAAAAACACTGGTAACACCCGGGTCAAATCCGCAACCCAGGATAGCGGTCAGGCCGGCTTCCTTGAATTGTTCCTGATACGCCCATTGCCATTTATATTCGAATTTAGCTTCATCCAGAGGCTCATAATTAGCAGTGTCGAGGTAGTTGACGCCGGCTTCTAAACAAGCATCCATAATGGTCAGGTCCTGATAAGGGAGGGCCACATTAATAACCAGTTCAGGACGGAATGCATTGAACAGTTCGACCAGTTCGCTGACATTATCGGCATCCACCCGTGCCGTTTGGATTTTTTTATTGCCGTATCGTGTTCCTATGCTATCAGCAATTGCATCGCACTTGGATTGTGTGCGGCTGGCCAGCAGAATATCAGTAAATACTTCCGTGTTTTGAGCCACTTTGTGCGCGACTACCGTTCCAACGCCTCCGGCTCCGATAATTAGTACTTTTGCCATTTTTAGTAATTCATTTTAAACGATACAAATATACAATAATTTACTATATGTTACCCATGAGGTAATCGAATAATTTATCCAGGCTTTCCACACTCACCTTTTTAGCAATAATCTTTTTATCCTTGTCCAATACATAGATGGAAGGAGTCGTATTGGTATCGTAAAACTGCCAGTAGTATGACTTTCTGTCAGGATCCCAGAGGTTATGCCAGTGTTCTCCTTCCAGGTGGTTTGCCTGAACAAAGTCCATCCATTCCTTTTTATCGGTCATGATATATACACAGGCGATATCCACACCTTTGCCTGCATATTTTTTGTAAATCTGCTCATACAATTTAGGCGTCTCCGTCTTGCAATGTCCGCAGGCCGGTTCATATAAATAAAGCAGGGTATATTGGTTACCTACACCGTATAAACGTACCGGATTTCCTATGGAATCTTTCAGGTTCATATCGTATGCTTTCATTCCTATCCGGTTGTATTTGATTTTCTGGTATTCCGTTTTCAGGTTTTTCAGAAAAGTAGAATCGTCCCAGTAAGAACGTTCCTGAAAATAATAATCTTCGGCTAGCCTGGCCCAGGTATTTTCCATGCCCATAACTGTGCTGGATATGGCATAATTGAATAGGGTGCCGAGCATCATGGGAAAACAGATACTGTCTCCTTTCAGGGTTTGGGAAACCAGACGGGAAGCAACATTAGCCAGGGAGTCAGGATCTTGTTCTACCTGATATTGCATGTATGATAATACTTTGGCTGGAAAATAATTCGTTCTCCAGAAACGACCGTCTTTCAGGTTTATATTGTCGAAATAATGATCTTTCAGGTAATAAAATTCCTGTAATCCCTCTTCTTCATTTTTTGGAGCAGGATAAGGGCCGGTTTTTACCGGCTCCAGTCCACGGAAGAACAGTCCTACCCATTCCTGTTCGTGTTGAGAGATAAAAGTCTGTTGGAACCGCGCCACTTCCTTGTTCAGGTCGCTCAGTTTCGTTTTTAAAAGCTGGTTTTCTTTACTCCCTTCCGGATGGAGTCGCATTTGATCCGTTATTTTTTTTCTTTCAGCCTGTTTATTTGTCAAATATCGGATGTATGAAAAAAACGCTTCGGTTTGCCCGGATCCCGAAACCTGATTTTTACCGGTCAGATCCGTGGTGTCAATCGCGATACGAAAATCCTGATCGTCTCCGAGTAAAAGATCGAAGCGCCGCATTGAGTCGATGTAAATCATGTAAAGGCCTTCGGGAATCTTTTCTTTTTTATGAAAAAATCCCTCTCCCTGGCTCGATAGAAGCAGGGAATCTTGCTTGTAAACCTGTCTGTCGAAGTAGGAGCAAAGGGTTATTTGCTGTCCTTTCAGTTGCGGAGCGGATATTTCGATATGCAACGAATCGTTACCGGCGTAAGCCGATAAAGTACTGATCCACCCCAGCAAGATTCCTGTCCATTGTTTACAATTCATTGGTTTGTAGTTTTAGCCAGGTTTTTTCTTCCTCTGTCAGCGAGGGAGACAGGAGTTCATACACCTGTTGATGGTAGGTGTTCAGCCAATTGATTTCCTGTTCGGTCATCAAGGATTTATCGATGGGCTTCTTGTCTATGGGACACAGGGTCAGCGTTTCGAAAGCATAAAAGTTACCCCAGTCTGTTGTTTTATCCTTAATTGTCAGGATCAGGTTCTCGATCCGGATTCCATGCGATCCGGCGCGGTACACTCCCGGTTCGTTGGAAGTGATCATTCCCGGTTGAAGTTCGACAGGGTTGAATTCCATACGTATGCTTTGAGGCCCTTCGTGAACGTTCAGAAAATGTCCGATTCCATGTCCGGTTCCATGCAGGTAGTTGCAACCGTTTTCCCATAGGAACTGCCTGGCCAGAATGTCCAGTTGTATTCCTTTTGTCCCTTCCGGAAATCGGGCCCTGGCCAATGCTATATGTCCTTTCAGCACGCGGGTATAATCGCTTTTGATTGTATCGGAGACAGGTCCCGGCGCGATTGTCCGGGTAATATCGGTGGTGCCGTCAAAATATTGAGCTCCGGAATCAATCAATAATACACCCTGATTCTGGACGACGGCGTTACTATCCTCGGTTGCCCCATAATGTACGATAGCTCCATGTGCTGCGTATCCGGCAATGGTACCGAAACTTTCTCCGAAGAAAAAATCCTGTTCGCTGCGGAATTCACGTAATTTCCGGCTGACATCCAGCTCGCTTACCGGTTCTCCGGCTGCCAGTGATTTCTCCAGCCAGATCAGGAAACGGACCAGGGCCACACCGTCCCGTTGCATGGCTTTTTTGAAACCGGTTATTTCCGTTTCGTTTTTGATGCTTTTCAAACGGTCGACCGGGTGAACGGCAGATTCGATGATTGTACATTCCTCAGGAATGGCTTTGTATATCCGGTTATTGATTTTTCCCGGGTTTACCAATACGTTCTTTCCTGCAGGAATTTGTTGGATATAAGGGATGATTTTTTCGTAATCAGCAAGAATTACCCCTTCTTTTCTCAGGGATTCCGAAGCTTCCTGTGTCAATTTTTCCGGGTGAATAAACAGTACGGTTTCCAGGGAAGAAACGATCGCATAACAGACGGCGACCGGATTAAAATCCACGTCATTTCCCCGGAGGTTGAACAACCATGCGGTCATATCCAACGATCCCAGGATTGTAAGGTCAGCTTCTTCTTCCCGGATTGCCTGCAGCACTTCGTTGATCTTTGTTCCGGCTCCGGCTCCGGAAAAACTTTCCGGCAATATGAATATTTTTCCGGAGGGAATTCCCGGGCGATCTTTCCACAATTCGTTGTAAGGAGTAAAATCAGTACATATAACGATGTTTTTATCGGAAAAATAAGCTGTCAGTTCCCGGACTTCAGAAGCAGGGAAAACTTCGCCTTCAATGCCGATGCGATCTTCTTCATTCAATTCCTCAGCCAGCCATTCTTTTAAAGGAGGTGTGCCCGGTAAACCGGATTTAAATAGATCGATACCACTTCCTTTTAATTGTTCTTCAGCCTGTAAAAAATAACGGGAGTCCGTCCATAATCCGGCTTTATCTGAGGTGACTGCTATCGTTCCTGCCGAACCGGTAAATCCGGAAATCCATTCCCTCGTTTTCCAGCAATTCGGTGTGTACTCACTGATATGAGGGTCCGTAGACGGAATAATGCAGGCCCTGATGTTTTGCTCCTGCATGGTTTGTCTCAGCAATTGAATCTTTTCGGAAGTGTTCATGGCGAAAATTGATTTATGCGTTTATTTTCTCAGGTTTATTTTTTTTGACAAAGGTTTCCTCCCAGATTACCCACAAGAGGAAAATCAGTCCGTAATAAATGTAGCGGAAAATGCCGTCATGCAAAGAGTCGAACCGTTCCCGGTGGCCGAAAGTCAGCCAGCAGATTCCGGATATGCGAATGATATTGTAGATCCCAAGGATAAGTCCTCCCATCGGAATATACCATAACTTATGTTTGAAAGGGCCTCTGTAGAAAATCATGAGGCAGACGAATATATATAATTGCTTGAGCCCGGTACATCCCCAGATAATATTAATGATGATTCCCCCGTCAGTAAAAAAAAGCTGGGTATGATTGGAATTTATATTAAAATCGTCTGTATTGGGAAACAAACGGACAAACCAATAAACGGCCTCTGTTGTGAATTGCGTAAGGCCCTTGAACCAATCGGGAGTAATATTTTTGTCAAAAAGGTAAATATATTCACTATCCATGTCTCCATCAATGGCTATTTTCCAGGAAAAATGAAAAAAGAAAAGAAGGATCAGAAAATAAATAATTCCTTTATAGGGTTCCAGTTGGTTATTGTATTTTTTTAATATTTTATTCATATCCGGTTATCCGTTCATTTTAAACCAAGATACAAAGATAATCAAAAAAAGGAGGAAATAAAAATAAACCCGTATCTTTGCATACCAAACATAAAAAGAGAATCCGGTGAATATTGTTATTGATCAGGGAAATACTTCGGCTAAGTTGGCGGTGTTTGATGGGAAAAAAGTTTTAATGTCATTCATTTTTAAGCCATTAACTCCGGAGAGGATCCGTAAAATACTGAATGAGTTTTCTCCTTCCAGCGGGATATTAAGCCTGGTCGGAGAGATCCATCCCGGAGTTATCGATTTATTAAATAACCGATTGAGTTTATTTATTGAACTGAATGAAAAAACTCCGATTCCCATTCAATTGACATACCGGACTCCGGAAACCCTGGGAAGAGACCGGATTGCAGCCGTAGTGGGTGCATACATGCGGTGCCCGGGCCGGAATCTGTTGGTTATTGATGCAGGGACAGCGATTACTTACGATTTTCTGAGTGAAAAAGGAGAATATTTTGGAGGAAATATTTCACCGGGAATGACCATCCGGTTCAAGTCTTTACATAAATATACGAAGCGATTGCCGATGCTCGATGAAAACGGGGACATTCCGTTGATCGGCTATAATACGGAAACCGCTATCCGCTCGGGAGTTGTTTCCGGAATTGTCCGGGAAATGGATGCTTATATCGATGAGTTTAGAAATAAATATCCCGGTCTTTTGGTTTTTTTAACAGGAGGTCATTCATTTTATTTTGAAACCAAATTAAAAAACTCCATCTTTGCAGACGAAAATTTAGTCCTGAAAGGATTGAATGAAATATTGAACTATCAGTATGTATAAAATTAAATTAATTTTCCTGGTCGCATTAGTTGCGATAACTTCTTCTGTTTTGGTTGCTCAAAACAATAATACAAACTCTCCTTATACCCGTTATGGATACGGTGCACTGGCCGATCAGGCTTCTGCCGGTCAGCGTGGGATGGGCGGTATCGGATATGGGCTGCGTAATCCTAAAATGATCAATCCGATGAATCCGGCTTCATTTTCCAGCGTCGATTCCATGACTTTTATGGTGGATATGGGAGCCTCCGTACAACTTTCCTGGTACAAAGACGGCATGAATAAAGCCAAGAAAGTAAATGGTAATATCGAATATCTTGCCTTACAATTTCCTTTGATGAAAAATTTAGGTATGGGGTTTGGATTTGAACCGGTTTCTTATGTCGGTTACCAGTATGGCGACACTGTAACGTTACCCAATACCGGTATTCTGGGAACTCAGACTTACTCCGGAACGGGAGGGTTGAATAAGGCATATACCGCATTTTCTTATGACTTGTTTGACCGGTTTGCATTGGGAGTCAATATCGCATACCTGTTTGGCGATATCCGCCATGACCGCCTGGGATCTTATAATTCGGCGACCAACTATCCTGCTGATTATGCCGATACGCTGAGATCCAGCGCTTTTACATTCGATGTGGGATTCCAGTATGTTCATCCGATAAAGAAAGACCAATTCATTGTATTGGGAGGAGTTTATACTCCTAAAACAAAAATCAATGGAAAAGTGATGGAAGGTATGGTTGTCTATGATCCTCAGACAGGAGTTATTCAGGATTCTTATCATAAAGTGCTGAAAGATGAAGGTTTTTATTTGCCTGAAAGTTTTGCTGTCGGTATTACCTATAATAAATTGAATAAACTGACCCTGGGAGCTGATTTTTTATATCAGAAATGGGCCGATACCGAGTTTTACAGCAAAAAAGATTCGCTGGCTAACCGGACTAAAATCAATCTGGGAGGAGAATTTATCCCTAATGCATACAGCCGTAACTTTTTCGAACGGATTCGCTACCGGGCCGGAGCTTACTACTCCGATTCATATATAAAAGTCAGGGGTGCCGGTTACAAAGAATACGGAGCCAGCCTGGGATTCGGCCTTCCGATGAACGACAGGCGTTCGATGGTTAACCTTGCCGTTGAATATACAGCTATCCGGCCGGAAGTCAAAACACTGATCGATGAACAATATTTCAAAGTAACAGTCAGCTATACTTTCAACGAATTGTGGTTCTTCAAACGAAAAATTCAGTAATCTTATTATTGTTTCTGTGTGTATCGGTAGTTTCCTGCAATAAAGGAAAGTCTGTTTTGCCGACAGTAGCTGTTGATGTTGCAGTTTCTCCGACTACTCATGCAGAAGATCTTTCTTCACTGATTTCCGACTCTACCGGGGTGACAAAATACCGGGTGGATACCAAGGTCTGGGATATATACTCCAATATAGAGAAGCCTTATTGGCATTTTCCGGAAGGTGCTTACCTGGAAAGGTATGATTCTGTTTTCAATGTCGAATTCTTTATCAAGGCAGATACGGTTTATTACTACGAAAAAGAAGAGTTGTGGAAGATGATCGGTAATGTGGTTGCCCAGAATGAAAAAGGGGTTAAGTTCGAAACCTCCGAACTTTATATGAATCAGAAAGAATCTCCTTCTTCCATGAATTTTTTCTACACGGATAAGTTTGCACGGATCGACGAAGGAGGAGACCGGATCAGTACCGGTACAGGACTTCGTTCAAACCAGAATATGACGCGTTATTCGTTTTACGAGTATGGATTGGAGGCAACCATAACTGAATCAACAGATTCAATTATTTCAACCGACTCGATAAAAGCACCTTAAGCTTTTTTTAAGAAGTTTTTTTTATACCTGCATTGTTATATAAAATCCGAACCCAGAGCCTTCCATGTATATTTTTTTTAAAATAATGGTGGTAGATAATGTAAATCTTTGTATCTTCGTGCGCAATTTTGTAAATAAATTTAAAATAAACATATAAAAATCAATGGCAACGCTAGAAAAAATCAGGAATAAAGCAGGCTTACTCGTAGGTGTGGTGGGAGTTGCTTTGTTCGCATTTATTATTGGAGACTTCCTGAGATCAGGATCTACCTTCTTTCATCAATCCAAAGAAAAAATTGCTATCGTCGACGGTCAATCCATTAATTATCAGGATTATCAGAAAAAAGTTGATGATCAACTGGAACGTTATAAGGCCCAGCGGGGAAATGCATCATTAGGAGAAGAGGAGCAGGCGGGAATTCGTCAGCAAGTCTTTGAATACATGGTTAATCAGATCCTGATGGAAAAAGAAAGCGAGGAAATCGGGTTTGTGGTAAGCAAAGACGAAATGAAAGACATCATCATGGGAGATCATATTTCTCCGATGATTCAGCAAATGCCTGATTTTATCAATCCGCAAACGCAACAATTCGATAAAAGTCAGTTACTGCAGTTCTTGCAAATGATAGAAACGGATGATCTGAGCGGATATTCGCCTGAAGTACAAATGCAAATCCAGAATGCCAAGAATTACTGGTGGAATGTAGAGCAATCGTTGAAACAACAACAATTACAAAATAAATTCAATACCCTGGTCGGGTTGGCCCTCGTACCCAATTCATTGGATGCCAAAGCAGCTTATGAGGAAAGTAAAATCAGTGTTGATTTTGATTATGTTTCGCAAGCGTATACATCTGTATCGGATGATCAGGTGAGTGTTTCGGATTCGGAACTCAAACAGTTGTATGAAAAAAGAAAAGAAAACTGTAAGCAGGAAGCTGCAAAAGTAGTCAGCTATATTGCCGTAAGTATTGTTCCCAGTGAAAAAGACTATAAAGAAGTAGAAACTCATCTGGATGAGGTAAAGCCAGAGTTAGCTGAAGCTTCGGATGTTGCTGATATTGTAAATGATAACTCGGATGTGCCTTACCTGGATGCTTTCGTATCTGCAAGCCGGATGGAAGACAATATGAAAAATTTTGTAGAAAAAGCTTCTGTCGGAGACGTTGACGGACCTGCTTTAGTCAATGATACCTATTATATGTATAAGTTGGTGGCCAAGACTCAGGCTCCGGATTCCGTTCGCTGGAATCAGATGATGTTGCCTGCAGGAATGGACGATGCCCAGATAAAAACGTTGACTGACAGCTTGATCCTGGTAATTAAAGGAGGTAAGCCTTTTGCTGAAATGGCACAGGAACTTACCAACGGACAAATGAACGGAGATATGGGTTGGCAAACGGAAGCGGCTATCACAAGAGGTGCAGATGCTAAATTTAAGGATGTTATCTTCAATGCTTCTCTGAATGATGTTTTTGTTACTAAATCTTCGTTGGGTACTCACTTGGTTCAGGTTGTGGAAAAAACCAAACCGGTGGAAAAATACAAAGTGGCTAATATTCAGGTTGCGGTAGTTCCGAGTACGGAAACCCGCGATCATTTATATACTCAACTGGCTGAATACGTGTCTAAGAACACCAAACTGGAAACATTTAAATCCGCTGCTTCCGAAGCCGGATATGTTTGCCAGAATGGAGCAACCGTTTATCCGAATCAACCCATATTGCCGGGTGTCAACAATTCACGTCAGGCAATTCGTTGGGCGCTGGATCACAAAAAAGGAGCTATTTCCGATATCTTCGATTGCCAGAGCCATTTGGTTGTTATGGCCATGGAAGGTTCCCTGAAAGAAGGTTACTGTCCGTTCAATGCCGTCTCGGAAATTCTGAAACGGGAATTGATCAATGAAAAGAAGGGAGAAAAAATTATTGCAGACCTGAAATCAAAGAATCTGAGTTCTATGGAACAATATGCGGAAGCAATGGGTTCAACGGTACAGTCTGTTAAATTTGTGACTTTCGCTACCCCCCGTATCACAGGTCTGGGTACTGAACCTGTTGTTAATGCAAAAGCTCCTATAGCGGAAGTTGGTCAGGTTACTGCTCCGATGGCCGGAAAGAATGGGGTATATGTGTTGAAAGTAACGGATAAAAAAGAGAGTGAAGTGCCTTTCGATGCTGAAAATCAGAAGCAATCGTTGCGGGCTAATAATTTTTATCGGGTATATCAGGCTCCTCAAATCCTGAAAGAAAAAGCCAGCGTGGAAGATAACCGTAGCCGGTTCTATTGAAAACCAGTATTTCAAAAATATACCTCAAACGGCGCTAAGAATTCAATCTTTAGCGCCGTTTGTGTCAATTGACAATTCATTGTTGTACTTTTGTGATTTCAAAAAAGATAGTTTTATGATCCAGAAAGAGCTCTTATTAGGAAAGACATGGGCAGAGCTTCAACAAGTAGTTGCTGATATGGGCATGCCTTCTTTTACGGCAAAACAGATAGCCGACTGGCTTTACCGGAAGAAGATCTGTTCCATCGATGAAATGACCAATCTGTCATTAGCCTACCGGGATCGATTGAATGCAGCTTATTCGGTCGGAAGAGGTGCTTATGCCCGGAAAGAGGAATCACAGGATGGGACGGTTAAGTATTTGTTTCCGGTAGCTGGATCGCGTTTTGTCGAAACGGTTTATATACCGGATAAAGACAGGGCTACACTTTGTGTCTCTTCCCAGGTCGGATGTAAAATGAATTGTTTGTTCTGCATGACGGGAAAGCAGGGCTTTGGCGCTCAGTTATCAGCTTGTGAAATCCTGAATCAGATCCTTTCAGTTCCGGAAACCGATCAACTGACCAACCTTGTTTTTATGGGAATGGGTGAACCCATGGATAATGTCAGCGAGTTATTCAAAGTGCTGGAGATCCTGACTTCCGGTTATGGATTTGCCTGGAGCCCGAAACGGATTACGGTTTCCACGATTGGACTCATTCCCGGACTGGAACGGTTCCTGAATGAAAGTCAGTGTCATTTAGCCATCAGCTTACATTCTCCTTTTCATGAGGAACGTCTGTCCATGATGCCTGTAGAGAAAGCATATCCCATCAGGCAGGTGTTGGACCTGATACGGAAATATGATTTTTCGAAACAGCGAAGAGTATCTTTCGAGTGTATCCTGTTCGGAGGTGTGAACGACAGCCTGCGTCACGCCGGAGCCCTGGTACGCCTGCTTTCCGGGATTCCCTGCAGGGTGAATCTGATTCGTTATCATGTCATTCCGGGAGTAAACCTTCCAGCTTCGGATCCGCAGGCTATGGAGGTTTTCCGGGATTTTTTATCTTCAAAAGGGATTACTTGTACAATCAGAGCTTCACGGGGGGAAGACATTCTTGCTGCATGCGGGATGCTCTCGACCAAGCATTCGAAATGATGTTATTATTTGTTAAGTTTCGGTGAAAATACTTATCTTTGCATATTAAAAAATTAGTACATGAATGAAAATATGATAAAAGTGGGAATACCCCACGGGGATATTAATGGCATTTCCTATGAAATTATCCTTAAAACCTTTGAAGATGTCCGGATTTTTGAATCTTGTATACCGATTGTTTACGGATCTTCCAAGGTGCTGGCTTATCACCGGAAAGTAATGGACCTCCAGCCGGTCAATACCAACTCAATCAATCATGCTGCGGATGCTACTGCTAACCGGTTGAATATTATCAACTGCATTGATGAAGAAATCAAGGTGGAATTATCCAAATCGACTCCGGAAGCAGGGCAGTCGGCCGTGTCGGCCCTGGAACGGGCTGTAAATGACTTGAAAGAGGGTGTCATCGATGTTTTGCTTACTTCCCCGCTAAATATTCATAATGTACCTTCCGGAAATTTTTCCGGACATACACATTGCCTGGAATCTCAATTTGGAAAGGAAGGAGAAGCGTTGACCTTGCTGGTCCGTGACGATTTCAGACTTGCTTTGGCAACTGGTCAGGTGGCGCTTTCCGAAGTGCCCGGATTGTTGACGGTTGATCTGATTGCTAATAAGCTTGAAGCATTTCATCAGAGTCTGGTTCGTGACTTTATGGTAACAACACCCCGTATTGCAGTGCTTTCCCTTAATCCGGGATCCGGAACGGATGATTGGATGGGAAAGGAGGAAAAAGAAATAATTCTTCCCGGAATGAAGGAAGCCGAAAAGAAAGGGGTTTATTGTTTTGGACCTTATGCTGCCGATGCATTTTTTTCTTCCGGTTTTTATTCCCGTTTCGATGGGGTGCTGGCTATGTATCATGATCAGGCCCTGGTGCCTTTCAGGACTATCTCCGGAGAAGAAGGAGTCCGTTTTACAACCGGTTTGCCTGTTGTACGGACCGCTCCCGATCAGGGAGTGAGTTATGATATCGCCGGACAGAATAAAGCATCTGAAACTGCATTTCGCAATGCATTATACCTGGCTGTGGATGTTTTTAAAAATCGGATAACAGATCAGAAAATTCATGCCAATCCGTTGAAAAAACAATATTTTGAGAAGGGTTCTGATAATGAAAAACTGGATCTGACAAAAGACGAGGATTAAGAATGAATTATGCAATCATAGCAGCAGGGGAGGGTTCCCGCTTGGTTCAGGAAGGTATTCAGTTGCCTAAACCATTGGTAGAGTTGAACGGAATACCCCTGATCGATCGTCTGATTTCTGTTTTTCTTAACAATGATGCGGAAACCATCAGTATTATAGTCAATGAAGAAATGACGATGGTCAGGGAGCATTTGGAGATGCTGAGGCCGGAAATTCCGGTTCCGTTAAACCTGATTGTTCATTCAACACCAAGTTCCATGCACAGTTTTTTTGAACTGAGCGATTTTCTGAAACAGGGAAAATTTTGTCTGACGACAGTGGATACTATTTTTAGAGAAGAAGAATTTACACTCTATATCCGGTCTTTTCTTTCTGATGAAGAATGTGACGGGATGATGGCGGTGACTGATTTTATCGATGACGAAAAACCATTGTATGTATCTATGGATGAAAAAACGTGGATGATTAACGGATTTCTGGATGCATCCGATGGGAAAGAAAAATATGTTTCAGGAGGTATTTACTGTCTTTCGCCTAAGGCGATAAATACATTGAACCGGTGTCTGGAAAATGGCATGTCCCGTATGCGTAATTATCAGAGACAGTTGATTGCAGACGGATTAAAGTTGAAAGCATATCCTTTCCGGAAAATTGTGGATGTGGATCATGCCGAGGATATTCGTAAAGCAGAATTGTTTTTGCTTTCGTGACAAATATGAAAAATAAGTCTGATGAAAATTAAAATAGCAGGAGTACGCAGAGGCAGTCAATATTCTCCGAATCATGTCGGAAATGATGCTGCAATCTTCAATCTCACTGTCCAGCATTTACAAAAACTGGGCTGTGAAGTGATCGAATATTCGGAAGATGAATTTGCGGATTCACCCGTTGAGGAAGATATTATTTTCAATATGGCCCGGGATGTTCGTTCCATCCGTAAATTGCAGGAACTGGAAGACGGAGGAAAAATGGTTGTCAATTCCGGATATGGAATAGAGAATTGCACCCGGGAAAAAATGACCCGGTTGTTGTTAGCCGATCATATTCCGCATCCGCACAGTCTGATTATCCCTACAGACCAGCCTTTGCCTCTGATTTCTCAAACTCTGGGAGAGAACTGCTGGATTAAACGGGGAGATTTCCATGCGATTCACCGTGAGGATGTGACTTATGTCCGGAATCAGGAAGAGGCGGAAAGTGTATTACATGAATATGCGTTGCGGGGAATACCTACTGCCGTATTGAACGAACACCTGAAGGGAGACCTGGTGAAATTTTACGGAATAGCAGGTACGGATTTTTTTCATTGGTTTTATCCGGATGATTTGAATCATACCAAATTCGGATTGGAGTCTATCAATGGAAAAGCGAACGGGATTCCTTTTGACCTGGAATCCCTTAAGGATATTTGCAACCGGGCAGCCCGGGTTCTGAATATTTATATTTACGGCGGAGATTGCGTTGTCGATGCTTCCGGGACCTTGAGGATCATAGATTTTAATGACTGGCCGAGTTTTGCACCCTGTCGTTCGGAAGCTGCCGCTTCTATTGCCCGATGTATTTATGACAGGATACTGGAATGGCAGAAAAAATCAAAACTAACTGTACATCATGATGACAGATCAAAATAAACCTACGTTTGAATCAACACTGAAATCGAATGATACGGAGGAATTTATAGATATTCATTTTTATAGACCCATTGGTTATCGGTGGGCTTTGTTTTTTAACAAGCGAAACATTACTCCGAATCAAATTACCATCGCCGCTATTTTTATCGGAGTTGCAGCAGGAATTTGCTATTATTTTGAAAATACATGGATGAATGTCCTGGGTATTTTTCTGTTAATCTGGGCGAATTCTTATGATAGTGCAGACGGCCAACTGGCCCGGATGACAGGGCAGAAATCGGAAATGGGTCGTATCCTGGATGGTGCTTGCGGCGATTTCTGGTTTGCCTCTATTTACCTGTCGATTGCATTTCGTTTATGGCCGGAATGGAGCTATTGGATTTTTATTCTGGTATTTATAACCGGTTACTTTCATGGACGCCAGGCAGCGATGGCCGATTATTACAGGAATGTGCATCTGTTGTTTCTGAAAGGAAAAAAAGGAAGTGAATTAGATAATTCCAGGGATCTGGCTGTAAAATATAAAAAACTGGATTGGAAAAAAGAACCTCATATTAAATTTTTTGAAAGAAGTTATATCAGTTATACGAAAGGCCAGGAGAACTGGTCACCCTGTTTACAACAAATGTTGAGAGTGCTGAATGAAAAGTACCGGGGAACAGCTCCTGACTGGTTCCGTCAGGCATTCAGGGAGAAGAGCCTGCCTTTAATGAAATATACCAATATGCTTTCATTTAACCTCCGTTCTATTGTTTTATTTATTTCGCTGTTGATTGATCTTCCCTGGATTTACTTCGTTTTTGAGATGACAATCATGAATGGAATGCTGATTTACATGGTTCGCAGGCACGAAAGCATTTGCCGTGATTTTACAGTCGAATTAGGAAAAAATTGATTACCTTTGTCATTTAAAAATGAGAAGTGAACATGCTGAATATAGACCAGATAAAAGGAATTATATTTGATTACGGGGCAACGATCGATACAAACGGCAAGCATTGGGCCGAAGTCTTGTGGGATGCATATACCGACAATGAGGTGCCGGTAGAAAAGTCGGCATTTCGGGATGCATACGTTTATGGAGAACGTTATTTAGCCACGAACCGGGTGATTCAACCGCACCATACATTCAGGGATGTTTTGTTAGCCAAGACAGATTTACAAATAAAATGGTTGGTTGAGCATGGTTTTTTACCGAAAGATGATAAATCTTTTACTTATTCCCTTGCCGTTTCAAATCAATGTTATAACTTTGTAATCTCTACATTGCAAAAAGCAGAGCCTATTCTCAGCCGGTTGGCAGAAAAATACCTGATGGTGTTGGTTTCTAATTTTTATGGAAATGTGGAAGCTGTATTACAGGATTTTGGCTTATATTCTTATTTTGATTCAGTTATAGAATCTGCAGTGGTTGGGGTCAGGAAACCGGATCCAGCCATTTTTGTATTGGGGGTTAAGGCTTTGAATTTGAATCCGGAAGAAGTTGTGGTTATCGGAGATTCGCACTCAAAAGATATTACACCGGCTACAAGTATAGGTTGCCGGACTATTTGGATTCAGGGACCGGGCTGGGAAGAAGAAAAGCCGGGATCGAAAGCCGACGAGATTATTCATGATTTTTCGGAGTTAAAGAAGATATTTAATTTGTAATCGATTAAAATGACTGATGTTATTTTTCAGCCGATATAAAAATTATTATAATAAAAATAAAGATTATGGAAAAAATGCAAGTGAAAGATGCTAAAGGTAAACTTGGCGTTCTTGTTATTGGAGTAGGAGGCGCTGTTGCTACTACGTTTGTTGCCGGAACACTGATCGTGCGTAAGGGCTTAGCTGTACCTGTCGGTTCAATCACTCAATTGGCAACGATTCGTTTGGGAAAAAGAGAAGATAATCGTTTCCCGAAAATCAAGGACGTAGTTCCTTTGGCAAACCTTGGCGATATGGTATTCGGAGGATGGGACATTTTTGAAGACGATGCCTATGCTGCAGCTTGTCATGCCGAAGTGTTGACCAAAGAACACCTGGATCTGGTAAAAGATGAGTTACAGGCAATTAAACCGATGAAAGCCGTTTTCGATCAGGAATATGTAAAACGCTTGCATGGAACCTGGGTAAAATCAGCTCCTACTAAATGGGATTTGATGGAAAAAGTACGTGAAGATATCCGTCAATTCAAGGCTGACAATAATTGCGATCGCGTAATCTGTATCTGGTGTGGAAGTACGGAAGTATTTACTAAACTGGGAGAAGTTCACCAAACATTACCGGCGCTGGAAAAAGCAATGAAGGAAAATCATGCTGAAATCGCTCCTTCTATGATTTATGCTTATGCGTGCTTGGCAGAAGGCGTTCCTTACATCAACGGAGCTCCCAACCTGACGGTAGATATGCCGGCTATATGGGATTTCTCTGCAAAACAACAAGTGCCTATTCTGGGTAAGGACTTCAAGACCGGTCAAACCATGTTGAAAACCGTTCTTTCTCCGATGATCAAAACCCGTATGCTGGGTTTGAGCGGATGGTTCTCTACCAATATCCTGGGTAACCGTGACGGAGAAGTACTGGATGATCCGGGATCATTCAAAACAAAAGAGGAGTCCAAACTTTCGGTTATCGACAATATCCTGCAACCGGATTTATATCCTGAATTGTACGGAGACGTTTATCATAAAGTACGTATCAATTACTATCCTCCCCGCAAAGACAACAAGGAAGGTTGGGATAACATCGATATCTTCGGCTGGCTGGGTTATCCGATGCAGTTGAAAGTCGATTTCCTTTGCCGTGACTCTATTCTGGCAGCTCCGTTGTGCTTAGACCTGGTATTGTTTACCGACCTGGCTCAACGTGCGGGTATGAGTGGTATTCAAACCTGGTTGTCATTCTACTTCAAGAGCCCGATGCATGACAACGAGCACATTGCAGAGCACGACCTGTTCATTCAGTATGTAAAACTGAAAAATACATTGCGTTCGATCATGGGTGAAGAAACAATTGACTTTATGGATTGAAGGTAATTCCTCATTACGAATAAAATACAATGGCTACGGGTTACAAACAAGAAGGTTTACCTTTTTTTGTAACCCGTAGCTTTTTTCCGTCATTTGTAAGAGAAAATTTCTGTAACTTCGTTGACTGTTAGTAGAGTTGTAATAATTGGCTAATTGTATTTGTTAATTTTATAGATTAGGTCTGTTATGAAAAAAAATAGTTTATTGTCCTTGTTTTTGTTTATAGGAATTTCATTTACTGCCCACGCCGAAAAACTGTCTTTACCGGATGGTACAATTCCCTCTAATATGTGTGTACAGCTTAAAGGTCCGGATATGAATACAACTACCCTAGATAAGGTACGGGATTTGGGGATGAAGTGGGTAAGACGTGGATTTATCTGGGAAATGATGGAAAAGGAAACGGGCGTTTACGATTTTGTCTTTTATGATGAATTTGTAAAAATGTGCAGGGAACGAGGACTCGGGATTATTGCCCCGCTGGCTTTCAGTAACAAACTATACGGTCATCCGAAAGATGAACCGGGTCGTTCGGCTTATGCCAGATGGGCTGCAACTTTAGCCGAACGTTATAAAGATGAGAATATCCTTTGGGAAATATGGAACGAGCCGAATACCATGACCTTCTGGGGAAGACACGGAAAGGTGGGTAATTCGGAATCCTATGCCGATGAATATACAAACTTAGTCAAAGCAACTGTTGCGGCAATGAAAAAAAGCAATCCGGATTGTATAATCTTAGCCGGTTCTGTTTCCAATATGTGGACAGAATCCTATAAATGGATGGCTTATTGTTTCAACAAAGGAATGTTACAACTGGATTGGGATGTGTGGTCTGTACACCCTTATGGGCTGAAAGCTCCGGAAGATTATATCGAAGCGTATACAATTACCCGGAAACTGATGGAGGATGCAGGTGGCTCCTCAAAACCCTGGATCAACTCGGAACGAGGATTTCCGATCGGTAAGAAAGAAGGCTTTGCCGGAGGTGATGCTTCCAAGGCTTACGAATACCAGGCATGGCATGTGGTCCGGCAATATCTGATCGATTTATTGGAAGGTGTACATTTGACCTGTTGGTACGAATGGAGTGGTGACGAAGGTTTTGCTCTTTATAAAGATGACACTTCTATTCCCGCATACAATGCATGTAAGGTTTTTGTTGAACAGTTAAGCGGGTATAAATTGGACAAACGGGTCGAAACCAATAATGCCAGGGATTTCGTACTTCGTTTTGTCAATCCGGAAGGAAATGTAAAGCTGGTGGTGTGGACTTCTCCTCCACCCATGGAAAGTCCGGATAAAATTGTAGACCATGTAATCAACATTCCGGTAAACAAAGGAAACTCGCTTAATACTATCAATTTATATGGTAAATCCGAAATGGTCAAGGTTAAGAACAATAACATTGAAGTAAAACTGACCGGAGCTCCACTATATATTATTTTGTAATAAGTTAAATGAATATCGGATATGGTTGGGCTAAATATCCGATAATCATCTAAAAAATATAAACCAATGAAAGATCAATTGATCAGCATAGAAGATATAAAAAAGGCTCATCCGGTTTTCCGGAAGTCATACGGAGAAAGGCTGGCCCGTTGGGTGATCAAACTGGCAGGGTTGGATAACGTCAATCGTGTATACGATAGTGCCAAGTTCAAGACGGGAACGGATATCGAAGACGCCATGATCGACGGACTGGGCATTACCAGGAAGGTGCATAATATGGAGGTGTTCAGACAGTTTGAAGGAAAACCTTTTATTACGGTCTCTAATCATCCTTACGGGCACATCGATGGAATCATGCTGGTCGGAGAAGTTGCTAAAGTCCGCTCCGATTTTAAGGTAATGGTCAATTGGATGCTGGGAATGATCGATGTTATGCAGGATCATTTTATCGGAGTCAATCCTTACAGTTCGGGATCACTTTCCGAACGTTCCAGTTTATCAGGGGTCAAAGAATGTATTCAGCATTTGAAAGAAAATCATCCATTGGGTTTCTTTCCGGCCGGAGCGATTTCAAAGAATAAGATTACCCGGATCGAGGACCGGGAATGGCAACCCAGCGTTTTGAAACTGATTCAGAAAGCCCAGGTGCCCGTTGTTCCGATATTCATTTCCGGAACTAATTCCTGGTTTTTTAATTTTTTAGATCTGATCGATTGGCGGCTACGTACAGTCAGGTTGTGTCACGAACTGGATACCAAGAAAGGAAAAACGATTCATTTGGTAGTCGGAGAGCCTATTTCGGTAGAGGAGCAACAGAAATACAGGGATACAAAAGAATTCGGAGAATTTCTTAAAGCTAAAACATACGGGCTGAAAGTTAAGAGTTAAAAGTTAAGAATTAAGAGTTAAGAATAAAATCCATCTCACTTTTCATTCTTAACTCTTAATTCTTAACTTTTAACTCTTAACTTTCTCACCAGATCGCAACCCGTTGGTCCTTAGGTACAAAGAGTTTGTTTTCCGGTGTTACCTGGAAGGCTTCGTACCAGGCATCCACGTGCGGAAGAGCTCCGTTTACACGCCATTGGCCGAGGGAGTGGGAATCCATCTTCGTCAGGCGAAGAATTTCTTCATTACGGATGTTTCCGGCCCAGACAGTAGCATAGCCTAAGAAAAAGCGTTGAGCATTGGTGAAACCGTTGACAGGAGCCGGAACGTCCTTGCCTTTCAATGAGTTTTGATAAGCCTGCCAGGAGATTTGCAGACCACCCTGGTCGGCAATGTTTTCTCCTAACGTGTAGCGACCGTTGGCATGAACCGTATCCAGGACCACGATGTTATTGAAGAAATTAACCAATACCTGGGCTCTTTCATCAAAACGGTTGGCATCCTCCGGAGTCCACCATTCGGCCAGGTTTCCGTCTTTATCGTACTGACGTCCCTGATCATCAAATCCGTGAGTCATTTCGTGTCCGATTACCACTCCGATAGCGCCGTAATTGACAGCATCATCCGCTTCCATATTGAAGAACGGAGGTTGAAGGATAGCAGCAGGGAAGCAGATCTCGTTGGTTGCAGGATTGTAATAAGCGTTAACAGTTTGCGGAGTCATCAACCATTCGTCTTTGTCCATCGGCTTGTTGAACTTGCTCAGCATGTAGTCGTAATCGAAGTTGTTGGAACGAACAATGTTGGCCCAGTAAGAATCGTCTTTGTTGACCGACAGGCTGGAATAATCCCTCCATTTGTCGGGGTAACCGATTTTAATATGGAAAGCGGCTAATTTTTCATGTGCTTTTACCTTGGTGGAATCACCCATCCAGGAAAGATTGTCGATGCGTTCTCCCAGTGCTGTTTGCAGGTTTTTTACCAGGGTCAGCATTCGTTCTTTGGCTGCAGGCGGGAAGTATTTCTCTACGTAGATTTGTCCTACGACTTCTCCCAGGCAACCGTTAACGACATCCACTGCACGTTTCCAGCGGGCTTTCTGTTCTTGTCTTCCGGAGAGTGTTTTTCCGTAGAAATCGAATACTGTATTTGAAAAATCATCACTCAGGAAAGATGAGGCAGCAGCGATTGTGTTCCAGTCTAAGTAATACTTGATATCCTGCAACGGATAAGACAGGATCACTTTGCTTACTTCGGCAAGCGGTTCGGGCTGGGACAGGTTCAGGTCATTGATGTCTTTCAGTCCCAGGGTGTTGAAAAATGTCTTCCAGTCGATAGCCGGTGAATTTTTTTGCAGTTCGGCAACCGTTATTTTGTGGTAATTATTCATTGGTTCACGCAGCTTTTCACGCGGATAAGCCGCTGTAGCCAACTGAGTCTCAATCTTCATAATAGCCGTGGAAGCTTCCTTGCATTGTTCGGGAGTATATCCGCACAAGCCGAATAATTTTTCGATCATTTCGACGTATTTGGTGCGAAGTTCCTGCGAGCGGGCATCATTTTCAAGGTAATAATCCCGGTCCCCCATTTTATATCCTCCCTGAGCGATATGGAAAATATTCATGGAACTGTTCATATCGTCCGCATAAACATAACAGGAGAATAAGGGGTTAGTTCCGTCCCTGAACATGGTAGCCAGTTTGGCGCTTATTTCTGCTTTGTCCTGGATTGCAGCAATGCCTTCCATGAAAGGCTTGAGCGGTTCGGCACCGTCTTTGTTCAACTTGACACTGTCCATAGCCGAATTGTAAAGATCTCCGATTTTCTGGGAAAGACTTCCGGCTTCATTTTGTTTCTGAGACAGTTCTTCGATCAGGCTTTTTACCTGTTCCTGACTGTTTTCACGTAACTGGTCGAAAGTCCCGAAACGGGCATATTCGGCGCTTAGGGGATGGCTGTCCATCCATCCGCCACAGGCATAACGATAGAAATCGTTCCCGGCTACTATCGTTGTATCCATGTTGGCAAGGTCAACGCCTTGTACCAACTTTTCCTTAGGCTCATTACAAGCTGTTGTAAGCATAGCACATGCTGTTAAATAAAAAAATGTTTTCTTCATATATTTCTTTTTAAATTCTCTAACTCAATCGTAGCGGTTGTCCATTCTTCCATGGTTTCTGATACTTGTTTCTGCATTTCTGCATGTTGCATCAGTAAATCAACGTTGGAAGCACCTTCAGGGGTCGACAAAATTACTTCTAATTCTTTGATTTTGGCTTCGAATGATTCGATTTTTTCTTCACTTTCAGCGATAATTTTTTCAATCCGGCGTTGTTGTCGTTGTTGCTCTTTGCGTTCTTCGTATGATAACTTATTGTCTGAATTGTAGTTGATTTCTTTTTGCTCGTTGAATGAAAGGGTGGATTCGGTTTTTCTTTCCAGCTCGTTCAGGTTTTCTATTTTTTTTCTTTCCAGAAACTCATAGATCCCTCCTAAGTGTTCTTTTATCCGTTGGTTGCCGAATTCATAGACTTTATCGACGAGTCCGGATAAAAAATCCCGGTCGTGCGAAACAACAATCAGGGTTCCGTCAAATTCTTTCAGGGCTTCCTTCAGAATATCCTTGGATTTCATATCCAGGTGATTGGTGGGTTCGTCGAGGATCAACAGGTTGACCGGTTCCAGCAACAACTTGATCATGGCCAGACGGGTGCGTTCTCCTCCTGATAATACAGCGACTTTCTTGTCCGAGGCTTCTCCTCCGAACATAAAAGCGCCAAGAATATCCCGGATTTTAGTCCGGATATCTCCGGTGGCTACCTGGTCGATTGTATCGAAGACTGTTCGTTTTTCATCCATCAGATCAGCTTGATTCTGAGCGAAGTAACTGATCTTTACGTTGTGTCCCAGTTGTAGTTTGCCTGTATAGGGAATCTGCTCCATGATGCATTTAATCAGGGTCGATTTTCCTTCCCCGTTTTTTCCTACGAAAGCCACTTTGTCTCCCCGGTTGATTGTTAATGTAGCATTTGCAAAAATCAGGTGGTCGCCGTAGCTTTTGGCTACGTTTTCCACGATTATGGGATAGGATCCGGAGCGGGGAGCCGGTGGGAATTTCAATCTCAGGGCCGAATTGTCTTCCTCATCGACTTCGAGGCGTTCGATTTTATTCAGTTGTTTGATCCGGCTTTGTACCTGAACCGCCTTGGTAGCTTTGTAGCGGAATCGTTCGATAAACGCTTCCGTCTCTTCGATCTGTTTTTGTTGGTTTTCGTAGGCCCGGAGTTGTTGTTCCCGGCGTTCTTTACGCAGTACGACGTATTGGGAGTAATTAACCCGGTAATCGTAAATTTTTCCCAGTGAGATTTCAATAGTCCGGGTTGTGACCGAATCGATGAATTTCCGGTCGTGAGAAACCAGTATAAGCGCATTGGACCGGGAACAAAGAAAATCTTCCAGCCATTGGATGGATTCGATATCCAGGTGGTTGGTCGGCTCGTCGAGTAGCAGGATGTCCGGTCGTCTCAATAACAATTTGGCCAGTTCGATTCGCATCCTCCATCCTCCGCTGAACTCCCTGGTGGGACGGGCAAAGTCATTCCGGGTGAATCCCAGTCCGGTCAGTGTTTTTTCCACTTCCGCCTGGAAATTGGATGCTCCCTCCATGAGCAGTTGCTCATTCAGGGTGGTTATTTTGTCGATCAGTTTATGGTATTCTTCGGATTCGTAGTCAGTTCTTTCGGACAGGTCCGTGTTCATCCGGTTCAGGTCTGCTTCCATCTGCAGGATATGGTCGAAAGCCAGTGATGCTTCTTCGATGACGGTCCGTTCATCCTTCAATTGCATCTGTTGCGGCAGGTAACCGATCGTCGTTTCCTTTGGCATGGAAATCCGGCCTTTAGTAGGTTCCTGAAGTCCTGCGAAAATTTTCAACAGGGTGCTTTTCCCAGCCCCGTTTTTACCTACCAGAGCGATTTTATCTTTTTTATCTACTACAAAACCAATTTCGTCCAGAAGCGTAAAGCCCCCGAACGAAACGGTTAATCCTTCTATTGAATACATTTTTTGTTAATTGAGAGTTGAGAATTGAGAGTTGAGAATTGAAAATGTTTTTTTTGTGTAATAAATAATTCTCAATTCTTGACTCTCCATTCTTAATTCGTTTTATAAAACGGCTTTCAACCAGGTCTGAGCCATAAGTTGGGCTCCGGCCATGGAGGGGTGAACCCCGTCATTACCCCAGTAAGATGCGGGAGCCTTCTTCAGGGCTTCGTTGAAAACGCTCTGGAAGGGTACAAATATGGTCTTGAAGTCCTTGGAAATTTGTTTGACAGCTGTTCTGTAACCGGCAAAATTGGGTTCCCAGGTAGCATCCAGGGCTGTACCTCCGGCAATAATAAACGGTTCGCAGAGTACAATCTTTACGCCGGGAAGTTCTCTTTGTGTACGTCCTACCAGATCCCGGAGATCTGCCTCGTATGTAATGATCGTTCCTTCGTATCCATGTGTTTTAGTATGCCAGTAATCATTGACTCCGATCAGGATACTGACAATATTCGGTTTCAGGTTGATACAATCCTTATCCCAACGTTCGGCCAGTTGAAAGACTTTATTACCGGAAATACCCCGATTGTAAATTTTCAGGTTTTTGTCCGGATGATTAGCCAGAAGGTTGGCGGTTGTATAATGAACATAGCCACCTCCCAGCATGGAAGTTTTGTTAGGGATTCCTTCGTCCTCCCGTTTTCTACCGGCATCGGTTATAGAATCTCCCTGAAACAGGATAACTGCATCTTTGGGAAGTTTAAGTCCTTGCGTTGCGTTTACGGAGGCGATACCTGGTGTTGCAGCGCTTAACAATTCCGGCACAAACATGGCTCCGGCTCCCGCCAAAGCTGTTTTCTTGAAAAAATTTCGTCTGTTCATCTGGCTATAAGTGAAAAAAATTAAAATAATTTTTCCGGATATTCCCCCTGATTGATTAATTCCTGAATTTTGGCAACTACCATGGGGCGGTCTTCTGCATAAGTAACTCCGAACCATTTGGAAGGAGTGTCCAGGACTTTGACTTTCGCTTTTTTGTTTACAATCAGGTTGTTGACAACCAAAGGAATAAAAAATTCCGCTTTTGGATTTTCTCCGTTCTGACGAAGGAAATCAATGAATTGTTCTTCCGAATACTGGAAATACTCAGGCGTAAATCCCCACATATTCATGGATACCGGTACATTTTCACCGACCGGAATCAACTGTTCGTTTTCGTCTTTATACTTGATGACTCCGTCGGCATCGCGGACAATGTAGGTACGTTCCACGACTGAAGTCAGGCATTCGTCACTGTCTTTTTCACAAATACCACGGGCAACAGATCCGCTTTCGGAAAGGGTATTTCCCAACCGGTAGCCGATCATGCAGTAATCATTGGTTTTACCTTCCAGACCAGATAAGTAATCCGCCAGAACCTTGAAACTTTCGCGTCCGTAAAAATCATCGGCATTGATGACTGCAAACGGTTCTTTGATAACCTCTTTACCCATCAGTACAGCATGGTTGGTTCCCCAGGGTTTAACCCGCTCCGGATTCAACTGAAAACCTTCGGGAAGGTAATCCAGTTCCTGGAAAACAAGTTCTACAGGAATGATATTCTGATATTTGCTTATTATTTTTTCCCGGAAATCGGCTTCGAAAGAATGACGGATAACGAATACGACTTTCCCGAATCCGCCTCTCACGGCATCATAGATGGAATAGTCCATGATTGTTTCCCCATTTGGACCCAGTCCGTCCAGTTGCTTTAATCCTCCGTAACGGCTACCCATTCCGGCTGCAAGTACAAATAATGTAGGTTTCATTTTGTTATCTGTTTAAATAAATTTTGTTTTGAGGTATCAAAGGTAATATTTTTTATTTTTAATCCTGTTAACAGAAAAGAAAAGAATAACAAATGCAGTCCGGCAAAACAAATTAGCATACTTCATGGTTTTATTTATTAAAAGAATATAAATGTGAGTGTTTGTTAAACAAATCAGATGAAATGAGTCGTATGAAATTATTCTTGTTTTTTCTGGGGGGGTGGTTGATTACTTGTGAGCCGGTTTCATCCCAGGTCATTGATCCGGAGGAAACGTCCTTTTCTCCGTATGCTTTGAATAAGGAAACGGGTATTGAAATTGTGTATCCTTTTGAAATTAAAATTTATCAATCACCTTATATACAGAATTTTAATTTGTTTGAAAATCTGTCTGTAGAGGAAGTGTATGAACCGCCGATTATGTATGCCCGTCCACCGGGAGATGGAGTCGGTCTTACTCCTGTTGGAGGAAATGAATGGTTTGTCTTTTCTCTTCTCTGCGTTTTATATATGCTGGAAAAGAAGTTCCAGCATATTATTTTAATATTTATACAGAAGATAATAACCCTTATTTAATTTATAAATTCAAATGAAACGTCTTTTTTTACTTTTTTTTGTTGCCTTTTTACTAGTTGTAGGTAATCTGAAGTCCCAAACACCTGCCGGGAGTTTATTTGTAAAGTCAGTTCCTGCCGGAGACGGCAGCGGTTCATCCTGGAGTAATGCCTTTGATGGTCGTCGCCTGGCCTGGTACCTGAAAAACCAGAATATAGCTGAGGGAACCGTTATCTATGTAGCTGAAGGAATTTATGTTCCTTATTCAGAAGAAGATAATGATCCTTCGAATGCGCGCTCTTATACCTTTAATATTCGTCAGGATCTTGAAATACGGGGAGGGTATCCTGCCAATGCTCAGGGAACTGATCTGAGCGGTTACAGTCCTAAAAAAAATATTACCCGGCTGAGTGGGGAAATAGGAAATCCGGGAGTTTCCGATAATGCCTATCATGTGGTTGTGATCGAACAAAATATAAGTCTCACACTTGACGGTTTTTATATTTCGGACGGCTATGCCGATGTTAATTCGAACAATCAGGGAAATGGAGGTGGTATATTTGATAAAGGAGGTACCGATAGCCAGGTAGTGTTATCGCATTTAGTAGTAGAAAATAATTCGGCGATTTTTGGAGGTGGACTGTATATTAATTCCAATACAGCATCTATCCTGAGGGAAGTATTTGTTCAGAATAATGCCACATTGAGTAATGCACAGGGAGGTTCGGGTATTTTTGCCTGGGGAAATTTTTTACTGGAAAATTCTACGGTCAATAATAATCCTGGGAGTGCCGGTATTGTTTCGTGGAGAGGTGATATGCTGATCCGGAACTCGACTATTTCCGGGAATGGAACTACCGGGATTACAGCCGACAATAGCAGCTTCGGCGATGAAATCCGGTTACGCGTGGAAAATTCAACGATCGCGGCCAATGGGAGCTATGGAATCTCTATTTACAGCATTAATACGGGAACTGTCTCAAGTATATTCTTTTCTTCTGTCAATAGTCTGATTGTTAATAATATAAGCACTGATTTTAGAATTGCTAACGGGTCGAAACCCCTGGAATATCCGGTTCGCAACTATTCCATTATCGGTGATACAAAATACATCGCCGATGATACGGAAACGGAAACAATTGCTTTTCCTGTGATTCTGGATGAGTTGAAGGATAATGGCGGGTGGGGCTATACTCATGCTTTAATGGATACCTGCCGGAATACGGCTTTTAAAACCGGAAATCCGGCAATGTCCGGTCTTTTGGATCAGCGTGGAGTGATACGGAACACTCCGTCCAATATCGGTGCATTTGACGGGACATATCCGGTTCCTGCATTTACCGGAACCTGGACAGGTATGAGTAATGACTGGAATGATCCCGGCAACTGGACATGGAATGCTTCGGTAAGCGGTATCCTTCCTGATGCCTGTACGGAAGTCGTTATCCCGGGAGGATTGTCGTTTTATCCTGTGTTACAATCGTCAACAAGTCCTCAAGCCGTATGTCATACCGTTTCTTTTCAAATGGGAGGAGAAATTGCCCGTACAGATTACCTGGCTTATGATACAGCCCGGGTGGAACTGGCTATCGGAACCAACCGCTGGTATACCCTTGCTGCTCCGTTGAGTGATATGTATTCCGGTGATTATTTTGAGAATAATAGCGTCAAGCGTCAGGATCCGATCACTTACATGATGAAATACAACATGGTCAATCCGCAAACCGGAATTTTACCGACCGATGAACAACAGGTTGGTTTTTCGGGAACTTTCAATTCCCTGTTTGAGCAACTGGTTCCCGGAATGGGATATGCAGTCTGGGCTTACGACGGAGAAGCAGATGATGATACCGATCCACATCCGGAAAACATTCAGTATTATCATTTTCCGAAAGACTCCCTGGAGTATACCTTATATACGTATGAGGGCGTTCCGGCAGGAAAAGCGACGATTGGTTCCGATGGACGTGATAAAAAAGGCCGGTTGGGTTATGAAGAGCTGAATCCGAATAGTAGTGGGGATTTTTTTATTGATGTGGTACAAAGTAATGAGTCGGATACTAAAGCGTTGATTGGTAATCCTTTTATGTCCCACCTGAACTTCAGTGCATTTGCATCTGTAAACAATAACCTTCCGGGATATTACATCTGGACCGGTAACTCTTTTGATACATTTGATTTTTCGGATAATGAGCCTATTCCTCCCATGCAGTCCTTTTTCATTCCTAAAAGCTCAGGCCCTTTATCCGTCCATTTCAACCTGAATATGTCGATGGTTGCCGGAAATGAATTGAGATCGGAGCAACCGGGTCCTGCAATTAAAATCGAAGTGATCCGGGACGGACAATACCAAAGCAATGTGAAATTAAAATGGGATCCGGAGGTAACGAATGCTTATCATCCGGAAAAGGATATGTGGACCTTGTTTTCTGCTTCGGAAACTCATCCGGCAGTAATTTACTCCCTGCTCGATGGAAAAGCGGCTTCCATACGGACGTTGAAGAATCTTTCCGAACCGGTTGAACTCGGTATCCGGACTACATTAAAAGGTCATCTGGATTTCAGGATAAGTGGAATGGAAAGCCTTGCTCCCGGTTATCATGTTTTTCTGGAAGACCGGTTAGACGGTACCATTCATAATCTTAATAATGCTTCTGTTTTTTCTTTTGATAATCAGACCGGAAATATACGGGGTCGGTTTTTTCTTAGAATAGAAAATACGAATACAGGTATTAATCAGCCGCTTGTAGCAGATGTCCGGGTCTTTTCTGATCAGGGAAAATTAATTGTCAGTAGTGATTCGGACGATCCTGTCCGGTCGGTGAAAATTTTTGATTTGCAAGGGCGTATCCTTCATAAACAGGAAGGCCTGGATACCTCTTATTATTCATTCAATATGAAACCAACACCAACGGGGCAATTGGTAATTGTGCAGGTACAAACCCGGCAAACGCAACGTACGATTAAACAATGGATTGAGCGTTGATGCTTTATTGGGATCCCCGTGCTGACGCAACGGGGCTACGTAGATTTCGGTGCTGAAGCACCTGGGGTAGCTATTCTTTATAGGTTTCAATGTTCTTAACGTCCTTGCTGGTCTTTATTATGACTAGTCCTAAATAACCGTTACAGGTTTATACGACAAAAATAATTGATTCATCAGAGAGTTGCAAGGCTAGCCTTGCAACTCTCTGATTTTTTTATAACTTTTTATTTTAACCTTCCTCTGGCAGTGCATTTGCTCCG
>JAVBKV010000053.1:0-72763 GCA_031553885.1 Bacteroidales bacterium
GAGTCGTTTTTTTTCGAGCAGGATACCATAAGATCCAAACGACAACTCCCATAATCAAGAACTGATAAAAATTATACCACGACTGAACAGTCATTGCATCAAAATGCTTCATCAGGTACTTATCATACAAACCACTGGCAGCACCGGTAATAACCGACAAAACCAGAAAAATAACCCATTTGTCTTTTCTGAAGTTAATCCCTTCTTTCCTTCCGGTAATAGAGAGCAGATAAAAAGAAAGAACAGACAAGAGAACTCCAATCCACTGACAGATGTTTAACCGTTCGGCAAAAATCAGTAATGCACCAAGAAGCACCACTACAGGTTGAGTTGCTTTAATAGGGCCTACAATAGTCAATGGAAGGTACTTAGTGGCAAAATAAGCAAATATCCAGGATGAAAGAACGATAACTGATTTGAGAAAAATATATCCGTGAACAATCCCCGGAACAGATGGAACAAAAAAAGCACTTCCCTGTATAAGTTCCGGGAAATACCTGGACAACATAACAAAAGGTAAAAAAATAAGACTACTGAACAAGGTATTCAGAAACAAAACTGGGATAACCGCATTATTCCCGAGCGATGCTTTCTTACAGACCTCATAGATACCCAATAGAAAAGCAGAGAGAAAAGCCAGGTAAACCCACATAGGAATGAAAAATTAAAAATGAAAAATGAAAAGTTAAGGACTAAGGAAGATGGGTATTAGGATATTTGGAAAATTTCGGGAGGATATTCAATATCTACTAAAAAAAGGGCATTACCAGGAACAGAAGTACCGGCTTTGCAGCGATCTTTTTGTTCAATAATCCGACGAAAGCCTTCTTCTGTAAGTTTCCCTCGCGCCACCTCCAATAAAGTACCTACAATAGCACGTACCATGTTCCGTAAAAAACGATCGGCCCGGATCGTAAATACATAGTTTTCACCTTCTCTCTCCCAGTAAGCATGCATAATGCGACAATTATTAGTTTTAACATCCGTATGTAGCTTACTGAAACTGGTAAAATCCACATATTCAAACAAGAGTCTTGCGGCCTTGTTCATTGCCTCATAATCCAACGGATGAGCAACCTTATACATCCATTCATGGTAAAATGGATCTTTCCGGTCTGTGATATAATATTTATAGGTACGAGATAAAGCATCAAACCGGGCATGGGCGTCCGGTAGCACACGAACAATCCGTTGTATGGCTATATCAGGAGGTAAAATCCGGTTGAGTTTTTCTGTCAGCACTGCCATATCCGATTCGTCTCCCTCCCAATCAAAGTGAGCTGTCATCAACCGGGCATGAACCCCGGTATCGGTTCGTCCGGCTCCTGTAACCGAGATCTGCGAGCGCAGAAGCATACACAATCCCTCTTCGAGCCGTTGCTGAACAGTAATTCCATTGGGCTGAATCTGCCAACCACAATAATTCTTTCCGTTATACGACAAATCGATAAAATAGCGCTTATTCATCCGGATAATGAATTAAATGACAACAAAGATAGAACAATAAACAACATTCATACAAATAAAAAAGGCAACTCCTTGTGGAACTGCCTCTTACTTTTGTACCCAGAACAGGACTCGAACCTGCACATCCTTGCGGACACTAGTCCCTGAAACTAGCGCGTCTACCAATTCCGCCATCTGGGCCTGATCTATTCAATAAATTCGACTGCAAAAGTAATCTTTTTTCTGAAAACTACCATATCTTTTGAATTATTTTTCACCAATATAAATCAAAATTATAAAGAATTGAAATCAGGCGTAAGCCTATCCCCCGCTGGGGGGGGCAGGGGGAGGACCTGGCAATGATACGAGTATAAAGACAGATGATTAAATGGGCGAATTTTATTGTACCTATCTGACTCTGAATTATCAAGCGTCCAATCCTCCCCCTGCCCCCTCCAGCGGGGGATAGGCTTACGCCTGATACATATAAAAAAAGAAAGGATGCCCTTACGAGCATCCTTCCCCTTTCTATAATCGGTTTGTCAATTACTTAACAACCACTTTTTCTACGTTAGCACCGTTCTTAACGATTACCACACCGCGAGGAGCAGCAATTGTTTGTTCAGCACCATTCAGAGTAGCGGATTTAACCAGACGGCCGTCGATTGTATAAACTTCAACCAAACCAGTACCGTTAACTACTTTCACACCACCTTCTACACCATAGATTCCAGTTTCAGCAGTATCAACTCCGTCGATATCGGTATATTTATCATTGCTGATCTTACCATATTCGAATACCAGAGCAGATTTTCTTTGTTCTTCACCTGCAGTACCTCCAAGAACCGGACGGAATGTCAGGCGTTGGTTGATACTTGACAAGTAGTAGTATGTAGCTGTAGCTGTGTTAGATTTTGTAGAATCAACACCTGCAACTACCCAGAACTTGTAGTTTTCACCATATTTTGCATATCTCAAACCGAACAATTGAGTATACCTGGAATCAGTAGTCGTCAATTTATCTGTAAAGTATGCATACGGCTCACTAGCAACTCCGGAAACTGTATACCAGTATTTGCTGGTTGAAGCTTGGCTGTGTCCTGAAGTCAGGTATTTACCAGATTTCGTATCTTTAACTCTGTAATACCAGATCTTTTCAGTGTAATACTTAGCAATATTAGCAGAATCAACAAATTCGAATTCGAGGTTCAAGTCGCTTGAATTAGCCAAGTCAGCCATAGACATCAAGATTCCGTAGTTAGGATCAGCTTCTCCTGAAGGATAAACAAAACCAGATGATTTATCTGTAAATTTCAGAGCACCCATGTCTTTAGTTCCCTTACTGTTTGCTTTGTATACGTATTGCAGTTTCACCCATTTGGATTCTGAATCCGGTTTTCCGGAGAAGAACCATGTAGTTGCACCCAATTCATCTTTATCAGTAAACAGGTTCGCCGGACTTGTAGCCAGATTAACTGTGTTGTAATCCATCTTACCAGAAGTACCGATGATACGAGCAAGGTATACATTCGTGTTAGCTTTGATTACCCAATTGTTAGCTGCATTCTTTTCAAATGTCGGCATAGACTGGATATACAAGCGATCTTCATTGTAGTTTTCAGAAGCAGCTTTAACATCTACACGTTGAATTGAGTTGATATTACCTGTATTCAATGCATACGGGAAGCAGAACTTATATTGGTTAGCTTTGTAAAGATTTGCAGTAAGACCTGGAGCTTCTAAGGCAGCAAGGTCGGCAGCAGCAATCTTAGACTTACCAATAAATTTGATATCACCGTTTGCAGAAGTCAAATAATAATCCTGATCAGCACCCTTATAGATAATGCTATAGTAAGGAACATAGTGGTTAACTTTACCATTACTACATTTAGCAATTGTATCATTACCTGCAGGTACAATTCTCAAGAATTTAGCAACGCTGCTTCCGCCTTGTTCTGCATAAGCTACCATTTCGTTAGCAACAGCAGGATCAAACATCTTAGACCAGATATAACGGTCTTGATAGTAAGTTTCCAGAATAGCCCAAGCAAAGTTGATAGCTTCTTCTTCACTTAACTTCTTGTAGTAGTCGATAGCACTGTCACCGTTGTATTGACGAATTACAGCATTAGCATCAGCTACTTTGCTTACATCATCAGTATACTTGTTGGTAATTTCATCGATCTGAATATTTTCAGGAACCATCCAGGTTGCACCACAGTTGTAGTATTCTTTATTTTGAACTCTCAACGGATCAACAGCGATTACCTTACGGGAATATCCCTTATAAGCAGTTTCAGCTTCTGAAATCAGATAGAAATAATAGCTACCACTTAATGTTGTAGTATTTTTCACCAACGGATATTGGTTACGATTACGCAGTTTACCCGGTTCTACATTGTTTGTGAATGTATAAATCGGAGCTTTAGCGCCATCTTCTCCCAAATTAACAGCCCATTGTACAGATGCATCAGCATAATCTTTAACATTTTGTCTGTTAGCATCGCCTTCAGCTGCACTTACATAATAACCAGGATTATCTAACTTTTGGATGAAGTTCAGACATTCAAAGCCCTTCTTATACAATTCGTAAGAGAATACGTATTCGCTAGCCGGAATACCATTATCACTACTAGCTCCAGTTGTTTTGTCCGGAAGAACAATTAATTTATAATCGCCGCTCTTTCTGTCGTGATAAGCTCCTACTCTGAATTCATCACTTACATCCGGATTACCGATATTAGCATTAACTGAAACTGCACCAGCTTTTTGATTGTTATAATCATACAGATAAGCAGCAGCAGGAACAAACATGAACTGTCCGAAAGTATATTCTTTGTCATACGGAGTGATACAACCTGAACCACCCTTACGATCATCGTCAATACCTAACTTACCGTAAACAGCAAATACCTGAAGCAATGTACTATCAGCAAATGATGTTTTCTTGTTATCAGGAACTGAGAAAAGAGTTTCGAAATCAAGAACGTCACCACTGACACTCGGAGCCATCTGTTGCAAGTCTTGGCTGAATACGTTGTTCTTAGTTACAGACATGTATTTTCCATCTGTAGTACGTACGTAATACAACTGAACAAAACGATCGCTCTTAGCGCCGAAATTAGTGAATCCAAGCGTGCTGTTACCATTATAAGTACGGCATACTCCGGTTTCCGGGTTAGTAAGAGTTGTCAACCATCCTTTACCAGCAGCATCCGGAACAATCTTACCAGCCGGAACCAATGTAAACTTAATAGCATTAGTAGCAGCTTCTACAGCGTAAGAACCTTTGTTCACAATAAAATCACCATAAGTCGTGTCTGTTTTAGTAATATCAACACGTTGAGCTTTCAACGGAGCACCGAACATACGGGTAGTTCCTAAGAATTCATTGTTGATGTAATCAACAGCACACTGTGTTTTAGGAGCAACTCTGTCGAAATCCCAACGAGTAGCGTCTTTTACATTTCTAGTGGCATAGATATCCCTGGAGTTTTGAGCCAACTGCATATAAACAGTTACACCTGTCATAGCTCCATATGCATCCTGATAATTCAATGTTGTATTGACAGTACCTGTAGTTGTTTTATATGTAGCTGTCGGAACAAATGTTTCAATCAAGAAGAATTCTTGTTCTTTATCACCTACCAACGGTTGATAGAAGCGGAACAAAGAAGCACTTGCTTTAGCATTATAATTCGTACCATCAGCGATAAAACGGAATCCGTAACGTTGACCATCATTGCTTTCCAAATTAGGTCTTACAACATCATACGTCAGGTATTTGTCACCTCTCTTGATATAGAACCATTTGTAAGAATCAATCTTACCACCTTCCAGAATAGCATTTCTATCACGGCCTTGCAGGTTAGTTAACACGGAAGGATCTACATTTTCCATATAGATAGTATCTCCGGCTACATTTTCCAAATCGGTAGTAATTCCGACATAAGCAACACCACCAACACCTTCTTTGAATAAGTCTTCGTAAGCCAACGCTTCTCTCAACGACCAGCTACCCAATTTATGCAGGTAGTTAGCCAAGGAGTCAACTTTCAAAGCATCCCAGATTTGTTTACCCTGAGCATCCAATGAATCGTGTCTCCAGTATACGTTATGAGCATCGTATGGACCCGGATCCTGAGTATTGAATTTGATAGGAATCAGTTTCAGTTCTAATCCATAAGCATTCTTAACAACATCCCAAGGAGAATTTACTTTTTCGTAAGAACCAATGTTGGTTTCTTCTGCGAATTGAATACCTTGAGTATGATAAGGAGCTACTGTGTGACACTTGTCGATTTCAGGCCACATATACGTTTTCCGTTGTTCACCTACGTTATCACTGCTGTAATGGAAACAATTTGTTTTGATACCATTAGGAGCTTGTGCAATAGCAGGATCTCCATTGTAACCGTTAGTTTCTACTAAACCTGTAACAGGATTAGGAGTCGTATTGTATTGTCTTGCAAGATCAATAGCAGCATTCCATCCTTTGATGTATTTGTTTGCTTTTGTTTTGCTGTTAACATCAAACAAACCAGCATCTTTCAGGTTATTCAGGAAGAACTTATCCAATGCATCTTCAAAATGGATCGCTTGCCATACATCAGAACCCGGAGTACCAACGGCACCGGCTTCTTTCTTCAGATAAGCCAAACCTTCATGAGCCAAAGAAAGACCCAACGTAGAAGAATAATACAATGTATCGCTCAACTCGTTAACAAGACGATAACCAATCAATTTTTGATTTGCTACAGTGATAGTAGCATCGAATTCTCTGTCATATACTGCGATTGCAGCCCAGTAAGCGCTCAGATTCAATGAATCAAACGGAGTATTGTAATACAGATTTTCACCTCTCCAACGATTAGCTTCTTTATCTGTCAATACGAGTTTCTTTTGAACTGAACCATCAGTAGCATACTGACGAGCTACATCCAATACCATCGGAACGTTGTTACGTCCTTTGATATTAGTTTCTAGGTAGAAATATCTCTTTTGAGCAAATGCGTTATAAGCAGTAATGTCTAACAAAGAGAATAATGCTTTTTGATAAGCAGTGCTAGCAGCATAATCGGTAGGACCAGCAACCCACTGTGCAGATTCACCTGTAGCCAATGCTGTATAAGCCCAACCAATTTTGAAGAAATCATCAGCTCTCAAAGCTCCCACATTATAATCTACAGGAATTTTCGGAGAGTTGTACATTACAGCCTGGTTTTGTTTTTCTACAGAAGGAGTCGTAGAACCGAAACCTTGAGTAAATGCACCTACCGGATACAATTCGAATGTTCCATCGGCATTGATCCAGATAGCAAAACGTTGAACTTCACCATCCTGAATAGTAGCTTTAGGATCAGCCAACGTCAATTTATTACCATTCACTGTATTATTAGCTGTAGACTGCATCGGGAACACATTTGCTCCTTGCTTCATTGTCACCAGTTTACCATTGGTTTCAGGAGCAATCAAAGCAAAGATTTCAATATTACCTTCTTCGTTCAGGACTTCTCCAGGAACTTTAGAACGTGTTCCAAATCCAGCAGTAACCTGAGCAGCGGTAAGGCCTGTAGTAGTGAACTCCGGACCACCATTAGCTGCCAAGTAATTGTACTCATCAGATTTAACGACATGGAATTTTTCGTATCCATCTACTTTCAAGTTTCCGTGAGTTCCGTCAACGATCTTAACGAAATCGGGGAAGTCTTTGAAGTCATAATCACGAGCCCAACGTCCAGAAACAGGAGTAGCTTCAACCCAGATAGCTCTCCAGATCTGAGTAGCAACACCATAATTATTAGATGCAGACTTGTAATCTTTGAATGACATCAGCTTCAATGAATTGTCAGCAATAGATCTTACCAACAATTGACGACCGTCGTCATTAGCTGCTACTGCAGAAGGAGCACAAACATATCCCCCTTCTTTCGGGTTATAAGTTCCTGTAACATTTGCAGCACTAGGATTAATCGGTTGTGCAAAACGAACCAATTCCCAGTTGGTAACACCGCCGTAAGTCAACGTTTTTGTTCCATCAAATGATTTGAAAGAAAAACGTTTAACATTGTCAGCTTCCTGTGTAATTTTAAAATAATCTTTTACATTCATGAACGCACCTGCTTCCGGTTTGAAAGCAAAGTCAGTTCCAGGTAATGTCAACGCTCCAACAGTATCAGGCAATGTACTGTTCCAGTACATGTCATTAGCCTGAGCCTTAGCACCCCTTACATTCAACAGATACGTATAAGACGTACCATCGAAATCGGTGGGAATTGCAGCATTAGCCTGAAAAGTCACCAGCGCCATGAAGGCAGCAAGTAGTAAAAATAATTTTCTTTTCATAAACACTAAATTAAATTAATACTAAAAAAAAATATAATATTCTCGTAAATTTCTATTTGTCAAACTGTTACTCAACATAATGTTATTCACAGCTCCCAATTAGCCAATAAACGCCGCAAATAAACGACATTTTCAGCAAAAAAACAAGTTTTTTTCGTAAATATTACCCTTTTTTACTTGCTTTTTTCACCTTTATGAGTCATTTAACTGCCGTCGTTACGGTAGAATGGGTATGCAAATGTAAAATCTTTTATCGAACCATCCTTATTTAAAGAAATTTAAACTGCAACTACCCAACAAAATCCTGCGATTTATGTACAAAACCTGATGTTGAGAGGACAAAGTCCTTTTATTTGCATTGCTTCTTCAGAATCTCGGCCTCTACAGGGTCGTACCCCAATGCCACAGCTTTCTCGACATCGTCCCTGGCACTGCTTTTTTCATGCAGCAGTAACTTTGCCTTACACCTTATTATATATAGATAAGGATCCTGCTTATTTTCTCCCCGAAGGCGAATGGCTTTATTAACATCAGTCAATGCCTTGCTGGGCTTGTTCATCAGCAGGTACAACTCGGCCCGCCCGGCATACACTTCCGGATTGTCGGGCAGTTTGTCTTCTAAAAAATAATAGATTTTTTCTGCTTCATCGAATTCCTGCCGGAACTTACAAACCGATGCAATGCCTAAGCGTCCGTATAAGGTATTAGGATTTAGTTCGAGGATCCGGTTAAAATCAGCTTCGGCCCGTTCGTAATTTTTAAGTTGAAGATAGAGTAATCCGCGCAGATACAGAGCTTCCTCATTTGCAGGTTCTACGGCAATCAGGGAAGAATAGTCCAATAAGGCATTTTCGGTTTGTCCCATTTCGGTAAACAATGAAGCCCGGGCTTCCAGAAGAGTCGTGTTTTTAGGAGCCTGTCCCAACGCAGCTGTATAAGAAACCAAGGCCTCTTTTTTCTTTCCCTGCCGGCGCTGAATAGTTCCGAGATTATTAAGTACCAGGGGGTTCATCGGATTAGCAGGCTCCAAACGGAGAGCATTCACCAGAACAATTTCCGCAGAATCCAACTGATTCCGCTCAATATAAGAAAAAGATGATTCTATCCATTGATCGTAAGTTTGTGCAACTCCTTTCGAAGCAATGAATAGAATCAAAAAAAACGCTACCCGAATTTTCATTCTTTCAGGTTTATTCCGCAGCAGTAGGAGCAATCAGTTTATAGCCCTTACCGTGAATATTAATAATCTCAATATCCGGATCGTCTTTCAGTAATTTTCTCAATTTAGTAATGTATACGTCCATGCTTCGGGCATTGAAGTAATTGTCATTTCCCCAAATTGTTTTCAGTGCATAATTACGTTCCAGGATTTCATTGGCATGTGCGCAAAGCAAGCCTAAAAGTTCGCTTTCTTTGGTTGTCAGTTTAGACACCTGATCCCCAATGGTCAGGGTTTGTTTCTGGGTATCAAAACTAAAACGGCTCAGGTTATAAAAAGCCACATCTTTGGCTTTTTTACCATTGACCCGGCGAAGGATCGCTTCGATCCGCAACAATAACTCTTCCATACTAAAAGGTTTGGTCAGGTAATCATCGGCGCCGATTTTGAATCCTTCCAGAATATCTTCCTTCATGGTTTTGGCCGTCAGGAAGACAATGGGTATTTCTCCGTTGGTGACCCGAATTTCCTGAGCCAGGGTGAACCCGTCTTTTTTCGGCATCATCACGTCCAGAATACAAATATCATACTGATTCTTCGGAAAAGCTTTCGATCCGGCTTCTCCATCAGGAAACAAATCAACGGCATATCCTTTGGCTTGCAAATATTCTCTCAAAAGCATGCCTAAATTCTCATCGTCTTCACACATGAAGATTCTTACTTTTTCATCCATAACTGTTCGTTTTTATAACGTCTCAGGAAAGATACTCCCATCCTCTCACGCGCAACTCGTTGTTTTCACTCGTAACCCGTAACTATCCCTTGACATAAGGTAATGTAATAATAAATTTTGTCCCTATATTAATCTCACTCTCGACCTTGATCGTCCCGTTGTGATCATCAATGATTTTCCTTACATAAGCGAGGCCTAAACCAAATCCCTTCACATCATGCCTGTTTCCGGTATGTACACGGTAAAACCGATCGAATATCTTTTTTATATTTTCTTTTTTTATCCCTATTCCGTTATCCTGAATACTGATCTGTATCTTATCCCCTTCGTTAGCTGTACGTGCAACCAACATCAATGGGACATCTTCCCTCCTGTATTTAACAGCATTCTCCATCAGATTGAACAACACATTTGTAAAATGCATTTCATCCACATAAATGGTCGACTCAAGAGCATTCAAATCCAGATCCAGCGTCCCTCCGCTTTTTTCCACCCGTAAACCAAACGTATGCGCAATGTTAACCAGCAGGTCGTTTGCATCCATCTCCTTCATTTTGAGTGTTGTCTTCCTTTCTTCAAACAACGACATCTGCAACACTTTTTCCACCAGGAAACTCAATCGTTTGGTCTCGTCGTTGATTACTCCCGAAATGTGGTTAAACATCTGTGGAGATTTAGCAACCCCTCCGTCTTTCAACATCTGGGCAGCCAGTGAAATCGTCGAAACCGGTGTTTTCAACTCATGTGTCATATTATTGATAAAATCATTCTTCATTTCAGACAAACGCTTTTGTCTGAATACAATAAAAATAGTAAAAGTAAACACGACCAACAATACTAAGGTAAAACCCACAGAAGGTACCAGAAAACTGATCGAATTAAACAGATAACTTTTTTGTGTAGGGAAAAACACCTGTAAGGTATACAACCTGGAAGGAGGATCTTTCGGAAACAGGATCTGAGAAAAAGCCTCTTTCGATTCGTCTTCGGTAAAATCCGGGCTCCTGTATACAACCCGGCGGTTTTTATCCACCACTGCATAATGAAACGGCAGCGCCAGGTTGTTGTTTGCCAGTTCCGAACGGATATACGCTTCCATTTTTTTGAAATCCACCCGTTCTTCAATCGGCTTTTCATTGGACTTTATCACCTTACGAATCACTTCATCCAATAAATTCTGTTGATAAAAATATTGATCCTGCAACGCCTCCTGCATATCCTGCGAAGTACTTTTCAAGTCACTTTTACCATAACTCGGAGACATCTCCAGGGATTGTTTATCAATTTCTTCCCGGACATTAAGTTCAATCTTTCCCGTCAGTCCATCTGGCGTTACCCGCAACCGCTGTTGCTCTGAAGATATGATCTGACCTGTCGTTGATTGCCTTCTTCCAAGGTACTTTTTTTTTCCAAAAGCAAATGCCTGATCATCAAGAAATTTACCTGTCTCATCTAACTCCAGGTTATGGGACACCTGGTACAAACTCCGCTTAACAGCTTCCCTGAATTGGCTTTCCTGGCTTCGGAGTATAATCTGTACATAATTCCATTGTAAATACAGTAAACTCAAAAAAGCAAAAACCATAACCCCGGTAAACAACCAAATCGTTGATTTCCTCATACTTCCAAATGAACTCTTTTAATGAAAAAACAAAGTTCGGATCTTTTTGTTTAACATTTACTCAAAAAAACAAAAAATATCAAATGTAAAAAATAAATCTTTTTAACAAAACGCGAAAAGTAACGATTTATTGAAAAATTAAGTTAATTTTAACAATCCAATACTAATTTATAATGAAGAAAAGTATTTTAGCCAAGTACCTCCGCCGGGAATCGAACCCGAATTTAAAGTTTAGGAAACTTCCGTTCTATCCATTGAACTACAGAGGCAGACCTAAAAAATGTGCCGCAAAGGTAGAATAATTATCCGAATTAACCAAAAACTCTTTATCCGAAAACAGCATGAAGCACTTCCAACGAATTTAAATCCGGGAAATCGGACAAATGCAACCGGTAGTATTCCAGAATCCGGCCTATAATTGCTTTTCGCTCATGGCGGGAAAACCGGAACGTATGCATATTTTCGTACGTCATCCGGAGCAACAGATTAAACACGAAACTATCGTCAGGATTCAGAAAATAGGGATGGGACGGTTTGTAAGATACGAAAATTCCATTTTGCAAATCAAAAAACATACCCTTATTATATCCCGTTGAATCCGGATAGAATCCCAAAAAACGACAAAAATGGATCATAAAAACCAAATGAAAATTGGCATATCCTTTTTCTGTCAGATCCAATACCTGAATGGATTGAAAAACAAAATCGAACAACATCCGGTTGGGTTGTACGTCCTTTATTAATTTAGCAATCAACTCCGCTAAAAAAATACCGATAGTACTTTTTACCGGATCAATCAGCAACGACGAAGGCGGCCAGCAAATCTTCACTTCTTTCAGGCGCTGAATTTCCCGCAGGTTCTGATGCTCCACTTCCAGGTCCAACACTGCCAGTGCATAAAAAAACGAATGAGCCACACGGTTCTTTTTTCCTTTCGAACGAGCAGTCAGGTAAGAGACACGACCGAATTCCTCCGTGTAAACCTGAACAATAACATAGCTATCATTATAATTAAAACTATGTAATACTATACCTCTCGTCTTATGCAACATAGTACAAAGGTAAAAAGAAAAAAGAAAAAATTCACAAAATATTTTGCAGATTTAAAAATAAGCCCTATATTTGCACCCGCAAACGAAAATCTGGCCCATTCGTCTATCGGTTAGGACGCAAGATTTTCATTCTTGAAAGAGGGGTTCGACTCCCCTATGGGCTACTCATATAAAACGGTTAAAAAAAAGATATTTACACAAAGATGGCAAATCACAAATCATCTGTAAAGAGAATAAGACAAACGCTGACAAAAAGATTGCGTAACAGGTATTATGCGAAGACAGCTAGAAATGCAGTCAGAACACTTCGTAGTACTACTGAAAAAGATCAGGCTGTAGAATTATACAAAAAAGTTAGTTCTATGTTGGATAAGTTAGCTAAAAAGAACATTATCCATAAAAACAAAGCAGGCAATTTAAAGTCAAAATTAGCGTTGTACGTTAATAAACTCAACTAAGAAAACACTTCTTTTAATTGATACGAGAAGCCGGGTCTTTGTAGGTCCGGCTTTTTTATCATTCTCCTGTTCCAAACTAAAAAATCCACTCGATTTTTTAGTTTCTTTTCATAATTATTCGTATCTTTGTTAGCTTTTTGACCCTCAAAAAGGGTAAAAAAACAAAAACACCAATCCAAGAATCCAAATCAAATTTAAGATAAAATGAGTGAAGAAATAAAAAACGGACACAACGGATACTCAGCAGAAAGCATCCAGGTATTGGAAGGGCTGGAAGCCGTGAGGAAAAGGCCCGCGATGTACATTGGAGACATCAGCGTGAAAGGATTACACCACCTGGTTTATGAAGTTGTGGATAACTCCATTGATGAAGCGCTTGCTGGTCATTGTAAAAACATCGAAGTTTTCATCAATGCAGATAACTCTATCACGGTTAAAGACGACGGACGAGGCATTCCCGTCGATTATCATGAAAAAGAAAAAAAATCAGCGCTCGAAGTCGTACTAACCGTTTTGCATGCCGGAGGAAAATTCGACAAAGATTCCTATAAAGTTTCCGGAGGATTGCACGGAGTCGGGGTTTCCTGTGTCAATGCGCTTTCCACTTACCTGAAAGCGGAGGTCCACAAAGAGGGTAAAATCTATGTACAGGAATATTCCTGCGGAAAACCACTCAACGATATAGCCATCGTAGGGGATACGGATAAGCGGGGAACCATCATTACATTCAAACCGGACGATTCTATTTTTATCGTAACCGAATACAAATACGACATCCTGGCCGGACGGTTGCGCGAACTGGCTTACCTGAATGCAGGGGTTAACCTGACATTGACGGATTTACGGGTAACCAAAGAAGACGGCACATTTAAAACCGAACAATTTTATTCTTCCGACGGACTGAAGGAATTCGTAGCATTTATCGATGCCGCCAAAGAACCGCTGATTGAAGACGTCATCCATATCATAACCGAAAAGCAAGGAGTTCCGGTGGAAGTCGCCATGACTTACAATACCTCCTATAATGAAAACGTTTATTCTTACGTAAACAACATCAACACCATCGAAGGAGGTACTCACCTGGCTGGATTCCGCAGGGGATTGACCCGGACATTAAAGAAATACGCCGAAGATTCCAAAATGCTGGAAAAAGTAAAAATAGAAATCAGCGGTGATGATTTCCGGGAAGGGTTAACGGCAGTAGTATCCATTAAAGTCGCTGAACCTCAGTTTGAAGGTCAGACAAAGACCAAACTCGGGAACAATGAAGTAATCGGCGCTGTGGATATGGCGGTCGGAGAAGCATTGGGAAATTATCTGGAAGAACATCCGAAGGAAGCCAGAACAATCGTTGAAAAAGTAATTCTGGCAGCGACAGCCCGTCATGCCGCCCGTAAAGCCAGAGAAATGGTTCAGCGGAAATCACCCCTTTCCGGAAGCGGACTGCCCGGGAAGCTGGCCGACTGTTCGGATAAGGACCCGGAAAAATGCGAAGTATTCCTCGTAGAGGGAGATTCTGCAGGAGGAACCGCCAAACAAGGGCGTGACCGGGCTTTTCAAGCGATCCTTCCACTTCGCGGAAAAATCCTGAACGTGGAAAAGGCCATGCCTCACAAGGTACTGGAAAGCGAAGAAATCCGTAACATCTATACGGCCCTGGGAGTAACCATCGGCACGGAAGATGACAGTAAAGCACTGAATACAGACAAACTGAGGTATCATAAAATTGTAATCATGACTGATGCCGATGTGGACGGAAGCCACATCGCCACCCTCATCCTGACGTTTTTCTTCCGCCACATGCGGGCGTTACTGGAAAAAGGATACATCTACATCGCAACACCTCCTCTTTACCTCTGCAAAAAAGGAAAAGTCGAAGAATATTGCTGGAACGATCAGCAACGTCAAACATTTATCGACAAATATGGAGGAGGAAACGAAAGCCAGATCCATACACAACGTTACAAAGGGCTTGGAGAAATGAATGCGGAACAATTGTGGGAAACTACGATGAATCCGGAAAAACGAACCTTACGCCAGGTATCTATCGACAATGCTGCGGAAGCCGATCATATCTTTTCCATGCTTATGGGTGAAGATGTAGCTCCCCGGAGGGAATTCATTGAAGAAAACGCTACTTACGCCAATATCGACGCCTGATGCATCTGCCTCCTTCTCTGAAAAAGGGCGACCGGGTGATACTCATTGCTCCTTCGGGAGTAACAAATGAAGATTATGTATCACAAGCTTGTCATCGATTGGAGAGTTGGGGACTTCATGCCATACTGGGAACACACGTACTGAATAAAAACGGCCGGTACGCCGGCCGTACAGAAGAACGGCTCCATGACCTGCAAACAGCTTTAGACAGTCGTGAATTTCAGGCTGTCTTTTGTGCCAGAGGAGGGTATGGAGCCGTTCATCTTCTGGAAAACATTTCTTTTGAAATTTTCAGAGAAACGCCTAAATGGATCATTGGCTACAGTGATATTACGGCCGTTCATTCTGCTGTTTCCAAACAGAAAATTTGTAGTCTCCATGCTCCGATGACATCTCATCTGGCATTAGAGGGAGAAGATGAAGCGACTCTTCTGTTGAAAGAGGCACTGTTTGGAAAACGACCCGGTTATACAGTTCCTGGTCATCCGCTGAACAGGGCCGGAACAGCAACAGGATATACACGCGGAGGAAATCTTTCTGTCCTCCTGGGGTTACGCGCTACACCATTTGACTTAATCGAGGAAAAGACAATTCTATTCATTGAAGATACCGGAGAAAAGCCCTATCAGATCGAACGGATGATGTATAACCTGCGTCTCAGTGGAACTTTATCCCGGATTTCCGGCTTAATTGTCGGACAATTCAGTGAATACGAAGAAGATCCTTCTATGCATAAGAGCATTTATGAATCCATTCGCCAACTGGTCGACGACTATGATTATCCGGTCTGTTTTAATTTTCCGGTCGGACATGTAAAACGAAATTTTCCTTTAATTGTCAGTGGATCTGCGGAATTAAACGTCAACCCGTTACAGGTTGTATTATCCTATTCATAAATATACAAGGTTATGAAAAAAAATATGTTATCCATTCTTTCATTCGCATTTTTTATGTTGACCGCATGCAATCCATCCGGCCGGACATCACCCAATGAAACCGGAACCGCAAAAATAACCGTTCCGACATTTAATGCCGACAGTGCGTATCGTTTCACATCCGATCAGGTGGATTTCGGCCCCAGGGTTCCGAATACGGAAGCTCATGTTCGCTGTGGAGAATACTTAGCCGGACAACTGAAAAAATTCGGTGCACAAGTTACCAATCAGAACATGACACTCCGGACCTATGATGGAATTAACCTGAATGCAAGGAACATCATTGGTTCTTTCCAACCGGAAAACAAAAACAGGATCCTGTTATTTGCCCATTGGGACACCCGTCCGTTTGCAGACAGGGACCCGGACCCGGCCAATCACCGTAAACCGATCGACGGAGCCAATGATGGCGCAGGAGCCTGTGCTATTTTACTGGAAATCGCGCGGCAGATCGGGAGCCAACAACCGACCGTCGGCGTAGACATTATCTTTTTTGATGCTGAAGACTGGGGAGTTCCTGAGTTTGACAAAAAAAAGGAATACCTGGGAGGCTGGTGCCTTGGTTCCGATTTTTGGGCCAGAAATCCGCACGTAGCGAATTATTCTGCCCGTTATGGAATCCTTCTGGACCTGGTAAGCGCTCCTAACGCAACATTTTATAAAGAGTACTATTCCATGCAATCAGCCAATCATGTAATCAAAAAAGTATGGGATGCAGCAAAAATTACGGGTTTCGACTCCTATTTTGTCGATAAAGAAGGTGGTGCTATAGAAGATGATCACGTACATGTAATCCGGCACAGAAAAATTCCCTGTATCGATATCATTCAATTCGATCCGGATACCGACCATAATTTTGGGGCTTACTGGCATACACTGAACGACAACATGAGCCAGGTCAGCAAAGAGACCATGCGTGCTGTCGGACAAACAGTCCTCTATGTTTTATATAACGAAAAATAATCTCTGACCGATGATGACGATCAATCAGATACAAGATGAAATCATTGAAGAATTTTCTTCTTTAGAAGACTGGATGGATAAATACGCCCTGTTGATAGAGATGGGAAACGATTTACAACCGCTAGATCCTTCATATAAAACGAACAACAACCTGATTGAAGGTTGCCAGAGCCGGGTTTGGCTACAAGCCGATAAAATCGATAGGAACGTTATTTTTCAGGGAGAAAGCGACGCTGTTATCGTTAAAGGTATCGTATCTCTGCTTATCCGGGTTTTATCCGGCCATACTCCGGATGAGATCCTGGCTGCCGATCTGTATTTCATCGATCGGATCGGATTAAAGGAGCATCTCTCTCCTACTCGATCCAACGGTCTGGTAGCCATGCTTAAGCAGATGAAATTATACGCCCTGGCGTTTAGTAGTATATAAATTAAGAATTCGACAAACGTGCGCAAGTTAAAGATAACAGAAATGAACCGGCTGAGTCCGGAGAATTTTAAGCAAACACCTAAAATTCCATTAATTGTCGTGTTGGACAACGTCAGGAGTCTGCACAATGTCGGTTCTGTATTCCGTACTTCCGACGCCTTTCTGGTAGAAGCCGTTTACCTGTGCGGGATAACAGCAACTCCGCCTCATCCTGAGATTCACAAAACAGCGTTGGGTGCAGAACATACGGTTTCCTGGAAATACTTCGAAAAAACAATTGATGCTGTTACGGAATTAAAAAAAGCCGGATATTTTATTGTGGCCATTGAACAGGCAGAAGGAAGCCGGATGCTGGATTCATTTCCTTTTTCACTTCAGAAATATGCTGTAATCCTGGGTAATGAAGTCAAAGGTGTGGATCAGGAAGTGATGAACGAATGCGACTGTTGTATAGAAATCCCACAATTGGGCACCAAGCATTCACTGAATGTATCTGTCACTTCCGGTATTATCATTTGGGAATTTTTCAAAGCACTCCCTCCTCGACCAGCACAACAATCCGTTCTGTAAGAGCATCTTTTCCTTTCGGATCCCATTCGGATTTCAGGCTGGCACCGAACATTCCGGCAAAAATATTCCAGAATCCGGCACGAATAGGTCCTAAGAACGCCTTCAGTATATCGTATGAACTTTGATTGCACTCCCGGTCGATCAATTTAATCAACAACTTACCCTGTGAAAGAGACATTTTTCTCAGGATGGGTTTGTACTCTGCATACAAGTCTTTTTCCATCCGTTTCAGGTGATCTTCCCGCTCCTTCTCCGGAAGTGTCTGCATGTATTCGTATGTTTCGATCAATGCTGCATAAATCAACTTGGCATAAGGCAAGGTTTTTTTTACATCCCGGATTAGTTTCCTGTATTGTTCTTCTTCCTTATTACTATCAAAAACCATCGGTGGAAAAATCGAAATATCCGGCAATACAACCACACGGACCGTATCTCCGTTTTCTACATAAAAAGGAGGTATGCTGTCTGTTGAAACCGGAGGCAAATTCTGCGCCTCCGTCCGGAAAACCCCGACTAACATTATAATTACAAGGAACACATACAGTTTCATGCTGGCAGCTTACATTTCAGGCTCGTTTCATTTATACAAATTTATTCTTTTTTTCTTTTGCATTGTTTTTTTCTGAAGAATAGTTACATTTGTCACTACTTTAACCATTTATTTTTAACTAAAACAACTATGAAACAAATCCTTTCCAGGGGAGTTTTTTTTATTATCTCCCTTTTTTTAACAAATCCTTATTCTCTTTTTGCATTTGAAGTACCATCCGGAACAGACACCCGTTCGTTTGCATTAGGAAACGTTCATGCCCTAAGCAAAGAACTTATAAATCCCGCTTCCATATCTTTTGAAACCTGCGGAAAAGGAGGTATTTTCGTTTACAACCGTTTTCAGATGAAAGAGTTGAATACTTCCGGAGGTTATGCCATTCTTCCTAATTCCGTTTTAGATATCGGAGTCAAATTTTCCGGATATGGATACGAAGATTACCATACCTGGGAATTACGAACCTGTGTTTCAAAAAAAGTAACCTCAGGTATAGCGCTGGGGAGTTACTTTTTATATGCCGGAGAATCCTTGGCAGGAGAAGAAAAAAACCGGAGTTATATCGCAGCTGGTATCGGATTGAATATACATACCGGAGAAAAATTCGAATTTGCATTACTGGCCGACAACCTTATCAATGACCTTCCGGAAAAATCGTCTCTACTGCATGCCGGAATAAATTATCAAATCATCCGGAACTGGTATTTTTTATTAGAAACCGTCACCAACTGGAACGACTTTTTCAATCTTTCTGCTGGTTTTGAATACCTGTTATCCGAACAAATGACCATCCGATGCGGAATTCGAACTCACCCCAAATCCCCTTCGTTCGGGATGGCATACAACTGGAAGAAATGGTCTGTAGACATAGGATTTTCATTCCATAATACGCTGGGAACCAGTAGCAGCATCAGTTTATCACTCCTATTCTAATCAGATCCGGCCTCCATTCTTTCAAAACCTATAAAAAACACAACTATGAAACCAATCATCTTATTTATGTTAACCGTTGCCTTACCCTTACACATCATTTTTGCCCAATCCACTTCCGATAATACCTCCTGGATGCAATACCTGGAAGAACTGGCGGATTCTGAAGAGGCTGATGTGAACTCCCTGGAACAATTGTTTGAGGAATTATCCTTTCTCAGCGAAAATCCGTTCGATCTGAATACGGTAAAAAAAGAGGACCTGGAAAAACTACCTTTTCTTTCAGGTATTCAAATTGAAAACATTATGTATTATCAGTACCGGTACGCGCCTCTCTCCAGCATATATGAGCTAAAAAACGTGGAAGAGTTGGATATGCAAACCATTAATTATCTTCTTCCTTTTGTTTATGTGGGAAAAACAACAGAAAAGATGACCCTGCAACCGGATCAAATAATCCGGCACAGCAAACACGATCTGCTGCTACGTTCCGACCTTTGTCTACAGGAAAAAGCGGGATACCGACAGGTAACTGAAGAAGAAAAAAAAGAAAAACCCAATTCATTTTACTTAGGTGAACCGTATTATTTAGCGATGAAATATGGATTCCAATATAAAAACCGCCTGCAATTCGGAATTACAGGAGAAAAAGACCCCGGAGAAGCTTTCTGGAATAAAAATCATCATGGATTCAACTTCTACTCCCTGCATCTGGCAATCAAAAACACCGGTATTCTCCAGGAGTTATACCTGGGAGATTACCGGGCATCTTTCGGGCAAGGGCTGATTCTCAACTCTGATTTCAGCATGGGAAAAACTTCCGATGCATCCAATCCCATGAAAAAGAACAATGGATTCAAACGGCATTTTTCTACGGCAGAAAGCGGTTTCTTCAGAGGAGTTGCCGGAACATTGAAAGCCGGAGCAATCAAATTAAGTCTCTTTTATTCCCATAACCAACTCGATGCAAATGCCGACAGTAACTTTATTTATACATTCAAAACCGACGGATATCACAGGACCTATAAGGATCTTGAAAAGAAAAGACAGGCAACGGTCAATACCTGGGGAACCAATATCAGATGGGAAAAAGAGAGTTATTCGCTGGGAATTACCGCAGTCTCCTATTCTTTCGGAGGAAAGATGCTCAATCCGGAACCCAAGCCCTATAATCTGTTTCACTTAAGAGAAAAAAAACACTATAATGCGAGTATCCATTATGGTTTCCAATGGAAAAAATTTTCAATGCAGGGAGAAACCGCTTTCAGTCCCAACGGAGGAACGGCTACCCTTAATCATGTATATTTTCATCCGGCAACATTTATCAGCCTGGTTTTTTCGTACAGAAATTACACGCGTGACTATCAGGCTTTATACGCCCGTTCGTTCTCAGAATCCTCCGGCATACAAAACGAAGCCGGATTTTATACCGGCGCTAAAATAAAATTCATGAGAAACTGGGAATTTGCAACTTATTTCGACCAGTTTCAATTTCCCTGGCTAAAATACGGGATCAACGGGCCTTCTTCCGGAACGGATGCGTTGGCTCAACTATCCTATCATGTACTCAAAAAATTCCAGATTCGTACCCGGTACAAGTACAAACAAAAATATAAAAATCAGAATACGGAAGAAAAGGCAGAACCCCTCATCTTACCATACGATCAGCACAAATGGAGATTGCAGGCAGATTACCAGACAGAAAAAGGTTTTGATTTCAATGTTCAGTTTGATTACAACCTGTATAAAAACAATATGATCCAAAAAACCGGATGGTCTGTAACGTCAGGAACTGGAATCCATCCGTCCGGATTTCCGGTACAGGCCGATTGTTCCCTTGCCTATTTTCACGCTTCGGACTGGAACAACAGAATAAGTGTTTATGAAAAACATATTTTGTATGCTTTCAGTTTTCCCTCTTATTACGGAGAAGGACTCAGGTATTATGTGACAATGAAATGGAAAATTTCAGCCGGTATCAATTTTTATTTTAAAGTAGCCTCTACCCATTACTTCGATAGCAAAACAACAAGTTCTGATCTCGAAGCTATTTCCGGAAGTGAAAAAACAGACATTTGCGGGCTCCTCAGATGTATTTTTTAGTGCCTTATCATTTTTTATCACCTTTTTTTGTCATTGTATTTGATAATATATTTTTTTTATTATCTTTGTGACGTAATAATTAATTAAAAGGATAAATAACATACATACTATCAAGAAAAACAAACTTTAAAAAAAGAATAAAAAAGTTAAGAATTCTTTTATCAGGCTGAATTTTCAACCAATAAAAGTTTGTTCTTTTGGTCGTATTCAAAACTAATGTGAGTAAAATTATATATTTAGCCTGGCCGGATATTTCCTGCCAAGAAGACAACCGCAAAAAAAGAATCAAAAAGTATCTAAGATTTCTGAAAGATTCTAATATAACTTCAAGCGGATAATCTTATTTTGTAATCCTCAAATCTTAATCTATGTTGAATGAAACGTTTGTGAGTTTCAATTTTTATTATTAGTATCATGACTACAGAAAAAAAAACAAGAATCAGAAGAACAAGAGATGTCATTGACAATCAATTGATGAATGCAGTGTGCAGAGTGATTAACGAATTAGGATTTTCCAATTTAGGAATTAATTCTGTTTCGGAAGTTGCCAAAGTAGAAAAAGCTTATATCTACAGAAACTTTGAAAGTTTTGACAATTTACTCGAAAGATACTTTGTCAGAAATGACTTTTGGGAAAGATTTATTGTACAAAAAGCATACAATGAACACGCAAGCGATTTGAAAGAAATGTTTTCTTTCTATCTGACAGAGCTTTTCAAAACAATGGATCAAAGCAGAGAGTTTGAAAGTATTGCCCGTTGGGAAATTGCGGAACCGACCCCTTACATTTTGAAACATGCAAAAAGAAGAGAACTGGAAAACAGTGACCTTTTAGCCAAAAATGCCGAATTTTTCAAAGGTTCGGGAATCGACATCGAAGCTTTATATGCTCTTTCCATTGCCGGTATTTTTTATCTGGTAATGCACAAAGACGTATCTCCTTTCTGTAACATTGATTTTAACACAAGAGAAGGTAAAAAACGCTTCGTTAATGCGATAGATCAATTGTCAGATATGATTTTTGAACAAAGAGAAAGAAATTTAAAGAAATAAAAGAATCAAACTGATAATAAAAGAGAATATCTCAAGAGTGATTACTTTTGAGATGTTCTTTTGTTTTATTAATAATCGCAATATATTAACGGATTTTGAATGTTTTTTAATAAAGTTGCATTACAATTATTTTCTTCCAGATTAAAGAGTATTGCCAGGTTTGAACAATACGCGGATACTGTTCAAGCTGAACAGTTATCCTTCCTGATACAAACGGCAAAAAACTCAATCTGGGGCAAATCATTTGATTATGCTTCTATGCGGTCCTATAAAGACTTTGCCTCCCGCATACCTGTTCAGGACTATGAAAACATCAAACCGTTTATCCAACGAACCATGCAGGGGGAAGATAATTTGCTCTGGCCCGAAAAAATAACATGGTTTGCCCAATCTTCCGGAACTACCAATGACAAAAGCAAGTTTATTCCTGTCAGTCCTTCTTCGTTGAAAAAATGCCATTACCGTGGAGGAAAGGATACCGTAGCCACTTACCTGGACAACCACCCAGGCAGTCGGTTATTCGGAGGAAAAGGCCTCATTCTGGGAGGCAGTCACAAACCGTCTTACTACAATGAACACGTACAGACGGGAGACCTTTCTGCTATATTGATTGAAAATATCCACCCCCTGGCCAATTGTTTCCGGACTCCTGAAAAAAAAATCATCCTCATGGATGAATGGGAAGCCAAGCTGGAAGCTATCTTTCAGAAAACATACCGTCAGAATATTACCAATCTGTCCGGAGTCCCTTCCTGGATTCTGGTATTAATCAAAAAAATACTGGAAAAAACCGGCAAACGATACCTGACTGAAGTATGGCCCAATCTGGAGGTTTTTTTTCATGGAGGAGTCAGCTTTACTCCATACAAAGAACAATACAAGGCGCTCATCCCCTCTGACCGGATGAAATACATGGAGACATACAACGCTTCGGAAGGATTCTTTGCTTTACAAAATGACCTTAACGATCCCTCAATGCTTCTGATGCTGGATTACGGTATTTTCTATGAATTTATACCAATCGAAGAAATTGAATCGGAGAATCCTGTTGTTTATCCGCTGACAGAAGTGGAATTAAATCGTAATTATGCAGTGGTTATGAGCAGCAACAACGGACTTTGGCGTTATAAGATCGGCGATACTGTCCGGTTTACGAGCAAAAATCCCTATAAAATTGTTGTGACCGGAAGGACCCGGCATTTCATCAATGCTTTCGGAGAAGAACTCATGATAGACAATGCTGAAAAAGCCTTACTGAAAGCTTGTGAAGCCACGGGAGCCAAGATATTAGAATACACGGCTGCACCTGTGTATATGTCCACCGAAATGAAAGGAAAACATCAATGGTTGATCGAATTCGAAAATCCTCCTTCATCATTCACAGAATTTACTGCTGTTTTGGATGCATCTTTACAAAATATCAATTCTGATTATGAGGCCAAGCGGAAAAAAAATATGACGCTGGAAATGCCAAACATAACAGTTGCCCGTCCCGGATTATTTTATGACTGGCTGAAAACCAAAGGTAAACTAGGCGGACAACACAAAGTTCCCCGCCTGAATAACACAAGGGACATTATAGACGTGTTATTGGAAATGAATCGATGAAGTAACTCATTCATCAATGAACCTCCGGTTCAAATCTGCAAAAGCATCAATCCTACGATCCCTGAAGAAGGGCCACCAGCGCCGGACCTCCTCCGAACGCTTTAAGTTGAGTTCGACAATCTGGTTTTCTTCTTTATCGTTTGAAGCCTCTGCTAGCATTTCTCCCTGAGGACCGGCAATGAAACTATTCCCCCAAAACTGAATACCTCCTGTTTGCCCGGAAGGATCGGATTCATGTCCTGTACGGTTGGCAGCCACCACATGCAACCCATTAGCTACGGCATGGCCGCGTTGAGCAATCACCCAAGCGTTTTTTTGCCGTTCTTTTTCTTCCTTTGTATCAGAAGACTCCCAACCGATTGCTGTCGGATAAATCAGCAGGTCTGCTCCTGCAAGTGCCATCAACCGGGCAGCTTCCGGGTACCACTGGTCCCAGCATACAAGAACGCCTAATTTACCGACGGATGTTTGTATAGGTCGAAAACCCATATCTCCAGGTGTAAAATAAAACTTTTCGTAATAAGCCGGATCATCGGGAATATGCATTTTACGGTATTTCCCGGCAATCGTTCCGTCTTTTTCCAGAACAACGGCCGTATTGTGATATAGCCCGGGGGCACGTTTTTCAAACAAAGACAACACCAGTACAACTCCCAATTCTTTAGCCAAAGCACCAAACCGTTCGGTGGAAGGTCCGGGTATCGTTTCCGCCAGATCGAACACCTGCGTATCTTCTGTCTGACAGAAATACAAGGAGTTGTGTAGTTCTTGCAAGACTACTAATTCAGCTCCCAGAGAGGCACAATCACGAATATTGGCAACCAGTTTTTCCTGGTTCGACGGTATATCCGGGGTATTGGATTGTTGGATCAGACCAACTCGGAGGGTATTGTTCATTTTTTGAGGTTTCATTTTAAATTGTGGGGTTTTTATCTTATAAGGTCCTTAAAGATTCAAAAACTCAGAAATTTTTCCGGGAACTGCATAGTAATACAATGCAACGATCCGTGTTGTTTGATCAGGGGAAGACAATTGATTCCAATGATTTCCCTGCCGGGAAAAGCTTCCTGCAATGTTTTTCTTGCCAGTTCATCTTTCGGAGACCCATAAAAAGGCAATAGCACAGCTCCGTTAATTATCAGAAAATTAGCATATGTTGCCGGCAAGCGGTCTTCTCCGTCATATACCGGATCGGCCATAGGCAGTTCTATCAACCGGTAAGGCTTACCTTCGAGGGTTCTGAATCGCTGCAATTCCTTTTCCATCAGGGATAATTCGTTGAAATGCTCATCGTTTTCATCACTGCATTTTACATAAGCTATTGTATTTTTGTCACAAAAGCGAGCCAGGGTATCAATATGGCTATCCGTATCGTCTCCGGCCAGATAACCGTGATTCAGCCAAAGTACACGCCCGACATTAAAAATCATTTTCAGGTAATCGGCAATTTCTTCCTTGGTTTTGTATTCATTGCGATTGGGAGATAATAGACAGGATGCGGTCGTCAGAATTGTACCACAACCATCGGTTTCAATACTTCCTCCTTCCAATACACAATGAAGCATACTCTGATAACCGACTTCAGAAGCAAAAGCATTACTTTCATACAATTTCCGGGTAATCCGGTTATCGTAATTGGCTGCAAATTTCATTCCCCAGCCGTTGAAAGTAAAATCGTAAATATAAGGGACGTCATCGACTATGATTGAAATAGCTCCATGGTCCCTCGCCCAGGTATCGTTTGACAGAATTTCCCTAAATATAATCCTGTTATCATCCACATCTCCTAAAGCCTGTTTCACTTCTTCCAAGTTGTCACAAACAATCAGCAGGCGTTCTCTTTTAAGTATTTCCCTGGCAATTTCCACATAACAGGGAATTACTTCATTCAGAATTTCTTTCCAGTCGGTACCGGCATGAGGCCAGGTCAATTGTACTCCACTCTGAGGCGCCCACTCTGCCGGAAAATCTATATTGAAATTAGTATGCTTCATGCTTGCAAAGATAAGGTTAATTTGGAAAAATGACTACATTTGTGTCAAACATTAATACGTATGAAACGATCACTTTTAACAGGGTTAGCCTGTATGTTTTTTATCAGCATTTATGCTCAGAATCTGCCAGTATGGAAAACGGATTATGAAAATCGTTATACGACTACCGATTGGCTGATAAAGCCTGTCCCGGAAAAAGCAGGTATTTACCAAAGCGCCGACGGGAAAAACATTATTTTATATAACGATCTCTTAAAAAGGGTGTTCCGTATCACACCCGATGTAGCATGCGTCGATTATAAAAATATGTCGAACGGACAGCAGCTTCTGAGAGCAGTTAAACCGGAAGCCCGTATTAATCTCAACGGAAAAGATTTCGATATAGGAGGATTGTACGGACAGAAGGAAAATGCTTACATCCTGAACGAATGGATCGATCATCTGGAGAAAAAAAAGGAAGGTTTTCATTTTCAATCGTACGATATAAAAGAGATCGAACCGTTTATCAATAACCGATTTAACTATTGGTCAGGTAATACCCGGCAGGCAACGGGTAAAGCAATCACTTTTTCATATCGTTCTGATGAGTTGAAAAATGTAGAAATCCGTATCCATTATGAAATTTACGACGGTATACCGGTCATCTGTAAATGGTTGTCCATTGAAAACAAATCCGGGCAAGCACTACAGATCAACCGGGTAGTCAATGAAATACTTGCGGTAGTAGAAGAACAAAGCGCTGTTGTCGGCAGTCCGGATAAAATGGCCAGCCCGGCATCTATCTACATCGAAACAAATTATGCCTACAACAATGCCATGCGTTATGACCTGAGTGATCAAACCACACACTGGAAAATCGACAGCACTTACACATCCCAGGTCAATTATGATTACAACACTCCCTGTCTGTTGGAAATATACCCGGAAAAAGCGCCCAATATCGCATTAAAAAACGGAGAAACATTCCGGTCGGTCCGCAGTTATGAACTCCTGATGGACAGCTATGACCGGGAAAGGAGAGGATTAGCTGTCCGGAAAATGTACCGGACCATAGCTCCCTGGACAACGGGAAATCCTATTTTTATGCATCTGGTCAGTAAAAATGACGAACAGGTTTACACAGCCATTGATCAATGTGTTGCGACCGGTTATGAGGCGTTGATACTCAGTTTTGGAAGTCACCTGAACATGGAAAACTCATCATCTGAGAACCATGCCAAATGGAAAAAATTAGCCGATTATGCTCACAATAAAGGTATTAAAATCGGCGGTTATACGTTATTCAGCTCGAGAAAGATCGGGCCGGAAACGGATGTAATCGATCCGGAAATGGGCAAACCCGGAGGTGCTTTTTTCGGGAACGCTCCTTGTTTCTGTAGCCAGTGGGGTATCGATTACCATGATCACATCATCGATTTTTTCAACAATACCAGTTTTGATATACTGGAAATGGACGGACCTTATCCGGGTGATGTTTGCGCTTCCTCCCAACATCCCGGACATGCCGGACTGGAAGATTCCCAGTGGAAACAAATGGAAATGCAAAAGAGTCTTTTTCATTGGATGGCGACTCATGGCGTTTATATAAACGCTCCCGACTGGTACTTTCTGGACGGTACAAATAAAATCGGACTCGGATACCGGGAAGTCAATTTTTCACTTTCCAGGGAACAACAAAAAATTCTGAACCGGCAGAATATCTTTGACGGTACCTGGGAAAAGACACCATCCATGGGCTGGGGATTTGTTCCCTTGACTGCTTATCACGGAGGTGGTCCGGAATCTGTATTAGAACCGCTCAATCAACATTTAAAAGACTACAAACAGTTGATGATGCAATATTACGGAGCCGGAATTCAAGCTTGTTACAGGGGGCCGAGGCTATACGACACAGAAGATACCAAGCAAACCGTGATTCAGGTCATCGAATGGTATAAAAAATACCGATCGATCCTGAATGCAGACATTATTCACCTTCGCCGTGCCGATGGTCGTGATTGGGATGGTATTCTTCACGCAGACCCAAATGGAAAAGAAAAAGGCTTATTGATGTTGTTTAACCCGCTGAAGGAAAAGATAACAAGAACCATCCGGCTGCCGTTGTACTATATAGGACTGGAGCAGACTGCCCGTATCCGGGAAAAAGAAGGACAACCGGCCTCCCATACAATTCAACGGGATTACTCAATAAATTTCACTTTTACGCTGGAACCTGAATCTTATTCCTGGTATGTAATCCAATAAAAAAACAAAACCCGGTCTGCTCGCTGGCAGCCGGGTTTTTATAAATAAGGAATTACTTATTTTTTCTTTTGCCAAGATTCCAATGCTTTTGCGATAAATGCCTGAGCATCTTCGTACGTCTTAAGTTGAGCCTTATTGAAATCAACTTTATAGCGTTCCATATCAGCTACTTGTTGCGGATATTCATTCGACAGTTTGGAGTATTCCTGGATTACTTTTGTATCTCCAACCTTCATTTTATTAATTACATCCACAAATTTCTTAGAAAATTCTTCAAAATTCTTCAATGCCTGAGCAGGAGTTATTTCAGCCGGAGCCTCTTGTTTTTCCTGCACTTCTTCTTTCACCTCTGCATTTTCTGTTGCCTCAGGAGCCTTTTGTTCTTCTTTTTTACCGCCTCCACAAGCTGTAAAGGAAACGAATAATACGGCAGCAAAAAGAATCATTGAAATTTTTTTCATGACAAACTAAATTTTTGATTAATGAATAAAAGATTTACTACTGCAAATGTAGGAAAAAAGTTCTTTATATCCATATTGTTAAGAAAAAAAATCACCTTAGTTTGACTTTGTTTCAACGACAATGTAGGCATCCTGTCCGTTTTGTGATATCGGTTCATAATAAGTCCCGTTGTATATCACATATTTTTGCCCGTTGACCGTAGTTTCTTTTGTCCCCTCAGGTAAATGCGAAATAACGGCCCCCGGAGGTGCAGCGACTACCTTGTACTTACTTCCTGATTTAATATAATAAGCTCCTCCGTAATAAAAATAAGTAGATCCGGAAACCGTCAACTTGGTATAACCATCGGGTAAACCATCAATTTCTGCTCCAATAGGAGCCGGAACCACTTTATATTGATTCGATTCTTCCACATAATACACTCCATGATCATAATGATAAACAGCATCACTAATGCTTATAACCACTGCTGCAGTCGTCAACCCGGCTACAAAAGCTCCGATCGGATGCCAGGTTGGCCCCCAGTAATAAGGGGTAAACGGATGGTAAACATACGGATAATGAAACGCCGGAACAGGAACTGGAACAGGTACCGGATAGGGACGTGGAACGGGTACCGGTCTTGGCACAGGAACCGGACGCGGGACCGGATATGGGCGTGGTACAGGAGCCGGACGTGGAGGATAATACCCCCGGCCTGCAGTTGTATGAGTAGTAACTGTTGTCGAATGCGTTACGGTCGTCCCATGACGAAACCGCTGAGCCTGCATCGATCCCGGCAATAAAAACAACAATGCGGGGAGCAGTACGCTTAAAATACTATATTGAATTCTTGTTTTCATATATGCATAATTTGTTTTTTTATGATTATTTTACAGGAGCCATTTTTATCAGTTGAGAGCCAGGAGGTGGAACAAACTCAAACATAGCATCAGATAAGACAGGATTGATTTCCCAATCCGAATAAATGGCTTCGTACTGAGGCTGACCAGTTGTCTCCTTGTAGGTAAGGACCATCTTCACAGGTAAGAAAAACTCATCCTGAGAAAGCCAGAACTGAAAGACAGTTCCGTCCACATCATTACCGGCAATGTGATAACAGGGTTTTCCCTGTACCTGCGAAATACCGAGATAAATTAAATTTCCACCCGTATTCAGTAAGTCATTCACAAAATCCGGATAAAAAAAGTCGGCTGCCGGAAACTCGACTCCATACGTTTTATTGATCGTATCCACAGCCTGAACAATAGTTCCCTTGGCTGGAATCCAGGAATAATGATTATTCCCGTAAGAATAATAGCTGAAGTAGTTACCATTATAATACAAGGTCCGGTGACCTTTATCTCCCCAAAGATTGACCTTCATTTTATCCGGGAATTTCATCCAGACCCGGTCTTCTGTGGTGTTTTTGACATAGCCTATGCCTTCCTGCCAGACATCGTAACTGGTAGTTGTAACAAAACTGCAGGAACTCTGGCTTTGTATGGTAGCAGCCGTCCGGTCCAGGATATACAAAGCTACGGAATCAACGCGCGGAGAAGCTTGTGCATGTACCGCGGCATGAAAAAAACAAAAGGGGATCAGAAAAATAAAAAAAATACGTTTCATAGAATTAGCTGTTTTATGTTATGATTAAAACAGCTAATCCTAAAGAAAGTTTAATATTTTAACCATTTAATGAGTTCTTTCATGTCCGGTTTTTTTCCGTACATCAAAATACCCACCCGGTAAATTTTTGCAGCCAATTTTACAATGAGAATTACTGTAATGAATAAAAGGACTATCGATAATACGAGTTCCCACCAGGGCACTCCATAAGGCAAACGGGTCATCATGACAATCGGAGAAGTCAACGGAATAATCGAAGTCCAGAAAGCCAAGGGGCCATCAGGGTTCTGAGCACTGTAAAAACCGGCATAGAAAGCAAACAGGATCAATACCGTTACCGGCATCATGAATTGCTGAGTATCTTCCTGGCTGTTGACCATAGCTCCGATAGCCGCAAAAAGAGAGGCATAAATCAAATATCCGCCGATAAAGAAAAGGATGAAGTAAACACCCAGTTCCAACAAATTCACTCCTTGCAGCATTCGCAACAATTCCTGTATTTCTTCGGATCCGGCCATTAAGGATGCTCCGGCCAGGTTAACACCAGCCAGTAAACCGCCCCACAAGCAGAACTGAGTCAAGCCAACCAGACCGATACCGATCAGTTTTCCCATCATCAGGTCGAACGGCTTAACCGAAGATACCATAAGCTCTACGATCCGGTTCGTTTTTTCTTCCAGTACACCTTGCATAACCATTCCTCCGTAGGCAAAAATAAACATATAAATAAGGAAGGTGAATACCATGCCTATGATACTGGCTACTGCTGCCGACGTTTCCGTTTCGTTACCCGAATCATCCCATTTGATTGTTTGCAGCCGGAGCGAGACTTTGCTTTCCTGTATTATATTTTTCAGATTGGGAATGTTATATGAATCTAACTTTTTATCACTCAGGTATTCGTTCAACTGGGAGGTGATCGTTTCCTCAGCACTCCCTACCACCTGTTTTTGCGAATACAAGGTAATCGCCGAGGGATTCTGCAACAAGTCTCCGGTAATCACCAGGGTGGCATAAACCGACTCGTCCGACTCTTTCCGGAAATCCTCAAAACCGTCTTTAGCCTTAACAAAATGATATTGTTCCGTACTTTTCAAAACCGGAAAATATTCACCGGTTTCGTCGGCCACTACGATAACCTTAGTTTTGTCATCCTGGATGGATGACAAGAACAGGGTCCCAACTATAAGCCCCACAAACAGAAGAGGCATCAGGAATGTCAGGATAATGAACGATTTCTTGCGAACCCGTGTAGTATATTCTCGTTTAATAACAATCGCTATTTTGCTCATGATGCCTTATTTTTTAGAAACGGTTTGAATAAAAATATCATTCATAGAGGGAATTTCTTCCTCGAAGGAAATAATCTCGTTGTTTTTCACCAGAACAGATAAGAATTCCGAATTGGAAATCTCCTGTAACATCCGGATGCGGAAAGTGTGGGTATGATATCCCGGATGTTGCTCGACCACCGAACACAGTGACTCATCGGCAACCAGGGTATCTCCTGCCAGTTGTAGTTTAAATATATGACTTTTATGGCGTGATCGTACTTCCTCAACATTTCCGTTCAAAACGACCCTGGACCGGTTGATCAAAGCAATTTCATCGCAGATTTCTTCTACCGAGGCCATATTGTGTGTAGAAAAGATAATGGTTTTCCCCTGTTTTTTCAGTTCCAGAATTTCATTTTTCAACAATTCGGCATTAACCGGATCGAATCCGCTGAAAGGTTCGTCGAAGATCATCAGTTGAGGATCATGTACCACCGTGATAATAAACTGAACTTTTTGTTGCATTCCCTTGGACAATTCTTCCAGCTTTTTGTCCCACCAGGAAAGAATATCAAATTTTTCAAACCAGATTTTCAGGCGTCGTTTAGCTTCTTTTTCATTCAATCCTTTCAAACAGGACAGGTAGATTGCCTGTTCTCCAACCTTCATCTTTTTGTACAGCCCCCGCTCCTCAGGCAAATAACCGATATTATAAATATCATCTGGTTTCAAGGGTCTGCCCTGGAAAAGAACTTCTCCTGAATCAGGAGCCGTAATCCGGTTGATGATCCGGATCAGGGTTGTTTTTCCGGCTCCATTCGGACCTAATAATCCGAACACTTTGCTTTCCGGTACCTGGATACTCACTTGATCCAACGCCAAATGACTGGCATATTGTTTAACAACATTACGGGTTTCTAAAAAAATCATTTTTATCTGTTCTGTTATTTATATGATTATTTCTGTTAGTCGCACAAAAGTAAAAAAAGTCACAGTCCGGGATTTTTTTTCTTACAATCCTTAAAACGGATAACCGATTGCCAGGTAAACAGCTGAATTTTTCGACATTCTTTTTGAAAGAAACATCCAGCGGTCTCCTTCCGGAAGAGCAGGATCGTAAACTCGCGTACCAGCATCGAGGCGAAGAATGAGAAAACTCAGATCCAGGCGTAAACCGATACCGGTACCCACTGCAATTTCCTTATAAAATGAAGACATTCTGAAATATCCGCCCGGCTGATTGGAGTATTCTTTAATCGTCCAGATATTTCCGGCATCAATAAAAGTCGCCAGTTCCAACCATTTCAACCATTTATAACGATACTCCATACTAAGCTCCAGCTTAATATCTCCCACATGGGTCGAAGGATCTCCCGCATCCCCCTGATTGAATGATCCCGGCCCCAGGTAACGGGTACTCCAGCCCCTGATGCTATTGGGTCCCCCTGCGTAATAACGTTTTTCAAAAGGCAGGATGGAAGAGTTCTTATACGGATAAGCCACTCCCAATCCCACATGAAATGCCAGTGTATTTTTACGATCCAGCGGTTTGGTCTGAGCCAGATCAATATCTCCTTTCACATACTGGGCAAAAGGATTACCCAATATATTGTATTGTCCGGTCGAAGACTTATTGGCGCCAGCCCAATCGAAGATCCATCCCAGCATATTCCCTGAGGTTTCCGCATTGAACCGCAAGGTGTACAGATTCTGCCCGATATGTCCGACCTCTTTATTCGTATAAATAAGTCCGTAACTGATACCTGCTGTAAAAACATCTTCATAACTGTATTTGGTCAGCGGATCGACCTGGTTGTTCAGGTAATCGGAAAACTTTTCTGATTTCCAGGGCATAATAACGTAATTGATATCCAGTATGCTGAGGTTTTGACTGAGGGAACGATTTTCGCTCTCCCATAGAATTTTCCAGCTCAGGTTAAAGAAATCCCGGATGTATTCGGGCCGTTTCTGGATATCAAATCCTGCATTGTACTGCGTACTGATATTCTGACCTTTCACCAGTTTACCGACAAAAGGCAGGTGAACCTGAGGAAACGTGAGTGAAGGATTGATTCCGAATTCATAGAAATTATGATTCAGCAAGCTATCGGATCCCCCGCTGACAAATTCATAGGCTCCGCGTAACCGGACGGAAAATGCTTCCGAACCATTAAACAGGTTATGGTGGCTGTACGTAATATTGGCTGCCATTCCGAGGTCACCGGCTTTGTTGGTTCCTTCGACTCCGGTTTGTATGGAATGAATATTTCCGGGAGTCAGGTATATATTGCAATCGAGTAAAGCTGAATCCGGATGTTCTGCTTGTGCATACTGCACATTTACCCGGCTCATACTTCCCAACCGGTTGAAATAATTATAGGTACGTTCCCCGTTACGTTCCCGAAACAATTCACCCGGCTTAACCATTACATTTTCCGAAATCACGGAAGGACGAAGGAAACGAACACTGTCGTAGTATACTTCAATCCCCTTATAATGAATCGTATCAATAATTTTATACCCTTCTGCAGACAAAGGATCATATCCGCTGTAGACCGATACTTTCCGGATCCGGTAAGGAAGAATCCGGGTTGTATCACGCAAAATCATCGATAAATCGACTTGATTCGAGCGTAAAGTTGTATCCGCCAGGTAATGCAGGTTATCTTCGGTAAACGTAAAATATCCATGATTACGAAGCCGGGTACTGATTCGCTCTCTTTCTTTTTCAAGAATATTCATGTCAAAAATGGTTCCGGATTTGATCAATGGACGGGATCTTCTGCCCGGATGCTCCAGGATACTGTCAATACGGTAATCGGACACATCGATGTTGTATTTCCGGATCCGGTAAGGCTCGTTATTTGTAACCCGGTATTCGACCCGGGCTTTTTTATCAGCAGTGTCTACACTTGAGCTTACCGTAGTAAGAAGATAACCCCTGTTTTTCATTTCCATGATCAGTTGTTTTTCCGACTGATCGACCTGACGGGGATTAAAAATAACCGGAGCTTCTCCCAGTTTACGAATGTTCCGTTTGAACCAACTGGAAGAATCGTTGTCCACCAAACCATAAATCCACAACCCGAGTTCGGAATCATTTGGTTTTTGCTGAATAAAAGGAAGTAATTCATTTTTATTCACACCTTTATCTTCCATTTTCAAGTTTACTTTTTCAAGAAGATACTGGCCCTGAGGGACATACTTTGTCGTATTGCAGGCAAAAAAACCGGCAATCCAACAAAGGCAGATCAGTTGCACAACTCTTTTCATCGGAACAACGATTTAATTTTACGGAACAATCCTTTGAATGTACGCGACTCTTTTTTATAAATAAGTCCTACACCCTGAGTGGTCCGGGCTGTTTCATAATATTGATTATTCGTCACATTATACACTTTGAGAATCACATTTCCGGAACGATTTAATTTATACTGAAGATCAAAATCCCCGGTAAAATTATTCTGACTACCCGTATTGGCTGCATTCCGATAGCCGATATTACTGTTAAGCGTAAGGCGGTCGTCAAAAAGACGGGTAGAGACATTCACATCCATTTCCATGTCCGAGAATCCGCCATCGCCGGAATGCAATTCGGTCCCGATCGACCAGTTTTCGTTCAACACGCCTGACAACAGGTTATTCAATTGTGAAGTAATGGAAGAAGATGCCAGCGAAGTCCAGATATTAGGCCCTGAATCCTTGGAGCCATCCGAATTAAGCGGCATAAAAGTCCCAAAAGCCAACAGATAGGCTATTTCTTTGATTCTTATATCATCCGTATACAGGAGTCCGTCAACTTTTCGCTGTATTTCATCCCTTTCTCCGGGCAGATAAACCCGGTATTTAAGTTCCATTTTATTCAGGTCTCCGGTCACCGTCAGCAAACAATTGACCGGAACTTTGGTACTGGTAGTCATGATTTCTGTGAAGGTAGGATCCAGCGATGCCAAGTCGGCCCGCAGCGAATAAACCGCCGTCACATCAAATGCCGTTTTCATGGGATCTCCTTTAAAAATCAATTTTCCTCCTTCCTGAACCGTAAATGTTTTACGGGTGATATTTTTCAGGGACAACGTGCATTTTCCGTCCTTAATCGTATAATCACCCAACAGGTTCATGGCAGAATTATTGAGGTCGTATGAAAAATCGATCAACCCTGTTCCCGAGACCTGAACCGCATCCTTCGTTTCCGGATTGATTACGGCCCCCAGCATCAGGTCGGGAGTAACCGACAGGGAAATATTCATTTTCAGGGGCAACGAAAACGAAGCCTGTTGTGGTTTTGACAATTGTACCAACGAGTCAAGCGCTTCCCCTTCGGAATTGACAAAAGTAATGCTGCTGTATTGGTGAGCTTCGGTGGCCGATTCCGGGATATTAATCATTATTTTCGAATCCCGGCTGTGCGAAAGCGTTGCATTAAGCACTATATCTTCATCCTTTTTTAAAACATCCAGATGACCCTTTATCCGCAAATTCCCATAGAATAAGCTATCCGTTTGATTCGCATTATTGATTACCAGAAAATCATTCAAATCCATTGTCAGGTGAGGATCCAAATGAGTCAGTTGCTTATGGGAAACCGTTCCCCGAATCACTGCGGTCTGTTGCTTTTCATCACGAATAACAAAGTCTTTGAAATCAATCACTTTCGGCCGGACATAAATCGAATCGGAAATACGGTACAATGTATTCAACATGGTAACTCCGATGGTGGCGTCCTTTAGAAAAAAGGCACCTTCAAACTGAGGCACCTTCAGGCTTCCTCTGGCTTGTATTTTTGCACCCAACTCACCTTCTAATCCATAAAGGGTTCCTGTGGTAAAGGGCTCCAGCCAATCCATCATAATTCCCTTAATATCTGCATCCAGGTATAAAGAATCCCTTTTCGGGGACACAAATCCTTTCAATACCGACCCCGGGACTCCGGGATTAGACAGTTCTGCATTGAAAAAGACAGCACTGTGTTCGGAACTCCATCCACTGACCAGATTTAAAGTTCCTATTTTCTTGTTTTCCAACGTAATATCCCGTACCGTAAACCCTTCCGTCAAAATGAGAGGCGTTGTCAATAGCTGTTTAAGGACTATTTTCCCATTGGCCTCACCGCCTAACTTTATACCGAGATTAATCGATTCGGCAATCGTTTTTAACTGCAAATGAGCTAATTCCACCGACAAAGTATCCTCCGGAAGTCCGGAAACAACACCGTTCAGTTTCAGGTATTCCGAATCCGTATGTGTCAGAGTAAAATTTTCCACGGTATAACGGTTATCTTCCACTGTAAAACGGGAAGGTTGTATATGGAAATCGTCTCCATTGACATGAACAGACGTTGGATTTATATGGATTTCCATATCCGGAATGCCTTGCTTTTTGGCAGGAGTAAAACGAACAGCTGCATCCACAGATCCTTTTAAGTCCAGTTGGGAAGTGTGGTTATTAAAATCAAGCAAAAAAGAAAGATTTTCATTGATATTTTCCAATTTGAGACGAAGTTGGGTTGTATCTCCCACTGTTTCATACCATTGATCCGTACCTGCAAGTAAACTCACCCGGCGCTGAATCGTATCTGTTTTCAAATCAAGAAAGGTACCTGATAAAGGAACTTCTCCCAGATAAAACCGGGGAATGCGAGCCTGCAATTCGAGATTGTGTCCGGAACCTTCATATCTCCCGTGTAACAAAGCAGAATCGGGTAAAACAAAAGGGAGTTCCAATGCAGAACTTAAATCCCGGGTATTCTGTAAAACCAAATCAAACTGAAACCGATCATCCCAAACCGGTTTTTTCTTTTTTTCAACCGGAAATACAGTAGGAAAATAAGCCGATAACGTTTGAGAGAATGATTCCATTAATGTTCCAAATGCAAAATTCCCATCGACTTTAGCCCGAAGGAGCTCCGAATCGACCGATATTTTTTTCTCAAAACCAGGCGATGACTGAAAATCGATTCTGATCGATTTTTCCCGGAACGTACCTTTCTGAGTAGCAAAAGACAAACTATCCAATTGAATGAGTGCCTGCATCGATTCCGGATCAAATCCACGGATATCGGCCCGGAAAGTTGTACTTAAATCTGCTCCGGGAAAAGCAGGTAAAAGATTCAGGGTATCTAAGCGAAGATGAGGAATACGGGCCTGTATAAGAAGGGATGGATTTTTTTTTCCTAATCCAACTGTTCCGTCGATTCCCAACGACAGGTTCGGATCTTCGCTGATCAGGTTAAAAGACAAGCTATCGGCTGCATACGCAATCTTTGCATGAATATCGTGGTACCTATACCGATTGAAATCAAAACGTTCCACTGCAACATTCCCTTTTGCATTTACAGATCCGGAGGCATTTATCTTTCCCTGAGCATTCAAAGAAAGACTGGCTTGTCCGTAAAGTGAATCGTTCTGCAAAAGCGTACGTAAATCAAAATCCGTAGCTGCCAGTTGAATATCAAAATGAGATTCTCCTGTATCAACAAGATATCCACCCTCCCCTTTCAGGTCGAGTTTTCCTGTTTTACTATCTGCATTTACATTCAGTCTCAGGGCCGGAAGAGAGCCGGAAACAATTCCCGTAAGGGTAAGCGCATCCGCCTGAACAGGCATTTTATTTTCCTGAGGTTCTTTTCCTGAGAGTAGCCATACCTGCTCCATTCCATAAGCATCTACAAAAAAATGATTGAGATTCAGAGCTAACGGCGAATGTTTCCAATTATTGAAATCCTTTATTCGGGCATCTGCATCCAGAATGATATGCTTTCCATAGTTAACCTGTAGATGGGAAAGGTTTATTTCCGGAAAGGTTCCGACAACCTCCCCTCCCAGATGCAACGAGTCCTCTAAAAGAGCCAAAGGAGGATAAAATGCCCGCAGATCGGAAGGGTGCAGGGGAGTAATATCCAACGAAAAGGAATAAGAAGCCCCTTCCGTAAGTTGGTCGAGTTCCATTCCGGTATAATCCACCCAGGAGTCCCGGATTACAAGTTCCGATTGCGGCAGCCGGACCAGCGCTTTTTCCACCTGGATCCTTTTATTTTCCGAAGCAAGTTTCACCTGAAGATCTTTCAACTCGAATCCACTCTGTTCTTTGAAAGCCAGCTTACCAATATCCACATTCAATTTCTGAATATCAATGGATTTTAGACTGATCTCTGTCTCCAACTCCCGGACATGAATATGATTCGGATCAAATAACGTATCTGCCAGCACAGGTTCAGAAAAAATATCGTACTGTATATTTCCCCGGTTCAGGGCTATCCGGTCTATTTCTATGACTAATCCTCCCGGTTCTTCCTTTTTCGTAGTATCTTCAGAAGAGAAAGCATCGATAAAAAACTGAAAATTGAAAGGAGCATTCAAGCTATCCCGGTTCACCCGGATTGAAAAATCCTCCAACTGCACAGAACGAATCAGCAGGCGGTTATTAAGCAATTGCATGAGATCAAAGCCGGCAGAAAGCCGTTGGACATACAGGAGGGTATCTCCTTTGAGGTCGGAAGCAAAAACGTCTTCGAGTTGCACCTGGTTAAAAGGCCGAAACTTAAGCTTACCGATATTCAATCGGTTATGAGTTTTTTTCATCACCTCCGTCAAAGCAATATTTTTGATATGCTGTTGTACAGGAGGCAACCAGAGTAACAAATAAACCAGCAGCACCAATCCAATGATACTGAAAAAAACAATGAAAAATATTCGCTTAAATCTATTTTGCATAATCAAAAAAGGCTTCCTGCCTTCCGATGATTTTTGACAAATTATAGTGAATGCCAAGAAGTAAACCAAGATTGCTTGAATTTACCAGAGAGCATCCTATATTCTGCAAAAATAACTAAATCATTTCAAATTCGATTCCGTATCCACCCTATTTTGTGATTTTATATATGGAAAAGCAACCTACAAAATCCTCCTGATTAACGATTCTCAATTCAATAACAAAACAACAGGAATTTTGAATTGTTCAATAGTTGGAAATCATTCCCTGTTTATTTACCTTTGTTGCTTAATGATAAAAAAACTATTAATTTTCAAACCAAAACCTTTATTATTTTATGGAAATGATTTTACGGGAAAAGTAGTTGAAAATTTTCAAGGAAGCGTCAATCGCCTGTTTAACAAAATATGAATATAAGAAAAGCAACATTAGACGATGCCCGTGCCATTTGTAATATTTATAATTATTACATTGAGCATACGGCGGTAACATTTGAGACCACACCTGTTGCGGAATCCGATATGAGGCAACGGATGAGCGAAGTATTTGAATCGGGCTACTCTTTTTATGTGGGTGAAGCCGACGACAAAATCATCGGATATTACTACACCCACCGTTGGAACAACCGTTCCGCCTATTCTACCACAGTGGAAGAAAGCATTTATCTGGATAAAGACGAAACGGGGAAAGGCTATGGCACACAATTTTTTAAACATCTTTTGGCTCGCATCGATAAAAGTAGAATCCATGTGCTGATTGCCGGCATTAGTATCCCGAATGAAGGAAGTGTCCGGTTGCATGAAAAATTCGGCTTCAAACAAATATCCCACATGAAAGAAATTGGACGGAAGTTCGACCAATGGCAGGATGTAGGGCACTGGCAACTGACATTCGATTCCGAGCTTGAGAAAAGGTAGTAGAATGGCAGATTGCTATATCCTTCAAAATCTATGCATCATAAAAGTGTACATTGAAAACTCTTACAGGAAATATTTTCCTTCGATTTTAACAACTGCATTTCCACCGAACAATACTCTATCTGTTACGGTTTTTAATCTAACAATGTTATAATTGTTAGGTTCTGCATTTTGTTCGATAGAAACAGGACTACCATCCCAGAGATTTTGTTTCATCATATAATACCCAAATGCGGAGTTACCTGATCCTGTCGCAGGATCTTCAAGGTAGCCGAATTTAGGTGCAAATACTCTTGTTCTTGCAATATTATTCACATCAATTACAGATGTTGTAAACACCAGAATAATATCTATTTCATTAGACAGGCAAAATTCTTTTAATTCTAATTCGTCAGGATGCATTCCAAGCACATTCTCCAAACTGGTTACCGGAACAATCAACGTTCGAAGTCCTGCGTCTATCAATTGAACAGGATAGTTATTGTTTATCGCATCCATGGAAATATTCAGACTAATAACAATATCATTTAGTTTCGTGGAAATTGCAAGATATTGCGGTTCAGGTGCTGTAATAAATACAGCATTAAGCCGTTCAAGTTCATTATAAACTATCAATTCGCCTTTATTAGTAATGATGGTGATTTCTGGCAAAACCTTCAACTTTCCATCATTTTTTAGCAACTCGTACATACACGCAATTGTACCATGTCCGCAGAATTCAACTTCACACTCTGAAGAATAGTATTTTAACCGAAATGAATTTTCACTCAAAGGAGTACAATAAATGACCTCTGAAACAAAACCTTCATGTTCTTTAGCAATAGATAGCATTTCCAGCTCGGAAAGTTGTTGTTCTCTTTTCAGGTAAAGACAAGCTGCCGGATTTCCGCCCATTTCTGTAGTAGAAAAAGCATTTATTTTTTTATATGCAAATTGTTTCATTTGAATGGGTTGTATTTAAGGATCGCAATACCTGACAAAAATACACATTAAAACTAAATTTTAATTGTATTTATTTTCTTTTATAATGTATAAGTTGATATAATCCCACTATCTTTGTCATTGAGTCTTTTGAAACAGTGGAAACATAGAGCAGACCGAAGAATATGAGCAAAAAAAAACACAAAGAAATGAAATCCGGTAAACGCTTGAAAAAGCAGGAAATGGTCCACCGGATCATTAATCTTTTCAACACTTACCCCAAAGAAGTGATGAACTACAAACAGGTCAGTGCTGAAATCGAAGCAACGACCCAGGTCAACAAACTGATTGTTGCCGACATCCTGGAAAATCTATTTCTGGAAGACTTCCTGATTGAAGAAAGCCGGGGAAAATACCGACTGAACGGATTGGGTTCTATTGCCGAAGGGTTGTTTGAAAGGCGATCCAACGGGAAAAACTCGTTTACCCCGGATGGTGGCGGCCAGGCATTGTTTGTTGCCGAACGGAACTCCATGCATGCCATGAACGGAGACCGGGTTAAAGTGCAAATCCTGGCCAAACGTAAAGGCCGTGAACCGGAAGCCGAAGTGATCGAAATCATACAACGTTCTCAAAACACATTTGTCGGCACATTGGAAGTCGGCAAAACATTTGCTTTTCTGATCGTGGATAGTAAAGTGCTGGCCAATGATGTTTTTATCCCTCGTGAAAAATTAAAAGGAGGGAAAAGCGGCCAAAAAGCATTGGTAAGAATACTGGAGTGGCCGGAAAGATCCAAGAACCCCATTGGGGAAGTCGTAGATATCCTGGGAGATGCAGGAGACAATAACACGGAAATGCATGCGATTCTGGCCGAGTTCGGGTTACCCTACAAATATCCGGAAAATGTAGAAAAAGCTGCAGAAAAAATTCCGTCGACGATCCCGGATTCAGAAATCCGGTCCCGGGAAGATTTCCGGAAAATAACTACTTTTACTATCGACCCAAAGGATGCCAAAGATTTTGATGATGCTCTTTCGTTCCGTAAAATTAAAGACGGATTATGGGAAATTGGCGTACATATCGCTGATGTCACCCATTACGTTAAACTCAACGGCATCATTGATAAGGAAGCCGCCAAGCGGGCCACATCCGTCTACCTGGTCGACCGGACCATCCCGATGTTACCGGAACGCCTGTGTAACGAACTTTGCTCCCTCCGTCCGAATGAGGATAAGCTTTGCTTCTCTGCCATTTTCGAAATGAATGAACAAGCCGAGGTCAGGAATTACCGAATTATGCGCACCATTATCAATTCTGACCGTCGCTTTACTTACGAAGAAGCTCAGGAAGTCATTGAAACAGGCAAAGGTGATTTCTATGAAGAAATCGGGGTTCTGGACAAACTGGCAAAAAAGTTGCGTGAAAAGCGTTTTAGCGCAGGAGCCATTAATTTCGACCGCTACGAAGTAAAATTTGAAATCGATGAAAATGGCAAACCACTCCGGGTTTATTTCAAAGAAGCCAAGGATTCCAATAAACTCATTGAAGAATTCATGCTACTGGCAAACCGGATAGTTGCAGAATCCATAGGTAAGGTGCCGAAAGGGAAAAAAGCGAAGTCGTTTGTTTATCGGATTCATGACCTTCCGGATCCGGGAAAAATGGAAAATTTTGCCGAATTTATCCGCCGTTTCGGATACAAATTGAAAACAACAGGATCCCATACGGATCTATCAAAAGGAATCAACCAACTACTCGACCGGGTTCAGGGTCAAAAAGAGCAGAACCTGATCGAAACAGTGGCTGTCCGGGCTATGGCCAAAGCACAATATTCAACCCAGAATATCGGTCATTACGGCCTGGCATTCGATTATTACACCCATTTCACTTCTCCTATCCGGCGTTATCCGGACATGATGGTTCACCGCTTACTGGAGCGTTACCTGTCCGGAGGCCGCTCCGTCCCTGAAGCTCCTCTGGAAGAGGAATGCAAGCACTCTTCAGCAATGGAAAACATAGCTGCCAATGCTGAACGAGCATCCATCAAATACAAACAGGTCGAATTTATGGCTGATAAACTGGGAATGGTATTCGATGGCGTTATCTCGGGGGTCACAGAATGGGGTCTGTATGTTGAACTGAATGAAAACAAATGCGAAGGTATGGTACCCATCCGGGATTTAGACGATGATTATTACGAATTTGACGATAAGAGTTATTGCCTGACCGGGCGGAGAAACAAACGTCAATACCGGCTGGGAGATCCCATTCTTATTAAGGTTGTCAGGGCAAACCTGGAACGAAAACAACTGGATTTTGCTTTAATTTAAAAATACGTATTATCTGATTATAGTGGCTTGTAAAAACAAACAAGTCACTTTATATTGATATACCCCTATCAAACAACCAAATATAATTATTGCGGCTATACGTTCCTATCTAAAAAGGATAAAAACATACTTACTTCTTATACATTTGGGCTTAAATGGTATAATGTTTGATAGTAAAATGCAGGTGTAAATTTTATTTACATTTATTTCATTTACTATTTAAATTTTATTTTTTATGAGAAAAGTTTTATTTTCTTTTGGAGCCGCAGCTATGCTGTTGCTTTCCAGTTGTGCTGGAGTACAATCTCCGGTTATGGGTATGTTGTATACAGACGTTAAAGCTCCGGTTACTGCAACATCTAATTCCGGTTCTTCTAAAGTAGGAACAGCTAAAGCAGGTTCTATATTAGGTTTAGTTGCAACAGGAGATGCCAGCATCCAAACTGCTGCTCAGTCTGCAGGAATCACTAAGATTCACCACGTGGACCATCACTCAAACAGCATTTTGGGTATCATCAGTTCATACACAATTACTGTTTATGGTGAATAAAAACAAAACAAGAGGGGAAGGTAAACAACCTTCCTTTCTTTCTTTTCAACGCATGCATTTCAAACACCTGTTTACTATCATTTTGGCTCTAGTCGTATCTACAGTCCAACTGATTGCACAAGACATTTCCAAGTATTATGCCGTAGGAACCCAGGAGCCCGGTAATATTTACTTTATTTATCCTCAGAAAGGATTTAAAACTCCAAAAGGGGAGTCTTTTATTTACGATATAACTTACCTTTCGCCGCAAGATTCGTTAAGCATCAAATTCACCTACAGCGACCGGGATCTATTGGCAATCGACTCTCTCGGCTGGAAAAGTTCAACTCTTACCGTTTCATCTCCTGTAAAGAAAATATACATTGAAGCTTCTTCCAAATGGATCTACCGGTACGAAGTCAAATTACCAGTCGATGCTATGTATAAAATCTATTCGAACACGACTGACATCCCTGAAATTAATTTGTTTTGCGCCGACCGGATCATTTCTTTTGAAATTAAAAAGAAGAACTGGAAAAAATATGCATCGATCAATCATCGCATCTTCGATCTGATCCATCTGAATAATAAAAAATAAGAGGCTCCCGAAGAAGCCTCTCACACGATTAATTTCTGTCGAAATCAATGTTATCAATGTTTTTCCAACGAAAATGAATACGGGAGATCTGCAGTTTCGGTTCCTCTTTGCGTATTCGGAGCATCCGACATTTTCACATTGATCACAGCTCCCTGCATCAACGCTTCATGGCTCAACCAATTCTTTGTATAATTCTTTCCGTTAAAATCCAACCCTTTCACATAACGGGTCTTCAACGAGTTATCCGGCGCATTGACAACAACCTGTTTGCCATTTTCCAGCGACATTGTTATCTTTTTAAACAACGGGGAACCCAATACATACTGATCGGAACCCGGACACACCGGATAGAATCCCATGGCTGAAAATACATACCAGGACGAAGTTTGTCCATTGTCTTCATCTCCGCAATAACCATCTGGTCCCGAATGATACAGCTTATCCATGACTTCCCTCAACCAATATTGGGCTTTCCAGGGTTCTCCGGAATAATTGTACAGATAAATCATGTGCTGGATCGGTTGATTACCATGCGCATAATTTCCCATGTTCATAATCTGCATTTCACGAATTTCGTGGATCACACCTCCATAATAACTATCATCGAACAAAGGCGGAACATTAAACACGGAATCCATCATGGAATTAAAACCTTTCTTTCCTCCCATCAGATCGATCAAGCCTTGTACATCATGAAAAACAGACCAGGTATAATGCCAACTGTTTCCTTCGGTGAAGGCATCTCCCCATTTCAATGGGTTAAATGGAGACTGGAAGGTTCCATCCTGATTTTTTCCACGCATCAATTTCGTTGAAGGATCGAATAAATTACGGTAATTCTGACAACGTTTGGCAAAAAGATCGATTTCACTTTGAGGGCGATTGAGCTTTTTGGCCAACTGATAAATACACCAGTCATCGTAAGCATATTCCAATGTACGAGCGGCGCTTTCATTGATCTTCACATCGTAAGGGACATAACCCAGGGTATTGTAATAATCATGTCCCAACCGGCCGGTAGAAGAAACCCGGGGGTGTACATGTTCCGTTCCATACAATATACCTTCATATAATTTTTCGATATCGTATCCTTTACAACCTTTCAGGTAAGCATCGGCGACAATTGACGCAGAGTTATTTCCCACCATACATTTGCGGTGTCCGGGGCTCGCCCATTCGGGAAGAAATCCGCTTTCCAGGTAGGTATTCAACAAACCGGCCTGCATTTTCTCGTTCATCGACGGATACATCAGGTTCAGGAAAGGGAAAAGACTACGGAAAGTATCCCAGAAACCTGAGTCCGTAAACATATATCCCGGTAATACCTGGCCATTATAAGGACTGTAGTGCATTACTTTTCCCTGTGCATCGATTTCGTAAAACATACGGGGAAACAAGACCGAACGATAGAGGCAGGAATAAAACGTACGTGTTTGATCGACAGTTCCTCCTTCTACCTGGATCTTTCCGAGTACCTCATTCCAACGGGACTTAGCTAAGTCTTTCACCTGATCGAAATTGTTTTTACCCAACTCTTTCAGGTTAATTTCCGCCTGTTCGGGGCTAATAAAAGAAGAAGCTACCCGGGCATGTACTTTTTCTCCTTTACGTGTGGAGAAACCAATAACAGCTCCCACATGATTCGACTGTTTCTGTAACTGGTCGGAAGTCAAGGCATCTCCATCGAAAATAGCCTGATACGTGAATGGTTTATCAAATACGATTACAAAATAATTCTTGAAATTTTCAGGAACCCCACCACTGTTTTTAGTAGTATAGCCGACAATCTTATTTTCTTCCGGGATTACCCGTATATAAGATCCCCTGTCAAGAGCATCTACTGTAACGTAAGAATACTTATTTTCAGGAAAAGTAAAACGAAACATTGCCGCACGTTCAGTGGGTGTAATTTCTGTCACCACGTCATGTTCTGCCAGGTAAACGCTATAATAATAAGGAGTTGAGGTCTCTGCTTTGTGGGAAAACCAACTGGCACGATCATCTTCTTTAAATAGAGGCTGACCGGTAACCGGCATGATGACAAATTGTCCGTAATCGTTGATCCACGGACTGGGCTGGTGGGTTTGCTTAAACCCTCTGATCTTATCTGAGTCATACGTATAGGCCCAACCATCTCCCATTTTTCCGGTTTGAGGCATCCAGAAGTTCATCCCCCAGGGCAAAGCAATTGCAGGGTAAGTATTTCCATTCGACAACGAATGCTTCGACTGAGTACCCATCAACGGATTCACCCACTCTACCGGATCTGTTACCTGATCAACAAGCTGGGCAGATAGTCCCAGACAAAAAAAACTAAAAAGGGCAATAAGAGTTAGTTTCATTCTTAATTCTTAATTTTATTCTTAATTAAACTGCTTTTTCTTTAATTAAATATTCTGCAATTTGTACGGCATTCAATGCGGCTCCCTTCTTGATCTGGTCTCCCACACACCAGAATGAAAGTCCATTGGGATTCGTAATGTCTTTCCGGATACGGCCTACATAAACCGGATCTTTAGTTGCTACGAACAAAGGCATCGGATATACTTTCTTTTCCGGATCATCCTGAACGACTACGCCCTCAGCCTTGGAAAATGCTTCGCGAACCTCCTCCACAGAAACAGGACGTTCGGTTTCTACCCAGATTGCTTCGGAATGTGCACGAAGAGCCGGAACACGGACACACATGGCACTTACTTCCACATCCGAATGCATGATCTTCCTTGTTTCGTGATACATCTTCATTTCTTCTTTGGTATATCCATTATCAGTAAACACATCTACCTGAGGGATCAGGTTATAGGCCAGTTGATAAGCAAATTTGCTGACCGTCGGTTCTTCATTGTTGACGATTTGCTGATATTGATTGATCAACTCGTCCATACCAGCAGCTCCGGCTCCGGAAGCGGCCTGGTAAGTAGCCACATGTACCCGTTTGATGTGAGAAAGATTTTCTATCGCTTTCAGTGCGACTACCATCTGAATGGTCGTACAATTCGGATTAGCGATAATTCCTTTCGGGCGAACCTTCGCATCGGGCGCATTTACCTCAGGTACAACCAAAGGTACGTTGTCATCCATCCGGAAAGCACTGGAATTATCAATCATGACAGCTCCGTATTTAGTAATTGTGTCTGCAAATTCTTTGGAAGTTCCAGCCCCGGCTGAAGTAAAAGCGATATCAATACCTTTGAAATCATCATTATGTTTGAGTTCTTTGACGGTAATCTTTTTACCACGAAATTCATAAACACTTCCTGCACTACGTGACGAACCGAAAAGTACCAGCTCATCCATGGGGAAATTTCTTTCTTCCAGTACACGTAAGAACTCTTGTCCTACGGCTCCGCTGACTCCAACAATTGCTACTTTCATTGATTTTAAAAAATTGTAATGTAATAAAAAATATCTTTTCTTTGCTGTTTTCCGGATAAAGCCTATATTTGCAACTGAGCCTGTGTTAAAGCGATCAATGGTTGACATTTACCCGGGTTGCAAAAATAGTTATTATTTTAATCAAAATTCTTTTCGCTATGAAGAAATTTATCTTTATGGGCCTGTTTTTGGCCCCATTTTACTCTTTTTCCCAATTTTCGGATCATTTCTCCGATGGTAAATTCAACAATCCGGGACAAACCCGTTCAGTCGAATGGTCGGGTGACACAGAAAAATTCGGGATTAATGATGCCCTGCAACTACAATTGAATGCTCCCAAAGACGGTTCTCCGGCTCAATTACGAACCAGTTCTTCACGATTAGCCAATACTTCCTGGGAATGGTGGATGAAAATGAATTTCAACCCTACATCCTCCAACTACACCCGGATTTATTTATGTAGTGACTCGGAAGACCTTACCGGAGAGTTAAAAGGACTGTTCATCCGGTTGGGACATACTTCTAAAAACCTTTGCCTGATTTCTCAAAACGGGAAAACCAGCAAAACCCTCATTTCAGGTTCTGAAAAACGATTGGACCTGGCATCCGTAGCACTCCGGGTAAAAGCAACCCTCGATAAAAACGGACAATTTTGCTTATACTCACAACTGGATGGAGAAACGGAATACACACTGGAAGGCACTTGTTCCGTCACCGATCTACCGACAAGCAATTGGTTCGGAATTTACTGTTATTATTCATCCACCCGTAACAGTCATTTTTTCTTTGATGATTTTGTCGTGAAGCCCCTGAATGACGAAGAGGAAAAACCGGATCCGGAATTCGATAAACCAGATGCACTGGATATTGTAATCAATGAGATTTTATTCAACCCACCAAGCGGGGGAAACGAATACATGGAACTTTACAACCGTTCGAATAAGACTATCAATCTCCGTTACCTGAGTATCACCAGTCGAAAGCCTTCTGACGGTTCTCTGAATAAAGCCTATGCATTATCTTCCGTTTCTCAGGAATTTAATCCCGGCGAATACATCGTTGTAACCAAAAATAAAGATTTGGTTTGTTCGTTTTTTCAATGTCGTCCCGAAACTTTTTATACAGAACTGAGTGTCATGCCATCTCTTGCCAATACCTCGGGTTGTGCTGTTCTTCTAAATAACCAGACCGGACAGATCGTAGACGAATTTGCTTACAACGAGAAAATGCACGCAGAAGGAATCAGCAATAAAAAAGGAATCGCCTTGGAACGATTGGATCCCGATGTTTCTTCCAGCGATCCGAGCAACTGGCATTCCGCCTCTGCAGAAACGGGTTACGGAACACCGGGTTATCCGAATTCCCAACAAAAGCAACCTTCGGGAACAGAAGACGAAATCACCATCAGCAATCCGGATATAACCATCGACAGTTACCGGATCCATTACCGGTTTTCATCTCCCGGCTATCGTTGCAAGGCTTTTGTTTATGACTCCCAGGGAAGGCTGATCCACTCGATTGCCAACAATGAACTTTTAGGCACAGAAGGCACTTTGTACTGGAATGGAAAAAGAAATTCCGGGCAAAGCCTCCCTGCCGGGATATACATTATCTACATGGAAGTATACAACATGAAAGGCGTTGTAAAGAAGTTCAAGAAGCCGGCAGTGGTGAGGGGGAAAGGAAACTAAGAACTAAAAACTAAGAACTAAGAGTGAAGAATTTAGTTTTCCACTATTAACTCTTAGTTCTTAGTTTTTAGTTCTTAGTTCTTCTTAGTGCATCATTGCTTGCTGCAAAATATACACTACGCACCCGGCCAGGTAGCCGACCAAGGCCAGCCAGGATATTTTTTTCAGGTACCAGATGAAATCAATTTTTTCCATACCCATGACGGCCACACCAGCGGCAGAGCCGATAATCAGGATACTTCCGCCTGTTCCGGCTGCATAAGCCAGGAATTCCCAGAAATAATGATCCATCGGAAAATCGTACATTCCCATGGCTCCTGCAACTAAAGGCACATTATCCACGATGGAAGATAAAATACCAATGATTGTCGTAATCAGGTAATATTTATTAGGCTCTTCCATGGGTATCTGATCCAACGAAGCGGATAACATGCTCAATTGTCCGCAGGTTTGCATCGCTGCGACAGCCATCAGGATTCCCAGGAAAAACAAAATGCTGGGAGTATCTATTTTTCTCAGAATCGAAGCCACTGTAAGACGACCCGATTCATGTTCAGGACGGTTACGGTGCAGAATCTCAGTAACTACCCACAAAATACCCAGGCCTCCTAACATTCCCAGATAAGGAGGCAGGTGAGTAACCGTTTTAAAAACCGGAACAAACAATAAAGCTCCAACTCCCAGAAAGAAAATAACATTCCGTTGCGTCTGCGTAATTTCACACTTCCCATCAGAATCAGTCTGCTCAAGTGGACGATTCACATGTCCTTTCATCGTAAAAGACAAAATAATCAACGGGATAAGCATGGAAACCAGACTCGGAAGGAATGTAGTCAGAATGATATTTCCCACACTGATTTTTCCTCCGATCCAAAGCATAATGGTAGTCACATCCCCGATCGGAGACCAGGCTCCTCCTGCATTGGCAGCTAAAATAACCATGCCTGCATAAAACCAGCGATCGTTTTTATCAGCAATCAGTTTTCTCAACAACGCTACCATAACAATGGAAGTAGTCAGGTTATCCAGCACAGCCGACATAAAGAAAGTCAGAATGCTGATAATCCAAAGCAGGGTTGTTTTTTTCGTCGTCTGAATCTTATCCGTGATAATCCGGAATCCCTCATGGGTATCGACAATTTCCACAATGGTCATGGCTCCTAACAGAAAGAATAAAATCTCAGCCACTTCACCCAGGTGGTGCAGCAACGGTCCGGGAACAATCCAGGAAGCGAAAGAAGCTGCCGGATTCGTACTCAGGTATTCCTGAAAAGATGAAAAAACAGGATAAGAAGCGGGATCTCCCATGACAAACAATACCCACATCAATGTCCCAAGAAGCAGCGCTGTTGCAGACTTATTCACACGCAACGGATGCTCCAGGGCAATACAGGCGTAGCCTATTACAAAGACTACAATCATTAAGTAAAACATAATTAATAATTATAATAATTTTAAAAATATAAGCCGTAAAGGTACAGGATTATTTTCAGAAAAGAATATGCTCAAAGAAATTTATGTATGTTTGTAACGAAGGAACAGAACATGAAACCAACACATAAAAATAAGATAAAAAAAGTATTATTCATTTTATCAGCCGGGTTAGTAATCTGGTACATCTTCTGTCTTCCCCGAAAGTTATTTGATGTTTCCTACGCTACGGTCGTAACCGATCGTAACCATGAATTATTAGGCGCCCGCATTGCCGAGGACAATCAATGGAGGTTCCCGGCTATAGATACGGTTCCTCCAAAAGTCAAAACATGTCTGATCGAGTTTGAAGACCAGTATTTTTACCGGCACTGGGGAGTCAATCCGCTGGCTATCGGTCGGGCCATCATACAGAATATCCAGGCAAAAAAAATCGTCAGCGGAGGCAGTACACTTACCATGCAAACCATTCGTCTGGCACGCAGGGAGAAACGAACATTTATAGAAAAATTCATCGAAATCGTCTGGGCTACCCGGTTGGAGTTCCGCTACTCGAAAGAAGAAATTCTGGGATTATATGCTTCTCATGCCCCCTTCGGAGGAAATGTAGTAGGGCTGGAAGCAGCAGCCTGGAGGTATTTCGGACATTCATCCAATAACTTATCCTGGGCCGAAGCGGCTACGCTGGCCGTCTTGCCGAACGCTCCCTCCCAAATTCATTTGTCCAGGAACAGGAAAGCATTGAGTGATAAACGGAATCGCTTGCTGAAAAAACTACTGGATAAAAAATTAATCAATTCTTCCACGTATGAGCTGTCACTGAATGAGCCCTTACCCGGAGAACCCCTACCCCTGCCTTCCATCGCTCCTCATTTGGTCAGTTACTTTTACCAGCAAAACAAGGGCAACTATTGCACCTCTACCCTCGAAAAAGGAATGCAACAACAAGTAGAGGAGATCCTGAACCGGTGGAACGGAGACTTTTCCCGGAACGATATCCGGAATTTAGCAGCCCTGGTAATCGACGTCCGGAAAAACCAGGTTATTGCCTACTGCGGAAATGTCAATTTTGAAAGTAAACGATCAGCCAACCAGGTCGATATTATCCGTTCTCCACGCAGCACGGGAAGTATTCTGAAACCCTTTCTTTACTGTGCACTCTTACAGGAAGGCATCCTTCTTCCACATACGCTTCAACCCGATATACCGGTCAATATCAACGGATTTCAACCCCAGAATTTCAACCGGCAGTTCGACGGAGCCGTACCTGCTTCCGAAGCATTGGCCCGCTCACTGAATGTCCCTGCTGTTTACGAATTACAAGCCTACAGCGTTCCTAAATTTTACGATTTCTTAAAAAAAGCCGGATTAACAACCCTCAACCGTCCGGCTTCCGACTACGGGCTTTCCCTGATACTGGGGGGAGCGGAAGGATCCTTGTGGGACATTGCATCGGCTTACAACAACATGGCCCAGACGTTGATCCGGACTACGACTCACCCGGAGCAAACCGTTAACGAAAAACCGTTTCTTTTACTTTCAGAATCCACTCAAAATTCCACTCAAAATTCCATGTATGACCCGGGAGCAGTATGGCAGACGTTCGAAACAATCAAAGAAGTGAACCGTCCGGAAGAAATCGACTGGAAGTATATTCCCTCCATGCAGAAAATTGCCTGGAAAACAGGGACCAGCTACGGATTCAGGGATGCCTGGGCCATCGGTGTCACTCCAAGATATGTGGTGGGCGTCTGGGTAGGCAATGCCAACGGAGAGGGAAAACCAGGACTCACAGGGGCTCAAACCGCCGGACCGGTCCTGTTCGATATTTTCAATATCCTCCCGGCCTCCTCCTGGTTTGAAATCCCTTACGAAACACTGACAGAAGCGGAAATCTGCATGGAAAGCGGCCATCTGAAAGGCAGGTACTGCGAACACACCGATACGATACTTATTCCCAGAAACGGTCTAAAAACAACACCTTGTCCCTATCATTTCTCTGTCCACGTCACCCCGGACAACCAATACCGGGTGTACGAAAATTGTGCCGGATCAGAAGGCATACAAACCGTCAGCTGGTTTGCTCTTCCTCCCGCCTGGGCCTGGTACTACAAACAACATCACCCCTCCTACCGGAACCTGCCGCCATTCAAACCGGGTTGCAGTCCCGATGGGCAACACCAACCCATGCAATTCATTTATCCCCAACCCCAGGCAAACATCTCGCTTCCCAAGCAATTAGACGGGAGTCCGGGACAAGTGATTTTTGAGCTGGCACACAACCAGCCTCATGCTACCGTACACTGGCACTTAGACGAAAATTATGTGGGAACAACGGAAAATTTTCACCAGATAACACTCCGTCCGGACAAGGGAAAACATGTGGTTACGGTAGTCGATAACGAAGGAAATACTTTGTCTGTATCCTTCAACATTTTGTAAAATTTGACTACCTTTGCACTCATTCGAAAAAATGATCCATTTTTAATTCATCTAAAAGTATTATTCCTGTGGCAAAAGAAATCGTCGAAACCCCCTTAATGAAACAATACCTCGAGATCAAATCCAAGCATCCCGACGCCATTTTATTATTCCGGGTAGGCGATTTTTATGAAACATTCTCCGATGATGCCATAGCTGCCTCCGAAATACTTGGGATCACCCTGACCAGAAGAGCCAACGGAGCAGCACAATCCATTGAACTGGCCGGATTTCCGCATCACGCACTGGATACTTACCTTCCGAAACTGGTTCGCGCCGGGAAGAGAGTTGCGATCTGTGATCAGTTGGAAGATCCAAAAATGACCAAGAAGCTGGTCAAAAGAGGAATTACAGAATTAGTAACTCCGGGTGTTTCCATCAATGACAACGTTCTGAACCACAAAGAAAACAATTTCCTTGCCGCCGTTCATTTCAATAAAAACACCTGTGGGGTTGCTTTTTTTGATATCTCTACCGGAGAATTTCTGACCGCAGAGGGCCCCATCAACTACATCGATAAATTACTCAATAATTTCGATCCGAAAGAAATCCTTTTCGAACGAACCAAGCGCAAGTTGTTTGAAGAAGCCTTCGGATCCAAGTTTCTGACTTTTGAACTGGAAGACTGGGTGTTTACCGAAGATACAGCCAACGAGCGGCTGTTGAAACAATTTGAAACCAAAAATCTGAAAGGATTCGGAGTTCAACACCTGACAAACGGAATTATAGCTTCTGGGGCTATCTTACACTACCTGGATCTGACTCAGCATACGCAAACAGCCCACATCACTTCTCTTTCCCGGATTGAAGAAGACCGGTATGTCCGGCGGGATACGTTTACGGTACGCAGCCTGGAGCTGCTCGACACCATGAACGAAGGAGGAAAATCCTTGTTGCAGGTACTGGACAGAACGACTACTCCTATGGGTGCACGGATGCTGAAACGCTGGATTGTCTTTCCGTTGAAAGAAGTCAAACTCATCGAAGACCGTCTGGCTGTGGTCGAATATTTCTTCCGGGAACCGGAACTGAAAGAACTGCTGGAACAACAACTCAGCCTCATCGGCGACCTGGAACGTATAATTTCCAAAGTGGCTGTAGGCCGGGTAAACCCGAGGGAAGTCGTCCAGTTGAAAGTGGCTTTGAATGCTATTGAACCGGTGAAACAGGTTTGTCTGGATTCGGACGATCCCAGTTTGCAGAAAATCGGAGATCAACTGAATCTTTGCCAGCTGATCCGTGAAAAGATCGAAAACGAAATTGTACCTGACCCTCCGGTCCTGATGAATAAAGGAAGTGTTATCCGAAAAGGTGTGAACCCGGACTTAGACGAATTGCGGGAAATTGCTTACTCCGGAAAAGATTACCTCCTGCAAATCCAGCAGCGGGAAAGCGAACGTACCGGAATCCCGTCCTTGAAAGTCAGTTACAACAATGTTTTCGGATACTACATCGAAGTGCGTCATACCCACAAAGATAAAGTCCCTGCCGACTGGATCAGGAAACAGACACTGGTGAATGCAGAACGGTACATCACCGAAGAACTCAAAATATACGAAGAAAAAATATTAGGCGCCGAAGACCGGATTGCCACATTGGAAGGTAAACTTTTCAACGACCTGGTACTGGAACTGATGGAATACATCGCACCCATCCAGGCCAATGCCAATCTCATCGCCCGGATCGACTGCCTGCTTTCGTTTGCTAAAATTGCACAACGCAATAAATACATCCGACCGCAGGTGGAAGACAGTACAGTGCTGGACATCAAAGGAGGCCGGCACCCGGTGATCGAGACGCAATTACCTCCGGGAGAACCCTACATTCCTAACGACGTTTATTTAGACGAAAAAAAACAACAGATCATCATCATTACCGGACCTAACATGGCCGGTAAATCGGCCCTGTTACGTCAAACGGCCCTGATTACCCTGATGGCACAGATCGGTTCTTTTGTTCCGGCAGAATCAGCCAAAATCGGTCTGGTCGACAAAATTTTCACCCGGGTAGGTGCCAGCGATAACATCTCGTTGGGTGAATCTACGTTTATGGTTGAAATGAATGAAGCGGCTGATATCCTCAACAATTTGTCCGACAGAAGTTTAGTTCTCTTCGATGAATTGGGTAGAGGCACCTCTACGTACGACGGCATTTCCATTGCCTGGGCCATCGTGGAATATATTCATGAGAATCCGAAAGCCCATGCAAAAACCCTTTTCGCCACGCACTACCACGAGTTGAACGAAATGGAAAAATCGTTCAAACGAATCAAGAACTACAATGTTTCAGTACGGGAAGTCGACAACAAGGTCATCTTTCTTCGTAAACTGGTAAAAGGAGGCAGCGAGCACAGTTTCGGAATCCATGTCGCCAAAATGGCCGGAATGCCCCAAAGCATCGTCAAGCGATCGAATGAGATCCTGAAACAACTGGAAACCGACAACCGGAAAACCGGCATTTCCAAACCCATGAAAAAAATATCCTCCGAAAGGGAAGGTTTTCAGTTGAGTTTCTTCCAATTAGATGATCCGGTACTTTCCCAGGTCCGGGACGAAATAAATAACCTGGATGTAAACAATTTAACTCCGGTGGAAGCGTTGAATAAATTAAACGATATTAAACGAATCCTGAAAGGGAAATAGGCATGGGAATAATTATCCGGCAAAGTATTAAAGGGTCAATCGTCACATACATCGGAGCCTTTATCGGATTTCTGACGACAATGTTCATTGCTACGGAATTCTTAGGCAAGGAAGGTTTAGGATTAATCAGCGTATTCGCAGAAGCTGGACTTCTTTTTGCAACTATTTTCCAATTAGGAACTTCCGCTTCTGCCATCCGTTTCTTCTCATTTTTCAAAAGTAAGGATGGGAAAAACAATGGTTTTTTTTACTACCTGGTGATGATTCCCCTGGTTGGATTCTGCCTCTTTCTTCCCATTTTCCTTTTATTCAAAGAACCTATTTCCCATTATTTTGAGAAGAACTCCCCACTCTTTGTCGATTATTATAACTGGCTGCTGCCTTTCACTTTCTTTTTAATTTACTGGACTGTATTCGAAACATATTCCAATGTAATGATGCGAATTGCAGTCCCGAAAATTTTCCGTGAAATTGTCCTCCGGTTATTAACCATTGCCGTATTTTTATTGTATGCACTTCATTATATAAGTCTGGACGGGCTGATTGCGGGTTATGTACTGATTCATGGCATTTGCATGTGTTGTACGTTTTTTTATGTTGCCAAGATCGGATCGGTTTCCCTCAAGCATGATCCATTGTTTATCACCCGGCCTATCCGGAAAGATTTTCTGTCTTACACCTCCTTCCTGCTGATCGGATCTATAGGAAGCAGCCTGATTCCAAAGATTGATATTTTCATGGTCTCTTCCGGAATTGGTCTGGCTTCGACAGGTATTTACACCATTGCTTTCAGATTGATTTCCATTATCGAAATACCATCCCGTTCAATCTCCACCATTTCTTCCCCGTTGGCTTCCGAATACCTCAGGGCCGGAAATATTGCACAAGCCAATGAATTATACAAAAAAGTATCTTTGCATCAACTGGTGATCGGAAGTCTGATTTTTTTATTGATCTGGATCAACATTGACAATATATACAGGATCATACCGGACGGGGAATCTTACAGCGAAGGCAAATGGGTCGTTTTGTTCATCGGAATCACCAAGATTATAGAGGCTACAATTAATTTCGGAAACACCCTGATCAATTTTTCCAGGTATTATCGCTGGAGCGTTTATTTTGTATTTTTCATAACCGGATTGACCATTTTCCTGAATTACTTACTGATACCCATTTACGGAATCACCGGAGCCGCTTTAGGCACAGCAATCGCTTCACTGATCAGTTACAGCGCGCAGCAATGGCTTGTTTTCATTAAAATCAAGGGAAATCCTTACAGCAAAGGAACCCTGAAACAGATCCTGATGTTGCTGGCCTTACTGGCACTCAATTATTGCTTACCAGCTTTCGGAAATCCATGGCTAGACGGGATTTTCCGTACATCGGTCATCGGTATTGCCGGTCTTGCATTATACTCTTTTATTCATATCTCCAACGAGATTAATTCTATGTTGGATCAGGCATTTCAACAAGTCAAACGCCTGTTGCATTTCGGAAAAAAATAATATAATCACTTCATGCTCATGATTACGAAGTTATACAGAAAATACGTACCCAATGCCTTCCGGGATAAAATCTATGAATTATTCCTGGGAAATTTTCTTCATATAAAACGAAATTTCTCCCCCATTATGCGGGGAAAATTCACCTGGTTTTTCAGGGGACTGTTACCGGACACCCCTCAGAACCAGGCTTATTCCTTTATCGGAAAGCACGGTATAACGGCTTATCCATTTGAGTTTTCACTGGAATATTCGGACGTCGACATCGATTACTCCTTTGATGACCCCAGTGGATTGCCCTATATAGTGCACCATGGGAAAAAATTATTTTTTCCCAAGAACACGATTCATGCCTATTCCCTGAAAAAATATTACCAGGGAATTCTTATCGAACAGGACTCTCGTTGCGCCCACCGGTATGTGCAATCCTACGATGAATTGCAGGACAAAGTACTGATTGACGCCGGAGCTGCGGAAGGTGTGTTTACCCTGGATGTAATCGAGAAGGTAAAACATGCTTACCTGATCGAATGTGAGGAACCCTGGATAGAAGCATTACAGCAAACATTCTCTCCCTGGAAGGAAAAAGTTACGATTGTAAAGAAATACCTGAGTGATTTGAATGATGAAAAAAACAGATCCATCGACAACCTGCTCGAAAATGAAACCATCGATGATCTTTTTATCAAAATGGACATTGAAGGAGCCGAATTGTCTGCCTTAAAAGGAGCCGAAAAAACATTGAAAAAGATAAAGAATATCTCTTGTTCCATCTGTACCTACCACCGGAAAAACGATGCCTCTCAGATCAAGCAGTTTTTTGAGGAACGTGGATTTGAAACCGAATTTACCGATGGATTTTTATTTTTTGAAAAAGATCTGAGAAAAGCCATCCTTCGCGCCGGACGATCGAATCAATAATATTCTATTTATTGAATTAAAGAGCAATAATAATAGTTGATAATGGATGTATCTATCATTTACGTAAATTATAAGACTGCACGATTAATAGTCGACAGTATTCGATCCGTAAAAGAACAAACAAGCGGTATCGAATACGAAATTATCGTTGTTGATAATGATTCACAAGATGATTCCATTGAAATAATACAGGCGCAGGATACTCAGATACAGATTATTCAATCTCCTGAAAATGTAGGTTTTGGCCGTGCCAACAATCTGGGTGTAGAAAAAGCGAAAGGAAAATGTTTATTTTTCTTAAACCCGGATACCTTACTGAAAAATAACGCAATCCGGATATTGTACGATTACCTGACCACCCACAATGAGGCTGGCGCTTGCGGCGGTAATTTACTGGATGAACAATCGGCTCCTACTTATTCTTTCGGCAGGAATTATCCCTCTTTGTGGTATGACTTTTTATCCCTGTTTTACCTGAAGCCTCTTTTGCTTCGACATCCGCGTTCGTCTTTTTACAATTATACTTCGAAACCAATGAAGGTTGCCTACATAACAGGTGCGGACCTGATGGTCAAAAAAGAAATTTTTGAGATCGCAGGCGGTTTTGATCCCCGTTTTTTCATGAATTTTGAGGAAACAGAACTATGTGAAAGGATCCGGAAAAAAGGCTGGAACATTGTCTCTGTGCCGGAAGCGGAGATTATTCACCTGGAAGGGAAAGCCTCAAACAGCAGCGAATCCCGGCTGAAACGTTTTTATGAAGGCCAATATACCTACCACCACAAACGTTCCGGAAATGAAGGCATTCGTACTTTATATTGTCTGATCGAAACTAAAAACAAACTGAGGCAGTTTATTTTTTCTATCCTTTGTTCTGCAAAGAAAAAAGAGTACTGGAAAACGAAAAGCAAGGTTAATAAGGCGGTGTACAACCGATTTAAAGAAAACGCATGAAAGTCTCTATCATCATACCGGTATACAACGTGGAAGCATACATCGAACGATGCCTGCTTTCGGCTCTGAATCAAAGGTATCCGAATATCGAATACATCCTTGTAAACGACTGTACTCCGGATCAAAGTATGAAGGTCGCTTCCCGGGTCATCAATGCACATCCCCGGGGCCAGGCAGTTATTGTTGTGGACCATCCGCACAACCAGGGAGTATCTGCGGCACGGAACACAGGTGTACGTCATGCTTCAGGTGATTATCTTTTTTTCCTGGACAGCGACGATGAATTGCCTTCTGACTGCATCGAAAAACTGGCCTCAGTCGTGCAAGACGGAAAACCGGAATTTGTGATGGGTAATTATGAAATTATCCAGGGGAATAAAAGGTGGGAATCTTCATTGAATATCGAACCGGGAACGCTGATCGAAGAAAAAGACCGGATTATTCAGTTCTGCCTGTCCGACCAGTGGAACCTGGCCTGGAGTAAACTGATTAAAAAAAATATTTTCCTGGAAAAAGATTGCTGGCTCCCGGTCAATATTCCGCTGGGAGAAGATGACTTGTGGAACTTTCACCTGGCGACTGTTCTGGATTCCATGGTCTATATCGAAGATATTGTTTACATCTACCATATTGGGGAGCAATCGGTTACGCAAAGGAAAACGGAAAGATCCATGAATAGTTTTTACACTGTATTGGAAGAAACAATACGCATAGCTAAAAAAAACGAGCTGGAACAACAGTTTCCTAAGGACCTTACCCGCTACCTCGATACAAAAAGAATCTATTTCCTGAAATGTTTACTCCTCAATCCCTTCGATAAAAAGTATATCCGGGAACAAAAGTGCAGGATCAGGCTTCTTTTTAAAAGTTCTGTGCGTATGTGGGGACGACGCTCATTCATCCATGGATTGAAAGAAAAGATACTTTCTTTTTTAATTGTTCTAAAAACGTTGTAAATGAAGATAAAACTATTTTTTTCTGATTTCTGGCCAGACTTTGATCCCCGGAATAATTTTATTTCAGATCTGTTGTCGCCTGTTTTTGAGGTTATACTGGATCCTAACCCGGATTACCTGTTTTTTTCATCTTTCGGATCCAATCATTTCAAATACAACGATTGTGTAAAAATTTATTTCACAGGGGAAAACGATGTCCCGGATTTTAACCTCTGCGACTACGCTATGGGATTTCATCACCTCCGGTTCGGAGACCGTTACCTGCGATTTCCCCTGTATGTTTTATACAAAGGATTTCCGGAACTTTTCGAAAAAAAGATAGATAGAAATGCTGTCCTCAACCGGAAATTTTGTAACTTTATTTATTCGAACAACCAGTGGGCGGATCCATTCCGGGAAAAATTCTTTCACCAACTGTCAACCTACAAAAAAGTAGACTCCGGAGGCCGCTTCCTGAATAATATCGGTGGGCCGGTTTCTGATAAGATTGCCTTTATCAGTCAATATAAATTCACCCTGGCCTTTGAAAACAGCCGGCTACCGGGATATACGACAGAAAAAATAATGGATCCCATGCGGGTTAATTCCTTGCCTGTTTACTGGGGAAATCCGGATGTCGGGCTTGATTTCAACAACGATTCCTTTGTTTTCGTCAATGATTTTGAATCGATGGATCAGGCTATCGAGGAAATTATCCGATTAGACAATAACGATGAGGCTTACCTGGAAAAACTAAGCCATCCCTGGCTGGGAGAGAAAAATTACAGTACCTGGCAACAAGAATTGGAAGATTTTTTAATGCATATTCTTCATCAGCCTTTGACGGATGCACGGAGAACTACTTCCTACGGCTATACCCAACGATACATCCGGAAACAAAAAAAACTGGCCTGGATCAACCGGTTTAAATTATAAAACCTGATCCGATAAACGATAACAGACATGAGAAATGATACCGTATCGGTGGTAATGTGTACATTCAATGGAGAAAAGTACCTCGAGGAACAATTGGATTCCATCCTTAATCAAACGTATCCCATTACCGAGTTACTCATACAGGATGACGGATCTTCCGACAACACGATCCATATTCTTTCTTCCTATCAGAAGAAGTATCCGGTTATCCGGTATACCATTAACCCCACCCGCCTGGGTGTCAATGAAAATTTCTTTTCCGCCATTCGCAATGCCTCCGGAGAGTACGTGGCCATTGCCGACCAGGACGATATCTGGTTACCGGACAAAATAGAAAAAGAAATGGAAACTATTCAGGATAACCTGCTCTGCTTTTGCCTGTCAAGACCTTTTTCCGAAGAAAAAGAAATCTGGTTTGATCCGAGACTGGAAAATTACGGCTTGCTGAGAACCATTTTTGTCAACGAAATTCCGGGCCACACCATGCTGATGAAGAAACAACTGATCGATCTTATGCCTTTCAATCATCCCATGGTTTTTTACGACAACTGGCTGGCGTTAACCGCAGCAGCATACGGTAAAATCGCTTTCTGCAACGAGGTTCTTTGCCTGTTCAGAAGGCACAATCAGGCTGCGTCATACGGAGAACCCTCCAGGGCAAACTATACAAATAACATTTCCAGTGGAATCAGGCTATTTTTATCTGCGTGGAAAAAGATGCCCCGGTTGAAGCAGAAAGCACATGATTATTTTTCCACTCTTCATCGCTTTCTATCCCAAACCGGAGTCACTTCCGGGGAAATGAGCGATGCCCTTTATTTATGCAGGTACATGTCGGAACAAAATATCCGGAACTTGTTCCGGGCTTCTTTACTCTGCATCCATAACAGGGATTTTATATTCAAGAGAAAGGAACCTAACTTCCTGAAAGCGATTCTGAGGGCTATGCTGCATCCCGTACTTTGCTATCATTATATTGACTATTAACCACCTGAACAAATCAAGAGTCCAAAATAAATCGTATCTTTGCAAATCAAGTTAAAAAACAAACGATATATATATGAAATCTTTCTTCAAGAAATTATTACCGCATATCGGTGTCGTATTTTTCTTTTTAGTCCTCGTTGTCATTTACTTCCAACCTGTTTTTGAAGGAAAAACATTGCCTCAGCAAGACCTGACCCAATTCGAGGGCATGGCCCAGGAAGTACTGGAATACGGGAAGCAAACCGGATGGACCGGCTCCATGTTCTCCGGAATGCCTACTTATCAGATTACCGGTTATTCGGAAGGAATCGATTTTGTCGGAAAAATAAGACACTGCATCCTGATACTCATGGATCAGAATACAGCCGGACCTATTTTTATCATGCTTCTGACCGCTTATATTCTGTTTCTCGTATTTGGGTTCAATATCTACATTGCCGTCCTGGGAGCGATTGCTCTTACATTCTCTTCCTATAACATCATTATCATCGAGGCGGGACATGTTTCCAAGCTTTGGGCATTGGCTTTTGTTCCCTTAGTAATCGCAGGGTTTGTCATGGTACTCAAAAAGAAATACATATCCGGATTCCTGCTGTTTACCTTCGGATTGTATTTCCACATTGCCTCCAACCATTTTCAGACCACTTACTACCTGGCTTTGTTTTTAGGGATCCTTTTCATTGCTTTTTTGATTTACTGCATCCGGCAAAAAGAGTACAAACACCTGTTATCCTGTATTGGGATATTTGCCTGTGGAGCTATATTGACAGTGGGAATCAACATCAACAACCTGTACATGACCGAAGAGCTGGGAAAAGAGAGTATCCGTGGGAAGGCAGAACTTACCCCACAGACACCTGAGGAACAATCCGCCAAGGAGTCGCACGGGTTGGACCGGGATTATGCTTTTGCCTGGAGTTATGGCAAAGCAGAAACATTCACCCTACTGATTCCCAACCTGATGGGAGGCGAAACCGGAGGATATTTAGATAGTAATTCACAACTATACAAAGTTGCCCAGTCTCATGGCATGAATGTGGGAAAAGAAATTCAAACCTATACTTACTGGGGAGACCAGCCTTTTACTTCCGGGCCGGTGTATTTCGGAGCCATTGTTTGTTTCCTTTTTATGCTTTCGTTTTTTATTGTCCCCGGAAAAACCAAGTGGTGGTTGCTGGGAGCCTGTATCTTCTTTATCCTGCTTTCCTGGGGAAAGAACTTTGCAGGATTCAATGATTTCATGTTTTATCATTTCCCTTATTACAGTAAGTTCAGGACCGTTTCCACGGCATTGATTATTCCGGGTATAATCTTTCCGATCCTTGCCGCGATGGGGTTGAATCAGATTTTCAAGGGTAACATTACGTTTCCGGAAATGAAGAAAGCGCTGATCGGCTCCGTATCGATCACGGGAGGGATCTGCCTGATCCTTTGGCTGATTCCGGGAGCATTCTTTAACTTTGAGTCTCCCATGGACGCTCAGCACGGGATGCCGGACTGGTACATGAATGCCCTGATACAAGGCCGGGAAGGACTCTTACGGGCCGATGCATTACGCTCCCTGATACTCATTTTACTGGCTGCTGCCTTGATTTTTGTATATGCTCAGGCCAAAGATAAATCCAAAGCCGGCAAATGGGTACTGATCGGATTGGTTGTATTGGTACTTTTCGATTTGTGGCAGGTGGACAAACGTTATGTGAATGACAGTAAATTCGTAAACAAAAGGACCTACCAGGAACAAGCATTCAAAAAATCGGTAGCTGATCAGATTATATTGAAAGATACTTCTCCCTCCTACCGGGTATTGAATCTGAATAATCCGTTCCAGGAAACGAGTACTTCCTATTATCATAAATCAATCGGCGGATACCATGCGGCCAAACTCAGGAGGTATCAGGACCTGATCGAACGCAGGTTAAGCAAAGAACTTCAAATTATTTATAAGACATTTCAAAACAATCCGACTCCGGAATCGATCTTGAATGCATTTCAACAGTGCCCATCCCTGAATATGCTGAATACAAAATACGTCATCTATAATCCGGGACAAGCGCCTTTAGAAAACCCTTACCACGACGGAAATGCCTGGTTTGTCGATTCGTACAAAATCGTGGATACTCCCGATCAGGAAATGGATGCGCTGGAAACTTTAAATCCGGTTGTGGAAGCTGTGATCAGTAAGGACTTCGAAAGTAACCTGAAAGGGCTGCAACTAACGGAAGATTCTACAGCAATTATAGATATGACTTCATACACGCCTAATAAAGTGACCTACAAGTGCCATTCCTCCCGGGAAGGGCTGGCTGTTTTTTCCGAGGTTTACTATCCTTACGGCTGGAAAGCATACATCGACGGCAAACGGGTCCCCATATCACGGGCAGACTGGGTACTCAGAGCCTTAGTCGTTCCTGCCGGCGATCATGAGATCGTTATGGAATTCGATCACGATGCGTTGAAGATTTGCGGAATTATCAGTACAATATCTTCTGGTTTACTCCTGGTGTTATTACTTGGATTCGTAGGATTTGTCATTTACCGGGAACGGAAGAAAAAGAAAGAATAATGAGATTTTCGGTCGTTATTTGTACGTACAACCGCGCCAATCATTTGAAGAAATCACTGGAAAGCGCTGTCAGTCAAAATTATCCGAAAAACCAATTCGAAATATTAATCGTCGACAACAACAGTCCGGATGATACGGCTGTTGTCTGTCGTTCGTTCCAGGAAAAATACGATGAAATAAACATCCGGTATTTTCTGGAAACCCAACAGGGAATTTCCTACGGACGAAACCGGGGAGTAACAGAAGCCCGGGGTGAGTTTATCGCCTTTCTGGACGATGACGAGACCATTCTTCCCGATTACCTGAATCACCTTCACAATTTCTTCGAATCTTACCCGGAAGCGTCTTTGTGCGCCGGACCGGTAGTCCCGGTTTGCAAGATTCCGGAACCGGAATGGATGTCTCCTTATATTTCCAGGCCCATAACCGGACTCTACGATAAAGGATCCAACATCAAGATTCTGAAACCCAAAGACTGCCCTGGAACCGGTCATGCGACCTTTCGAAGAAGTTTATTTGAGAAAATCGGGGGGTTTAATACAGATCTGGGGCGAAAGGGTTCGTCTTTATTAGGAGCAGAGGATAAAGATTTTTTTCTGCGTCTGAACCAACAAGGAGTGTCTTGTTATTACCTCCCTTCTGCGATCATTTATCATCATATTCCGGCCAGTAAGCTTACTGAGGATTTCTTCAATAAAATGACCAGATCCATCGGCGTCAGCGAAAAAATCCGTACACAAACCATTTCCCGCACCGCTTTTTACAAAAGATTAATCATCGGAGAAGGAATCAAATGGTGCGGCACCCTTGTCCTCTCCGCATATTATTTCCTGCAATTCAAATTCAGTAAAGGAAAAAAACTGCTCCAATTCCGTACCAACATCACGCGGGGCCTAATAACCTCACCCCAAAGGTGCGTCAGCACCGACACCTTTGTAGGCCAATTCGCTAAAAGACCAATAAAATAGTCGAAAAAAGAGCAATAGATTCATCATTTATGCTTTTTTTTCGACTATTTCTGTTTTCAGGTTATTACATTCCTTTTATCTCCCTTTTTTTGCATACTTTAGGCTGTAGCTAATGCCGATTAGCTATATCGTGTATTCATTCCAGCTGTTAAGCTGCTTTTTTGCCGGTTTGTTTTTTCTGTTCTTTTGCCGCCAATCTGGCAACATTTGCCGTATGCACCCCAAAGAGTATCCAAAGTATCTCAGTCTGTGGTGTTCGGGCTTTAATCTTTCTCAGGTTGTAATGTTCCTTTTCCGTTCCAAAACTTCCTTCCAACCGGGTGGATCGTTCTTTGGAGAGTAACGATCGCATCTTCTTTCTTTCAGGTTCATCTTTGGCCCTTTTGCCTTTGGGTACAAAACTGGTATAAATCGGATCCGGCCTTGAAGAGCAATATTTTCGGGTCTTATTGGTGGCATAAATGGCATCACCGGCAAAGTGTGTGACCCTCTGACGGAATAACATCTGTGCATACCAGATGGAAGAGATTCCACGGGTTCCCTCATTGAAGGCATTAAATGAGATGTGCTCTATAAAGTTGATGCCATCCACTTGTATCAGATTGGCCTTGGCCCCAAACTCAACGGCTTTGACCTCTTTCCCGCGTACAATGGGCCGGATATAATGCTTATGAACACTGACAATCCTCCCGGATACCGTTTTCCCACTTGTATGCATCCGGGGTTGCTGGCTCAAAATAGTCCGGATCACATTACGCCTTTTATGATAGGAACCCTCCAGTTCCATCACTTGCCGATATTCACATTCAAGATAGTCCAACTGACCGCTGAGCTTGCCCAAAAGATAAATCAAAGAGGTACGTAGTTTCTTTTTCTTCTTGTGTGTCTTTTTTCTGCAACGGCTAAAAGAGAGATAACGTTTATGAATTTCATCATATTTACTCCGGGGACGACGAAACTTCAAGCTACGGCATTGTTTTATAATCTGCTCATAAGTCCATTGGATACTTTCCCAAAGCAACTTCTCATTGGTGGGAAAACGAAGATGACTCTCATAACAAGTAGCATCGCTCATGACAACTCCGGTGTTCTCTAACAAGGGCTTCCATGACTTGGCCAGAGTCTTTTGGAATAGATCCATATCCAAACTACGGGAGAGCTCACAGCGAACTTTACTGATTAACTTCGTGTCCCGGATTTCTTGGCCAGGACGGATAAAAATCCCACAGAAGAGCTGATAGTAAATATTGCCGTTGATTTGTTCGATCAGTTTCTTATCAGAGACTCCGGTATAGTTCTTTAACAACATCAAGGCTATTTTTCCTGAAGGGCTAAAGAAGCTTTTTCGACCCAAAGAAGATGACTCTAAGCCAAAAGTCCGGGCAATTTCAGAAAAAGGAAATAAACGATGGATATGACCAAGATCACTGGATTCAAAACCGGAACGGTAAAGGGATAAAAGCTCGCTCTCTTGATAAAGAGGTAAAGTCTGGGATAATTCGCAAATTTGTTGTACCTTCATGCTGTATTTTTTAGCGTGATTTCCCCGTTTTTGGCCTCGAAACCGTATTATCGGGGGACAAACAAAGATACACAAAATCCCAACTAATTCATAATGAATCGGTTGGGATTGTCTTTTTTATTGAGCGAATGAGCCAACATAACCACCCTCTGAAATTTCATTGTAATATAGCGACAACAATATGGCCTATAGGTGAAGCCCTGCCCCATCCGGGAAGTAATGACTTGGATAATTTAGTAATAACCTATTCGTGATGGTAGGGTTCGTTATTTAATATGGTCATTGCCCGGTAAAGCTGTTCGACAAAAATCAACCGGATCAATTGGTGAGAAAAAGTCATTTTGGAAAGTGCTATTTTTTCCCGGGCCGCATCGTACACTCTGGAAGAAAAGCCATAAGGACCTCCAATGATAAAAACCAAACGTTTGGGAACCGTATGCATCTTCTTTTCCAGATAAGACGCCAATCCCAGCGATGTAAATTCTTTTCCGCGCTCATCCAGCAACACAACATAGTCGCCGGATTGAAGCGATTGGAGGATTTGGTCCCCCTCTTTTTCCTTTTGTTGATCGAAAGATAAGTTTTTCGTATTTTTCAGATCCGGAATCACTTCCATTTCAAAAGGAATGTAATGTTTGAGGCGATGGACAAATTCCTCCAATCCGCTTTGCACAAAAGATTGTGTTGTTTTTCCTATAACAAGGAGTTGTATTTTCATTGAATCATCGAAGTCCACCTGGCTTCGCTCTGAGATGAAGCCACAACAGTTTCAATAAACTGCATACCTCTCAGGCCGTCCTCTTGGTTTGGAAAATCCAGGTATTCGGGCTTAGGCGTTTCTCCGTTTAATTTACATTGCAACGTCAAAGCAAAATTACGGTAAATATTAGCAAATGCTTCTATAAAACCTTCCGGATGTCCGGCAGGCGTTCTGGTATTCCATCTGGCCAGATCGCTCAGGAATTCATTATTTCCCATATAGAGTTCCTGTGTAGGCTTATCATCCCACCGCAGGATCAACCGATTGGGATCCATTTGTCTCCATTCCAGTCCTCCTTCATCTCCATATACACGGATACGGATATTATTGGCCTCTCCCGTAGCTATTTGGGTAGCCATCAACACACCGGTAACTTCATTTTCCATGTGTAGTAACACAGCACCATCATCATCTACCGGACGACCTTTCACGTATGTTTGCAGGTCAGCACACATTTCCTGTACTTTAAGCCCTGTTACATATTCTGCAAGGTGCCAGGCATGTGTACCGATATCCCCCATACATCCCGCTTTACCAGTAGTATTGGGATTCGTTCTCCATCCGGCATTATTACCACCCTGCAACTCTATCCGATGCGATAACCACCCCTGGGTATATTCCACGTATACTTTTCTAAGTTTGCCTAACTCCCCGTTGGCAATCCGGGCTTTTGCTTCCTTGACAGCGGGATAACCCGAATAGACGTGCGTAAGTGCCAGCACCAATCCGGTTTCCTCTACCTTGTTCCTAAGTGTCACCGCCTCTTCAAGGGAAAAGGTGATCGGCTTATCAAGTACCACATGAATACCTCTCTCCAGAGCCATCATAGCCGGTTCAAAATGCCATTTGTTGGGGGTTACAATAGTAACGAAGTCCATCCTTTCTTCCTGAGGCAATGCCATTTCACGTTCAAACATTTCATGATAATTGTCGTAGATCCGGGAATCCGGGACGAAATACTCTCTTCCGGAACTTCTCGATATCTCCGGATTAACACTGAAACAACCGCAGACCAGTTCGACAAGATTATCCATGAATGCCGCACGACGGTGTATAGCTCCGATAAAGGCATCGCTTCCACCGCCGACCATGCCCATCTTAAGTTTTCTTCTCATAAATAATTATTTTAAGGATTTCCATTAACACTTGAGCTAACAAAGCTACGGAAAACTCTTTTCTTTTTCAAATTATTTGCCTTATATTTGTCGTTCAAAATCTCATGCTTCCATGAAACGTATACTTTTTTTCTGCTTTTGGGGAATCTGTTGTTTTACTTCTTTTATAACCGATTCAAATGCTCAATCTTCAAAAGATGTTATTAAAACGTTGATCATCACCGGTCAGAATAATCACAACTGGCAAGTGAGTCACGTAGTTTTGAAAAAAATACTGGAAAATTCCGGTTTATTTTCAGTAGATCTCGCCATTACTCCTGCAAGTGGAACTGACATGAGTTCTTTTCTGCCGGATTTTACACCCTACCGGTTAATCGTACTGGATTACAACGGGGATGCCTGGCCTCAACAAACGAATGAGAATTTTCTTAAATACGTCCGGAACGGAGGCGGAGTAGTCATCTACCACGCTGCAGATAATGCATTTCCTGATTGGAAAGAATACAATGAAATCATTGCTCTGGGAGGATGGAACGACCGGAATGAGCAAGCAGGTCCCTGGGTTTACTGGAAAAATGGCAAGCTGATCAAAGACTATGCTCCGGGAACAGGAGGATCACACGGAAAACAACACGAATATGTATTGACTGCCCGCCACTCCAAGCATCCTGTAACCAAAGGATTACCATCCCAATGGAAACATACTCAGGATGAATTGTACGACCGGATGAGAGGGCCCGGAAATATACAGGACATGCTCTATACCGCTTATTCCGACACCAACACCAATGGTTCGGGAAGGGAAGAACCACTGATTTTTACCGTCAACTACGGGAAAGCCCGCATTTTTCATACCATGCTGGGACACGCCGGAAAAACGCCCGAAGACAACATAGCCATGCAATGTACAGGTTTTCAGGTTACGCTACTGAGAGGATGCGAATGGGCGGCCACCGGTAAAGTAACTCAGGCCGTCCCGGACGATTTTCCAAGGAAAGATGCAACCAGCCTTCGTCGTGACTATCAAAAACATTAAATATAGATTCAATAATTGTTCAATTAAAAAACGTTATCAATATGATTAAAAAAATTGTACTTGCCGTATGTGTCGGTAGTGTTTCCGTTATTTCTTATGCTCAGGACAAACAGTATCCCGAACCAATGCCCATGAAACCTCAAATGTCGGAATACTGGACTCCTCAGCCGGATGTCGTAACTCCGGGAACCGCGACAAAAAATGCAATCCTCAGCGCTCCTTCGGACGCTTTTGTATTATTCGACGGAAAAGATTTGTCCCAATGGCAATCGGTCAAAGGAGGAAATGCCGGCTGGGATGTACAGAACGGCATCATGACAGTCAATAAAAAAGCAGGAGATATTCAAACTAAGGAAGTATTCGGAGATTTTCAGTTACACCTCGAATGGAGAGTTCCGGAAAACATCAGCGGATCCAGCCAGGGCAGAGGAAACAGTGGTGTATTTTTACAGGGAAAATACGAAATCCAGATCCTGGACAATTACAACAATGAAACGTATGTAAACGGACAGTCCGGAAGTATCTACAAACAAAGCGCCCCGCTGGTTAATCCGGCACGTAAACCGGGAGAATGGAACGTATACGACATTATTTATCAGGCTCCGACTTTTACCAAAGACGGTAAATACCGGACTCCTCCGACTGTTACCATTATTTTTAACGGAATTGTGGTGCAAAACCATACCATTATTCAGGGTACTACCGAATACATTGGTTTCCCGAAAGTGGCTCCGCACGACAAAGGACCGATCATTCTGCAATCGCATGGAGATCCGAGTGAACCGATCAGTTTTCGTAATATCTGGATCCGGGAATTATAATTATACAGATGGATCAAAATACGAATTTTCCTCCTGCGGACGATTTAAAAATCCGCTGGAAAAGAATCAGGCAGTCTTTGCTGGAAAACCGGATGGAGGCTTGCCTGATTTCTTCAGGAGTCAATATTTATTACCTGACCGGACATATTTTCGGTGGTTATGTCTATCTGACCGCCGATGACGACCCCATTTATTTTTTTCAACGTCCTGCAGGATGGGATCATCCGCAAGCCGTACCTATCCGTAAACCAGAAGACATTCCCGCTCTACTGAAAGAAAGAGGGATGAAGTTACCTGGAAATATCGGATTGGAGGCCGACCAGATAACATACAACGAGTACATCCGACTACAGGCGGTATTCAATCCGGCAACTGCCACCAATGTTACCCCGATTTTACGAAAAGTCCGGATGATCAAAACGCCCTGGGAAATACAGCAGTTCCGTATTTCTGCAAAAAAACATGCAGAAGCCTACCGGCACATACCCTCTTATTTCCGCCCCGGGATGACCGATATCGAGTTACAGAATGAAATCGAACGGGAAATGCGGTCGAAAGGGTCCATTGGTTTGTTCCGGGCATTCGGAAATAACATGGACATTTACATGGGCAGCCTCCTGAGTGGAGACAATGCGGAAACCCCCTCTCCTTTCGATTTTGCTTTAGGAGGAGGCGGACTACATCCTTCCCTCCCGATAGGAGCGAATGGCAGCATCCTTCGGACCGGGAATGCGGTTATGGTGGATATGGCCGGTAATTATACCGCTTACATAACCGACATGACCCGTACATTTTCCGTAGGCAAACTCTCTGAAAAAGCATACCGGGCCCATCAGGTATCGATCGATATGAACAACCGTCTGATGAACACAGCTCAACCGGGAACCTCCTGCGCCGAAATCTACAACTGGTCGTTGCAAATGGCCGAAGAAGCCGGGCTGGGAGATTGTTTCATGGGTACCCGTCAACAGGCGAAATTCGTAGGACACGGAGTCGGCATCGAAATCAATGAATTACCTGTCATGACAAGCCGCTCACAGGATCTTCTTCAACCGGGAATGGTTTTCGCTTTCGAGCCTAAATTTGTTCTCCATGAAACCGGAGCGGTAGGAATCGAAAACACCTACCTGGTTACGGAAAACGGGCTGGAAAAACTGACGGTTTTCGAAGAAGAAATCAGAGAACTTTAAGAAACTCCCAAAACCGGATCCTCTCTTTCCCCCTCTCTGGAGCAGGGGGAGGAGGTTGGGGAGGGAAGAATTAAGAATTAAAAAGGCTCATTCGCTCAATAAAAAAGACAATCCCAACCGATTCATTATGAATTAGTTGGGATTTTGTGTATCTTTGTTTGTCCCCCGATAATACGGTTTCGAGGCCAAAAACGGGGAAATCACGCTAAAAAATACAGCATGAA